>NZ_JBHRWO010000013.1:0-116116 GCF_042647865.1 Glycomyces rhizosphaerae
CCCACGGATCTCGAAACCCATCGCAATCCCTTGTAGAACAAGGTGTTGCAACGACTCCTAGAACCCAAGGTGGTGCCGGGGCCCTTGGGGTGTCTAGCGTCCGGAGGCGTCGCGGGCGGCTTGTTCGACGAGGTCGCGGAAGGCGGCGCGGGAGGTCTGGTCGGCGTGGGCCATGTTGTCGTTGCCTTGGCGCAGGCCGACGGCGCCGTCGAGGCCTTCGCGGGTGATGTCGGCGTGGCCGGCGTGGCGGTGGGTCTCGGCGATCATGTGGGTGGTGATCTGGCCGAGGGTGACCGTGGCGCGTTCGGTGGGCCACCAGGGGACGCTGCCTTCGGCGTCGAGGTCGAGTTCGCGGATGGTGGTGTCGGCGTGGTCCCAGACGCGGCGGTAGAGGTCGGTGATGTAGTCGCGGGACTGGTCGGGGGTGGCCCACATGTCGGCGTTGGAGTCGTCGTCGATGTCGACCCAGGGCATGGGTTCGGGGAAGGGCCGGGCGAAGACGAGGCCGAAGTAGCCGGCCTCGTTGCTGGCGAGGTGCTTGACGAGGCCGAGGAGGTTCGTGCCGGTGGGTGTGAGGGGGCGGCGGATGTCGTACTCCCCCAG
This sequence comes from Glycomyces rhizosphaerae, assembly GCF_042647865.1. Taxonomy (NCBI): domain Bacteria; kingdom Bacillati; phylum Actinomycetota; class Actinomycetes; order Glycomycetales; family Glycomycetaceae; genus Glycomyces; species Glycomyces rhizosphaerae. The sequence goes on from NZ_JBHRWO010000013.1 coordinate 604, forward strand.
GCCTTCGAGCTTCCACATGACGGCGTCGCGGCCGGATTGGAGGTAGCGGTGCAGGTGGGTTTTGAGGTCGGTCATGTGTGGGAGTGTCCCATCGGGGTGTGACATCAGAGGCTGATGGGTGTGGATTCGAAGATCTGGATTTCGCTGGGGCGGGCGCGGTAGGCGTCGAGGGCGGCGCTGCCGGCGATGTGGTGCGGTGCGTGGAGGTGGGCGGTGAGGGCGTCCATGTCGGTCCACGCTTCGATGCAGACGAAGGCGTTCGGGTCGTCGATGGAGGCCCAGAAGTCATAGCGCAGGCACCCGGGGTCGTTGGCCCTGGTGGTGGCCTGGAGGTCGCGCAGGCCCTGGAGGTAGGCGTCGCGGTGTTCGGGCCGGGCGTAGACGAAGGCGTGGACGGTGATCATGGGGGCCACGGTAGTGGGCGGTGAGGGGTGGGGCAATCCGTTTGCGGGCGCGGGGTGCGGCTGTTAGCGTGGCGCGCGATGACTTCTCATGACAAGCCGTCTCGGTACGGCCATCTTGAATGCAACTCCCCCATCGCCGCTTGGCGTTTCGACCGGCAGGTGGAGGAGTGCGCGGCGGCGTCGCCGCAGACGATCGTGGACATCGGGTGCGGGTGGGGCGAGCTGCTGCAGCGCGTCACCGCGAAGGTGCCGGGCGCGAAGGCGTATGGGATCGACTCGGACCTGGAGCTGCTGGAACGCGGTCGTGCGGGTGCGGTGGCCAAGGGCATCGCGGACCGGCTGGAGTTCGTGGAGTACCAGGGTGACGACTGGACCGAGCCGGCTGATCTGGTGATCTGCATCGGTGCGGTGCACGCGTTCGGCACGGGCACGGACGCGCTGCGGGAGCTGTACAAGATCGTCAAGCCCGGCGGGCGGCTCTTGATCGGCGACGGCGTGTGGAACCGGGTCCCTAACGAGGCCGAGCTGGCCGGAATGTGGCCCGGGACCACGACCGGGGACTTTCTGCTGCTGCCGGAGTTCGTGGACGTGGCCGTGGAGACGGGCTTCCGTCCACTGCGGGTGGAGTCGGTGGAGCAGTCCGAATGGGACGACTTCGAGTCGCAGTTCCTGGCGGACAAGGAGGTCTGGCTGCTGGCAAACCCCAGTCACGAGAAGGCCGATGAGATCCGCGAGCAGACTGACGCGCACCGCGACTGGTGGCTGCGCGGGCACCGGGGCCTACTGGGCTTCGCTTACCTGACGTTGGGCCGCCCGGTCGCATAGGCGTGTACGTCGAAGGCCCCGAACCGATCCGGTTCGGGGCCTTCGTGGTGTCCGCTCCCCCGCGGGCTCGTCAGAGGGCGGCAAGGACGGCGAGGGTGATGAAGAGGAGCTGCTCGGCGGTGCGGATGCCGAGCGGGGTGGCGGGTTTGCCGGCGAGGGGGATGCTGCGGCGGGCTGCGGAGACGTTGGCGGGGAACATGGCCGCCAGGAGGAGTGCGAGGCAGATCGCGGCGGCGGGCGCGGTGGCGGGGATGAGGAGGCCGGCGGCGCCGGCGATCTCGAGGACGCCGGTAACGGCGACGAGCAGGGCGGGCTGCGGGAGCTTCTCGGGGATCATGCGGATCATGTCGTCGCGGAACTTCGGGACGAAGTGGACGATGCCGGTGATGAGGAACATGGCGGCGAAGCCGATGCGCAGGGAGGTCTGCCAGTCGAGGGCGTCGACGCCGAGGAATCCGGTGAGGCGGGCGAGGAGGGTGACGGCGGCGAGGGTGACGATGGGGACCATGGGGTTGGCCTTTCACGGGGGGCGCGCTTGCACGCGGTTCTTGACAGTGTCAAGTTCATGATGCAGCACAGATCTTGACACTGTCAAGCAATGGTGGTGTGGGCTCGGCCTCAGGCGCGGCGTTCGCGCCAGGCGCGCACTTCGGCGTCGACGTCGCGCAGGCCGAAGCGCAGCGGCGGTCCGTCGATGGGGCCGATGAGGGCTTTCCTGATGCGGGCGTTGAGCTCGTCGAGGGCTTCGCGCACGGCTTCCTCGTTCTTGAGCTTGTCGAGGGTGTCGGGGAGTTCTTCGACTTCGCGGCTGAGTTTGAGGGCGGGCGGGAGGGCGTCGAGGCCGATGTTCTCGCGGGTGGCCTGCTGGTGCAGCCACCAGTCCTCGTGCAGGGGCTGGCCCATGCCCGGAAGCGGTTTGCCGGCCCCGGGGAGGTTCTTGAACTCGCCGCGGGCCTCGGCCTCTTGGATCTGGCGGTCGACGCCGCGGGCCTGCCTGTCGCTCATCGTGGCCTCCTCGCTTAGGGGCCCAATGGTATCCGTCAGGTGTTGTCCTCGGCGATGCTTGCGAGCCGTCAGTTGGCGGAGTGGACCACGAGCGCGACGGCGGCGAACTGCGCGGCGTAGGCGGCGAGCGTGAAGGCGTGGAAGACCTCGTGGAAGCCGAACCACTGCACGGAGGGGTTGGGGCGCTTGAGGGCGTAGATGACGCCGCCGATCGTGTAGAGCACGCCACCGGTGAAGATCAGGACCGTCGCGGTCGTGCCGGCGCCGTCGATGAGCTGGGGCATGACGAAGACCGCGGCCCAGCCCAGGCCGATGTACAGCGGCGTGTACAGCCAGCGCGGGGCGCCGACCCAGAGGGTGCGGAAGGCGACGCCGGCGAGGGCGCCGGCCCAGATGGCGGTGAGGAGTGCGGTGCGGGCGGTGCCGTCGAGGGCGAGGACGGCGATGGGTGTGTAGGTGCCGGCGATGATGAGGTAGATGTTCGCGTGGTCGAGGCGTTTGAGCCACTTGGTGGCGCGTTCGTTGAGGTTGGTGCGGTGGTAGAGGGCGGAGATGCCGAAGAGGGCGGCGGAGGTGGCGATGTAGACGGCGGTGGCGAGGCGTCCGGTGAGGGTGGGGGCGGTACTGATGAGGATGAGTCCGGCGATGATCGCGGTGGGGAAGGCGCCGAGGTGGAGCCAGCCGCGGAGGCGGGGTTTGGGGTCGTGGAGTGCCAGTGCCATGCGTCGACGGTATCCCTGTTGGTTACCGACCGGTAGTGCTGTTGGTCCCCCGAAGTGGGGTGGGGTTAAGCCCCGAAGTGGGGTGTGGGGCCTGGTGGGGCCGTTAGGCTCCGGCCGTGGACGTGGTGTGGGGTGAGGTGCTGCCGGTGCAGTTGCTGGTGTTGGCGGTGGCGGCGGTGGCTGCGCCGTTGCTGGTGGACCGGTTGGAGCGGTGGGTGCGGTTGCCGAGTGTGGTCGTGGAGATCGTGCTGGGGATGGTGATCGGGCCGCAGTTGCTGGGGTTGGTGCAGGAGCATCTGCTGTTCGAGTCGGTGTCGCAGTTGGGGTTGGCGATGCTGTTCTTCCTGGCGGGGTATGAGATCGATTTTCGGGCGGTGCGGGGGCGGCCGATCACGCTGGCGGCGTTGGGGTGGGTCGTGTCGTTCGTGTTGGCGGCGGGTGGTCTGGCGGTCGCGGGGGTGGATGCGGTGCTGATCGTGGCGATCGGGTTGTGTTCGACGGCGTTGGGGACGATTCTGCCGATCGCGCGGGATTCGGGGTTGCTGGCGGGGCCGGTGGGGCCGCATTTGATGGCGGTGGGGGCGGTGGGCGAGTTCGCGCCGATCGCGTTGCTGGCGTTGTTCTTTTCTCATGGGCAGCATTCGGGTAGGACGACGTTGGCGATTGCGTTGGTGGGGTTGGCGGTGGCGGCTGCGGCGTTCGGGTCGTTGCGGCGTTCGGCGCGGGTGTCGCGGCTGCTGTCGGCGACGATGGGGACGAGCGCGCAGTTGGCGGTGCGGTTGTCGGTGCTGGTGCTGTTGGCGGCGGTGTTGTTGGCGGCGGAGATCGGGGTGGACATCGCGTTGGGGGCGTTCGCGGCCGGGGTGTGCATGCATGTGCTGCTGTCGGCTTTGGACGAGCGTGAGGAGGTGCTGGTGCAGTCGAAGCTGGACGGGATCGGGTTCGGTGCGATGGTGCCGGTGTTCTTCGTGTACACGGGGGTCACGTTCGATCTCGATCAGTTGGCGGGGTCGCCGGTGGCGCTGGTGTTGATCCCGGTGTTCTTGGGGGCGTTCGCTCTGGTGCGCGGGGTGACGACGTCTGCTTTGTTCGCGCGGGTGCTGCCGCGGTCGCAGCGGGGTGCGTTGGCGGCGTTCGCGGCGACGGAGTTGCCGATCGTGGTGGTGGCGGCGAATACGGCGGCGGAGCGGGGTCTGGTGGACGAGTCGATTGCGGCGGCGATGATCGGTGCGGCGATGCTGTCGGTGCTGTTGTTCCCGCTCATCGGTTTGAAGTGGGCGCGGATGGATACGAAGGCGGTCAGCGCGGAGGCGATCTAGCGGGGGTCCGCTCGGTTGCGTAGGCGCGAATACGTTCGTTCGACGATGCGGTCGTGCGGGTGCGGGCGCGATCGTGGAGGGCATGTTCAAGCTTCGCCGGCCCGTGTACCGGGCCTTCATCATCGCTCACGTGGTCTCGTCCGTCGCCTGGCTGGGTTTGAGCCTGTGCCTGCTGGTCTTGGGGGTGTGGGCGACGGGCACGGGTGATCCGGCCGAGCAGTATGCGGCGGGGACGGCCATGGACCGGCTCGCCGGGGCTCTCGCGGTGCCGTTCGGAGCGGCCGCTCTGGTGACGGGGGTCGTGCTGATGCTCGGTACCCGTTGGAGCCTTGCTTATACGTGGGTGCTGGTGAAGTTGGTGGCGACGGTGATCACGTTCGCGCTCACGGTGTTGTCGCTGCGTCCGGGTCTGGCGGCGACCGCCGCGTCGCTCGATCCGGCGCGTCTGCAGGTGTTGGACGACCAGATTCTGGCGGCGCCGATCGTGTCGTCGTCGGTTTACCTGGGGGCGACGGTCCTGTCGTACGTCAAGCCGTGGGGACGGCGAGCCGGGCGCGTGCCGGGCCCAGTGCCAGTGCCCGCTCGTAGTGGCCGATGAGGGCGTCGCCTTCGGCTTCCCAGGTGCGGGTCTGGACTTTCAGGCGGCCGCGTTCGCCCCACTGGCGCAGCAGGTCGCGGCGGCCGTCGAGGGTTTGGACGGTGGCGGCCAGCGCGGGGGCGTCGCCGGGTGGGAAGTGGGTGCCGTCGACGCCGGGGTCGACCAGTTCGGCTGCTCCCCCGGCGTCGACGGCGACGACGGGGACGCCGGAGGCGTGGGCTTCCTGGATGGTCTGGCCGAAGGTCTCGAATGGTCCTGTGTGGACGAAGAGGTCGAGGGAGGCGTACAGGCGGGAGAGGTCGGTGCCGTGGAGGGCGCCGAGGAACGCCGCTTGCGGGAGGAGTCGTTCGAGGGCTTTGCGGCGGGGGCCGTCGCCGACGATGACGAGGCGGATGCCGGGGGTGGCGGCGAGGTCGGTGAGCCAGTGCAGTTGCTTTTCGCGGGCGAGGCGGCCGACGTAGCCGACGAGGAGTTCGCCGTCGGGGGTGAGGGCGTCGTGGAGGGTGCGGTCGCGGTATCGGGGGTGGAAGCGTTCGGTGTCGACGCCGTGCGGGAGGACGGCGATGCCGCCGATGCCTTGGGCGGCGAGGTCTTTGGCGGTGCAGGTGGAGAGGGCGAGGTTGATGCGGGCGCGGGAGTGGATGGAGCGCAGCCGGTGCCAGACGAGTTGTTCGAAGGCGGTGAGGTGGTAGGCGCGGGCGTAGGCGGGTAGGTCGGTCTGCCAGACGGCGACGGTGGGGACGCCGCGGCGTTCGGCCCAGGCGGCGGCTCGGGCGGTGTAGCCGAAGGGGCTGGCGAGGTGGACGACGTCGGGGCGGTGGGTGTCGAGGGCGTCGTCGAGGGCGCGGGTGGCGAGGCCGGCGCGGAAGTGCTTGTAGGCGGGGAGCTGGATGGAGGGGACGTGGACGACGGGCCAGTCGAAGACCGGTCGCGGGCCGGGCCCGGGGGCGGGGGCGATGACGACCGGTTCGATCCCGCGCGAGACGAGGTGAGCCGCGGCCCGCGCGACGGAGCGGGCGACGCCGTTGACTTGAGGCGGGAAGGATTCGGTGACCAGTGCGACTCTCATGGTCGGAGCGTAAGTGCCCAGGTGGGCGGGTTGGGGAAATTGACATGGCCCGGGCTTGAACCGCAGCCGATATTCCGGGCGGGGCTCGGCGGTGCCGGCGTGCCGGGCATGGGTGGGGTGGGGTGTGCGGCGCTGCGGGAGGTGAACGGGGGGTGTGGTGCGGGTCGTGGTGCGGGGGTGGCGGATCGCGGGCTGGGGCGGGCGTGGGCGACTTCGCCGCGGGGTGGTGTCGTACCCGCGGGGTAGGTATTGGAGGATGCAGCAACTGGCCGGCCCGCAACCGGCCCTGCGGACGTCGTCTGCCGACGCTGTGCAGATACAACCTGTGAAAAGGAGCCCCCGATGTCACTGTCGAGTGCCGACATCGCTCATCTCGAAGCGGTGCTGGCGCAAGGAAAGAAGCCGAAGGTGGTGTTCACCGACGCCGCCGGTCAGGTCGCCGGTCGCACCGGCAAGGTCGTCGCCCTCGATCCGGGTGGTGTGGACGATTTCGTCCAGGTCGCTTTCGGATCCGACGAGCTGTCGTTCTCCGCTGCCGAGCTGCGCCTGCCCGCGCCCGGTGAGGGGACGCGGCGTGCGCCGCGCCAGCGGTCGAATGCGCCGGCCGAGCCGGTCGCGCCGTCGGGTCCGGGCCTGCTCCCGGACGAGCCCGTGTCGAAACCCAAACCCGTTGTGAGTGAAAGGAAGCCCGTGACCGTTCCCGAGGTGCCCCAGAGTGCCGCCGAGCCCGCGCCGGCCCCCAAGAAGAAGGCCGCCCGGCCGCGCGCCGGGGCGCCCAAGCACCCCGAGCTCGCGATCACGTTGACCTATGAGGACGGCGAGTGGTCGGTGGCGGCCGCTCGCGGTGCCCGCACGGTCGTCAAGGGCGCGAAGGTCGCCCACTCGAACGCGCTGGCGATGTGCCAGGCGTCGGGGTCCGATGAGGTCGCCGAGGTCGTGGACGAGGTGGTCGAGAAGATCCGCTCCGAGGCCGCTGAGGAGGCCTCGCGGCTGCGCCGCCAGCTCGACGAGGCCGAAGCGCGCCTTGCTGAGCTGAAGTAGCGCGAAGCGGGGAGCCAACGGGCCCGGTGCCGAGTCGCATGAGTGCGGCCTCGCGCCGGGCCCGGCTGTGTCCGGTCCCCCGGGGTCGGGTGTGTTGAGGTGTTGCGCCCCTGGGCACAGGGGTGCCCGGAGGGTCCGACGGTTCGCGGTGCCCCGCCCCCGGGGTCGGGTGTGTCCGAACTGGAGCGCCCCCGGTTCGATGGTGCCCCGGGGGTGTGACAATCCGCCGGAGCCCGGAGCCCGGAGCCCGGAGCCCGGAGCCCGGAGCCCGGAGGCTTGGCGCGTCTCAGTCTCGGGCGTGTTTGATGTAGATCATGACCGCTTCTCGGGTGGTCTTGACGCCCAAGGACTGTCGGGCGGAGGCGATGCGGCGGTTGGCCGTGCGCAGGGACACGAACTCGGCCTCTGCGGCGGCGGCGATCGTCGAGCCGGCGGCGAGGCGTCCCAGGAGGGCCCGCTGCTCGGCGTCCAGATCCAGGCCGTCGGCGGCTTCGGCCTTGCCCGGGGTCAGGCCCAGCGGTCCGACGCGGCGCAGGTCCGCCGCCAGCGACAGCGCCAGCGCGCCGGTCGCGACCGCCACGATGCCGGCGCCGCGCGCGGCGGCCAGGACCGCTTGCGAGGCCGTGTGGTCGTCGCCGACCTGGCCGTGGCAGACCAGGCGCCGTTCGGCCAGGTCCCATGCCGGTTCCAGGAGCGCGAAGCCCCGGTGCGCGGCCCAGCCCGCGGCGGCGCAGCGGCGCACGATCTGGTCCGCGTCGCCCGTGCCCGCGACCACGTGCAGGGGCACCTGCTCGCCCATCACGCCTCACCCCCTTCGGAGGCCGTGAGCAGCACGGCGGCTTCGGTGCGGGTCTTCGCGCCGAGTTTTCGCATGCCGGAGCGGATGTGGGTCTCCACCGTCTCGGCGGTGATCCCGAGGATCTCGGCGATCCGCCGCGAGGGGTGTCCGGCCGCGACATGGCGCAGCACTTCCCTTTCGCGGTCCGTCAGTCCCCCGCCGCCGCGCGCCGACCGGCGGTCGCGGCGCACGTCGTGCTTGCGCAGGCCGCGGCGGGCACGTCCGGCCAGGACGATGAGGCCGTGGTCGTCGGCGATCTGCTCGGCCGCTTCCAGGGCCGCGACGGCGGCTTTCGGGTCGCCCGAGTGCGCGGCCAGCGCGAGGAGGCAGCGGACCTGTTCGCGGGCGGCCAGGCCGTCCCAGGTGGTGGCGGCCTGCGCGAACGGTCCGGGTGCGGCTTTGTCCCAGGCGGAGAGGGTTGACGCGACCGGTACGGGCCAGGGGGTGGATTCGGCGGAGACGGGTTCGGTGCCGGTGTCGTAGGCGATCCACCGGCCGGTGATGTGGGCGAGACCGCCGACCAGGCCTGGTTGGGATTCGGGGGCTTCGGGTCCGGGTTGGCCGTCGAGCCAGGCGGTTTCGTGTTCGAGCCAGGCGACGAGGCCTTCGAGGGCCGCGGGGGCGTCTTTGAGGCGGGCCAGGCGTGCCCGGGCGGCGCCGAGGGCGCCGGTGTCGGCTTCGGCGAGGGCGATGGCGGCGTCGATGAGGGTGTCGGCGACGGCCGGGAGGGCGTGGTCGGCCAGGGACTGGGCGGCGGCGATGACGTTGTCGAGGCCGGTGCCGGAGAGGACGAGGCACCAGGCGGCGGCGGCGAGGAACCGGGTCTGCCAGGAGTAGGCGCCGGTGGCGCCGGCGCGGTCGGCGGCTTCGTGGGCGACGGCTTCGGCTTCGACGAGGCGGGCGGCGTCGGCCAGGGCGATCACGCGCGACCACGCGCACCAGAACGCGGTGGTCGGGTCTCCGGCGTCGCGGGCGAGCGCTTCGGCGAGGGCGAGGGCGTCGGGGTCGTCGCCGGCGAGGGCGGCGGCCAGGCCCGGGTGGGCGAGGTCGGGGTGGGCGTCGCGCAGCGCTTCGGCGAGCGCTTCGCGTTCGCTCGCGGGTGCGGTCAGCAGGCGCAGCTGGTCGGTCTCGGGGCCGTCGGCGGCGCTCTCGAGTGCGGTGCGGGCCTGGCCGGTCTCGCCGAGGGCCAGCAGTGCCCAGGCGCGGGCGAGCGCGGTGTCGGGGCCGTCGGCGGCGCGGTCGAGGACGGCGAGGGCGGCGCGGGTGCGTCCGGCCGCGAGGGCGGCGCGGGCGGCGTCGACGGCGTGGACCGGGTCGAGTTCGGCGGCCAGGAGGAGCGCTTCGGCGCGGGCCTGGGGGCCGGTGGTCGCGGCGGCTTCCAAGGCGGTGTGGAGGGCGCGGTCGGCGAGGCCGGCGGCGTGGGCGTGGCGGGCCGATTCGACGCCGGTGGTGGCGTCGGCGAGGTGCTCGTGCATCGACAGGCGCGCGTCGTGGTCGAGGATGCCGGCGGCGACTTCGGCCATCCACGGGCTGGCGGCCCGCAGGTGGGCGCCGTCGGCGACGGCGAGGCCGGCCTCCTGCAGGACCGAGGCGCCCTCGCCCAGGAGGCTCGGGTGGGCCGGGCGGCCCAGGAGGCCGAGCGCGGCCAGCGCGGTGCGTCCGGCGCGGGGCAGGTCGGCGATGGCGGCCGCCGCGGCGGCGGCGGGGTCGCCGGGGGTCTCCAGGTCCAGGTCGTCGGTGGGGTCGTCGAGGTGGGCGGCCCGTTTGGCGAGCGCGGTCAGGGCCAGGGGGTTGCCGCCGGCGCGGACGGTGAGGGCGGCGGCGCGGGCCGGGGGCAGCGCCGGGGCGGCCTCGGCGACGAGCCGGGCCGCTTCGGCGTCGGTCAGGTCGGGGACGGTGATGACCGTGGCGTCGGCCAGGAGGCGGGCGAGGGCGGCCTCGGGGAGGCGGTTGGGGGTGCGCAGGGCGGCCGCGACCGGGAGGCGCTCGGCCAGGAGCGGCAGGACGGCGAGGGTCGCGGCGTCGCACCATTGGAGGTCGTCGATGACCAGGAGGCCGCAGCGGGTGCGGGAGTAGACGGCTTCGGCCAGCAGCGGCAGGTCGTCGGCGGGCATGCGCGCCCGCGTGGCCCGTTCGAGGGCGAGGGCGGGTGCGCCCGAGAGCATGGCGAGGCCGCCGCCGGCGTGGACGGGGCGCTTCGAGGCGCGCGCGAGCCGGTCCAGCAGGCGGGTGCGCCCGCAGCCGGGCGGGCCGTGGACGACCACCAGGCCCGGGCCGGCCAGCGCGCCGGCCATGGCGCGCAGCGCGTCTTCGCGGTCGCCGAGGGCGGTGTCGGCGGGCGATGCGGCGGCGCGGGGTCGGGCCAGACCGGGGGTGGGCGGCGGGGCGGCCAAGGGGGCTCCTAACGCTGTGGCACGAATGGGGGAGGCGGCCGGGCGGCTGCGGTTTGTATCGTCGTGTTGTCGACGGTTCGCCGACGCCTCTCATGATATTGCGGAAGCTTCGATGCCGCAGACCGGCGTCGGCGGCCCGGTGCCGGAGGAACGATCGAGAGGGCGGACGCAGGAGCATGGTGGCAGGGCAACTCACCACGAGTGTGGCGGGCATGTGCGAAGAGCTGGCCGGCAAGGTCAGTGGCGCGTCTCGTCCTGTGGTCGAGGAGGTGGCCTCCAGGCTCGGGCAGCCGTTGCGCGTCGCGGTCGCCGGGCGTTTGAAAGCCGGCAAGTCCACCCTGGTCAACGCGTTGATCGGGCGTCGTGTGGCGCCGACGGCGGCGGGTGAGTGCACGCGGGTGGTGACGCAGTTCCGGTACGGTCCGGCCGATCGCGTGGACGTGGTCGCCCGCAACGGCACGAAGCACGCGGTGCCGTTGGACGCCAACGGGATGATTCCGACGACGCTGCCGATCCCGGCCGATGAGGCCGCGATGATCGACGTGCAGTTGTCGTCGGACCGGTTGCGGGACTTGACGGTGGTGGACACGCCGGGTCTGCAGTCGGTCAACACCGATATTTCCGATGCGGCGCGCGAGATGCTGTTCGCCGCGCCGATCGCCGATGACGTCGACGACGACTCCCGCGCCGCGGTCGAGTCCGCTGAGGCGATCATCTACGTCTTCACCCAGCAGGTCCGCGCTGACGACGTGGAGGCGTTGGCGGCGTTCGCGAAGGCCTCCCAGCAGTTGTCGTCATCGCCGATGAACGCGTTGGGGCTGTACAACAAGGCTGACAAGCTCGCTCCGGGTCCGGGCCAGGACCCGTGGCCGGTGGCGGGGCCGATCGCCGGGGACCAGGCCGCGGTGCTGCGCCGGTCGGTGTGCGACGTCGTCCCGGTCGTGGGGCTGCTGGCCGAGACCGCTGAGGCGGGGCTGCTGACCGCGGCCGACTGCGAAGCGCTTAGGACCCTCGCCGGGCTCGATGAGGACAAGCGCGCTTTGATGCTCGCCAGCGCGGGGCTGTTCCTGTCCACTGAGGGGCCGGTCGACAAGCATCAGCGGCAGCGGCTGCTCGAGCGGCTCGACTTGTACGGCATCCACTTCGCCATCGCGCATCTGGGCGCGAATCCGCATTTGGCTACTGGGGAGCTCGTCCGGTTGCTGTTCGCCGCTTCCGGGTTCCCGCGCCTGCGCACCACGTTGCATCAGATCTTCGGGGTGCGTGCGGACGTGATCAAGGCCGGTTGGGCGCTGGGGCGTCTGGACGCCGCCGCCGCTTCCGGGCCGGCCGCCGACCGGGATCTCCTGCGGGGCGCGGTCGAGTCGATCGTGGCCCGCCCCGAATACCACCGCCTCCCTTTGCTGGAGGCCGCCGCTCAGGTCACCACCGGGCAGGTCGCGTTGCCCGAGGCCATGGAGGCCGAGGTCGCGCGGCTCGCTTTGACCGACGACGCCGGCGTCGTCCTGGGCCTGCCGGGTGAGGCCAGGCCGCAGCTGCGGCGTGCCGCGATCGAGGCCGCCGCGCGCTGGCGGGCCTTCGCCAACGGCGGGGCCACGCCGTCGCAGGCGCGGGTGGCGAACGTGGTGCATCGTGGTTTCCATCTACTCGCCCAGCGGCTCGGATGAGCCCCGCAACCGGGCCCTGCCGGGCTCCGCAACGCCTGCACGACATAAGGAGAGCATTGTGACGAATCGACTCGGCGGACCGCTGGTGGGGGCCCTCGTGGGCCTTGCCGCCGCCGCCCTTGGCTCGGTGTTCCTCACCGGCGGGTTCGATCCGGTGACCTTGGCCGTCGCGGCCGGGTCGGTCGTCATCGCCGCCGTCGTGGCCCTCCTCACCGGACGGTCGATCGCCCCGCCCGCCGCGCAGCCGATGCCGCCGGTGTCGGCGCCGCCGGTCTCCGGTGCGCCGTTCGCGCCCGCCCAGGGCCCGGCGGCCGGTTCGGGTCCGATCCCGGTGCGGCAGCTGCAGGAACCGGCCCGCGCCGCCCAGGCCCTGTCCGACCGGAACGTCCTGGTCGAGGCGTGCATCTGGATGCGGGACCGCGCCACCTCCCCCGCGCTGGCGCAGCACTTGGACGGCGCGTTCTCGCGCGTCGGCGTGACCCCGGTGGACGCGACCGGGCAGCGGTTCGACCCGGCCGTGCACGAGGCCGGCGGCACCATCGCCGCCGGGTCCCCGGCCGAGGACGGCATCATCGCGCGCACCGAGCAGATCGGGTACACCGACCGCGGCCGCCTCATGCGCCACCCCATCGTCACCGTCTACCGCGGGCAGGTTCGAGCATGACCGACACCGCCACTCCGTCGCCGGCCGCGAAGCCGGCCCCGGCGAAGAAGACCGCCCCCGCGAAGCCGAACCCGGCCCAGGCGATCCACAAGCTGTGCGCCCGTGCCGCCAAGGCCGGCAACGCCTCGCTGCGGACCGTGGACGCCAAGGCCGCCGCCGAGGTCGACGAGGTCTCGCGCTGGCAGCCCGACAAGCCCGTCGCGGTCGTCGTCGGTGAGACCAAGCGCGGCAAGTCCTCGCTCGTGAACGCCCTCCTCGGCATGCCCGGCCTGTCCCCTGTGGACGCCCAGGTGGCGACCACGGCCTACCTCGAGTTCGCTTGGGCCGAGCAGGCGTCGGTGCGCGCCTGGCAGCCCGGCGCGGCCGACCCGATGCTCCTGGGCGTGGGCGACCTGCGCAACTGGGCGACCCGGCTGGGCACGATGCCCCCGGGCATGGTGCCGCCCAGGCGGATGCTCGTGGGCCACCCGTCGGCGCTGCTCAAGCACATGTCCGTCGTGGACACGCCGGGTACCGGCGGGCTCGACCCCGACCACGCCCAGATCGCGCTCGAAGCGGTCGCGCGGGCCACGTGCCTGATCATGGTCACCGACGCGTCGTCGCCGATGGCCAAGACCGAACTGGACTTCCTCACCGAGGCGTCCAAGCGCGTCAACTTCGTGGTCTTCGCTTTGACCAAGACCGACACGTACCCGGGTTGGCGCACGGTCATGGAGGAGAACCGGTCGCTGATCGAGGCGCACGCCCCCCGGTTCCGCAACGCCCCGCACTACCCGGTGTCGGCGATGCTCGCCGAGCACGCCCTCAACTCCCAGGGGCCCACCCGCCAGGCCCTCGCGAAGGAGTCGGGCATCGGGAAGATGCAGCGCGCCCTCGTGAAGGTCGCCACCGCCGGGAAGGCCCTGGTCGCCGCGAACGTCGTCCGCGCCGTGCGCACCGAGTTCCAGCGCCTCGCCGTCTCCGCCGCCGCCGACATGAAGGCCTACGACCCCGATCCCGAAGCCGCCAACCGGCTCAAGGAGGAGAAGAAGCAGGCCCTCGCGCTGCGCCGCACCGAGACGAAGAAGGCGAACCTGGCCCTGCGCGTGGAGACCCAGCGGGCCAAGATCGAAGTCCAGGGCCGCCTGCGCACGCATTTGCAGGAGCTCGAAGAGGCCCTTTTGGACGAGGTCGAGAAGGCCAACAAGGCCGCGCTCGAATCGCTGCCCAACCGGGTGGACATCGCCTTGCAGGGCATCGCCGCGCGCCTCTCGGGCGAGCTGCATCAGCGGTTCGTGCTCCTGGCCGAGCGCGTACTCCGGCAGGTGTTCAACGACGACGAGCTGCAGCAGGTCACCGGGTCGATCTCCGCCGGGCTCCGCACTGCCGCCTCGGGGCGGACCCGCCGCGACGCGGCCAACGACGGGGCGCTCCTGGTGGCCTCCTCCGCCGGCGTCGCCATGATGGCCGGACGGGTCGTCACCATGGGCGCCGGCGCGATCGGCCTCACCGCCGTCGCCGGCAGCGCCGCCGCGATCGCCCTCTCCGCCTCCGGTGTCGGCGTCGGCCTCGCCGCCGCCGCGTTCCTGCTGTACCGCCGCAAGATCCAAGGCGACCGCCAGGCCGCGAAGACGTGGATCCAGCGGATCATCGCCGAAGCGCGGGCGAACCTCAACGAGGAGATCAGCTTCCGGTTCACCGAGGTCGAGTTCGTGTTCAACTCCACGCTGGACGACGCCCTGGAGCGTCGCGCCGCCGAGTTCGACGCGCGCATCTCGGCCGCCGAGAACGCCCAGAAGGCCGACCAGGCCGCCCGGGCGAAGAAGCAGGCGGCGCTCAAGCAGCGCCGCGACTCCATGGCCTCCAAGGTCAAACAGCTCGACGAGGTGCTGGCCAAGGCCCGCACGCTCGTCCCAGGCGAGGAGGATGCGTGATGGATGAGTTCGATGCCTTCGACCCCGAAGCGGACGCGGACTTCGACACCGGCGACCTCGACGACGACGCGGACGCCCCCGCATTGGACGAGTTCGAGGACGGCGAGGTTCCCGGCGAGGACGACCTCGACGGATTCGCCTTCGACGGCGCCGAGACCGACTTCGCCGACGACGAGGTCCTCGACGAGGACTTCACCGCCGAGGCCGAATACGACGACGCCGAGGACGACACCGCCTCCGGCGACGAGACCGCTTACGCGGCAACGTATGAGGACCTGCTCGTCGACGAAGCCGACAACCCGCCGAGCTTCCCGCCCGAACTGGACCTGGACGTCCCCGAACCGGTCGACGGCTATCCGTGGGTCGACCTGGACGTGCTCGGCTCGGCCGAGGCCGAACCGTGGGTGAACACGGCCTCGGGCAGCTCGGTCGAGACCTCCGAGTACGCCATCGCCGACGTCGACGACCCGGCCGCCTCCGCGCTCGCGCGGTTCTGGCAGGGCTAGCACCGCACCACGGGCCGGCCCCGGCACGCCGCCCGCGCGGAAACGACAGCCCGCAATGGATTCGTCGCGGGTGCGCACTGTCCGATGTCACCACCGCTCCCCTGTCGCGGCAATGGTCGCTCGAATGGGCCCCCATCGCCCATCGAGTGCGCGTCTCCGCTCACTGCCGGTGGCGGAGAACGGCATTCGACGACCAGTGAAGTGCGGCGCGCCGCCCGCGACTGCGCAAGTTACCTCCACTGTGGCGCCGTGACGGCCCGGCGCCCGACCGGTGAGGCGCGAATGAGACGCATCCGTACGAAATTCTCGGACCTGGTAGCACCCAAAGCGGCGAACCGGCGGTAGATTGGCTCCATTACCGTCGAGACCGACGCCCGATTCCCCTCGTCGGGCAGCGGCCCGTCCCCGTACGACCGACCGGGAGCCGCGTGGTGAACGAACCAGACCACTACCGCGTCCTCGGGGTGAGCCCGCAGGCCGCGAAAGCCGAGATTCAAGCCGCCTACCGCCGGCGGCTGCGCGAGACCCACCCCGACCGCGGTGGCGACGAAGACGAGTTCCACCTCGTCCAAGGCGCCTGGGAGACCCTCTCCCACCCTGGGCAGCGCCGCGAGTACGACCTGCTGCGCTTCGGCCGCCGCGCCGCCCGCCGCTACGGCAAGGCCGCCGCCAAGCCCTCCCACCGCAAAGTCCGCGGCTGGAACGTCTCGCCGGCCCCGCAGCCGGCCGCCCAGGGCTTCCCCACCGAAGGCGCCCTCGTCGCCGTCCCCTGGCACGCGCGCCTGCGCCTGACCAGGCCCGTCCACCGGCCCTCCAGTTGGGCCGCAGGCGCATTCAGCGGCGCCGTCGCCGCCGTCTGGATCTTCTGCGGCCTGGGCTACCTCGGCCAGGCGCTCGCCGCCGACGGCTGGCTGTTCCTCGCGCTGGCCATCCCCGTGACGATCACGATCGCCATGATCGTGTTCGTCCAGACCAGCCGGGCCCTGCGCCGCCGCCCCGACTCCTCGCCGCACCCGCCCACCGGGCGGCTCGTCCTCGCGTTCCTGTTCGCCGCCGCCGTCATCTGGCTCGCCGGCCTCAGCACCCCGTGGGGCTGGGCCCTGGGCGTCTACGTCCTCACCGGCGCCGCTCTGGCGTGGACGGTGAAGCGCCTGCGGTACACGCTCGCGCTGCGCCGCTCGGTCGGCGGGGCACTGCGCCAGTTCAACGCCTTCGGGCCCGTGGGCACGCGCCCGAAGGCCGACAAGGCCACCGGGAAGCTCCTGCGCGAAGTCCTCTCGAACCTGCCCGCCGCGCGGCTGTTCGTCGCCCTGCCGGTCGACCTGGAGACGCGCGTGCCGCACGCGATCGTCTGCGGCGACCGGATCGCGCTGCTGTGCGCGCCGGTCGGACGCGACAGCGCCGACGTCGACTCGGTGAACCTCCCCGAAGCGGTCAAGGCGCTCGATGCGGCGCTGCCGGACGCGAACGTGCAGGGCTGGGTGCTGTGGCCGACCCTCCCCGAGACCGCCCGCGCGGGCGAGACCGCCGCGGTCCACGATGTCGCCGTCGGCCAGGCCGCCACCGACATCGGCCTGTGGCTCGCCGCGGGCGGCATGGTCTACGACCTGCCGGTGCTCCAGGCCCTGCGGATGCGCCTCGCGGCCGTCCCGGCCCCGCGCACCGGCGACCGGGCCCCGGTCGTACAGACCTGAGAGCTGGTCCACCGCAAGGTAACCATGCGGTTCGTGAGCAATCGCACCCTCCACACGGGCGCCCGGCGCCAGTACAGTGCAGGCTGTGAACGCCACCGACCGAGCCGCCGATGCCGCACCTAGGGACGCTGCCGGCGCCGGAGGCGAAGGCCGGCCCGGTATCGGCGGTGCCGTGAGCGGTCGCCGACCCGGCGCCGACGACGGCTCGACCGCGGCTGGACGCGCCGACGCGGCAGTCGCCGATAGTGTCGCGCCGGCCATCACCGCGCGCGCCGACGCGATCGTCGCCTCGCGTCTGCGGTCCGCCGCCGCCCGCGAGCCGCTGCCTGGCAAGGCGACCGGGTCCACCGCCGCCGAACTCGCCGCGTCCCTCAGCGCCGGTTCGCCCCACGCGGCACGGTTCGCCGCCGAGATCGCCGCCGCCGTGCGCGGAACCGCTCTCGCTTTGCAAGCGGCGCAACCGCATCCGACCGACCTGTGGGCGGCCGCGAGTGCCGCGCACGCAGACCCGTCCGTATGGTTCGAGCAAGCGGTCCTGCTGGGTCACCCGACCCACCCGCTCGCGCGTTCACGCGGCGAGCTGACCGATGAGGAGATCCACGCGTACGCGCCCGAGCACCGGGCCCGGTTCGCTTTGGGCCGTTATCGGCTGCCGCCGTTGACGATTTGGGAGGGATGGGGCGTCGCGGACGGCGGCGTCGAGTTCGGCCTGATCCCGGTCCATCCGTGGCAGGCGGCCCGGCGCGGCCTCACCGGCCCCGAGCGGACCTGGCCGGACGCCGCTCCACTCATGAGCCTGCGAACGATCTCGACCGGAGACCTCCACGTCAAGACCGCCGTTGACCTGCAGCTGACCTCGGCGGTCCGCCACGTCTCGCTCCCGGCCGCACGCAACGGCCGCTGGGTTTACGAGCGCCTCGCGGCGCCCGCGGCGAAGCTCGGCATCACTCTCATGCCCGAGCGCTCCGCACTGCACCGCCCGCTCGGCGAGGGCTACCGATGGGCGCCCGGAAGCGACTTCGACACCGGGTTGGCCGCCATCGTCCGCCCCGCCCCCCACACCATCGGACACCCGCGAGCGGTCCCGCTCGCCGCGCTGGCCGAGCCCGATCCCTCATCCGGCCGTCCGATCGCCGCCGCCCTCGCCGGAGACGACCTCGAATCCTGGTGGGAGGCACTCGCCGCCACACTGTTGGACCCGCTGCGGCTGTTCGCCGACACCGGTGTCGCGCTCGAGGCGCACGGCCAGAACACCCTCGCCTCCTTCACCGGCGACCGACCGGCCGCACTCGTGTACCGGGACTTCGGCGGCATCCGCGTCCCGCCCGACGACTTCCCCGGCGTCACCGGCGACCTGCCCGAACCCGACCCCGAGGCCAGGTTGACGAAGCTCCTCGCCGCCCTGTTCCCGACCACGCTCACCGCGATCGTCGACGCGCTCGCCGACTGGACCGGCACCGACCCGGGCCGGTGGTGGTCCACCGTCGCGAGCGCGGTCCGCGACCTCGACCTGGGCGACGCCATCGAGGGCGCGGTCCTGCGCAAGCCGTGGCCGATCAAGGCCACCACCGCGATGCGCCTGGCCGACAACCCGACCGCCGACATCTGGGTCCACATCGACAACCCCCTGGCGGCGGCGTGAACCTCGCCTCGCAGATCAAGGCCGCCGCCTGGCGCGAGAACCTCGGCGGCTACCGCGACCGGCCGAAACCTGACGGGGCAAGGGAAGGCGCCTTCGACCAACTCGACGTCGACGGGCCCGACGAGGACCCGGTGAAGACGCTCGAGGAGATCCTCGGATCGGCCGTGCCCGAGCACCTCGCCGCCGAACTCCATGCCGCGCACGACGGCCTGGCCGACGCCCGGACCCGCGCGGCCAGACGCAACCGGCACTTCGCCGCGCTGGCGGCCCGGGCCGGGGCCGGGACCCTCGCAGAGCTCATCGCCGCGTGCTCGCACGACGCCCACACCGCCACGCGGCTGCTCGAAACCCTCGCCACCGAAGGGCACCAACTGCATCCGTGCGCGCGCACCCGCCTCGGCTGGGACCGCCACGACCGGGAGCGCTACGACCTGGAGGCAACCCGCCCGGTCCGGGTCCGGCTCATCGCCGACCGGGCCGGGATTCTGGAGCGCTCCGGCGACGACTTCCGCGACCACCCGATGCTGCACGGCCTCGACCTGCCCGACCCGGTCCTGCCGGTGCACCCCTGGCAGTTGGAGCACCGGATCCTCCCCGGCTACCGGGAGCTGTTCGACTCCGGGAAGCTGCGGGTCATGGACGAGACCGTCCCCGCCTGGCCGACCGCCGCCATCCGCACCCTCGCCGGACACGACCACCCCGGGTTCCTCAAGCTGGCCTTGGGCATCCACATCACCTCCACGCGCCGCGACATCTCCCCCGCCACCGCGCTGCTGGGCCCGCGCCTGTCAGGCCTGCTGGGATTCCTCCACCGCGTCGACGAAGACGAGCAGGCATCGCGGCACCGGATCATCCACGACACCGCGGGGGCCTGGCTGCCCGGTTCACGCGAGCTCACCGCACTCGGCCGCATGCCGCTGCCGGCGTCCACGGGCACCGTGTGCGTTCCCGCGACGGCCCTGACCGCGACCTCCCCGGTCACGGGCATGAGCCTCGCCGCCGAGTACGCCCAGTGGTCGGGCGACCCGGAGGCGTGGATCCGCCGCTACGCGCTGCTGTTCGCGCGCCCGGTCCTGCACTTGGCCGCGAAGGGCATCGGCCTGGAGGCGCACCTGCA
The DNA here is from genome assembly GCF_042647865.1 of Glycomyces rhizosphaerae. Classification (NCBI taxonomy): domain Bacteria; kingdom Bacillati; phylum Actinomycetota; class Actinomycetes; order Glycomycetales; family Glycomycetaceae; genus Glycomyces; species Glycomyces rhizosphaerae. The sequence goes on from NZ_JBHRWO010000013.1 coordinate 20,021, forward strand.
GAACAGCCTCGTCGCGATGCGCGGCCCCGACCCGGTCTACCCGATCACCCGCGACTTCGGCGGCGCCCGCATCCACCTCCCGACCCTGCCGTGGAGGCTCGAACTGCCCGAAGGCAGCCCCGTCAACGCCCACGGCATCGACCAGGTCCGGTCCAAAGTGGCGTACACGCTGTTCCAGAACCACTTCGCCGCCCTCGTCGCCGTCCTCGAACGGGACCTCGGGCTCGACGGGGCCGCGTTCTGGGCCGACCTGGCCGACCACGTCGCCGCCCTCACGAGCCCGGCCGACCGCGACTACTACCTGGCCCCCCGCCAGCCCACCAAGGCGCTGCTGACCATGCGCCTGCACCCGGGCGAAGAGATCGAGACCCTCGTGGACAACCCACTCGCCAAGCCCCGCAAGCCGATCCTCGACCACCCCGCGCTCGACGAAGCGGTCAAGGCACTGCCGTCCCCCTCGAGCGCGTGGATCTACGACCCGGCCGCCTTCACCGCCCGCCTCGCGGGACTGCGCGAGGCCCTCGCAGGGCACACCGTCCTGTACGCGATGAAGGCCTGCGCGAACCCGGCGATCCTCGCCGCCGCCGCACAGCACGCCGACGGGATCGAATGCGCCTCCCTCGGCGAGCTCACCGCCGCCCGCGCCGCGGGCGCCGCCCGGCTCGCGTTCTCCGGCCCCGCCAAAAGCACTGCTGATTTCGCCGCCGCGGCCGCAATCGACCTGCCGCTCACCGTCCACGCCGAAAGCGCACGCGAACTCCGCGGCCTCGCCGATGCCGGCTATGCAGGGCCGGTCGCCTTGCGCGTCAACCGCGGACGGGCACTGCCGGGCACGCACCAGATGACCGGCGCCCCCACGCCGTTCGGCATCGACGAAGACCAGGTCTTCCCCGCCGTCAACCTCGCCCAGCGCCTCGGACTGCAGGTCACCGGTTTCCATCTGCACGCCGTCTCGAACTGCCTCGACGCCGCCGCCTACGCCGCTCATGTCCGCGAGTCGATCGCCTGGGCGCACACAGCGGCCCGGAGCCGCTTCGACCTGCGGTACGTCAACGTCGGCGGCGGACTCGGCGCCGATCCCCGCGGCGACGCCATCGACCTGCGGGCACTGGCAGAGGGACTGCGCGGCATCGACACCGGCGGCGCCGAACTCGTCTTCGAGCCCGGCCGGTACCTCGCCGCGCCCGCGGGCTGGTACGTGGCCGAAGTCGTCGACGTGAAGACCGTGCGCGGTCAGGTCTTCGCGCTCGTGCGCGGCGGCACGCACCACTTCCGGCTGCCCGCCGCATGGGGCTACTCGCATCCGTTCACCGTCGCGCCCGGCCCGCGCCGCGAAAAGGTATGGGCCGATGTGGACGTGCGCGTGTGCGGTGAGCTGTGCACCCCTCGGGATGTGCTCAACGGCGGCCAGCGCGTCGCCGCGCTGGCCGTGGGCGACCGGCTGGTGTTCGCGAATGCCGGCGCGTACGGCTGGGAGATCTCCCACGACCGGTTCCTGGGGCACGCCGGGCCCGAGCAGGTCGTCATCGGCTGATCGGCGGATACCCAAGCGCTCGTAGGCGACTACGATGAAGGCCCGACGCAGACGCGCCGTCCGGCCCGGCGGCGCTCACGACAGCCTCGATCCCTCATTGAGGAGTCCGCATGCCCAATCGGCGTCACGCTCGACGGACGCACCGCGATGCCGCGAAGCTGGCGGCCGCGGGCAACCATCAAGGCGCCCTCGCCGTCTACGCGCATGCCGAAGGCGAGTTCCGGGGCTGCCTGGCGGTGCATCCCGAGGACCGGGCGACGCGCAGCGATTTCGCCGAGCTGCTGGCCAATCTGGCCGCTTCGCATGCGGCCGTGGGTGAGAAGAGCGAAGCGTATGCGGCGCAGCGCGAACGGGTCGCGATCACGATGAGTCTGCAAACAGGGCCGGTGGAACGGGCCGCGGCGCGGCTGGACTTGGCCGAGGCCGCCGTGGCGGCGGGGCGGTTGCTGACGGCGGCGATCGAGGCCGATGCGGCCTTGGACCTGCTCGACGATGTGGACCCGGCCGATCCGACGAGTCCGGGGTTCACGACGCTGGCGGATGCGCTCGCGCGGTCGGCGCGGGTGTTCACGCGCGCGGCCGACCCGGATCTGGCGCTGGGCGCGGCCGATCAGGCCGCCCGGATGCTCATCGCCGCTCGGCGGGCCGCGCCGGGCGGGTTCGGCGCCGACGGCATCGGGCTGGACGGTACCGCCGTGCTGCTGCGCGACAGTCTGAGACTGGCTGCGGCGCTGCATGCGGCGGCCGGTCGCGGGGCGCACGCGCGGGGTGCGGCCGAACTGCTCGCGAAGCATTTCCCGGGGGTCGAACCGGTAGCGGCCGCAGCGCCGTTGACGTTGCGCGGGGCGTTGGAGACGGCGCTGCGCATGGGGGCGTTCCTCGATGCGGGTTTGATCGGCCGGCTGTGCCCCGATCCGGCCGGGCACGCGGCCGCGCCCACGGTGAGTGCCCGCTGCGACCTCGGTCTCGCCGCTGTCGCACTCCATGCGGCCGAGCCGGCGGTGGACGCGCTCGCGCCGACGCATCCGAACCTGGCGTGGCGCATCGCGACGGAGGTGCACTATCTGCTGACGGCGGCCGACCGGCAGGGCGAGCGGAACCTGCATTTGAACTTCCGCGACCACGGGCCGGCCTGGTTGTCGATGCTCATGGCGCTCACGGCGACCGGTAAGCAGGGGCCGATCATGGGTGATCTGGCGACGGCGCTGGCGGAGTTGTGCGAGCGGCTGCATACGCGTCATGCGGCGGCCGATCACGAGCCGCTGGTGGTCGCGGCGACCCGGTTCATCGCCGTCCATGCGGATCAGTGGCGCTGAGGTTCAGCGTTCGGTGCCGAGCCAGCCGGGGGCGTCGAGGCGGAACAGTTCGCCGGGGGCGAGGGTGCGCAGGTCGGCGTGGAGGGCGGCGAGGCGTTCTTCGCCGATGGTCTGGGCCCATTGAGTTTGGATCGCGTCGAAGCTCTTGGCGGAGAGGGCGAGGACTTCGACGCCTTTGGCGGTGAGGCGCACGAGTTTGCGGCGGGCGTCGGCGGTGTCGGCGGCGCGTTCGACGTAGCCCTGCTTCTCGAGGTTGGCGATGGTCTTGCCGGCGGCTTGCTTGCTGACGCCCAGACGCGCGGCGAGTTCGACCGCGGTGGTGCCGTGGGTGCCGATGGCCTGGAAGACGAAGCCGTGCATGGGCCGGAAGTCGGGGTGGCCTTGGCGGGCGAGGTCGGCGTGGGTGGCGTCGATGATGGCGCGGAAGGCGGCGAAGAGCCGCAGCGGGAGTTCGTAGCCGGGGGTCGCCTCAACCATGATCGACAACCTGGTTTACTATATGGGTAACCATGTTGACCATCTTAGGAGCATCCCTCTTGCGCATCATCCGCAGCACCGAATCCCGCCGCTCCGAGACCCCCGCGGCGGTCATGACCACCTTCGCCTCCCCCGCCCTCGGCGGCGCCACCGCACCGGTCTGGAAGGTCGAGGCCGCGGCGGGGACCGCCGGTCCCTTGCACCACATCGACACCGAGCAGGTCTGGGCCGTCCTCGAAGGCACTGTTGCCGTGGCTGTGGACGGCGGGGGCGCCGAGCTGGCCGCGGGCGACACCGTTGTGATCGCCGCCGACGCGGCCCGTCAGTTCACGCCCGGCCCCGAAGGCTTCGCCGCGATCGTCACCGGCCCGGCCGGCATGCAGGCCTATATGCCCGGCAAGGAGGACGCGAAGATGACCCCGCCCTGGACGGCTTAGGCCCCGCGGCGCCGCTCGGTGTAGGCGCGCAGCGCCCGCAGGAAGTCGATGTGCCGGAAGCCGGGCCAGTAGACGTCGCAGAAGTACAGTTCGGCGCCCGCCGACTGCCACAGCAGGAAGCTCGAGAGGCGCCGTTCGCCGCTGGTGCGGATGATGAGGTCGGCTTCGGGCAGGTCGGGCGTGTACCGGTGCGCGCCGATGTCGGCCGCGGTCAGGCGCGCGGCGAGGTCGCCGATCGCGGTGCCCGCGGCCGCTTCGGATTCGAGCAGGGAGCGGACGGCGTCGACGATCTCGTCCTGGCCGTCGTAGCCGATGGCGACCGTGAGGTGCCCGCCGGTGCGGTCCTCGGTGGCCCCGCATGCGGCTTTGAGGGCGTGCGCGGTGGTGTCGGGCAGGTGGTCGAGCGTCCCGGCGATGTGGAGCCGCCACTGGTTGCCCGCTCGCATGAGGCGTTCGGCGACGATCTCCTCGATCATCGACATCAGGTGCGCGACTTCGCCGCTGCCGCGTTTCTGGAGGTTGTCGGTGGAGGCGACGTAGACGGTGACGTGCCCGATGCCCACGCCCGCGCACCAGTCGAGGAGGTCCTCGAGGTGCTCGGCGCCGTAGCGGTGGCCGATGCCCGGATCCGCGAAGCCCATCTGGCGGGCCCAGCGGCGGTTCCCGTCCATGGCGACGGCGACGTGCTGCGGGAGCAGGTCGCCGTTGAGCTTGCGGCGCAGGCGCCTCGCGTAGTACCGGTACAGCCATTGGGGTGCGCGCATGCCCGACAGCTTATCGAATGTCGCGTGCGGGGCGGCCCGATCGGGCCGCCCCGCTGCGGTTTACAGGTTCGCTTCGGCGTAGGCGTCCATCGCCGCCCGCATGTACTCGGCGAAGCCTTCGCCCACTTGGTCGTAGGTGTCCTTGAAGCGCGGCTCCTCGGTGTACAGCGCCCCGAGTCCCTTGTAGGCCTCGGCGGTCGGCTGGTCGCCCCAGTGCTTGGCGATGAGCCAGTAGTGGTCGACCACGACTTCCTGCACGTCGTTGTCGTCCGGTGCCCTGCCTGCGGCGCGAAGTGCGTTGAGGCGGTCGTTGATGTCGTTGAACGCCTCGGGGATCGCGCGGCGCTCTTCGGGGGTCAGCTCCTGCAGGACGTTCCAGGAGCGTTCGACCACGGCCTGGCCCCAGCGTTTGCGGGCCTCGTCGCGGTAGGCGGCTTCGGTGGCGGGGTCGAGCCCGCCGAACCAGGTTTCGGGTGCCATGGGTCGGCCTCCTTCGAGTTGTCGGATGGTCGCGTCGACGGTGGCCGCGAGGCGGTCGAGGCGGGTGCGTTCGGCGTCGAGCTCGGCCGCGTGGCGGCGGAGCGCCTCGACCGGGGCGAGGTCGCCTTCGAGGATTTCGGCGACCGTGTCCAGGCGCAGGCCCAGCCGTTTGAGCAGGAGGATCTGCTGCAGGCGCAGCAGTTCGGCCTTCCCGTAGCGGCGCAGTCCCCCGTGCCCGTGCGAGGCCGGGGCCAGGAGGCCGATGGCGTCGTAGTGGCGCAGGGTGCGCGCCGAGACGCCGGCCAGGCGGGCGACCTCGGCGGTCGTCCAGAGGTCCATCGTCAGCGCTCCTTCGTTCGTCGTGCGGTATCGACGGTAGGGGCTGACGCAGCGTCAACCGCAAGCGTGACGAAGAGAGACGCGTGTCACCGTCAAGTGCCGCGACCTCGCCGCGCCCGGGTCGTTGTTTACATGGGGCGGCATTGATCCACTCACGTGGGGCGTATTCCACCTTGGGTCTCCCCGCTCACGCGGGGCAGGAGAAACGAGAAGCCCCCCGGCAGCGCCGGGGGGCTTCTTCGCGTTCGGTGCTATGCGGCGCGGACCGCGGCCTTGCGGAAGTCGCGGTTGAGCTTGCCGATGACGTCGAGCCCGATCTCCTTGGGGCACGCGGCGGCGCATTCGCCGGTGTTGGTGCACCCGCCGAAGCCGGCCTCGTCGTGGGCGGCGACCATGCCGAGCACGCGGGTGGCCCGCTCGGGCTGGCCCTGCGGCATCAGGCTCAGGTGGGTCACCTTGGCGCCCATGAAGAGCATGCCCGAGCCGTTGGGGCAGGCGGCGACGCAGGCGCCGCAGCCGATGCATTCGGCGGCGCTGAACGCGGCGTCGGCGTCCTGCTTCGCGATCGGCACGGCGTGCGCGTCGGGCGCGGTCCCGGTCGGCGCGGAGATGTAGCCGCCGGCCTGGATGATCTTGTCGAACGCGGAGCGGTCGACGACGAGGTCCTTGACGACCGGGAACGCCCCGGCCCGCCACGGCTCGATGTCGATCGCGTCGCCGTCCTTGAACTTGCGCATGTGCAGCTGGCAGGTCGTGGTCGCGGCCTGCGGGCCGTGCGGCTGCCCGTCGATCACCAGCGAGCACGCGCCGCAGATGCCCTCGCGGCAGTCGTGGTCGAACGCGACCGGGTCTTCACCCTCGCTGATGAGGCGCTCGTTGAGGACGTCGAGCATCTCCAGGAACGAGGCGTCCTCGGAGACCTCGTCGATCTCGTAGGACACCATCTTGCCCTTGGCGGCGGCGTCGGGCTGACGCCAGATTCGCAGAGACAGCTTCACTTGTAGCTCCGTTGGGTGGGGTGCACGTATTCGAACTCGAGGGCTTCTTTGTGGAGGATGGGCTCGTCGCCCCCGAACTCCCAGGCGGCGACGTACGAGAAGTTGTCGTCGTCGCGCTTGGCCTCGCCCTCGTCGGTCTGCGACTCGGCGCGGAAGTGCCCGCCGCAGGACTCGGTGCGGTGCAGGGCGTCGATGCACATCAGCTCGCCCAGTTCGAAGAAGTCCGCGACGCGCCCGGCCTTCTCCAGCTGCTGGTTGAGCTCCTCGGCGCCGCCGGTGACCTTGACGCGCTTGTAGAACTCGTCCTTGAGGTCGCGGATGAGCCCGATGGCCTTGCGCAGGCCCTCGTCGGTGCGTTCCATCCCGCAGTACTCCCACATGATCTTGCCCAGTTCGCGGTGGAAGGAGTCCACGGTGCGGTCGCCGTCGTTGTTCAGGAAGAACGCGATGCGGTCGTCGACCTCCTTGCGGGCGGCCACCACCGCCTCGTGGTCTTCCTCGACCTTCTCGAACGGGCCGTCGGCGAGGTAGTCCGAGATCGTGTTGGGCAGCACGAAGTAGCCGTCGGACAGGCCCTGCATGAGCGCCGAGGCGCCCAGGCGGTTGGCGCCGTGGTCGGAGAAGTTCGCCTCGCCGGTCACGAACAGGCCGGGGATGTTCGAGGACAGGTCGTAGTCGACCCACAGGCCGCCCATGGTGTAGTGCACGGCCGGGTAGATGCGCATGGGGCGCTCGTACGGGTTCTCGCCGGTGATCCGCTCGTACATGTCGAACAGGTTGCCGTACTTGGCTTCCACGGCCTTCTTGCCGAGGCGTTCGATGGCGCCGGCGAAGTCCAGGTACACGCCGAGCCCGCCGGGGCCGACCCCGTGGCCCTCGTCGCAGACCACTTTGGCCGCACGCGAGGCGATGTCGCGCGGCACCAGGTTCCCGAACGCCGGGTAACGGCGCTCCAGGTAGTAGTCGCGTTCGTCCTCGGGGATGTCCGCGGGGTGGCGGTCGTCGCCGCGCTGCTTGGGCACCCAGACGCGGCCGTCGTTGCGCAGGCTCTCGGACATGAGGGTGAGCTTCGACTGGTGGTCGCCCGACTGCGGGATGCAGGTGGGGTGGATCTGCGTGTAGCAGGGGTTGGCGAAGTAGGCGCCCTTGCGGTGCGCCCTCCAGCCGGCGGTGACGTTGCAGCCCATGGCGTTCGTCGACAGGAAGTACACATTCCCGTACCCGCCGGTGGCGAGGACGACGGCGTCGGCGAGCTCGGTGGAGATCTCGCCGGTGACCAGGTCGCGCACGACGATGCCGCGGGCCTTGCCCTCGACGATGATCAGTTCGAGCATCTCGTGGCGGGTGTGCAGGTCCACCGTGCCGGCCGCGACCTGGCGCTGCAGGGCCTGGTAGGCGCCGAGCAGGAGCTGCTGGCCGGTCTGGCCGCGGGCGTAGAACGTGCGCGAGACCTGCGCGCCGCCGAAGGAGCGGTTGTCGAGCAGGCCGCCGTATTCGCGGGCGAAGGGCACGCCCTGGGCGACGCACTGGTCGATGATCTCGGTCGAGACCTCGGCGAGGCGGTGCACGTTCGACTCGCGGGAGCGGAAGTCGCCGCCCTTGACGGTGTCGTAGAACAGGCGGTGGACGCTGTCGCCGTCGTTGCGGTAGTTCTTCGCGGCGTTGATGCCGCCCTGCGCGGCGATGGAGTGGGCGCGGCGGGCCGAGTCCTGGAAGCAGTAGTTCGCGACCCGGTAGCCCAGCTCGCCGAGCGTCGCGGCGGCGGAGGCGCCAGCGAGGCCGGTGCCGACGACGATGACGCGGAGCTTGCGGCGGTTGGCGGGGTTGACCAGGCGCCCGGAGAAGCGGCGCTTCTCCCAGCGTTCACTGATGGGCCCCGCGGGGGCCTTGGTGTCGAGGGCGGGTTCGCCCTCGCGGTAGTAGTCCATGCTCATATCAGCTCACCAGTCCGAACGTGACCGAGATGGGGACGATGGCGAACCCCAAGACGACGATGAGGGCGACGGCCAGGCCGATCGCCTGGGTGCGCTTGCGCCACTTCGAGTCCGGGCCCGCGATGGTCTGCACGGCCGACCAGATGCCGTGGCGCAGGTGGAAGAACAGGGCGAAGAGGGCCAGCAGGTAGAACACGGTGACCGGCCAGCGCTCGGGGCTGAACGTGGCGATGACCGCGCCGTAGGCGTCGGGCGTGTCCTTGACGGGGTTGACCGTGCGGAAGGTCAGGTCCAACAGGTGCCAGATGATGAAGAGGAAGACGACGACGGCGCCCCAGCGCATGGTGGCGACGGCGTGGCGCGATTCGCCCTTGGCGGGCTTCTTGGACGCGTAGCGCACGGGGCGGGCGGCCAGGGCGCGGCGGGTGAGGACGACTGCGGACCAGATGTGGACGGCGGCGCAGGCGATGAGGCCGATGCGCAGGACCCAGAGGATGCTCTCGTGGGGCAGCAGGGGCTGTCCGAGGGTGCGCAGGCCGTGGGCGTACTCGTTCATCTCCTCGCGGCCCTCGAACACGTGCAGGTTGCCGGCCATGTGGGCGACGAGGAAGAGCACGAGGAGGATGCCGGAGGCGGCCATGGCGATCTTGAGGCCGATGTTGGAACGCCAGGGCGCCTGGGGCGCTCGGGTGCGTTTGTCCGGCCTTGCGGCGGGGCGTGATTGCAGATCCGTAGACACGTCCAGAGGCTAGACGCGATGGGGCTCACGGGTCCAATTCATGGCGGGTCCGTATTCCATGCCGTTACGTTATGAAGATGCGTCCGCAGCAACTTGAGGCCTTTCTCGCTGTCGCACAAACCCGGCATTTCACCCATGCGGCGGAAGAACTGGGTGTGACACAACCGTCATTGAGCAAGCAGATCCAGGCGCTCGAAACCGAGCTCGGCGCGCCGCTGTTCACGCGTGCGCGGGGCCGGATCGAGTTGACGGACGCGGGCCAGACGCTGCTGCCGCACGCGCGGCGGATCACGACCGCGGTGACGGCGGCGCGGTCGGACATCGACGACGTGCTGGCGGTGCGGGCGGGGCACCTGCGGCTGGGGGCGACGCCGAGTCTGTGCTCGTGGCTGATCGCGCCGCTCCTGACCCGGTACCTGGAGGCGCATCCGGGGGTGACGGTGACGTTGACCGAGGACGGTTCGGGGCCGTTGACGGACCGGTTGACCGCCGGGGACCTCGATCTGGCGTTCACGATCGGCGACAAGGCCGACGCGACCGGGTTGACGGTGCAGCCGCTGCTGTCGGAGGCCCTGGTGGTGGCGTCGGCGGCGCATCTGCCGCCGTTGACGCGGCAGGGGTTCATCGGGTTGGCGCAGTTGCGGGAGCAGGCGTTCGTGCTGCCCGCGCACGGCTACGACCTGCGGGACCTGACGATCACGACGTGCGAGCGGGCGGGGTTCTCGCCGCGCACGGGCGTGGACGGGGGCGCGACCGACGCGGTGGCGTCGCTGGTGGAGGCGGGGCTGGGGATCGCGTTGCTGCCGGCGATGATCGCGGCCGGGCGGCCGGGCCTGCGGGCGACCCCCCTCGCCCCGCCGGGGGCGAGTCGCACGATCGCGCTCGCGGCCAGGCGGGAGGCGCCGTTGACGAAGGCCGCGGGGGCGTTCGCCGAGTCCCTGGAGTCGCATTTGACGGACCTGCACGCCTGGGGTCGGCTCCCACAGGGCATGCAGGCCCTTTGAGTCACTTGAACGTGTCGCGGTCGAACATGGCGGCGATCTGGCGGGCCGAAGGGGTGCCGGCGTCGGGGTCGGCGCCGGCGTCGAGGAGCACGGTGACGACGTCGCCGAAGTTCTTGAAGACCGCGCCGGCCAGCGGGGACTGCTCGCGGTCGTTGCGTTTGTCCACATCGGCGCCGGCCTTGATGAGGGCGCGGGCGGTGTCGGCGTGCCCGTGATAAGCGGCCAGCATCAGCAGGGAGGCGCCTGAGCCGTTGACCAGGTCGACGGGGAGTCCGGTTTCGACGAAGCGGAGCAGCCGCTCGGTCTCGCCGGTGCGGGCCAGGTCGAATGCGGCCTCGGCAATGTCGTTGAATTCCTTCTCGTCGCTCACGCCCACCAGCTTGACACACCCGAACAGGTGACGCGTCCGATCGGTGCGGCGCTCCGCAATGGATCGATTCTGGTGGAGTTCACCCTCGCAGGTGTCGGATCGGGTATTGACACGGCTGCGCAGGGGTGGGAAAGATTGATGCGGGACCGCGGCCGCGTCGCTGACACTTCGATGCCGCGCCGCCCGACAACGGTGGGACACAAACGGTGAGGACTCGGGCATGAGCGAGCCGAAAATCCTAGGGCAGTTCCAATTGGAACATCGCACTATCCAAGTGAGCGGGGACGACGGCAACGCCGGGACGGTCTGGCTCCGTCGCGTCCATCCCGATCCGCCCATGGCGCTCGGCTGCGTGGTCGAGCTCGATTCCTCGACACCGCGGTTGCGGTTGTACCGGGCCGAGTGGCCTGATGCGCTGCGGGAGACGGCGAAGGAGCAGACGCTCGCGATCTGGCGGGCCTCGCGCGGCTGACCTGCGCGCTCAGCGGAGGACGGCGGCGACGCCGGCGGCTTTCGCTTCGGCTTCGGCCACTTCCGCTTCGGGTTCGGAGCGCCAGGTGATGCCGCCGCCGGACCAGATGTGGGCGTGGTCGGCGTCGAGGGCGACGGTGCGGATGGTGACGCCCAATGCCACCGTGTCGCCGCTGATGTAGCCGAACGCGCCCATGGCGGGGCCGCGGCCGACCGGCTCCAGGCCGCCGACGAGGTCGAGGACGGCGAGTTTCGGTGCGCCGGTGACCGACCCGGGCGGGCACATGGCCCGCAGGAGGTCGGCGAAGCCGGTCCCGGGTTCGAGGTCGGCGGTGACGGTGGATTCGGCCTGCCACAGGTCGGCCCAGCGGCCGATGTGGAACAGGTCCTTGACCTTGACGGAGCCCGGGACGGCGACTTGGGCGAGGTCGTTGCGTTCGAGGTCGACGATCATGACGTGTTCGGCGCGTTCTTTGACCGAGTCCAGCAGCGCCGCCCGTCCTTCCTCTGTGGCCGGTGCGGTGCCTTTGATCGGGTAGGTCGCGGCGCTGACCCGGTCGGCGGTGAGGAAGCATTCGGGTGAGCCGGAGGCGACGAGCCAGTCCTCGCCGGAGAGGATGCCGCCCCAGGTGGCGCCGGTGACGCCGGCGGCTGCGGCGGCGAGTGCGGCGGGGTCGCCGGACCAGGCGGCGCGGCGGTGGCCCACGACGTTGGCCACGTACACCTGGCCGCGGGCGATGGCTTCTTGGACGGCGACGATCGCTTTGGCGTGGTCTTCTGGCGACCAGGAGGCCTGCCAGGGCCCGACGGTGAACGCCCCGAAGGGTTCGGGTTCGGGTGCGGGGCCGTGCGCGTAGGCGACGAGCGCGAGGTCGGGGACGGCGGGGACCGGACTCGGTGCGCCGGTGGCGCCGCCGACCATGACGGCCCCGGCTGCCGCGGAGATGAGCACGGCCACCCCGCACGGCGAACCGTCGTCAGCGCTGTGGGGGCCGGTGTGGCGGGCGGTGAACGCCGCGGCGAGCGCGGCGGGATCGCCGCCGTCGCCGATGCGCCATTCGAGGCGGTCGACTTCGACCAGCCGCGCCTGGCACGCCGGATCCGCGCCCGGAGGGGCGGGGCGGACGGCGCGGAAGATCGACATGCGTCAAGTGTCGCGCAGACGGACCGGAGGGCCCGAAATCTGTGGCTCACTTCACGTGGTTCAGGAGCCGCCGATCGCTTCGAGGACGCCGCCGTCGGCCGGCGCTGCGATGTAGGCGCCGCCGGTGGCCGTGGCGAGGGTCGTGAGATTCGCGGGGTCGGTCTCGCCGAACCCGACCGTGTACACCGTGGTGGACCCGCCGAGCCCGGTGAGCGCGGTGGCGGTCTCTTCGGCCGTCCCGCTGCTCGACTGGTCCTGGCTGCTGTTGGTGAGCACCACGATCACGTTCAAGGCGCCGTCGGCGGACTGCTCGTTCATGTACGTGTAGGCCGCCACGAGCGTGTCGTACAGGGGCGCACTGCCTTCGTAGCTGTTCTCGGAGGCCGCCAGGAGGTCCTGGATCAGGCCGTCGCGGTTGTCGTCGGACAGCTCCGCCATGTCGGTGACCTCGCGGTAGGGCTGGTCGCCGTCGGCGCCGACGCCGTACTCCCACATCCCCGCCTGATAGGTCGGGTCCATGCCTTCGACGGTGTCGACGGCGGCGCGCACTGCGGCATCCCCGGCGGTGAGGGATTCGCCGCCGTATTCGACCGTTTCGCTGTCGCTGGTCGCGGACCGGTCGATCAGGAACAGGACGTGCAGGGCCTCGCGGCCGACATTCCAGGATTTCACCGTCGCACCGACGGTGTCCGGGGTGGTCTGGGCCAGCGCGGCCGCGGGGTCCTCGACCGCTTGGAGTTCGGAGTCCTCGAACGCCCCGGAGTCGACGGCGGTCTTGAGGTGATCGCCGAACGCTTCGGCGATGGCGGCATCCGAATCGGAGACCCAGCCGCCGCCGAGGACGAGGTAGGTCGCGACGGCGTCCACGCTGGGGCCGGCGGGGGTGATCGGCACGAGGGGGTCGGCGGGCTCGTTCACGGTGTTGAAGTCCTCGACTTGGTAGTCCAGGGCGGTGATCACCTGGGTGGGGTCGGGGTCGGTGTTGTAGGCCTCGAGTTGTTCGTCGGCGTCGGGCAGGACGGTGCCGGCCGCGATCGCGCCGTTCCAGGCGGCCATGGCGTCCTCGGAGAAGCCGCCCGCGCCGTCACCGGTGGCGTTGAGCATCGAGACGAGGCCTTCGGTCGAGGCGCGGGGGTCGGCGGCGGCGAGCGCGACGGTGCCGTTCTGCGCGGCCGTGAGCACGTCGGTCCAGGCCGGTGGCGTGGCGTCCCAGCCGAGTTCGGCCGCTTTCGAGGCCGGGACGGCCAGCACTGAGGCGGCTTTGCCGAGGACGAGCGGGTCGGCGGCGACGTATCCGGCGGTGGCGTCGTCGGCGGCCTTCCAGGACACCCAGGCCTGCGAGTCGGGGACCCACGCGATCGGGAGCGGCCCCAACACCTTCTCATCCCAGCCCCCGCTGATCCCCCGCGACGCGTCGGCGGCCGTGACCTCGCGGATCTCCGCGCCGATGCACTGCCCGTTGGAGGCCTCGGGCTCGGTGGCCTCCCATTCCAGGGCGGCGTCTTCGAGGGTGCCGAAGACGCTCGGTGCGACCGCGATGCTCACCCGGTACACCGCCCCGGAGCAGCCCGCCCGCATGAGCGCCACGAAGCCCCAGGTCAGACCGGCCGCGACCAGTACGCACACCAGAGTGATCACGATCCAGGGGGCCACCACCATGCGGTTGCCGCCCTTTTTGCGGCGCCGCCCGAGACGGTGCGTCTTCACCTTGTGCGTGGTACCGAAAACCATCAGCTTCACTCCTGGGGGGATCGTCGGCGCCCAGTGTAAAGCCCTTAGATCAGGCCCCGCCCACTGTGGTGAGCGGGGCCCGCGTTCGGCTACTCCCCGAAGGCCTCGATCGGCGGGCACGTGCACGCCAGGTTCCGGTCTCCCCACGCATTGTCGATGCGACCCACCGGCGGCCAGTATTTTGCGGTACCGACGCCGGCGGGCCAGGCCGCTTCGGTCCGCGTGTAGGCCCGGTCCCAGGCGTCGGCGGTGGCGACGGCGGCGGTGTGCGGGGCGGCGCGCAGCGCCGAGTCCTCCACCGCGACTTCACCGTCCGCGACCGCTTCGATCTCGCCGCGGATGGCGATCATCGCTTCGCAGAACCGGTCGAGTTCGGCCAGGTCCTCGGATTCGGTCGGCTCCACCATGAGGGTCCCGGCGACCGGGAACGACATGGTCGGGGCGTGGAACCCGTAGTCGATCAGACGCTTGGCCACGTCTTCCACCGTGACGCCGGACCGCTTCGTCAACTCCCGGAGGTCCAGGATGCATTCGTGCGCGACGAGGCCGTGCGATCCGGCGTACAGCACCGGGTAGTGCTCGCGCAGCCGCGCGGCCACGTAGTTCGCGGCCAGGACGGCCGCGGCCGTCGCCGCGGTGACGCCGGCGGAGCCCATCATCCGCAGGTACATCCACGGGATCTGCAGGATCCCGGCCGATCCCCACCGCGCCTGCGAGACAGGGCCGACCGGGCCCGGTGCGGCCGCCATCGGGTCGGAGGGCAGGAACGGCACCAAGTGCTCGGCGACCGCGACCGGGCCGACACCGGGGCCGCCGCCGCCGTGCGGGATGCAGAACGTCTTGTGCAGGTTCAGGTGCGACACGTCGGCGCCGAACCGGCCGGGCTTGGCCCAGCCCAGGAGCGCGTTCAGGTTGGCGCCGTCGACGTACACCTGCCCGCCGGCGTCGTGGATCTTCGCGCACACCTCGACGATCGTGGCCTCGTACACCCCGTGCGTGGACGGGTAGGTGACCATGATCGCCGCGAGCCGGTCGGCGTGGGCGTTGATCTTGGCGTCGAGGTCGGTCAGGTCGATGTTCCCGGCGTCGTCGCAGGCGACGACGACCACGCGCATGCCGGCGAGGACGGCGGAGGCGGCGTTGGTGCCGTGGGCGCTGGCGGGGATGAGGCAGACGTCGCGGTCGGTTTCGCCTCGGTCGTGCTGCCAGGCGCGGATGGCGAGGAGTCCGGCGAGTTCGCCTTGGGATCCGGCGTTGGGTTGGACGGAGACGGCGGCGTAGCCGCAGACGTCGGCGAGCCAGCGTTCGAGCTGGTCGATGAGGAGTTGCCAGCCGCGGGTCTGGTCGGCGGGGGCGAGTGGGTGGATGTCGGCGAAACGGGGCCAGGAGATGGGTTCCATCTCGGCGGCGGCGTTGAGTTTCATGGTGCAGGAGCCGAGCGGGATCATGCCGCGGTCGAGGCCGTAGTCCATGTCGGCGAGGCGTTTGAGGTAGCGCATCATCGCGGTCTCGGAGTGGTGCGACGAGAACACGGGGTGGGTCAGGTACGCCGATTCGCGTCGCAGTGCCGCCGGGATGGCGTTGGGGCCCGGCCCGTAGAGGCGGACGCCGAAGGCGTCGCAGACGATCCGCAGGTCGGCTTCGGTGGTGGTCTCGTCGCAGGCGATGGCGATGGTGCGGTCGCTCGCGCGGCGGAGGTTGACGCCGCCCGCGGCGGCGGTGGCGATGACGGTGTCGGTGCGGTCGCCGGCGCTGACGATGACGGTGTCGAAGAAGTCCTGTTCGAGGACGGCGACGCCGTCGGCCATGAGGGACGCGGCGAGGCGCGCGGCGCAGCCGGCGGCGTGCTCGGCGATGCCGCGCAGGCCTTCGGGGCCGTGCCAGACGGCGTAGGAGGCGGCGATGACGGCCGGGAGCACTTGGGCGGTGCAGATGTTGCTGGTGGCCTTCTCGCGGCGGATGTGCTGCTCTCGGGCTTGCAGGGCGAGGCGCAGGGCGGGGGCGTCGGCGGAGTCGCGGGAGACGCCGACCAGGCGCCCGGGCAGTTGCCGCTGGAGGGCGTCGCGGACGGCCATGTATCCGGCGTGGGGTCCGCCGAAGCCCATGGGCATGCCGAGGCGCTGGGTGGAGCCGACGGCGATGTCGGCGCCGAATTCGCCGGGGGCTGTCAGGAGGGTGAGGGCGAGGAGGTCGGCGGCGACGGCGACGATCGCGCCCTGCTGGTGGGCGGCTTCGGTGACGGCGGTCCAGTCCAGGATCGATCCGTCGGCGCCGGGGTATTGCAGGAGGACGCCGAAGGCGCCGGCCGGGACGGGTTCGGTGGCGAGGTCGGTGACGACGAGGTCGATGCCGAGCGGTTCGGCGCGGGTCTGGAGGACGGCGAGGGTCTGCGGGAGGACGCGGGCGTCGACGGCGAACACGTCGCCCGTGGTCTTCTTAGCGGCACGCCTGGCGAGGAGCATGGCTTCGGCGGCGGCGGTGGCCTCGTCGAGGAGGCTGGCGCCGGCGACGGGCAGGCCGGTGAGGTCGGCGCACATGGTCTGGAAGTTCAGGAGCGCTTCGAGGCGGCCCTGGGAGATCTCGGCCTGGTAGGGCGTGTACGCGGTGTACCAGGAGGGGTTCTCCAGGACGTTGCGGCGGATGACGGCCGGGGTGTGGGTGCCGTAGTAGCCGAGGCCGATCATGTTGCGCATGGGCCGGTTCTGGGCGGCGAGTGCGGCGAGTTCGGCCTGGGCCTCGGTCTCGGTGACCGCCTGCGGGAGCCCGAGTCCGTCCCTGGAGCGGATGAGGGCGGGCATGCAGGCGTCCATGAGCGCGTCGAGGCTGGGTTGGCCGACGGCTTTGAGCATGGCGTCCTGATCGGCGGTGCTGGTGCCGATGTGGCGGGCGGCGAAGGAATGGTCGGTCACGGTACCTCCGGTGACATGGGACGACACGGGCATCCCCTCGTCTGTCACCGACCGTATTGCACCGGCTTCAGAGCGGCCTGTGCCTGGCGGTCCTGGTACCTGAGAGTTTGAAGTGAGGGTCTTGCCCCTTCGGTGCCGTGGCGCGTGTGGCCCACGGTCTCTCCCGCCCGGTTTTGCGGCTCTGCGGCCATGGTAGGTCAGGAAGCGGTGCGTCGGCGACCGGGCACGGTCCCGGTGTGGCGTCCCTGCGTCTGCTCGGGCGGGTGGAGGCGGGTCGGTGCCTTGACCGGGGCTTCCCCGGGGAGGGTGGCGAGGCGGCCCATGACTTCGGTGACCGTGGTGCGCACGGCGATGCCGAAGACGCCTTGGCCGCCGCGCAGCAGGTCGATGACCTCGCCGGCGGAGCGGCATTCGTAGACCGTCGAGCCGTCGGACATGAGGGTGATCTCGGCGAGGTCTTTCACGCCGCGGCTGCGGAGGGCCTCGACGGCTTTGCGGATGTTCTGGAGGGAGACGCCGGCGTCCAGGAGCCGCTTGATGACCTTGAGGACGATGATGTCCCTGAAGGAGTAAAGGCGGTTCGACCCCGAGCCGGAGGCGCGGCGGATGCTCGGTTCGACCAGTCCGGTGCGGGCCCAGTAGTCGAGCTGGCGGTAGGAGATGCCGACGACCCGGCAGGCGGCGGAGCCTCGCCAGCCGCGAATCTGGCTGGGGGGCACGGCGGGTCGGCTCGTGGGTTCGGTGTGGGCGTCCATGGCTTCCTCCGCTCGGCCTTGTTTTGAAGGTGAGCGTAACCGCCGCACCCTCCACCATGGGCTGAACGAGAGAAATGCTCGGGCAGGTCGCGGGGGTTATTGGCTCTCGCCGAAGTCCTCGGGCGTGACCTCTTCGAGGAACTCGCGGAACTTCTCCACTTCGTCCTCTTGGGTGTCGGGCAGGACCACGCCGGCCTCGTCGAGGACGGCGTCGGCGCACCAGATCGGGGCCTCGGCCCGCAGCGCGATCGCGATCGCGTCGGAGGAGCGGGAGGAGACGCGCGTGCGGCCGTCGAGGACGAGCTCGGCGAAGTACACGGTGTCGCGCAGTTCGGTGATCTCGACCGAGGTGAGGGTGACGTCGAGGGCGTCCAGGACGTCGCGCATGAGGTCGTGGGTGAGCGGACGGGAGAGCTGCACGTCCTGCTGCTGGTAGGCGATGGCGGCGGCCTCGACCGTGCCGATCCAGATCGGCAGGTACCGGTTGCCGTCGGTCTCTTTGAGCAGGACCACCGGCTGATTGCTCGGGAGTTCCACGCGGACCCCGACTACGGTCATCATCCGCACCGGTTCGCCTCCAACGGGTGCCGTGTTCCTGAATCGGACCCGCACCGGGTTGACCCCGGGCGGGTCCTTGAGACTTTCAGCCTACTCGTCATCGGCGTCCGCTGGGCGATCGCCGGGGGTGGAGAGCGGGCAGGGTCAGGCCACGGCCAGTTTGGGGCCGCTGACGAACACGAGGCGGAACTTGCCGATCTGGACCTCGTCGCCATTGCCGAGTCCAGCGGTCTCCACGCGTTCGCGGTTGACATACGTGCCGTTGAGGCTGCCGACGTCGCGGACGGTGAAACCGGACGCGTCGCGGTGGAATTCGGCGTGGCGCCGCGAGACGGTCACGTCGTCGAGGAAGATATCGGAATCAGGATGCCGCCCGGAAGTCGTTACCTCCTGGTTGAGCAGGAAGCGCGCACCGGCATTCGGTCCACGGCGCACGAGCAGCAACGCGGTTCCCGCCGGCAGGGAGCTCGCCAGGTTCGCGGCGTTCATCTCCGCGTCGACCTCGCCGCTCTCTTGGAGAGCGGACAAGTTCATCGTGGCCGTCACATCCGGCGGAGGGAACTCGTCATTCGAACGCGTCATGGATTGCCACCTTCTACAAGTCTGGACCCTCTGGTCACTCCGTAAGCTTCGCATACGCACCGGCGTCGAGCAAAGCAGTGAGCGCGCCGGCATCCTCGACTTCGATGTCGAACATCCAGCCCGCCGCATAGGGGTCGCTGTTCACCAATTCCGGAGATTCCGACAATTCATCATTGCGTGCAAGAATCTTACCGGTCAACGGAGCGTACACGTCGGAGACGCTCTTGGTCGACTCGACTTCGCCGACCACGTCACCTGCCCGAACCTCGGTGCCTGCTTCCGGAAGCTGGACGTATACGACGTCACCGAGCGCGTTCTGCGCGAATTCGGTGATGCCGATGCGCACGACATTGCCGTCGCGCTCCTCGACCCACTCGTGCTCCGCGGTGTAACGCATTTGCTCCGGAATCACCTGGCGCTCCCCTCATGGAAACCCCGCCACTTTGAGCGGGTCGGACGATCATGACCGTATCGCCCGGGCACCGGGCTCGTGCGGCGGGGCCGCGGCTCGTGACGATCCCCCCGGCCGCTCACGCGGCGACGGTCGGCTGCGGACGCCCCTCGCGCAGCAGCCCGGCCGCCTGCCGGAGGTAGACCAGGGCCGCGAGCCAGTACAAGCCCAGACCCCACCACGCCAGCGCCCACCCGAACGGCGCGGCCCAGGCCTCGGCGTCGTCCACCAGACCGGCTATGACCAGCACCGGGAACGACATGAACACGATCGTCGTGGCGCACTTGCCGAGGAAATGCACCTGCGGCGGCGCGAACCCGTGCCAGCGCAGGACGATCACGATCGACACCAGCAGCGCCTCCCGGGCGAGCACGGCGAGCGTGAACAGCCACGGCAGCAGCCCGATGAACGTGAGCACCAGCAGCGAGCTGAGGATGTAGAGCCGGTCCACGAACGGGTCGAGCAGGCGCCCGAGCTTGGAGACCTGGTTGAGGCGCCGCGCGAGCTGCCCGTCGACCCAGTCGGTGCCGCCGCCCACGGCCAGGACGATCGCGGCCTGCCAGTAGTACTGGGTGGCCAGCAGGAGGTAGCAGAACAGCGGAATGCCGAGCAGGCGGACGGCCGTGACGAGGTTCGGCCACGTCCACACGCCCCAGCCTTGGGGCGGCGCTGCTGCTGCTGGCTTGCTCAAGGCGGTCCTCTCGGCGGGGCCCGTGTCTCATCGAGACTCGTGTCGTTCAGGACCTCAAGTCTCGCGACGAAGGCGTGCCCTGGGTCGGTCTCCTCTTGCCCGCCGGCGCGGCGAGCGGATCGTATGCGGTTCGGTTCGGTGGGTGTACATGGATTCTAACCGCAGGCTCCGACACCTGTATCCCGTAATTTCAGGCACGCCTCCAGGGCCGATGAACCCGGTCGGGTCCGATCGGCCGAGCTGGGAGCGACCACCGTCAGTCCTCAAGAGAGCCACAGGGTGCGCACCGGACCCCGAAAACGTGACAGGAAACAACCCCGAGCCGGTCCTCGCGGATCGGCTCGGGGGCGCTGCACAACGACAAAAGGGGCGCTAGCGGCCGCGGCCCTCCGCTTCCACGCGCGCGATCCGGCGCCGCCGCACCGCCACCGCGGCACCGATCAGGCACCCGCTCATCGGCACCACCAACAACCACAGCGCCCACGCGCACGCCGCCAGAACCGCCACACCGCCCAGAAGGATCCCCGTACCGGACACGTCCTCCCGCGTCTCAGCGAGCGCCACGGACCACAGCGAACGCCACCGCTCCCCCACCGCCCAGGCAGCGGCCGCCCGCAGCAGCACCGTCACCGCCACACCGGCGACAATGACCGTGGCCAGAGCGAACCCCGCGCGCCCCGGCACACCCTCCTGGGCGAGCACGACCAGATTGAGCGCCAACAGCACCGCCGCACCGACCAAGACCAGCCCGGCCCGCCACGACTGCCGCCACGCGACCCGGAAGTCCGCCCAGAACCCGCCCCAGCCCGCCGCGTCACCATCGACATAGGCCGCCACATGCCTCGAAGAAGCCGCCAGCGCCGCCGGGATCGTCACCACCGGCAGCGCCGCCAGAGCGAACCACACACCCGTCAGCAGGCACTCGGCCAGGAGCGCGAACCCCTCACCGAACGCCTGCCTCCTGCGAGCCACGGACGCCACGCTAGCCCTTCACACCCGACGTCGCGATCCCCTTGATGAGGAACTTCTGGAACA
The DNA here is from genome assembly GCF_042647865.1 of Glycomyces rhizosphaerae. Classification (NCBI taxonomy): domain Bacteria; kingdom Bacillati; phylum Actinomycetota; class Actinomycetes; order Glycomycetales; family Glycomycetaceae; genus Glycomyces; species Glycomyces rhizosphaerae. Next base: position 40,740 of record NZ_JBHRWO010000013.1, read on the forward strand.
CCAGGAAGAACAGCACCACCGGAACCAGCGACAGCAACGTCATCGCCATCATCCCGCCGTAGTTCGACACCGCCTCAGTGTTGTTGTACGACTGCAGCAACCGCGGCAGCGGGAACTTCTCGATCTCATGCAGATAGATCAACGGCCCCATGAAGTCGTTCCACGACCAGATGAACGTGAAGATCGACGAGGTCACGATCGCCGGACGCAGCAGCGGCAGCATGATCGAGAAGAAGATCCGGAAATGCCCGGCCCCGTCGATCGTCGCCGCCTGATCCAACTCCCGCGGAATCCCCCGCAGGAACTGCACGTACATGAACACGAAGAACGCGTCCAGACCCAGGAACTTCCCGATCACCAGAGGGAAGATCGTGTTCACCACGTCCATCTCGGAGAAGATCAGGTACTGCGGGATCAACATGACCTGACCGGGCAGCAGCAGCGTCGCGATCACCACCGCGAACATCGCCTTGCGCCCCGGGAACTCCAGACGCCCCAGCGCATACGCCGTGATCGAGCACGACGCGAGGATCCCCAGCACCGACAGCGTCGCGATCACGAACGAGTTCCAGAAGAACCGCCACAGCGGGACCCCGGCCATGCCGTCGAAGGCGCTGGCGAAATGCTCCCAGGTGATCGAGGTGGGGATCGGCGAGATGCTGGTGAGGATCTCGGCGTTGGGTTTGACCGAGGCGGTCAGGACCCAGAACGCCGGGTACAGGACGACCACGAGGACCGCCAGCAGGGCGATATGCCAGATGACGGACTTGGCCCGCTCCGCCGGTGTGCGCTTCTTGCGCGCGATCACGCGCGGCCCGCTCGGCGACGCTTGCGAGCCGTGATCTGGCCCAGTCGTGGTGGCGCTCATTTGTTGTCCTCCCCCGCGTAGTAGACGAGGTTCTTGGCGGCGCGGAACATGATCAGCGTGACCACGCCGACGGCGAGCACGAGCATCCACGCCCACGCCGAGGCGTAGCCCATCCGCAGGTCCACGAACGCGAGCGCGTAGATGCGGACGGTGTAGAACAGGGTCGACCAGGCCGGTCCGCCGGCGGTGCCGCCGATGATGAACGCGGGCCCGAACAGCTGGAAGGCGTGCACGGTCTCCATGAGCACGTTGAAGAAGATCACCGGGGACAGCATCGGGATCGTGATGTGCACGAACCGATGCCACTTGCCCGCCCCGTCCACTTCCGCGGCCTCATAAAGCTCGTTCGGGACCTGCAGGAGCCCGGCCATGAAGATGACCATCGGCGCCCCGAACGTCCACACGCTCAACAGGACGAGCATGAGGATCGACACGGACGGGTTGCCGATGAACCCGCCGCCGTCCCAACCGAACCAGGACATGAACTGGTCCTGCGGACCGCCTCCGGCGAACAGGGCCTTCCAGACGATCGCGATGCCGACACTCATGGCGATGAGCGAAGGCATGTAGAACGCGGCCCGGTAGAACCCGATGCCCCGCCGCGACTGCGTCAGCAGCATCGCCACCGCCAAAGAGGCGATGAGCTTGAGCGGCACGGCCAGGAGCACGTACAGAAGCGTCACCTTGACGGCCCGACCGAACATCGGGTCGTCGAACATCGCCGTGTAGTTCTCCAGGCCGATGAACTCGCCGCCCAGCAGCAGGTGGTAGTCGGTGAACGACAGGTACAGCGACCACAGCATCGGACCGACGGTGAAGACGAGCGACCCGATGATCCAGGGGGTCATGAAGGTATAGCCGACGAGCCGCTCGCCGCGGCGGGAGATCGGGGTGCGGCGCTTGGCCGCACCCCGGCTCCCGCCCGCGGGCGGCGCTCCGGCCCCTTTCGCCGCGGGTGGCGCGGTCGTGGAGGGAGAAGCTGACACGGTGAAGGTTCCTTAAACTGGGTTTACTGCTCGTTGGCCAGCAGGGTCGCGGCCTCGGTGAAGAACAGCTCGGCAGCGGCGTCCGGAGTCATCTCGCCGTACTGCACCTGCTGATACAGCTCACCGAACTTGACCTCGATCGCGCCGGTCGCGGCCGGCGGGGCCGGCGGCGGGGTGGTCAGGTACTCGGCGACGGACGCCTCGTAGTCGATGACCGCCTGCGAAGCCGCGTCGAGCTCGACGTTCTCCAGACCGGCGTTGGTGGCCGGGATGCCGCGGCTGGTGCCGAGGATCTTGATGGCCTCGGGGTCGCCGAGCAGGAAGTCGATGAGCTTCGCCGAGGCCTCGGCCTGCTCGGTCGCGGCCGAGATCACGAACTGCATCGACGGCTTCAGGTACAGGCCCAGGTTCGCCGGGTCCAGGCTCGGCGGTGCGGCCAGCGCGAGCGTGCCGCCGTTGGCCTCCACGGTCGGCGAGATGCCGGGAACGAAGTTGTCCCAGCCGATCTCGGAAGCGAGCAGGTCCTGCACGAGACCGCCTTCGACCCATTCGACGGTGGTCGCGACCGGCGGGACGTCCCCGGCGGCGTACAGAGCCGCCGTGGTCTGCCACCATTCGGCGAGTTTCGCCTGGTCGAACGCGAGGGTCTTGCCGTCCTCGGTGTAGAAGCTGCCGCCCTGCTGACGCAGCCACAGCTCCATGAAGTGGTACTGGCCGGCCCAGTCGCCGCCGCCCCACTTGCCTTCGCCCAGACCGGCGGTGACCTTCGCGATGTCGGCCGCGTACGCGTCCCACGAGTAGCCCGGAGCGGGCGCGGCGACGCCGTGCGCCTCGAACCAGTCCGAGCGGTAGATCAGGCCGAGGGTGTTGCCCGCGGCCGGGACGGCGATGAGCTGGCCGTCGAGCTTGGCGGTCTCGAGGAAGCCTTCGCGGAAGTCGTCGGTCTTGACGATCCCTTCGAGGGGCAGCAGCAGCCCGGTGGAACCGAACTGACGCAGCCGCGAGTAGTCCATCTGGAACACGTCCGGCAGGTCGCGCGAGGCCATGCGGCCGGTCATGCCCTCCCAGAACGTCGGGAAGTCCGCGAAGTTCGTCTGGACCTTGATGCCGGTGTTCTTCTCTTCGAACAGGGCGATGGCCTCTTTGGTGATCTCGGCGCGAGTGTCGTCGCCCCACCATTCGAAGCTGATCTCGATCGGGTCGTCGGCAGTGCCGGCAGGGCCGTCCTCGCCGCAGGCCGCGGCCGCGGCGAGCACCGCGGCGGCCGAAGCACCGGTGAGGAGTGAACGGCGCCGGAGGCCGTGAGGGTTGCGCATCATCGTTGATTGCTCCTTCATTCAAGAGGGGTCCCGCTTGGGGGCGGGCCTTCGGGATTTATTGAGTTGGCTTGCGCCGCTTGTCAAACGAAGCGGGCGGATGGAAGCCTCGTCGCCGCGGTCTCCCAAGGCGATGTGGGGCCCCGCGGCTCAAAGCGCCTCGGCGCGGCCGAAGCGCGGGCGACCGCGCGCCTCGCCTCGGGCCCTGGCGCGATGAGACCGAGCGCCTGAGCCTGCACGAGGGCGTTGCCCAAGGCCGTGGCCTCATCGGGCCCGGCCAGCACGGTGCGACCGGTCGCGTCGGCGGTCAACTGGCACAGCAGCGCGTTCTTCGCGCCGCCGCCGACGACGTGAATCGTTTCGACCGACTCCCCAGTGAGGGTCTCGAGCGCGGCGATCGAACGGCGGTGGGCGAGCGCGAGCGAGTCGAGCACGCACGCCGCCACTTCGGCCGGGGTCTCGGGAACCGGCTGGCCGGTTTCGGCACAGCAGACGCGGATCCGCTCGGGCATGTCGCCGGGGTCGGCGAACCGCGCGTCATCGGGGTCGACGACCGCCCGCAACCGCTCGACCCGGCCCGCTGCGGCGAGGAGCTCGGCGAGGTCGATGTCGAGGCCCTCGGCCCGCCATGTGCTGACCGACTCATTCAGCAGCCACAGCCCGGCGACGTTGCGCAGGAACCGGATCGACCCGTCCGCGCCCCGCTCGTTCGTGAACCCGGCCGCGAACGCTTCGACGCCCGTGATCGGGACGTCGCGTTCGACGCCCACGAGTGACCAAGTGCCGCAAGAGATATAGGCGGCCCGCTCGCCCTCGTACGGGACGGCCGCGACCGCCGCCGCCGTGTCATGGCTCGCCGTCGCGACCACCTTCGTCGACACGTCGAGACCGGTGAGGGCCGCGACCTCCGGCAGCAGTCCACCGAGGACCGTGCCGGTGGGCGTGACCGGCCCCAGCAGACCCAGATCGAGGCCGAGCTTGTCGGCCAGCGCCCTCGACCAGTCGCCCGTGCCCTGGTCGATGAGCCCAGTCGTGGACGCGTTCGTCGCCTCCCATGCCGGTACACCGGACAGCCAGTACCCGATGAGGTCCGGGATCAGCAGTGCCCGGTGGGCGCTGGTGGTCTCGGCGGCGAACTGGAAGACGGTGTTGAACGGCTGGGGTTGGACGCCGGTGGCCGCGAAGAGGTCGGCCGCGCTGATCTGTTCCAGGACTGTGGATTTCGCGGCGGCGCCGCGGGGGTCGCGGTAGCAGAACGGGTTGGCGAGCAGGTGGCCGTCGTGGCCGATGAGGCCGTAGTCGACCGCCCAGGAGTCGACGCCGACCGCGGCGGCACCGTCGTTCGACGCGCTGGCGAGGGCGCGGAGGCCGTCGAGGATGCCCGACCACAGGCCGAGCACGTCCCAGTGGAGGCGTCCGTGCACGGGCACGGCGCGGTTGGGGAACCGGGCGGCCTCGGTGAGGTCGATCCGGTCCCCGCGCACGTGCGCGGCCATGACGCGCCCGGAGGACGCGCCGAGGTCGACGGCGGCCAGGAGCGTCACCGCAGGAATCCTTGCGGGTTGCCCGAGTCGACGGGGATGTGGACGCCGGTGGTGAGCCCGAGGTCGGGGCCGACGAGCGCGTACACCGCGTCGGCGACCGAGGACGGGAGCACCTCTTTCTTCAGGAGGGTGCGCCCGGCGTAGTACTCGCCGAGTTTGTCCTCTTCGACGCCGTAGACGGCGGCGCGGTTGGCGCCCCAGCCGGAGGCGAAGATGCCGGAGCCGCGGACGACGCCGTCGGGGTTGATGCCGTTGACGCGGATGCCGTGGGCGCCCAGTTCGGCGGCGAGGAGCCGCACTTGGTGGGCTTGGTCGGCTTTGGTCGCCGAGTAGGCGATGTTGTTGGGACCGGCGAACACCGAGTTCTTGGAGGCGATGTAGACGATGTCGCCGCCCAGGCCCTGGGCGATCATGGTCCGGGCGGCCTCGCGGCTCACCAGGAACGAGCCTTTGGCCATGACGTCGTGCTGGAGGTCCCAGTCCGCGCCGGTGGTCTCCAGCAGCGGCTTCGACAGCGAGAGCCCGGCGTTGTTCACGACCAGGTCCACGCCGCCGAATGCGAGAGCGGCCGCACCGATGGCGCCCGCGACCGCTGCTTCGTCGGTCACGTTGCAGGCCACGCCGACGGCGACGTCGGCGTTCCCGATCTCGACCGCGGCCGCCTGGGCCTTCGCGAGGTCGAGGTCGGCGATCACGACGCACGCGCCTTCGGCGGCGAGCCGTTCGGCGGTGGCCTTGCCGATGCCTCCGGCCGCGCCGGTCACGAACGCGACGCGCCCGGCCAGCGGCTTCGGTTTCGGCAGGCGCTTGAGCTTGGCCTCTTCGAGGTCCCAGTACTCGATGCGGAACTTCTCCGACTCATCGATCGGCTGGTAGGTCGAGATCGCCTCGGCGCCGCGCATCACGTTGACGGCGTTGACATAGAACTCGCCGGCGACGCGCGCGGTCTTCTTGTCGGGCCCGAATGAGAACATGCCGACACCGGGGACGAGCACGATCGCGGGGTCCGCGCCGCGCATCGCGGGCGAATCCTCGGTGGCGAAACGCTCGTAGTAGGCCCGGTAGTCCTCGCGGTAGGCGGCGTGACGCTCCCGGAGGTGAGCGATCACCTCCTCAAGCGGTTGTCCCGCTTGGGTTTCCAGAACCAGCGGGCGGACCTTGGTGCGCAGGAAGTGGTCCGGGCAGGACGTGCCCAGGGCCGCGAGTTCGCTCATCCGCTCGGAGGCGAGGAAGTCGAGGACGACCGCGTCGTCGGTGAAGTGCCCGACTTGGCGACGGTCGGTGGAGGCCAGGCCGCGGATGACCGGCGCGAGAGCGGCCGCGCGCTCGGCGCGGGCCTCGGCGTCGAGCGGTTCGGCGACGCGGGCGCCGAACGGGTCGGCGGTGCCGCGCTCGGCGATGAACGCCTCGCAGCCGTTGATGATCTCCAGCGAGTTCGCTTCGCACTCTTCAGAGGTGGCGCCCCAGGCGGTGATGCCGTGGCCGCCGAGGATGCAGCCGATGGCCTGCGGGTTGGCGTCCTTGATCGCGGCGATGTCCAGGCCGAGCTGGAAGCCGGGGCGACGCCAATCGACCCACACGACGCGGTCGCCGAAGCATTCCTTGGTGAGCGCCGGACCGTCGGCGGCGGTCGCGAAAGCGATCCCGGAGTCGGGGTGGAGGTGGTCGACGTGGTTCGCGTCGACCAGGCCGTGCATGGCCGTGTCGATCGACGGGGCGGCCCCGCCGCGGCCGTGGAGGCAGTAGTCGAAGCGTTCGACCATCGCGTCCTCGGCGTCGATGCCCGGGTAGGTGTCCACCATGGCGCGCATCCGGTCCAGCCGCAGCACGGCCAGGCCCGATTCCCGGAGCGTCCCGAGGTCGCCGCCGGAGCCCTTGACCCACAGCAGCTCCACGTCAGCGCCCGTCACCGGGTCGACCTCGGTGCCCTTGGCGGAGGTGTTGCCGCCGGCGAAGTTCGTGTTCCGCTTGTCCGCACCCAGCCGGTTCGACCGGCCGATCAGATCCTGTACCGCACCCATATGGCTCAGGCCCCCCAACCGGCGGCCTGGCCGCCCTGCCGGTCGGCCTTGATCTTCTCGGCGTACCCCGAGGCGGCATAGGCGGCCATCGGATCGGCGTCCAGGCCCTGCTCGGCGCGCAGTTCGACCAGGAGCGGGCGGACGTCGGTGTTGTAGGCGTCCATCAGGACCGCGTTCGCGCCCAGCACGTCACCGGCCGCTTGCGCGGCGGCGAGCGCGTCAGTGTCGACCAGCAGCGCCTTCGCCGTCGCCTCCTGCACGTTCATGACCGAGCGGATCTGCCCGGCGATCTTCGGCTCGATGTTGTGGCACTGGTCGAGCATGTACGCGATCCCCGAATCCGGGCCCACCACACCGCGCAGCGCGAGCTCGTGCATGATCCGGAACAGCTGGAACGGGTCGGCCGAGCCGACCATGAGGTCGTCGTCGGCGTAGAACCGCGAGTTGAAGTCGAATCCGCCGAGCTTGCCCTCGCGCAGCAGGATCGCCACGATGAACTCGATGTTCGTGCCCGGCGCGTGGTGGCCGGTGTCGATCACGACCTGCGCTTTCGGGCCGAGCTTGAGGCAGTGCGCGTACGCGGTGCCCCAGTCGGGGACGTCCATCGTGTAGAACGACGGCTCGAACAGCTTGTATTCGAGGAGGAGGCGCTGGTGGTCGCCGAGGCGGGCGTAGACCTCGGTGAGGACTTCGGCGAGGCGGTCCTGGCGGTCGGCGATGGAGTCCTGGCCGGGGTAGTTGGTGCCGTCGGCGAACCAGAGCTTCAAGTCGCGGGAACCGGTGGCGTCCATGATGTCGACGCATTCGAGGAGGTGCTCGGTGGCCTTGCGGCGGACGGCCGGGTCGGGGTGGCAGACGGAGCCGAGCATGTAGTCGTCGTCTTGGAAGGTGTTGGAGTTGATGGTGCCGATCTGGACGCCGAGGCCGGCGGCGTGGGCGGCGAGCGCCCCGTAGTCGTCCACTTTGTCCCAAGGGATGTGGAGGGCGACGGAGCGGGCGGCGCCGGTGTACTGGTTGACCTGGGCGGCGTCGGCGAGCTTCTCGAAGGGGTCGCGGGGGACGCCCTGCTGGGCGAAGACCTTGAAGCGGGTGCCGGAGTTGCCGAACGCCCAGGAGGGCAGTTCGATGTTCTGGGCCGCCAGGACCTGCTTCGCCTGTGCTGTGCGATCACTCATTGCCGGCTCCTTCGCCATTGGCCGCTGCGCGGGCCAGTTGGGTCTCGAGGTTGAACACTTCGGTGAGGACGTTGAAGGAGTCGTCGGCGTTGGCGCCGTCGGTGCCTTCGAAGAACGGGGCCATCTCGGCCTGCCAGCGCGCGTTGACCTCGTGTTCGGCCATGCCGGCTCGGGCGGCGTCGAAGTCGTCGGTCTCCAGGTAGCCCACGAGGAGTCCGTCTTCGGCGAGGAAGAGGGAGTAGTTGGACCAGCCGGTCGCGTCGAGCGCGGCGAGCATGTCGGGCCAGACGGCGGCGTGGCGTTCGCGGTACTCGTCCATGCGGTCGGGACGAACGCGGAGGGTGAAGCACACGCGCACCTTGGAAGGCGCTTGCACACCGTTGGTCGGGGCTGACAAGGGGTTCCTCCTCGGGGACGGCTGCGACGAACTGCCGCCACAATTTTGAATCGATTCATGAAGGGGTTTCGATAAGTTAAAGCCCCGCGCCTCAGGTTGTCAAGGCACGGCCCCAAGAAATTCGAACACGGTTCGGTATATGCTCCTCAAGCTCCACGTTCACCGTTGAACCGTTTCAAACGCAGCGGCGGTGGAGCGTAGGACCCCGGCCGACAGCGACGGCCGTCGATCCGTCCCGCGCGGGAGCCGCGCACCCCTGCACTACCCTGGGCCCCCGATAGACTTCGTGAGGTGACGATGACCACTACCAGCATGAAGGACGTCGCGCGCGCCGCGGGCGTGTCGGTCGGGACGGTCTCCAACGTGCTCAACCGACCCGAGGCCGTCGCCGAGGAGACCCGCTCCCGGGTCCTCGCCGCGATCGCCGACCTCGGTTACGTGCGCAACGACTCCGCCCGCCAGCTCCGCGCCGGACGCTCCCGCACCGTCGCGGTCGTCGTGCTGGACGTCGCGAACCCGTTCTTCACCGACGTCGTGCGCGGCGCCGAACCGCTCATCGAATCCGCCGGCGGCGTCGTCACCGTCTGCGACTCCGGCGAAGACGTCCGCCGCGAACGGCGCCACCTCGAGATCCTCGAGGAGCAGCGGGTCCTCGGCCTCCTCATCACCCCGGTCGACGACACCTCCGCCTCGTGGATCGAACGGCTCTCGAACCACGACATCCCCCTCGTCCTGGTCGACCGCGGCGCCGGACGGCACCCGCACTGCTCGGTCGCCGTCGACGACGTCCACGGCGGCCGCCTCGCCGCGAAGCACCTGGCCGACCGCGGGCACAGCCGCATCGCCTTCGTCGGCGGCCCCGCCTCCATCCCTCAGGTCGCCGACCGCCTCGCCGGCTGCCGCGACGTGTGCGAGGAGCAGGGCGTCGCCTTGGAGGTCTTCACGACCGCCGGGCTCAACTTCGCCGCGGGCCGCGAAGCGGTCGAGCAGATGCTCGGCCTCGCCGAGCGTCCGACCGCGATGTTCTGCGCCAACGACCTCGTGGCACTGGGTGCGTTGCAGGCGTTGACGATGCACGGGGTGAAGGTCCCCCACGAGTGCGCGATCATCGGCTACGACGACATCGACTTCGCCGCGGCCGCCGCCGTCCCGCTGTCCTCGATCCGCCAGCCGCGCTCGCAGCTGGGCCGCACGGCGGCGCAGCTGTTGTTCGACGAGATCAGCGAGGGCGAGGGCCACACGCACCGCAACGTGGTGTTCCAGCCGGAACTGGTCGCGCGGGCCTCGACCGCTCAGGCGCTCTGAGGCGCGCCCCGAACCGCTGCTGTAACGGTAAAGCTCGGATCTGGTAGCGTCTGCGAAACCGGCCTGGCGGGGTGTCGTAACACACCGCTGGGCTGCCGGTGAGCGATGACAACCAACCCTTCTGGGAGGCGATTATGCCCGAGCACCACAGCGCGCGCATCGAGTTCGATCCGCGTTTCACCGTCGCCGACGTGCCCGAGCGGCTGTTCGGGTCCTTCGTCGAGCACCTGGGGCGGTGCGTCTACACCGGCATCTACGAGCCCGATCACGCCAGCGCGAACGAGGACGGCCTGCGCCAGGACGTCCTCGACCTCATCACCGAGTTGGGCCCGACGATGGTCCGCTACCCCGGCGGGAACTTCGTCTCCGGCTACCGCTGGGAGGACGGCACGGGCCCCAAGGAGGACCGGCCGCGGCGCCTGGACCTCGCGTGGGGCACCACCGAGACCAACCAGTTCGGGCTCAGCGAGTTCATGAAGTTCTGCCGCACCGTCGGCGTCGAGCCGAACATGGCCGTGAACCTCGGCACCCGCGGCCTGCAGGAGGCCCTGGACCTGCTCGAATACGCCAACCACCCCGGCGGCACGTACTGGTCCGATCTGCGCCGCTCACACGGCGACGAGGAGCCCTACGGCATCAAGCTGTGGTGCCTGGGCAACGAGATGGACGGGCCCTGGCAGATCGGCCAGAAGACCGCCCACGAGTACGGCCGCACGGCCGACCAGGTGGCGCGGTCGATGCGCTACATCGACCCCGAGCTCGACCTCGTGGCGTGCGGGTCCTCGAGCCGGGGCATGCCGGAGTTCGGCGCGTGGGAGGCCGAGGTGCTCGCCAACTGCTACGAGTCGGTCGACTACATCTCCGCCCACGCCTACTACCAGCCGCGCGACGGCGACTTCAAGTCCTTCATGGCCAGTGCGCAGGACATGGAGCTGTTCATCGACGGCGTCACCGCGACCGCCGACGCGGTCGGCGCGAAGCTCAAGACCGACAAGAAGATCAACATCTCCTTCGACGAGTGGAACGTCTGGTATCAGGACGCGCCGACCGGTGAGCGGGACGTGCCGTGGGCCGTCGCGCCGCGCCAGCTCGAGGACGTGTACTCGGCGATGGACGCGGTCGTGTTCGGCTCGTTGATGATCACGCTGCTGCGCCGCTGCGACCGGGTCACCGCCGCGTGCCTGGCGCAGCTGGTCAACGTGATCGCCCCGATCATGACCGAGCCGGGCGGGCCGGCGTGGCGCCAGACCACGTTCTTCCCGTTCGCCGACGCCTCGAAGTTCGGGCGCGGCAAGGTCCTGCGCGTCAACGCCGACTCCCCGGCGTTCGCGACCGAGAAGTACGGCAGCGTCGACGCCCTCCACTCGGTGGCGGTGGCGAACGAGGACGGCACGTACACCGTCTTCGCGGTCAACCGCGACCTCGAGACGCCGATGACGCTCGAGATCGACCTGGGTTCGCTCGGCGGCCTCGCGGACGTGTCGTGCTCGACGCTGACCGACGCCGACCCGAACGCGAAGAACACCCTCGCCGACCAGACCCGTGTGGCCCCGGTCGCGAACGGCGACGTCACCCTCAAGGACGGCGTCGCCTTCGTCGAACTGCCCGCGATGAGCTGGAACACCATCCGCATCGCTTAGCGGCGCAACGCGAAAGGGCCCCCAGCATCGAGCTGGGGGCCCTTTTCGCGTCGGTCAGTCGCGGGACTGGCGGACGGCTGCGGCGAGTTCGCCCAGGAGCGCCTCGGTCTCGCCCCAGCCGACGCACGCGTCGGTCACGGACTTGCCGTAGTCGAGGGTCTCGAGGGGGCCGGGCTCCTGGCGGCCGGGCTCGATGAAGCTCTCGATCATCAGGCCGGCGATGCCCCGCTCCCCCGCGCCGATGCGCGCGGCGATCTCGCGCACGACCTCGGCCTGGCGGATGTGGTCCTTGCCGGAGTTGGCGTGGCTGGCGTCGACCACGAGGCGCTCGGGCATGTCGTGCTTGGCCAGGAGCGCCAGCGCGTCGCGGATGTCGCCCCGCCCGTAGTTCGGGCCGCCCCGCCCGCCGCGCAGGATGATGTGGCAGTCGGGGTTGCCGGAGGTGGAGACGATCGAGGCGCGCCCGTCCTCGTCCACGCCGAAGAACACATGGTCGCCGGCCGCAGCCCGGCAGCCGTCGATCGCGGAGGTCAGGTCGCCGTCGGTGGTGTTCTTGAAGCCCACGGGCATCGACAGGCCCGAGGCGAGCTGGCGGTGCACCTGGGACTCGGTGGTGCGCGCGCCGATCGCGCCCCACGAGACCGCGTCGGCGATGTGCTGGGGGCTGGTCGGTTCCAGGAACTCGCAGCCGACCGGCAGGCCGGTGTCGAGGACGTCGAGGAGCACGCGTCGGGCCAGGCGCAGGCCGAGTTCGACGTCGTGGGTGCCGTCGAGGTGCGGGTCGTTGATGAGGCCCTTCCAGCCGACGGTGGTGCGGGGCTTCTCGAAGTACACGCGCATGACGACCAGCAGGTCGTCGCCGAGCGGGGCCGCGGCGGCGGCGAGGCGTTGGGCGTAGTCCTTGGCGGCGGCCGCATCGTGCACGGAGCAGGGGCCGACGACGACCAGGAGTCGGTCGTCCGAGCCGTCGAGGACGTCCTTGATCTCGTGCCGGGTGCGTTCGACGAGCGCGGCGCGGTCAGGGCCGAGCGGGAGCTCGGCGCGCAGGACTGCCGGGGCGACGAGGGGCTGGAATGCGGTGACGCGCAGGTCGTTGGTCTGCGGTGATCGGCCGGCGGACGTGGTCATCGAGTGCGGTTCCCATCTGTGTTGCGAGGCGGGTCCTGTCCACTCGTGGTCTGTCCCCCGGTGCCGGCCCGCCTGACGACGAAAGGCAGCGACTCGTGTCGCTGCCTTGCTGGCTCCGGGTGTGTTCGTCGGTCAGCGCGAGCGCCGCCTGGCTCCACCCGGAGCCGGCGTAAAGCGCCGATACCAACGAACTGCCGTAGACATGGGCCGAACGGTAGCACACCGAGCGCGGGCCGGCCACGGCCCTGGGCGCGGTGTCACAGACCGCTGATGGTCTCCGGGGCGCGTTCGGTGCGGGCGAGCGCGCGCACGAGGTTCGCCTGGCCGTGGCGTTTCGCGGCGAGGCGGGCGAGGATCCGGGTCGCGATCTCGAACGACTCCTGGTCGAACGCGGGGGTGTCGATGCCGACGGACACGGCGAGGTCGTCGGCGTGGACGACCAGTTCGAGGACGCGGGTGCGCAGGAAGGCGCCGAGCGGCGTCGCGTACGACCAGCGCGGGTTGCCCGAGACCGTGCCGGGAGGCGTGTCGGGGAGGCGCTGCGCAAGGGTCTCCAGGCCGGCGGTGGCTTCGGCGAGGACGGCCGCGTGTCCGGCTTGCGCACCGGTTTCGCCGCCGTCGCGGATCCCGGTGTTGTAGTCGTTGTCGATGTCCGCGGCGAGCCAGGCGGCGCCGTCGTAGTGCTCGAACAGGCCGATGACCTCCTTGCCGGTGTAGTCGGCGTCGAGGGCGGCGGTCACGGAGGTGATCTGCTGGGCGAGGTGGGTGGCGAGACCGCCGACGGTGAAGCCCTCGAGGGCGGACGCTTCGGTCCAGGCCTTCGCGACCGCATCGTCGGCGAGCAGGGCGAGGCCGGTGCGGGCGGCGCTGAGGTAATGGGTGCGGATCATGGCGGGGTTTCCTTATCGCATGGAGACGTGGACGTGGTTGGTGTGGTCCGAGGCGGGGTCGCCGTTGCCTCCGGTGTAGGACTTCCATCCGCTTGAGGGCGACCAGAACTCGTTGTACCAAATGACGTATTCGACTTCGAGCGCGTCGGCGTTGTTGACGTACCAGGAGGCGAGCTGGTCGCCGTAGGTCTTGTCGTCGCCGGTGGCGTCTTCGTTCTGGAACCCGGATTCGTCGGCGGCCCAGTCGCAGGCGCGGCCCAGGGGGTGCTCGCCGGAGCCGCCGGAGCGGTAGCAGGAGACGTAGTGGTCGAAGCCCGCCTCGAGCGTCTCGTTGTACATGTGGAGGGTGCGCGGGGTCAGGCACCCGGAGGTGGTGGGGTCGTCCTCGGTGCAGCCGCCCCCGTCGCCGTCGTAGCCCTCGGCCGCGGGGGCGCCGCCGTCGGAGCCGGGCCCGGAGGCGTTCTCGGCCTGGAGCTCTTCGAGTTCCTCTTCGAGGTCTTCGACGGCCTTCTCGGATTCCTCGAGGGCCGCGTTCGCGGCCTCGACCTCGTCGGCGTGGGCGGCCCGCTCGGCTTCGAGCTGGTCGAGGAGGGCGCCGGCGTCGGTCATGAGCGCGGCGCGCTCGTCGCCGAGGAACCCGGTGTAGGTCATGATGTCGACCAGGTCGCTGCTGTTCTCGGCGCCGAGGATCGCGTTGGTGGTCTGCAGGTCGCCCTCGGTGTGGAGGTAGACGGCGTACTCGTTGAGGTCGGTCGTGAGTTCGTCGAACAGCGCCTGCGTCTCGCCGATCTTGGTCTCGAGTTCGGCGGCGCGGGCGTTGGCGGCGTCGACCTCGTCCTGCGCGTCGGCGACGGCTTCGATGGCCGCGGTGAGGTCGGCTTCGAGGGTCTCCTCATCGGGTTCGGCCGCGGCCGGCGTCGGGAAGAACGCGACGAGCAGGACGAGGAGCACAGCGGGGAGGATCTTGGTGCGCACGGGTGGAGGTCTGGCCTTCCGAAGGGTCGGGGCGCCGCCCTGGCAGGGCGGTGGCCGGTTTACAGATCGAGGTCGATCACGAGCGGGGCGTGATCGGAGGCGCCTTTGCCTTTGCGTTCGTTCCGGTCGACGTAAGCGTCGGTGACCGCCGCCTTGAAGGCGGGGTTGACCAGCGCGAGGTCGATGCGCAGGCCGCGGTTCTTGGGGAAGTCGAGGTTGCGGTAGTCCCAGAAGGTGAACGGCACGTCGTATTTGAGGGCGCGGGGGTAGACCTCGGTGAGGCCCGCGGCCGCCACGGCGGCGAGCGCGTCCCGTTCGTCCTTGGTGACGTGTGTGGTGCCGGGCCATTCGTCGATGTCCCAGACGTCGTCGTCGGTGGGGCAGATGTTGTAGTCGCCGAGGGCGGCGAACGGGAGGTCGCCGGCGATGTCGGCCTCGGCGTCGGCGGCGAGGGCCTTGAGGAACGCCAGCTTGTACGGGAAGTGCGGGTCGGCGACGTCACGGCCGTTGGGGATGTACAGCGATTGGACGCGCACGGGCCCGCACGTGGCGGTGATCGCCCGCGGTTCGGCCTCGTCGCCGAAGACGGGCTGGTCGTTGATGCCGCGGCGCACGTCCGCGATCCCGACCCGGGAGAGGATCGCGACGCCGTTCCAGCGGCCGGTGCCCCAGGCGGCGGTCTCGTACCCGGCGGCGGCGAGGGCCGCGACCGGGACGTCCGCGTCGGCGCATTTGAGCTCTTGGAGGCAGACCACGTCCGGCTCGGCGGTCTCGAGCCAGGCCAGGAGCCTCTCGAGGCGGGCTTTGAGCGAGTTGATGTTCCACGTGGCCACGCGCATGGGCCTCACGATACCCGCCGCCGGGTCCGCGGTCGGCGGACCCGGGGTGCGCGGGTCAGTTTCCGCTGGTAGGAGCCGTTGCCACAGAGTCCGGTGTGGCCGGTTGAGCACGCTCGGTGCGGGGTCCGACGGCGACCGCGAGGAGCCCGAAACCGAGGGCGGTCGTGAACCCGGTGACGGCGATGCCGGAGTCGTTGACGACCGCGCCGAGGACGGCCACGGTGCTCAACCCGATCGCGGCGGCCGCGACCCGGTCGGAGCGGATCGGGCCCCGCTTGCGCCAGATGATGATCGCGCCGATGAGCGCGGCCAGCGAGATCCACGTCAACGGCCGCCCGATCGTGCCCAGGGCGGCGTCGGCCTTGCGGATGAGGATGTTCATCGCGGTGCCGTCCAGGACCGAGCCCACGAACCGGCCCAAGTGGGTCTGGTCCTCCTGCGGCCGCAGGTAGTCCAGGAACCCGCCGATCGCGAACACGCCGAGGGCGATACCACCCGCCAACGCGAGCGCACCCAGCGAAAGCTTCCGGCCCCACAGTTTCAGGCAGCACAAGATCCCCGCGGCGACGAGAGTGAGCGTCCCGCCCATGTCCCGCCCGAGAGTCGGGGCGCCGACGATGACGACGGCGCACACGCCGATAGCGATCGGCCCCCACACGCGGGCACGGCCCCTCCACGGCAGGAACGCCACCAGCAGAATCACCGCGGCGGCGAACACACTGAAGGCGTAGTTCCCGAGCCCGGTGAACCGGGCCCCGGCCTGCGCCGTGTACCCCATCGGCGTGTGCAGCGGCCACGTCGCCCCCGACACCTGGTCGACGGCGATCAAAGCCGCGCAGA
The DNA here is from genome assembly GCF_042647865.1 of Glycomyces rhizosphaerae. NCBI lineage: Bacteria > Bacillati > Actinomycetota > Actinomycetes > Glycomycetales > Glycomycetaceae > Glycomyces > Glycomyces rhizosphaerae. The sequence goes on from NZ_JBHRWO010000013.1 coordinate 56,664, forward strand.
CCCCGGCGACCAGCAGCGTCGCCCGCGCACCCCGCCGCATCCACGGCACCGAAGCGGCAACGGTCAAGACCGCGACACCCGCGGCGATGAGCGCCCAGAACGCCAAGACCGGGTTGTCGGCCCGCCACCAATGCGGGATACCGGCCGCGACACCCGCGACCGGGATCGACGCCACCGCCAGGCACACCGTCCGCGCCAAGCCCCGGTACCGGTCATCGCCGCACAGCAGCCACACGGCCGCGACGACACCGATGACCCCCAGCCCCGACAGGACCGAATAGAAGATGAAACTGACATCGATGACCGACTGCGACGCGGCCGTCTCGTCGATGCCCTGCGCCACCGCGTCACCGCTCGTGCGGTTCTCATCGGGCAGGACCGTCACCGCCGCACCCGCCACCGTCGCCGGCACCTCCGCGCCGACCGAGGCCAGCGCCGTCGCCGTCAGGTCCACCAACTGCACATACCCGTCGCGACCCGTGGTCGCCGAAGTCAACTCCCCCACCTCGACACCCGCACCCGAATACAGGACCGGATGCAACGCCGACGGCGCCGAAGCATCCGCGACACCCGCGACCAGCAGACGCCAATCCTCCGGCAGCGCCGCCTCGACCTCGCCCACGGCGGCGTCAGCCGCCGCCGCGGCACGGGCGCGCACCGCGTCGGCCTCAGGCTCGATCTCACCGGTGTCGATCTCCCCGGAAGGCTCATCGGTGCCCACACCGATGTCGTCCTCACCGAGCTGGTCGTAGTCGGTGCCCGTGTCAGGCGCCTCATCGGCCGTGTCCCCGATGACCACACCCGGGTCCACGATCACCACATCGCACGCCGCCATCGCATCACCGAGCGCCGCCAGTTCCGGGGCCCAGAACGAGATCCGGCCCTCCGTGTCCGCCGCCGCCAGCGCCGCACCGTCACCGATCCCAGCCACGCACGCACCCGGATCAGGCTCGACCACCGGCTCCCCGGCAGTCTCCGCCTCAACCGCGGCCGCCTGCTGCTGGAGGGCCATCTCGGCCACCGCATCCGCGAACGAACCCAGCCGCGCCCCGTAGTTGAACGACTCGTTCGCCTCGACGATCGCGTCCCAACCCCCGACCGACCAACCGGACCCGTCCTCCACCGGCGCCGGCAACTGCGACTGCGCCGCGCACTGCGCATCCCGCGGCGCCGCACCACCGGCACGCTCACCGGCCCCCAGACTCAACCAGCCCGCCTCCGGGCACGTCCACGACCCGATCGTGCGCACACTCATCGACGCCGACGCACCCGAACCCGCCATCGCCCACAGATGCGGCGTCACCGACGCATCAATGTCCGTCCACGCCAAACCCGGCACACCGAACACGATGATCCCGGCGACCTCGTCCTCCTCGGCCGCCACCGCCGCAGGAGGCAGCGCCAACGCCGCGCAGACCACGGCCAGCACGGCCGCGAACCCCCGCACCCATGAACCGCCCCACGGCACTCGCACGCCCGCCCCCGATGTCATGACAGCAGTCTATGGGGTCCCCCCGACCGCACCAGGTCCCTCCCGCCAGACCTCCGCCACACCCCGTCGCGCCGCGGCCAGCCGAGCCACCACGGCCGCGTTAGGCTGGGCCGATGCGCACCATCGCCACCGCCAACGTCAACGGAATCCGAGCCGCCGCCAAGAAGGGCATCGTCCCCTGGCTCGAACAGACCACAGCAGACGTGGTGCTGCTCCAAGAAGTCCGCGCCGACCACACCCAGATCCCCGCCGAAGTCCTCGAAGCCGGCGGCTGGCACTGGCACATCGCCCCCTCCACCGTCGCCAAAGGACGCGCCGGCGTCGCCGTCCTCACCCGCACCGAACCCGAAACCGCCCGCATCGGCTTCGGCGCCGAATTCGACGACCACGGCCGCTACGCCGAAGTCGACCTCCCCGGCCTCACCGTCGCCAGCCTCTACCTCCCCTCAGGCGAAACCGACACCCCCCGCCAGGTCGAGAAGGAACGCTTCATGACCGTCTTCGCCGACTACCTCGCCGAAGCCGCCGAGAAAGCCCAAACCGACGGCCGCGAACTCCTCGTCTGCGGCGACTGGAACATCGCCCACGCCGAAGCCGACCTCAAGAACTGGAAATCCAACAAGAAGACCGCCGGCTTCCTCCCCAACGAACGCGCCTGGCTCACCGACCTCTACGCCACCGGCACCTTCGTCGACGTCGTCCGCGCCCTCCACCCCGGCGTCGAAGGCCCCTACTCCTGGTGGTCCTACCGCGGCCGCGCCTTCGACAACGACGCCGGCTGGCGCATCGACCTCCACATCGCCACCACCGGCCTCGCCGCCAAAGCCCGCAAAGCCTGGGTCGACCGCGCCGCCGCCCACGACCAGCGCTGGTCCGACCACGCCCCCGTCCTCGTCACCTATGACGTTTAGCCCCCCGGCTGGCCGACCGGCCAGGTGAACGGGCACCATTGAACCCCGTGAGCCTCATCGACTACCTGCCAGACTCGAACACGCCCGAACCCGACGACGTCTACACGGCCTTCGCCCAATGGGCCGAGGACTCCGGGATCGTCCTCTACGAGCACCAGGAAGAGGCCCTCCTGGCCATCTGCACCGGCCAGAACACCATCATCGCCACCCCCACCGGCTCCGGCAAGTCACTCATCGCCGCCGCCGCGCACTTCAACGCGCTCGCGAACCAGCGCACCTCCTTCTACACCGCGCCGATCAAGGCGCTGGTGTCGGAGAAGTTCTTCGAGCTGTGCGAGCAGTTCGGGCACGAGAACGTCGGCATGCTCACCGGCGACGCCGCCGTCAACCCCGACGCGCCCTTGATCTGCTGCACCGCGGAGATCCTCGCGAACCTCGCGCTCCGCGAAGGCGCGGCGCTCGACTGCGACTCGGTCGTGGCCGACGAGTTCCACTTCTACGCCGAACCCGACCGCGGCTGGGCCTGGCAGGTGCCCCTGCTCGAACTCCACCGCGCCCAGTTCACGCTCATGTCCGCCACCCTCGGCGACACCGAGTTCTTCCAGACCGACCTCACCCGCCGCACCGGCCGCGAGACCGCGCTCATCGCCTCCGCGACCCGGCCCGTGCCGCTGCACTACGAGTACCGCAAGACCCCGCTGCACGAGACCGTCGAGAACCTCGTGAACAACAACCGGGCTCCGGCGTACCTCGTGCACTTCACGCAGGCCGCCGCCCTGGACACGGCCCAGGCGCTGTCAAGCCTGAACCTCGTGGACAAGGACGCCAAGGCCGCGATCAGTGCGGCGCTCGGCGGGTTCCGGTTCACCACCAAGTTCGGCCAGACCCTCGCGCGGCTCGTGCGCTCCGGCATCGGCGTGCACCACGCCGGGATGCTCCCCAAGTACCGCCGCCTGGTCGAGCGCCTCGCCCAGCAGGGCCTGCTCAAGATCATCTGCGGCACCGACACCCTCGGGGTGGGCATCAACGTGCCCATCCGCACCGTCGTCTTCACGGGCCTCGCCAAGTACGACGGCCGCCGCACCCGCCGCCTGCGCTCCCGCGAGTTCCACCAGATCGCCGGACGCGCGGGCCGGGCCGGGTTCGACACCGAGGGCTTCGTCGTCTGCGAGGCCCCCGACCACGTCATCGAGAACGAGAAGGCCCAGCAGAAGTTCGGGCTCGACCCCAAGAAGCGCAAGAAGATGGCGAAGAAGAAGGCCCCCGAGGGCTTCGTCGGCTGGTCCGACGAGACCTTCGCGTCCCTCTCCGAGGCGCCTCCGGAGCCGCTGCAGTCGCGGATGCGCATGACCCACGCCATGCTCATCAACCTGCTCGCCCGGCCCGGCAACACCTTCGAGCACGTGCGCACGCTGATCGAGGACTCCCACGCCGACCGGGCCACGCAGCTGAAGATGGCGCGCACCGCGCTCACCATCGCCCGCACCCTCCGCGAGGCGGGGATCATCGTCATCGACGGCGGCAAGGTCAAGCTCACCGTCGACATGCCCGACCACTTCGCGCTCAACCAGCCCTTGGCCCCGTTCGCGTTGGCGGCGTTGGAACTGCTGGACACCGAGTCGGACGACTACCCGATGGACGTCGTCTCCATCGTCGAGTCGACCCTCGAGGGCCCCGGCCAGATCCTCGCCGCCCAGCGCAGTAAGGCCAAGGGCGCGGCGATCGAGGCGATGAAGGCCGACGGCCTCGACTACTACGACCGCATGAACCAGCTCGAAGACACCGAAGTGGACTACCCGAAGCCGCTCGCCGAGCTCCTCGAAGAGGCGTTCAGCGCCTACCGGACCAGCCACCCGTGGGCCGCGGACTACCAGCTCGAGCCCAAGTCGATCCTCCGCGAGATCTGGGAGGGCCGCATGAGCTTCGGCGAGTACATCGGCCTCTACGGGATCCAGCGCGGCGAAGGCCTCCTGCTGCGGTACCTCTCCAGCGCCTACAAGGCCCTGATCCAGACCCTGCCCGAGGACACCGGCGGGCCAGAGTTGGACGACCTCACCGCTTGGCTGGGCGAGACGATCCGCCAGACCGACTCCTCGCTCATCAACGAGTGGGAGCAGCTCACCAACCCGGCCGAAGACGAGAACCTCGACACCGGCCGCCCCAACAGGGCCTTCACCGACAACGAGCGAGCGTTCACCATCGCGGTGCGCAACGCCGCGTTCCGCCATGTCGAACTCGCCGCCGCCGACCGCCTCGACGCCTTGGCCGCGTTGGAGACCGGCTGGCCCGTCTCCAAATGGGACACGGCCCTGGAGCGGTACTTCCAGGCCCACGACGACATCGGCACCGCCGGCGCCGCCCGCGGCAACGAGTTCCTCGACATCACCAAGGACGGCCGGACCTGGACTGTCCGCCAGACCATCGACGACCCGGCCGGCGACAAGGACTGGGCCATGACCTTCAAGGTCGACCTCGACGCCTCAGACGAGACCGGCACCGTGGTCATGACCCTGGAGGACTTCACCGACTAACTTTGGGCCACAAGGGATTCGAGGAGTCGGTAGCATCACCGGATGCCCCGACTCCTCCCATTTGACGCCCTCAACGGCCCACCGGTGCGTGCCAGATGGACCGCGGTCCTCGCCGTCGCCCTCTCCATGACCGCCTCGGTGACCGACTGGACCGCCGCCTGGGACACCACCCGCGGCCTGGCCCCGACCACGAGCGACCGCTTCGAGTGGACCGCCGCCGACCTCGAAACCGCCTTCGACGCCGCCGCCTTCCCCGGCGATTTCGAAGGCATCGCCGATCCGACCGGGGCCCGCACGGCGCAACTGCGCGCCGAAGGCATGCTCCTCGACCTGGTATGGGACCCGACGCTGACGGTCGCGAACGTCCGGGTCGAGATCTACGAGGACGGCCTGGGCACCGGCCACCGACTCGCCATCGCCATGGAGTCCACGACCGCGGACGGTATCGGCTGTCTCAACGCCTCCCTGACGGTCGCGGCCGCGGTCTCATCGGACAGCACCACCCTCCAGGTCTGCTCCCGCGCCGACCTGCACGAACCGCCCGGCGAACCCACCGGCGAATGGCGCCCCGACCACCTGTTCATCACCCAGACCGCCAACCTCGACGCGGCCGCCTTCGCCGATCCGACCCTGGTCGACTACTACGGATTCGGCCTCGAAACCGGCAACTCCTACGACACCGGCCTGTGGGGCCCGAACTCAAGGTCTTCCCAACCGCAGACCACAGCGGAATGCGCGAGCGAACCCAGTGTCTACATCGGCCTCGACGACCTCCACCTCAGCGACCGGTACCAGGACCCCGCCCAGCACCGGAGCGGGCCAGAGCCGACGCACGTCGGCTCCCCGGCCTACCCGCTGGAGAACCGGCTGGTCCTTCCGGCCTGCACTTCCGTCGACGACGACGACTTCGACGACATCACCGCCCTCGAGCCGTACTACGACACCGCCTTGGTCCCCTTGGCCTCCTGGTCCGTGTTCAACGCGGCGAACCACGCACCGCAGCCACTGCGCACCGCCGTCGCCTTCGATGTCCGCTCCTGCGACACCGATCCCGGTCCGTGCAGCAGCGACCGCAACGACAACCGCGACGGCTATGCGGACAACGAAGGCATCGCGAGCGAGTGGCTCACCGAACTCCTCGGCCGCTTATCGCCTCGCGCCGCAGTGCATCAAGTGGCAGAATCGGCCGGTGCTCTCCGACCCGCTCCACTCCCCCATCGGCGCACCGGTCCGCACTGTCGCCGCGCTCCAGCACAACACCGGCAACCAGGCCACCGGCGGCATCTGGCGGGTCTCCGGGCCCGGCGGGGACGCGATCCTCAAGCACCTCACCCCAGGCGGCGACGGCTACGCGCACTGGGAGGCCTCCGACGACCCCCGGCACTGGAACCACTGGCCGCGCGAATACCTCGCCTACACCTCGGGGTTCGCCGCCGCATACGGCCTGGAATCCGGGATCGGCGCGCCCGCGCTCCTCGCCGCGGGCGAGCGCCCCGACGGCAGTCGCGAGCTGTGGCTCGAAGCCGTCGACGGCGTCCACGGCCGCCATTGGACCGTGCCGATGCTCGCCGACTTCGCACATCGCCTGGGCACTGTCCAGGCGCTGCATCGCGACACGCCCGAGCAGCCCTGGCACTCGCGCCGCTTCCTGCGCCAGTACGCGGGCCGCCGCGACTTCCCCGACATACCGTGGGGCCACCCGGCCGCGGCCGCCCACTGGCAGAAGGACACCCGCGAGGGCCTGCGCCTGATCTGGGAGCGCCGCACCGACCTCTTCACCGTCGCCGAAGACCTCCCGCAGACCATCTGCCACCTCGACGTCTGGCCCATGAACCTCGTCCAGCGCAGTGGCGCACCGGTCCTCCTCGACTGGTCCTTCACCGGCCGCGGTGCCGTCGGCGAAGACCTCGCGAACCTCATCGCCGACACCTTCTTCGACGGCCTCCAGCCCGTCGAGCGCCTCGCCGAGACCGAGACCGCCCTCACCGACGCCTACCTCGCCGGACTCACCGAAGCCGGACACCGCGACGAGGCCGCCACCCGAAAAGCCATCGCCGCCACCGGCGCCGCCAAGTACTGTTGGCTCGCCCCGGCGATGCTCACCCGCCTCGCCGCAGGCGAATCGATCGCCAGCGCCGACTACGATGCCGCCGAAGACGAAGCGGTGCTCCAGCGGCGCCGCCCGATCTTCGACATGCTCGTACGCTGGGCCCGCACCGCCCTCGACCTCTGAGAGACCACCATGCCCGTCCAAGTCACCGAGACCATCGCCATCCCCGACAGTGAACTGCGGTGGCGCTTCTCGCGGTCCTCGGGCCCGGGCGGGCAGGGGGTCAACACCACCGACTCGCGCGTGGAGCTGGTGTTCGACATCGCCGGGACGAAGACGCTGCCGCCGGCGCTCATCGAAAGAGCGCTTGCGCGCCTGGGAGACCGGGTGGTGGACGGGGCAGTCGTGATCGCCGCGTCCGAGTTCCGCTCGCAGCTGCGCAACCGCGAGGCCGCCATGGAGCGGCTCGCCGAGCTGCTGCGGCGGGCGATCGCCGCGCCGCCGCCCACGCGGCGGGCCACGAAGCCCTCGAAGGGAGCGAAACGGCGGCGTCTGGAGGACAAACGCCGCCGCTCGGACGTCAAGAAGCTGCGCCGCAGCACCGACGACTAGTTCTCGGGCAGGGGCTGCCCGAAGTCGGGGGTGCCGTCCTCGTTCCAGCCGAACGGCTGGACGCGGCAGTGCCGGTCGGGGTTGTCGAGCGGGTCGCCGACAATCTCCTCGTACGCGCGGGCGTGGAAGACCAGGAGGTCGTTTCCGTCCTCGTCCACGGTGAAGGCGTTGTGGCCGGTTCCGAAGATGCCGTTGGCCTCGCTGGTGGTGAAGACCGGGACGGGGTGCTTGGTCCAGGCGCCCGGGTCGAGCAGGTCGGCATCGGCGTCGGCGGTGAGCAGGCCCATGCAGTACTCGGCGCCGGTGCCGGAGGCCGAGTAGGTGATGAAGACCTTCCCGTTGCGCACGATCGCGTAAGGGCCCTCGTTGACGGCGAAGCGGATGGTCTCCCAGGGCAGTTCGGGGCGGGAGAGCTCGACGGGCTCGCCTTTGAGCGTCCAGGGGTTCGCGAGTTCACCGAGGAACAGGCTGGTGTTGGAGCCTTCGAGGCCGGGGTCGTGCTGGGCCCAGCACAGGTAGCGGGTCCCGTTGTGGGCGAATGTGGTCGCGTCGAGGGAGAACGAGTCGATCGGCGTCTCGATCTGGCCTTTCTCGGTCCATTCCCCGACCAGCGGGTTCGGGTTGCGGTTCTCCAGGACGTACATGCGGATGCGCCAGACGTCGGCGGTCGCCGACTCGGCCTCGCCGGCGGCGAAGTACACGTACCAGGCGTCGTCGATCCAGTGCAGTTCCGGCGCCCAGATGTGCGAGCCCATGGCGCCTTCGGGGTGCTGGACCCAGATGGTCGTCTCTTCGGTGTCGCGCAGCCCCAGCAGGGTGTCCGCGCCGCGCAGCACGATCCGGTCGTAGGCCGGGACCGTGGCGGTGAAGTAGTAGCGGCCGTCGGTGTGCCGGGTGATCTGGGGGTCGGCGCGCTCGAGGATGAAGGGGTTCGGGAGCGCGCTCGACGCAGTGGTCTTGTTATCGGTCACAATGCTGATGTTACAACTCCACCCGGAGCGTGCCCGCAGGCTCCACCTCGGCGGCGCCCGCCGATTGGGACGCGAGCCAGTCGACCAGCAGTTCCGCGTCCGCGCACCCGAGGTCGAAGACCACTTCCGCGCCGAAGGCGACGTTGACCAGGCGCACGTCCTCGCGCAGCCGCAGCAGCCCTTCGAGGCTCCCGGCCAGGCCGTAGTCCACGCGCACCGAGAGCCGCTGCCAGTTCGCCAGCGCGACCGTGCCTGCCGCGTCGATCGCGGCCGAGACGGCGGCGCCGTAAGCGCGCACGAGGCCGCCCGCCCCGAGTTTCACGCCGCCGAAGTGGCGGGTGACGACCGCGAGCACGTCGGTGAGGTCGCGGCCGCGCAGTACTTCGAGCATCGGGACCCCGGCGGTCCCGGCCGGTTCCCCGTCGTCGTTGGAGCGGGCCGCTCGGCCCTCGTCCAGGACGTAGGCGGTGCAGTTGTGGGTGGCGTCCCAGTTGGCCCTGCGGTGGGCGCTGATGCGTTCGCGCGCTTCAGCATCGGTCGTGACCCGGTAGAGCGTGCAGATGAACCGGGACCGGTTGACGACGGTCTCGGTCTCGGATCGGGCGACGGCGATGGTGTGCATGTCAGCCCACGACGCCGTGCTCCCAGGCCCACGCCGCGATGCCCACGCGGTTGCGGACCCCGAGTTTGGCTCTGACGGCCTCGAGGTGGGTCTTCACCGTAGAGACGGAGACGAAGAGCGTCTCGGCGATCTCTGCGTTGGTCTTGCCGCGCGCCACCAGTTCGACGACGTCGAGTTCGCGTTCGGTCAGCACGTGCGTCGCCTTCGGCCCCTCGGGGACCGGGTCGGTGAGCCGCTCCAGGAGGCGCACGGTGACCGACGGCGAGATGAGCGACTCCCCGCTCGCGGCGGCGCGGACCGCCTCGACCAGGAGCGTGGGTCCGGAGTCCTTGAGCAGGAACCCGGTCGCGCCCGAGCGCAGGGCCCCGTACACGTATTCGTCGGTGTCGAACGTGGTGACCACGACGATGCGGGGGCCCGTGCCGTTGCCGCCCGCGAGGAGCGTGCGCGTCGCCTCGAGTCCGTCGAGCCTCGGCATGCGGATGTCGAAGAGGCACACGTCGGGCTTGAGCCGCCGCGCCTCGGAGACCGCTATCACCCCGTCGGGGGCGTCGGCCACCACTTCCATGTCGGGCTGGGCGTCGATGATGGCCCGGAACCCTGCCCGGACCATCTCCTGGTCGTCTGCGATCAGCACTCGGATTGCCACGCCCCGAGCCTAACCGGCCGTCGGCCTTACGCGGCCGCACCCGCCAGTTCGAGCTCGCGCGCCACAGGCGCGTGCACCGGCTCGACGACCGGGGCCGAGCGGACCGGCATGACGGCCGAGGCTTCCGCCTCGCGCTCCAGGACGGCCTGGCGCCGCGCCGACCGCTGCCGGATGGCGAAGGTGGTGGTCACCAGGAACAGCCAGGTGCCCTCGAGGAGGATCAGGCCCCAGTCGTGCCCGATGATGGCCGCGGTCAACAGGATCGAGCAGGCCGAGATCACCAGGAGCAGCGAGGCCGGCTTCGTCGCGTGGATGCGGTGGGTCTGCAGGAGCAGGAAGTTGGTGATGTAGAGGAGCGCGCCGATGATCTGGAACATGATGCGGATGTCGAAGTCGTGCATGAGGAATCCTCGAGAAGACGTGAAGCAGGCAGGAAGGAGCCGCTCCGCACCGGCGATGGAGCGGAAGCGAAAAGAAAGGAAGTGAGGAGAACCGAGGAGGTTACGCAGTGGCGGCCGGGTGGCCGATCGGTCTGCTCCGCGCACAGACCTCCATGACGGCGCCGCGCAGGACCCGCGTCTGGAGCGAACCGCAGATGCACCGGGTCCACACCGTCACGCCCGTAGCACTCCTATGCTTGGACACGGTCGTCACTGGATCGTCGTCGGGCCAGCCGCAAAACGGGCAGCACTGCATAACCGCGTCCTCCTTACAAGGCTTCGGGATTCATCAGGGATGAGCGTCGGCCGATGCCGCCCTGGGCGACGATCGCGCACGGTTTCTCGCGCTCAATAACGAGGTTAAGGTCCCAATCGTCCGGGCTACAACACCTTGGTGACGCTAGTTTGCGAAACTCATCGTGAAGCGAATACTTAAGCGATTGGGGCCACACCGTGATCGACCTCAGGAGACTGCACGTGCTGCGGGCGATCGCCCACCACGGCACCGTCTCCGGTGCGGCGAAAGCCCTGCACATGTCCACTTCCGCGGCCTCGCAGCAGATCCGGTTGCTCGCCAAGGACCTCGGCGTGTCGCTGCTCGAACCGGTCGGGCGCGGCGTGCGGCTCTCCTCGGCGGCCCAGGTACTGCTTGCTCACATCGACGCCATAGAGGCCATGTGGCGCCTCGCCGAGGCCGAACTCCAGGCCACCGAAGGCGAACCGTCCGGCATGCTGCGCCTGTGCGGCTTCCCCACTGCGATCGCGACGCTCCTGGCGCCGCTCGTCGACGCCGCCCGCGCCCGGTACCCGGCTCTCGAGCTGCGCCTGCGCGAGGCCGAGGCCTCCGAGAGCTTCGACCTGCTCTTCGCCGGCGAGGCCGACCTGGCGCTCGTCGAGGCCACGCCCGACAACCCGCCGCCGGAGGACATCCGCTTCGACGCGCAGACCGTGTTCAACGACCCGTTCGACCTCGTCGTGCCCGGCGGGCACTGGTGCGACGGTGCCGAAGCGGTCGACCTGCGGGACCTGGAACGCGAGCCGTGGATCCTCGGCGTGCCCGGGTCCATGCACCGCCGCCACGTCCTGACCGCCTGCTCCAACGCCGGATTCCGCCCCACCGTGACCGGCGAGGCCCGCGAATGGAACGTCATCGCCGTCATGGTCGCCCACCAGATGGGGGTGGCGCTCATCCCCCGCCTCGTCGACCTCCCCCACCACCTCGACCTCGTGCGCGTCCCCGTCTCCGGGCCCTTCACGCCGTTCCGGCACTTCCAGGCCGTCACCCTCCGCGGCGGCGCCCGCCGCCCGGCCGTCGCCGCCGTCATGGAGCTCCTCGACGAGCAGGTGCGCGCCGCCGAGGGCATCGGGCCGCTCCCCGAAGCCCAGCCCTGAGCTCCAAGACATCCGCGTTACACCAGTGCTGAGCTGGGCGAACCAGAGAACGCGAATGCCCCTACAGGACACTGAACTCCGTTACGCTGACCGCATGTTCGACTACGACGGCGTCTCCGCGGCCGAGCCTGCAGGCCCCCGCCACCTGCGCGTACGCGGCGGCACCGCCCTCACCGGGTCGATCGACGTCAAGACCTCCAAGAACGCCGGCGTCGCACTCCTGTGCGCCAGCCTCCTCAACCGCGGCCCCACGACGCTGCGCCGCGTCGCCCGCATCGAGGAGGTCAACCGGATCCTGCGGGTCCTCACCAGCATGGGCGTCGAACACGAGTGGATCGGCACCGAAGGGGACCTCCGCATCCAGCCGCCCGAACGCCTCGACCTCTCCCGCATCGACGCCGAGGCCGCCCGCCGCACCCGGTCCATCATCATGTTCTTCGGGCCGCTCCTCCACGACTACCAGCAGTTCGAACTCCCGTTCGCCGGCGGCTGCGAACTCGGCGACCGCACCGTCGAACCGCACCTGAACGCCCTGCGCCGCTTCGGCCTCTCCGTCGAGCGCTCGCAGGGCTGCTACCGCGCCACGGTCAAGGAGAACGTGGAGGCGCCCGGCTCGATCGTCCTGACCGAACGGGGCGACACCGTGACCGCCAACGCGATCATGGCCGCAGCCCGCTTCCCCGACGTCACCGTCATCCGCAACGCCTCCTGCAACTACCAGGTCCAGGACCTGTGCTGGTACCTCGAACGCCTCGGCGTCCGCATCGACGGCGTCGGCACCACCACCGTCGCCGTCCACGGTGTGGCCGATATCGACACGCCGGTGGACTACGCGCCCGCCGAGGACCCGATCGAGGCCTGGAGCCTCGTCTCCGCCGCGATCGTCACCGAATCCGAGATCACGGTCCGCCGCACGCCCATCGAGTTCGTCGAGATCGAACTCGCCCTCGCCGAGGAGATGGGCCTGGTGTACTCCAGGGGCGACGAGTACCTGGCCGCCAACGGCCGCACCCGCCTGGTCGACCTCACGGTCCACCCTTCGCCGCTGCACGCCGCGGTCGACAAGATCCACCCGATGCCCTTTCCTGGGCTCAACATCGACAACCTGCCGTTCTTCGCGCTCATCGCCTCGTGCGCGGAGGGCTCGACGATGATCCACGACTGGGTGTACGAGAACCGCGCGATCTACCTGACCGAGCTCAACCGGCTCGGCGCGCAGGTGAAGCTGCTCGACCCGCACCGGCTCCACGTCCAGGGACCGGTCCGGTGGTCGGGCGCCGAGGTCGTGTGCCCGCCCGCGCTGCGCCCGGCCGTGGTGCTCCTGCTGGCGATGCTGCGCGCGCAGGGCACCTCGGAGCTGCGGCACGTCGACGTGATCCACCGCGGCTACGAGCAGCTCGCCGCACGCCTCCAGCAGCTCGGGGCCCAGATCGAGCCCTTGTCAACTACCAGTGGTTGATGCCGGTGGTTTGCCGCTCGTGTCCGCCGCTGGCTGCGGCGTGTCGGCGACATTGTCCTTGACCACCCGCGCCTCCCGGCGCGCACGGGCCTTCAGCTTCCACTTCGCCGACTTCGTCGCCTTGGCCTGCAACTCGGCCCGGCCTTCGCCATCCGCTCGTGATACCGGCGCAGCCCCTCGCCCTCAGAGGTGGTGGCGATGTTGACGATCCCCATATCAACGCCGAGGAAATCGGCCGGGTCGGTATTCGGCTCGGCGCCAGCCACCACGGCGGTGGCGACCAGGTATCAGACACCTTCGCGAAAGACCAGGTCCGATTCGCCTTTCCGATGCTGCTCCAAGGTTTTGATCTGGTCGACATTCCCGGTGAACGAGACACGCAATCGCCGCGAATTCCTCCCGGCACAGAGGTACCTGGGTTCCTTCGGGAACCGAACTGACCACGGGCGAACGGGCTGCGACCGTATGTGACACTTCCACTCATGAACATGCCGTCCGATGTGCCGCCGCAGACCTATGCGCTCCTGAGCCTCGTTCAGGCCCACCTCAAGCACCTCGACAAGGTCGAGGGCGAGGTCCTGGAGAGCCCGCAGTGGGAGGCCACGGTCGAGTCCACGCGGACGGTCGCGGCGGTCAAGGCCCCCGGACTCGAGGTCACGGCGGCGGACATCCCGATGATCGTCGGCACCGGCTCACCCGACCGCAAACGGCGCCTCTACACCACGATGCCCGTGAGCACCGAGATCGCCTCTCTCGCAGACGAGTCCGAAGTGGCCCTGTTCGCCTACAACCGGCGCGGCCGTCTCCAGCCGGCCAACCGCACCGCGGTCCAGTCCCAGTCGCGTGCCTGGTATCCGCCCGCGAAGGCCCTCGCCCCCATGCGGATCATCGACGAGACGGTCTGGGCGCCGGTCGCCGCCGCGACCGGCGACAGCGGCCGCCCGGGCATCATGGAGGCCGCCGCCGGATGGCTCGTCCTCTTGGCGGTCATCGCCTTCATCGCCGCCGCGGCCTATCTGGTCCTGTGGTACTTCCACATCATCTGATCCCCCTCGACCGAGAGCCCCCGAGCCTCCCGTTTTCGCTGCTCAGCAAGCGAAACCGGGAGGCTCTCCTTTGGCCTGCTCTTTTTGGTGAGTGCGCGGGCGAAGCCCGTGCCCGTGCTTCAAATTGACGGATTACGTTGACTGACAACGAGGTTTTCTACCTCGGAGTCGATATATCTTGTATTAACTGCCATAATGGACGCATGCTGAAGATGGCCATACTCGGATTTCTGCGGGACTTCCCGCTCCACGGCTACGACCTCAAGAACCGGGTCGCCAGCCTCGCCGGGCACGTCCGGCCCGTCGCCGACGGGACCCTCTACCCCACGATCAAGAAACTCGAAGACGCCCAGTGCCTGACCCGGCGCACCGCGCCCGGGTCGGTCGCCGCACCGCGCCACATGCTCGAGATCACCCAGACCGGCACCGACCAGCTGCGGCGGTGGCTTCGAGACCCCGAGCAGGGGTTCATCACCGACGACAACAAGTGGTACGTGATGCTCGCGTTCCTGCACCACCTCGAGAACCCGCGCGAGCAGGCGCTCGTGCTCGCGCGCCGGCGCGAATTCCTCGACCAGCCCGCGCAGCTGTTCTTCGACGAGAACGGCGTGCCGATCCCGCCCGAGCTGCTCGAATCACCCTTCCGCAAGGGCCTCATGCAGATCCACCGGTCGACGAACCTCACCGAGATCGACTGGCTCGACCGCCAGATCGGCGAACTGAACCGCCGCGCCGGGTTCTCAGCCTCTCGGCGAACGCTTGCGGAGCCGTAGATCCGGCGAGCCGGCGCGACGGTGCACAGCCCTAGGGCTCGTTCAAGAATCCCGGGCGTTCGTCAGGCCAGGATCGTCGACAGCAATACGAAGAAGATGACGATCAGGACGATCACGGCCGCACCGGTCACCAGCACCGCCGGCTCCTGGGTCAGCGGGCGCCTGACGGGAGCCTGCTGCTGTTGCGGCTGCTGGTAGGCCGGCTGCGGGGCCGGCGCGTGCTGCGGGTAGTTGGTCTGGGGCGGCAGCATCTGCGGGGCCTGGGAGGGCGCCTGCACCGGCGGGCGGGGCCCGGACATGTGCGCGGGCGAGACGGGGCCGCCCGAGGTCGGGCGCAGCGGCTGCTCGGAGGGCGCCGGGCCGGAGGCGGCGCGCACGGCGCCTTCGACGACGACGGTCTCGGGCTGCTCGAAGGTCTGCGGCGGCACGCCGAGCTTGGAGTGGATGAGCTGGGAGATCGCGGGGATGCGCGAGGAGCCGCCGACGAGGAAGATGCCGACGAGGTCGGCGGGGTTCATGCGGGCGGCGCTGATGGCCCTCTGGAGGCAGTCGACCGTGCGTTCCAGGGGCGGCCGGGCGATGTCCTCGAACTCCGCGCGGGTGAGGTGGGCGTCCACTTCGAGCGCGGGGAGGTGGATGTCGGCGCTCGCGGTGCGCGAGAGGGTCTCCTTGGCGCCGCGCACGTCCTCGTAGAGCATGCGGCGGTAGCGGCGGTCGCGGTCGTCGGCGGGGCTGAGGAGGCGCTTCCAGTCGTCGGGGTGGGAGGCGCCGTACGTCTTGCCGAGGTGCTCGACGATGCCGTGGTCGAAGTCGAGGCCGCCGATGTCGCCGATGCCCTCTTCGGCGAGGACTTCGAAGCCGGTCTGGGTGCGGCGCACGACGGTGGCGTCGAAGGTGCCGCCGCCGAGGTCGTAGATGGCGAGCGAGCGTCCGGGCGGGACGGCGGTGCCGAGCACGGAGGTGAAGTAGGAGGCCGCGGCCACGGGCTCGGGGATGAGCTGGGGGGCGGGGAGCCCGGCGAGGCGGGCGGAGTCGACGAGGATGGAGCGGCGGCGCTCGCCCCAGCGGGCGGGGTGGGTGAGGCGGACCTGGCCGGGCATCTGGCCGGCCTGGCGCTGGGCCTCGAGGGCGACCTGCTGGAGGACGTACGCGAAGACCTGGGGCACCGGGATCTCGGAGGTGCCGAGGAACAGGGACCCGTCGTCGATGCGGCGCTTCGGGTTCGGTTCGAACCGGGCGGGGTCCATGCGGGCGTTGCGCTCGGCGTCGCGGCCGACGAGCATGCGGCCGTCGGAGTTGTAGTAGACCGCCGAGGGCAGGATCGGGGCACCGTCGAACAGCAGGGGGCGTACGCGTCCGTCGGCCGAGCGGAGCACGGCGACGGTGTTCGAGGTTCCGAAGTCGATTCCAAGCACGTGCATGTGAGAACTCCTTGTCTGATGCACACCATACTGGGCGCGTCCACGCCCGATGCGACCCGTTCGGTGTTCACGCGTCGCTCACGCCCCGTTCGCACCGCCGTGGCCGGATGGGCGGGGCTCGGCAGAATTACGGCTCGCGAGTCGTAAATCGGCAGCGCCGAGGGCGCTCGCCTCCGGTGATGTCCCGCGCGGAACGGGACGAGCGGCATCTCACGTGCTCACCCGCGCGGATCCGGGCCCGTGTTGTGTCACACTTCAGGAGGACGTCCGTGGGCGGCAGTAGGAGCGCCGGGCCACACTTGGGGGTCCGCATCGCGAACGCGGCGCCTGGAAACGGCGGTGCCGGGAAGGATCCGGCCGCGTCCCGGCGTTGTACGAAGCGAAACCCCAGGAATCGGCGTGATCGGTTGGGGACGTTTGCGGCCGGCTACGGCTGACCGGGTCGGCAGCGAGGTCATGGGCGAATGCCCCAGAGGAAGTGCAGGGGAACATGAGCGACAGAATGCTGAGGGGCTCCCGTCTCGGCGCCGTCAGCTACGAATCGGATCGCAACACGGAGCTGGCCCCGCGCCAGACCCGCGACTACGTGTGCCCGCAGGGGCACCGCTTCGAGGTGCCTTTCGCCGTCGAAGCGGAGATCCCGTTGACGTGGGAGTGCCGGCTCGACGGTTCGACGGCCAAGCTGGTCGACGGCGAGGAGCCGGAGACCAAGAAGGTCAAGCCGCCGCGCACCCACTGGGACATGCTGCTTGAGCGCCGGTCGATGGAGGAGCTCGAAGAGATCCTCGACGAGCGGCTGCAGGAGATGCGCGCCCGCCGCGGCGAGCGCTAGGCGCAAGGAACGCTAGGCTCACGGGCCCTGGTCGATGGACCGGGGCCCGTTTTTCGTGTCCCCGTACTTGACGGTCTCGTCCTCGTCCCATTCGGTCGTGGCATCGGCGTTCGCGCTGCGCTCGTCGATGACTTCGCCGTCGATGACGTCCGCTCCCCCGAAGCGCATCGTGGGGGTGCGCGCGGCGATCCAGCGGCCGAGGCCGCGGAAGATGAGCCGGGTGGGCGGGAAGAGCAGCAGCAGCCCGATGAAGTCGGTGACGAAGCCGGGGACGATGAGGCACACGGCTCCGGCGAGGGCGTAGCCGTTGGGCAGTTCGCGAGAGGGGTCGCCGCCGGAGTTGAGGTAGTCGCGGGCTTCCCGGAACGATTTCTTGCCCACGTATTGGATCAGGGCGACGCCGAGGAAGCTGGTGCCGATGAAGATCATCAGGGTGTAGCCGATGCCGATGAGGTAGGCCAGGCCGAAGAAGGCGGCGGCCTCGGCGATGACCCAGATCGCCAGCGCGAGCCGGAGTGCGAACGGTGCTCGCTGGGGCGCCGCGGGCGGCTGCTGGTACGTCACCCCTCGATTCTGCCACGCCGGAAGGCGTTCCGGAGTTGGCGTGCGCGGTGGGCGAGGCCCCAGCGGCTCACGTTCCACAGGGCTTCGACGGTGATCGCGCCGCTCATCTTGGACGCGCCGGCGCGTCGTTCGGTGAAGACGATGGGGACTTCGCGGATGTCGAATCCGGCTTTGACGGCGCGCCAGGTGAGGTCGATCTGGAAGCAGTAGCCGACGGAGTTGACGGTGTCGAGCTGGAGCTTGTGGAGGCCGTCGAGGCGGTAGGCGCGGTAGCCGGCGGTGACGTCCTTGACGCGGAGTCCGAGCATGGCGCGGGTGAAGACGCCGGCGGCGCGTGAGAGGGCGAGGCGGTGGAGGGCCCAGTTGCGGACGGCGCCGCCGGGGATGTAGCGGGAGCCGATCGCGACGTCCGCGCCGGCGTCGAGGGCGGCGAGGAGTCGGGGCAAATCGGAAGGATCGTGGGAGCCGTCGGCGTCCATCTCGACGACGGTGCGGTACCCGTGTTCGGCGGCCCAGGCGAAGGCGGCGAGGTAGGCGGCGCCCAGGCCCTGTTTCTCGGCCCTGTGGAGGACGTGGACGCGTTCATGGGCCTCGGCGAGGGCGTCGGCGAGGTCGCCGGTGCCGTCGGGCGAGGAGTCGTCGACGATGAGGATGTCGATGCGCTCGCATCCGGTGAGCGCAGCGGCGACGGTGGTCTCGATGTTGTCGCGCTCGTTGTAGGTCGGAATGGCCACAATGGCCGGACTCGTCTCGCTGCCGGTCGGGTGCGGGTCCGGTGCTTCGCTCATGGTCGGCTTTCTAGGTCTGGCTGCGGCGGTGCTTGATGTTGATCGCAATGGCGCAGGCCAGGACCACCAGTGCCGCTCCGGTGAGGACCGCTTCAGGAAGGATACCCACTGTGGAGGCCGGAGTCGAGCGGTCCGAGAGTGTCAGATCCGATTGGATGACGGCGGCGGTGTTGAACTCGGTCGCCTGGGAGACCTCGCCGGTGTGGTCGGTGAAGCCGGAGACGCCGACGGTGGAGGCCATGAGGCCGTCGCGGGCGTGCTCGATGGACCGGAGCTGGACCATGGCGAGCTGCTGCTGGGCCTCGTTGGTGTCGAAGGTGGCGTTGTTGGTGCCGACGGCCATGAGCTGGGCGCCGTCGAGGACGGAGGCGCGGGTCTCTGCGTCGAACGCGATCTCGAAGCAGATGAGACCGGTGAGCGTGAGGTCGCCGACTTCGACGATGCCGGCGTTCTGCCCGTGCTCGAATCCGGCGACGTTGTCCAGGCCCTCGGACATGCGCGGGTCGATCCATCCGGCGACGGTGCTGAAGAAGCCCTTGTAGGGAACGTATTCGGCGAAGGGCACAGGGTGGCGCTTGGAGTACATGTAGACCGGGCCGTCTTCGGGGTCCCAGACGATGGTCATGTTCGAGCGGGTGCCGTCGTCGTTGTGGACGATGCCGCCGAGGACGATGGGCGCGCCGATCGCGGCGGCCGCCTGGCTGATGACGTCGTAGGCGTCCTGGTTGGCCAGGGGATCGATGTCGGAGGCGTTCTCGGGCCAGACGACGAGGTCGGGGCGTTCGGCGGTGCCTTCGTTGACGGCGTCGGCGAGGTCGAGGGTGGCCTGGACGTGGTTGTCGAGGACGGCGCGGCGCTGCTCGTTGAAGCTCAAGCCCAGGCGGGGGACGTTGCCTTGGACGACGGCGACGTTGATGGTGTCGCCCGCGGGCGCGGTGGCGTTGATCGGCAGTGCCATGGGGGCCAGCGCGGTGAGTGCGGCAGCGGCGGTGAAGGCGGCGGCCTTGCGGATCCCGGCGGCGCGGCGGGTGACGACTGTGAAGCCGGCGGCGAGGAGGAAGCCGCCGCTGAGGGCCACGAGGAAGCTGAGGAAGGGGGCGCCGCCGAGCCAGATCGCGGCGGCGGTGGGGGCGTCGGCCTGGCTGAAGGCCAGGTTGCCCCAGGGGAAGCCGCCGAAGGGCTGGCGGGAGCGAAGGGCCTCTTCCGCGACCCAGGCGACACCGGTGAGGGGCGCCCAGATCCAGCGATGGCGGTCGATCAGGCGCGAGCAGACGGCGAGTCCAGCGCCGAGGAGGCCCATGCCGAGGGCTTCGAGGGCGCACAGGAACAGCCAGGGCCACTGGCCGACCTGGGTTGAGGACCAGGCGAGGAGGGGCAGGAAGAACGCCATGCCGTAGACGAAGCCGACGCCGAGGCCGCCGCGGAGGCGGCGGCGGTGGACGGCGGCGCCGAAGCCGGCTACGGAGACGGCCGCGAGGGGCCAGGCGCCGTAGGGCGGGAAGGCGAGGACGGCGAGGAGGCCGGAGACGGCGGCGAGGACGAGCGCGGCGGGGAGCGTGAGCCGGCGCCCCAGCGGGGTGTCGGTCAGCAGCAGCGGGCGGCGCTGGGACGCGGGGGCGGTCGCCTCGGACGTCGCGGCGGCGTCGCGGTCGTCGTCGATCACGGTGCTCAAGAAGGGCGCTCCTCGCTGGTACGCGGTGTTCGTGCTCGGCGCCGCGGCACCCGGCTCGCAAGCGTCGCAAGGCTGCTTGGGAACCGCGGATCCGGTGTCGCCGAAGGCGCCCGGCCTGAAACGAGGAGTCCTCGCCCGACCGGGTGGGGCTCTAGCCTACTTCGGGTACGGCAAAGGGGCGTAGCTGTGTCCGGCTACGCCCCTCGCACGGGTTTCTCCCAGTCCCTGTACGGCCGGTGTCCCCTGCCGCGTCAGCTGGTGATCTTCGGACCAACTCGCACCCGTCTGGCTGAGCGACTACGAGTTGTTGTCTAGGGATCTCCTGCGTCTGCTGCGGGTCCACCACCGGCGACCGGCTCGCCTTCCTCCGCCGACCCCCGCGATCTGGACCTGGCCGCCGGTAGCAGTGCGGCCGCGCTGCCACCTTGTCCAGTCTGCGTGGGAGCAAAGCAAGTCGAGTCGCCCCCGACGTTCGGCGAGCTTCCGTTTCCGGTCATCCGCCGAGGACCAGACCACCGTAAGCCAAACTGCGCTGATGGCGTCAACCGGGTCGGATTTTTGATCCCACAATTTTTCTCGCGTCGTTCGGCTGCAACGCGGCGGGCCTGGTCAGGCACGCGAGTACACGACACGCCCTCCGGCGACGGTCATCGAGCACTTCGGATCGGGTGTGCGCGAATCACTCAAGTCGGGGAGGCCGCCGGTGAGGTCCCACACGGTGAAATGGGCGCGCTGCGAGGGCGCGAGGGCGCCGGCGTCGTCGATGCCCAGGGCCCTCCAGCCGCCCCTGGTGGCCGCGGTGAAGGCCGCGGCCATTGGGAGTCGGGAAACCGGGTTGCGGTGCAGCAGCGCGGCTCTCACGCCGCCCCAGGGGTCAAGTGCGGTGACCGGGGCGTCCGATCCGAAGGCGAGCGGGACACCGACCCCGGCGAGCTTCGAGAGCGGGTTCGCCGCCAGCGCCCGCGCGCGCCCGAGCCGGGCGGCGTACATGCTCTTCGGGCCGCCCCAGGCGGCGTCGAACGCGGGCTGGACGGAGGCGTGGACGCCGTGGTGGACCATGCGGGCGATGAGGGCGGCGTCGAGCAGCTCGGCGTGCTCGATCCGGTGGCGGGCATGGCGGATCGCGTCGAGGCCCACTTCGGCCTCGACCCGGTCGAGGCCGTCGAGGACGGCTTGGATCGCGCCGTCGCCGATGGCGTGGAACGCCGCGGACAGGCCGATGCGGTGGCAGTCGAGGAGGTGCGCGGCGACGTCGGCGGCGGTGAGGTACTGGGCGCCGAGGGTCTCCGCATCCGCGTACGGCGTACGAAGAAACGCGGTGCGGGCGCCGAGCGAACCGTCGGCCGAGAGGTCGCCGCCGCAGCCGTGGGCGCCGAGGTCGCGGGCCTTTTCGGCGGCGGCGAGTTCGCCCCACCAGCCGTAGACGGCGGGCAGGTCGGGTTCCCCGCCGAGGGCGATGAGGCCTTGGAACTCGGCTTCGGTGAGCGGGTCGGCGGGGTTGGGGATGGCCATCTCAGCGACGGCGGCGATGCCGAGGCTCGCCGCGTGCGCGAGGGCGGCGCGGGCGATGACCAGGCGCTGGGAGACGGGCACGGCGGTCTGGAGCAGGGCGCGGGCCCCCCGGTGCGCGGCCCGGGTGAGGACCCCGGAGGCGTCGAAGCCGTCGAGGGCGGCCAGCTCGGGGTGCGCGGCGAGGAGGCGGGGCCCGGCGACGCCGGTGTGGCCGCAGGCCCGCGAGAGGTAGGCGATGCGGCCCCCGGCGGCGCGTTCGAGTGCCTCCGCGTTCGGCAGGGCCTGGTCCGCCCAGGCGGTCTCGTCCCAGCCGCCGGCGAGGACGATCGCGTCCTCGGGCAGCGACGCGGCGAACGAGTCGACGCGCTCCAGCACCGCTGCGGCCGAGGGCAGGCCGGCGAGGTGGAGGCCGATGAGGGAGGCGCCGGTGCCGGTCAAGTGCACGTGGGAGTCGACGAACGCCGGGGTCACCAGCGCGCCGTCGAGGTCGACCGCGCGGTCGGCGGCGGGCGCCTCGTTCTCGGGCCCGACCCAGGCGATGCGGTCGCCTTCGGTGAGCAGGGCGGTGGCGGCCGGGCTCGTCGGACTGAGGACGCGCCCGCCGCGCCACAGTGTGCGCTCTGCCGTTGCGGGACCTGTCTTCTGGAGGAGGCTCATACCTCCCATGATGTCAGTCGACGGGGTGCAGGATGCGGTGGAGGAAGCTGCGGGCCCGTTCGGTCTTGGGGTTGGAGAGGACGGCGGCGGGCGGCCCGGACTCGACGATGACGCCGCCGTCGAGGAACAGGACCCGGTCGGCGACCTCGCGGGCGAAGGCCATCTCGTGGGTGACCACGAGCATCGTCATGCCTTCGGACGCAAGGCCCTTCATGACCGACAGGACCTCCCCCACCAGTTCGGGGTCGAGGGCGCTGGTCGGCTCGTCGAACAGCATGAGCTTGGGGCCCATGGCGAGCGCGCGGGCGATGGCGACGCGCTGCTGCTGGCCGCCCGACAGCTGCGAGGGGCGCGCCTGCTCCTTGCCTTCGATGCCGACCTCGGCCAGGCGGCGACGCGCCTCGGCCTCCGCCTCGGACCGCGACCGATGCAGCACCCGGCGCTGGGCGATCGCGATGTTGTCCAGGATCGACAGGTGGCTGAACAGGTTGAAGTGCTGGAAGACCATGCCGATGTCGCGGCGGGCCGCGTCCAGGTCGGCGTCGGGGCCGGTCATGTCGTGCCCGGCGGCGGCGATGGTGCCCTCGGTGGGGGTCTCCAGGAGGTTGACGCAGCGCAGCAGCGTGGACTTGCCGGACCCGGAGGGGCCGATGAGGCACACGACTTCGCCTTCGGCGATGTCGAGGTCGATGCCGCGCAGGACCTCGTTGTCGCCGAACTGCTTGTACAGGCCTTCGATGTGAACGAGCGGGGTCGCTTCGGTGCTCATCGGGGTTCTCCTCGCTTCTCGAGGCGGCGGGCCAGCAGCCCCAGGGGCACGGTCAGCAGCAGGTAGAGCAGGCCGCCGACCAGCAGCGGCGTGGCGTTGGCGTTGGCGGTCAGTTCACTGCGGGCGAACTTGGACAGCTCCATGGTCGCGGTGGTCACGCCGAGGACGAACACGAGGCTGGAGTCCTTGGTGAGCATGACGAGCTCGTTCGTCAACGGCGGGATGACGATCCGCAGGGCCTGGGGCAGGACCACCGTGATCATCGTGCGGGTGTGGCTCATCCCCAGCGACCGGGCCGCCTCGATCTGCCCTTTGGAGACGGCCTGGATGCCGGCGCGGACGCTCTCGGCGATGTAGGCCGAGGAGGTCAGGCCCAGGCCGATCGCGACCTGGCCGTAGACCCCGCCGGGGTACTGGATGCCCGGGAACGCCTGCGGGACGCCGAACCCGACGAGGAACAGCACCAGGAGCGCGGGCAGGCCGCGGAAGATCTCCACGTACGCGGTGGCGAACCACCGGTAGGGGCCGAAGGAGGAGACGCGCATGAGCGCGATCGGGACGCCGACGACCATGCCGAAGATGAACGCGAGGACGGTGTAGACGATCGTGTTCCAGAACGGGGTCCACACCGCCGGGAACATGGCGGCCGCGATGTCGAGCCGGAAGAAGGAGTCGGCGATCTGGCCCCAGTCGGCCACCACCGCCAGCACGGCGACGACGACCGCGATGACGGCGTACTGGATCGTGCGCGAAAGGCGCTGCCGCTGCCGCGGCGACATGCGGCGGTCGAGCGTGTCGGTTCGAGTGCTCACTACTGCCCGGCGTCTCCGGTGTAGGGCTCGCCGATCCACTTCTCGTAGAGCTCGGCGTAGGTGCCGTCTTCGAAGGCCTGGTCGAGCATGGCGTTGACCTCTTCGAGAAGCTCCGTGTCGTCCTTCTGGACGGCGAAGCCGTAGTGCTCGGCGGTCTCGATGGTCTGGACGAGGGTCAGATCGGTCGCGGTCTCGACCATGTCGGTCCACGTGGCGAGGTCGGCGATCGAGGCGTCAGCGCTCTTCGCGGTCAGCGCGGAAGCGATGTCCCCCATCGACTCGAAGGCGACGACCTCGTAGCCGTACTCGGCCGCGTTGTCGTTGGCATAGGTCTCGCCGGTGGAGCCCGACTGGACGGCGACCCGCATGCCGGAGAGGTCGTCGAGGGTCGCGACGGTCGAGCCGGTGGCGACCACGAGGGCCTGGTCGGCGCGGTAGTAGGCCTGGGACATGCCCATCGCGGCCTGGCGCTCCTCGGTGATCGTGAGGCCCGCCGCACCGATGTCGCAGGTGCCGGCGTTGAGGGCTTCGCCCGAGGCGATCGACTCGAAGCCGATCTCGACGACCTCGACTTCCTGGTCGAGGCGTTGGGCCAGGAGGTTCATGAGGTCCATGTCGAAGCCGACGTACTCATCGCCCTCTTTGGACTCGAAGGGAGCGAAGGGCACCTCCGTGCAGACGGTCAGGGTGGAGTCGTCGCCGGAGTCCGACGTACAGGCGGCGGCGGCCAGCCCGGTCCCGATCAGGACCAGGGCGGCAGCGGCGCGGCGGGCGTTGGTCTTCACCTGAGGACTCCTCAAACTTCGCTGAATAGCCGATCAATCCGGTCGGACCCTCCCATAGTTATTCGACCTGGTTGCGAATGTGGCAGGTTTCGCACTAAAGGGGGCGGTCGAATCGCCGTTCGCGCGCCCCGTCACACCCGCATGAGACAGTGGTGGGCATGCTGATGCTCATCGACGCCGCCTCGTTGTGGTACCGCGCTTACTACGGGCTCCCCTCCTCGATCAAGGCCCCGGACGGGCGGCGTTCGGGAGCGGTGCGCGGCTTCTTCGACGGCCTGGCCGTGCTCGCGCGCAAGTACTCCCCCACCGGGATGGTGTGCTGCCTGGAAGGGAACTGGCGGCCCGAGTGGCGGATCGACCTGATGCCGGGCTACAAGGCCGACCGGGCGCGGCCGGACGGCTCGGAGGACACCCCGGAGGGCCTGAACGAGCAGGTCGCGGCGATCGAGGCCCTGCTGCCGGCCCTGGGGCTGGCGACGGCGACGCACCCGCGTTTCGAGGCCGACGACGTGATCGCGACCCTGGCGGCGCGCACCGCCGAGCCGGCACTGGTGGTCACCGGCGACCGGGACCTGTTCCAGCTCGTCGACGACGAGCGGGACCGCAAGGTCGTATACCTCGCACGCGGGATATCTAAAGCAGAATTGTTCGACGGCGAGGCGGTCGCGACGAAGTTCGGTGTGGACCCGCGCCACTACGTGGACTTCGCGGTGCTGCGCGGCGACCCCTCGGACGGGCTGCCGGGGGTCAAGGGCATCGGCGCGAAGACCGCGGTGACGCTCGTGAACACATACGGCGGCATCGCGGGCTTGAAAGCCGCCGCGGCCGAAGATGGATCGGATCTGCCTGAGCGCCAGCGCAAGGCGATCACGGAGGCGAGCGACTATCTGGACCGTGCGGTCAAAACCTCGACGGCGGTGACGGACGTCGACGTCCCCTTGATCGACGCGACCCTCCCGAAGTCCCCGAAGGAGCCCGCCAAGGTCGAGACCCTCGCGGCCGAATGGGGCGTGGCCTCGGCTCTCAAGCGCTTCCACGAGGCCATCGGCACCGAAGCGGCCTAAGTCACCACACCGACCAGGCCGCCGAGCCCCGAAACTGTCGTACCCCGAAGCCACGCTTGAAATCGGGGGCCCAACCCAGACCCGATTCGCACGACCGGCGTGCCCGCCGGACCGCGCCGCGGTCCTGGCATGTTGCAACGTAAGGTCGCCGGGTTGTCGGACCCTCACGGCACCATTGCAAACCGGGGGCCCAACCCCGAGGCCGCTACGGACGGTCGGCGTGCCCGCCGATCCGACCACATCACCGTGGCCTCACTCCCAGATCGTCGCCGCCGCTTCGAACTCCGCCCGGTCGGAGTGGACCGGGATGACGCATACGATGTGGCCGCCGGGAACTCGCAGGGTCCGGCAGTCGAGCCAGCGCGAAAGCTCCGTCGCGCCGAGCGCGATCAGCCGCGCGGTCTCGGCGTCGAGGTCGTCGGTCTCCATGTCCACATGGATCCGCGGCTCGCCTTCCTCGATGCGCTGCACCACCGTCACGAGCCCAGGCAACGCTCCTTCGAGCACCTTGAAGTGCTCCTCCCCCACCGCCGGCTTCGCCGGCACGCCGAGAGCCCCCGACCAGAAGGCGACCGCCTCGTCGGCTTCGGGGGTGTCGATCAGGACCGTCGAGATGCGACTGCGGTGCACGGGATTCCTTCCAGCTCAAAGACGTCGGGTGCGGTGGCGGCAAAGCCGCCACCGCACCCGAAGCCACACTTGCTCAGGGCCCGTTCGGGTCAGACGTCGGCGACGACGCCTCGGCGGATCGCGTCCACCGCGTCGTAGGCCTCGTCAGCGAGCTTATTGGAAGCCTCGGTGCCGATATATCTTGCAGCAGTCCCCATTTGATGCAGGAGGTCAGCGGTGCGGCGGGCCCAGCGCACGAAGTCGCCACCGGGCATCGGCCACGGCCCGTCCGCGGCCGCGAGCGCCTTCGACAGCTCCTCGCCCTTGGTCCACCGGTAGATCGGCCAGGCCAGACCCATCTGCGGGCGCGAGATCAGCGACAGGCCGCGGGTGTTCTCGGCCCGCCGGATCGCCTCCCAGCGCCGCACGGTCTTCGCCACCGGCTCGGTGATCGGGCCCGGCACCGCCACGAAGAACTCGTCCTCCTCGAAGCGGGACTCGTAGATCACCGTGGACGCGATCGCGGCCAGCGACGCCGCGTCCAAGCCCTCCCAGATGCCGTCGCGCAGGCATTGCGCGACAAGGAGATCGGTCTCGACAAAGAGGTTGCGCAGCAGCCGCCCGTCGCTCGTGACGGTCTCGCCGTCGAGGTACCCGAACTCGCTGAGGACCTCGCGCACGGCGGTGAACTGGCGGGCCAGGGAGTGCTCGCGGCGCTCGGAGCGGCGGCGCAGCAGATCGCCTTCGCGTTTGAGGCGCGACCAGCGGGACGCGTGCACGGTATGCTGCCCAGCGTCGGGGCAGGTGCGGCACGGGTGAGCCTTGACCTCCTCGCGCAGGCGCGCGATCTCGGGGGTCTCGGCCGCGCCGCCGCGGCGGGTCGGGCGCGAACGGTCCCGGGTGGCCTCGCGCAGGCTGGCGGCGAGGTCGGAGCGGGATTTGGGGTCGCGCCGTTCGAAGCGCTTGGGCATGCGAATGCGGGTGACGACCTCGACGCCGCCGTCGAACGCGGAGGTCTCGAGGGTGCCGGTCCAGCCGTCGGCGGTGAGCACCGACCAGCGCGAGTCGTGGTGGCGCGAGCCGCCGGTGGGACGCAGGAACACGGCCCAGCCGGTGCGCTTGCCGCGGGAGATCCAGATGACGTCGCCGCCGCGGAGCTTCTCGAGGTTGGTGCGGGCCTCGTCGCGCAGGGCGCCCTTGCGCTTCTTCTGCGCGCCGCGTTCGGACTGCGAGAGCTGCTGCGTGAGTTCGTAGTACGCGAGGAAGTCGCCCTTGTGGCAGGTGGCGCCCTCGGCGGCCTCGGCCGCGCGGCGGCTCAGAGTGCGGGCCTGCTCGGCGATGTGGACGGCTTCTGAGTCGGACTGGAACTGCGCGAAGGACGAGGCCAGGACCTCTTGGGCGCGTTCGACTCCGGCGGCACCGATGAGGTTGACGGCCATGTTGTAGGACGGCGCGAAGCTCGAGTTGAGCGGGTAGGTGCGCTTCGAGGCGAGACCGGCGAGCTCCTTGGGGCGCACGTCCTCGGCCCAGACGGTGACGGCGTGGCCCTCGACGTCGATGCCGCGGCGCCCGGCCCGGCCGGTCAGCTGCGTGTACTGGCCGGGGGTGAGCATGACGTGGTCGGAGCCGTCGTACTTGATGAGCCGTTCGAGGACGACGGACCGGGCCGGCATGTTGATGCCGAGCGCGAGCGTCTCGGTGGCGAAGACGGCTTTGAGCTGGCCGCGCTCGAAGAGCTTCTCCACGACTTCCTTGAAGACGGGGAGGAGCCCGGCGTGGTGGGCGGCAATACCGGCGGCGAGGCCGGCGAGCCACCGGTCGAAGCCGACCGCTTCGAGGTCGGCGGCGTCGATGTGGGCGACGGCGGCGGTCGCGTAGTCGACGATGTCGTCCCGCTCGCGACCGTCGGTGAGCCGCAGCCCTGCGCGGACGCATTCGTCAACGGCCGCGTCGCATCCGGCGCGGGAGAAGATGAAGTAGATGGCGGGCAGCAGCGCGGCCTGGTCGAGGCGGGAGACGACGCGGCCGCGGTCGACGTACGGTCGGCCACCACGGCGACGGCCTCCGGTGCGGCCTTCGTTGCGTTCGCGCGCGCGGGCGTCCTTTTTGAGCAGCTCTTGGGAGACGTAGTCGCCGTCGGGCTCGAACAGGTCGAGCAGGGCGCCGCCGACCATCATGTGCTGCCACAGCGGGACCGGGCGGGTCTCTGAGACCACGACCTCGGTGGAGCCGCGGACGCTCTTGAGCCAGTCGCCGAACTCCTCGGCGTTGGACACGGTCGCCGAGAGGGAGACGACACGGACCTCTTGCGGGAGTTCGATGATGATCTCCTCCCACACGGCGCCGCGGAACCGGTCGGCGAGGTAGTGGACCTCGTCCATGACCACATAGCGCAGTCCCTGCAGGGTGGACGAGCCCGCGTAGATCATGTTGCGCAGGACCTCGGTGGTCATGACGACGATCGGGGCCTCGCCGTTGACGACCGTGTCGCCGGTCAGCAGCCCGACGTTCTCGGCGCCGTGCGCGACGACGAGGTCGTTGAACTTCTGGTTCGACAGGGCCTTGATCGGGGTGGTGTAGAAGCATTTCGCGCCCTCGGCCAGCGCGAGGTGCACCGCGAATTCACCCACGACGGTCTTGCCAGCGCCGGTGGGCGCGCACACGAGCACGCCGTGGCCCCCTTCGAGGATGCGGCAGGCTTCGACTTGGAAGTCGTCGAGTTCGAACGAGTAGTCCCCTGCGAAGGCCGCCAATTGAGGCCATTGCCGGCGCGCCTGGGAGGCGGCGTGGCGTTGAGCCGGGGAGCGGTCGTCGGCGTAAGGCACGTCGGCGGTAACCATGGCCTCAACACTAGTCTGCCACCCCGACAAGAGCACTCCGGTAACGCGCTTCCGCACCCGGCTGTGACGACGCCTACACGGCCGGGTATCGTCCGGTTGTGCACCGGGATTCCTCACCAGGAGATGACGATGCGGGACGCGGAGGGGTCGACGCGGTCCTGTTCGATTTCCACGGCACCTTGGCGCAGCTCGAACCGCTGACCCGGTCGGTGTCGCTCGCGGCCGAGTCCTGCGGGAGGCGGCTCAATCCGCTCGCGGTGACCGCTCTGGCCGACGCCATCGGCGCTCAGGGCTGGCTCGGTTCAGGCATGGAGCCGCGGGTGCGGCCGGATTTCGCCGACGCCTGGGCCGATCGCGACCTTGACGAAGAGGCCCACCGTGAGGCGTTCACCGCGCTCGCGGCGCAGGCCCACGGGGTCTTCGAGGGTCTGGCCGAGGCGCTGTACGACCGGATGGCCTCGCCTGAGGGCTGGGTCGCGTTCGCCGACACGATCGGCACGCTGGTTTCGCTGAAGGCCCAGGGATACCCGATCGCGCTGGTCTCGAACATCGGTTTCGATGCGCGTCCGATCCTGCGGCGCTTGGGTATCGACCGGTTCATCGACGAGTGGGTCCTGTCGTACGAGGTGGGCTACTGCAAGCCCGACGAGAAGATCTTCTACGCCGCCTGCCATGCGCTGGATGTGGAGCCGAGCCGGGTGCTCATGGTCGGTGACACGATGGCCGACGCGGGGGCGGCTCGGATCGGTGCCCGCTGCTACCTGGTGCCGCACGCCGAGGCGGGCCGGATGGTCGGCCTTGATGCCGTGCTGCGACTGGTGCGCACCGGCTGCTAGAGGGAACAGAGACGCTGAAAGGGCCCCACCGCTGTCGCGGTGGGGCCCTTCTTCAATGCTCGACCTTCTTCGTCCTCAGGGGACTCAGGTGATGTCGTCGTAACCGTCGACGCGTCGGCCGAAGCGGTTGCGCCGCTCGGGCTCGCCGGGATAGTCATCGTCGTCGAGGTTGCTGGCGCCCACGTCCGCGGTAGCGGTCATGTCGTCCGAGGCGCCGATGTCACTGGCCTCCTCGTCGTCCCACTGGTCGGTGTCGGTGATGCCCTTGCGCTTGTCGTTGAGCGTCGCGACGATGAGTGCGACCCCGTACAGGAGCAGCATGCAGATCGCCAGCGCGGTCATGCCGAACGGGTCGGGGGTGGGGGTGAAGATCGCGGTGAACGTGAAGCTCACCAGGACAACGATCCGCCACCAGCCGCGCATCCGCTTGGCCGTCACCAGGCCCATCACGTTGAGCATCAACATGATCAGCGGGAACTCGAATCCGATCCCGAAGACCATCATGACGGCTACATAGAAGTTGATGTAGGCCTCGAGGTCCAGCTCGATGCTCATATCGGCGCTGGTCAGGATCATGATGAACTGCATGCCGTGGGCGACCACGAAGTACGCCAAGACGGCGCCGCTGAGGAACAGCGGCGCTGCGACACCGATGAACAGGTACGCGTACTTGCGCTCGTTGCGGTGCAGCCCGGGGGCGATGAACGCCCAAAGCTGGTAGAGCCAGATCGGCGCGGTGCCGACGAGGCCCATGTACAGCGAGATCTTGAGGTACAGACCCAGATGGGAGATCGGCGACTGCAGGTTGAAGTTGCAACCCACCAGCGTGTCACTGGATTCCTGGACAGCGTGCTGCGAGTCGCAGTACGGCTGCGTCAGAAAGGTGATGACGTCCTTGGAGAACGCCATGCCCAGTGCGGTGCCGACCAGGATCACCAGGACGGCGATGAGCAGCCGGGAGCGGAGGTCCGCGAGGTGCTCCATGAGCGTCATGGAGCCGTCGGCGGCGCGCTGGAATTTGGACGGCTTGCGGGCCTTCCCAGCGGTCCGCGGTGGTTCGTCAGCCATATGCGTAACGGCCGGATCCGGGCTATCGGGTCTTCTTGTGGTCGACCGATTCGCCGTCGATCACGGACTCGTTGACCGGCGCCGGCGGGTCGAGCGGCTCACGCGTGTGCCTGGGCTCAGCGCGGGTGTCGCCGTCCTCGTCGGGGTTGCCGGAGTCCTTCTTCATGGCCTCGGTCTCCGACTTGAGGATCCGCATGGAGCGACCCAGACCACGCGCCATGTCAGGGAGCTTCCTGGAGCCGAACACCAGCAAGATGACAACGACGAGAATGATGATGTGCCAGGGCTTCAATGCACCCATTGTTCGGTCCCTCCGGATATATGTCGGTGACGTTAACCATCGTATGCCGCTTGGAAGGCGGATGCCACGGAGCCTGAGTCTCGGTTCGAACCGAGGTCATCTGCGGTGGCGTGGCTACGACATGTCGAGCCGGACAAGCATGACCGACGTTTGACACTTCCGTCAACACTGGAGCCTTCGGGAACCCTGATCTTTATCAGAATGTGGCGGCAGTGACGGTGCCACGTCACTTCTTGGGCAGTGCGGCGGCGGTGCGTTCGGCTTCGGCGAGGGTCGCGTTCAGGCGTTCTTGCAGGTCCTGGAGCTCTCCGGCGCGTTCTTGGACGCGTTCGAGGCCGAAGCCGAGCTCTTTGAGGCCGCCGAGGAGGCGCATGGCCGCTATGGCCAAGAGCACGAGTCCGGCGAGTGCCAGCACGACCGATATCGCCCAGATCATGGCGTCAGTCTAGCCCCGGGCCCGGTCGTGTTCGAGCGGGCCCGGCGGCGGGTCGAGCGGGTTCACGCGGCCTGGTAGCGGTCCAGCGCGGCTCGGGCGGTGTGGCGGACGGCGTCGCGCAGTTCGGCGGGGGCGAGGACTTCGGCTTCGCCGCCGAGGCCGAGGACGAAGCGGCGGGCCCAGTCGAGGTCCCGCACACGCATGGTGACGCGGCGGCGGCCGTCGCTCTCGCCGATGACCTCGTCGCACGGGTAGGCGTCGGTGACGCCTTTGGCGCCGGGGCCGAGGAGCAGCTGGATGCGCGGCAGCTCGGAGGCGAGGAACGCGGTGGGCGCGGGCTGGTTGGTCAGGCGCAGCGGCTCGGACGGCTCGTCGAGTTCGGAGCACGCGTCGATGCGGTCGATGCGGAACTGACGGATCTCGCCGGCGGTGCGGCACCAGGCGCGCAGATAGGCGTGTCCGTCGGCGGCGACGACCTCGATGGGGTCGACGACGCGTTCGGAGGTGGTGTCGCGGCTGGCCGAGTAGTAGGTGATGCGGGCGGCGTGCCCGGAGGCGACGAGCGCCGCATAGCGTTCGGCGCCGGGGTCGGCGACGGTGCCGCGGACGGTGACCTCGGCGGGGGCCTCGCCTGCGGCGGCGGCGAGCTTGTCGAGAGCCGAGGCGATCGCGGCGCGGTCGCCGACGCCGGGCGTGTCGGCGAGGACCCGCAGGGCGACCGAGAGCGCCATGGCCTCGTGGGCGGCGAGGCGAACCGGGCGGTCCATGCCGGCGGCGAAGAGGACGCGGACGGTGTCGGCGTCGAAGGCGAGGTCGATGAGATCGCCGGGGCCGTAGCCGGGCAGGCCGCACATCCACAGCATCGTCAGGTCGGACTGGATCTGGTCGGCCGAGACGCCGAAGTCGGCAGCGATCTCGGTGATCAGGACCCCTTCGGGCCGGGCGACGAGGTACGGGACGAGGTTGAGCAGGCGGGCGAGGCGGTTCTGCGTCACGGCGTCTCCTCCTCGTCGACGAGGGCTTGCAGGCACGCGATGGTCTCCTTGACCAGTTCGGGCGGATCGAGGACGAGGACGTCGGCGCCGAACGAGGCGATCCAGGCGGCGGTCGCGGCGGTGTCGGTGTAGGAGAAGCAGGCGTGGTCGCCTTCGGCGGTGCGCGGGCCGATCTGGTCGGCGCGGCGGCGCACGCCCCAGGCGCGCTTTGGCCGGACGAGGACCGTGGCGCGGCTCGGGAGCTGGCGGGCCTCGGATTCGGAGGCGAACGCGAGGACGTCGACGTCCTCGGGGATCGTGAAGGCCCCCTCGGGGCCGGTGAGGCGGACCTTCCCGGTGATGCGCGAGAGCCGGAAGCAACGCTGGGCCTCGCGGTCGAGGTCGTGTCCGGCGACGTACCAGCGGCCGCGCCAGGCCGCGCAGCCCCAGGGCTGGATGCGGCGCTGCTGGGCCGACTCGTCGCGCGAGCCGAGGTAGTCGAAGACGACGGCGCGCCTCGACGCGACCGCTTCGAGGAAGGGCGCGAGGGCCGCTTCGGCACCGGGCAGGGACTTGACCGGGGACGCGGCGGCGTGCGACTCGACGTCGATGCCGGCGGCCCGGAGTTTGCGGAGCGCGTCTGAGGACCCGGACTGGAGCTCGGGCTGCTGCCAAAGGCGCGCCGCGGCGGCCACGGCAGCCGCCTCGGCGTCGGTGAACTCGATCTGCGGCAGCTCGAAGTCCGAGCGGGCGATCCGGTAGCCCGGTTCGCCGTCGCCGAGGTAGTCGACACCGGACTGCAGCGGAATGCCGATGCGGCGCAGCTCGGCCTTGTCGCGTTCGAACTTGCGCTGGAACGCGTCGTGGGCCTTCTTGTCATCGAGGTTGTGCTCGTAGCCGGGAACGGTCCGGGCGATCCTGCTGGAGGTCTGGAAGCGCCGCGAGGACAGCAGGCAGAGCACCAGGTTCACCAGTCGTTCAGTGCGATCGTTGGACACCTGCCCAGCCTATGCCAGGCGGCGCGGGCACTGCCATCACGCCTGCCCGCGCCCGGCGCGTCGCCGCCCGAACGCGGGATCGGGTCGTGTCGCCGCGGTGCGCCGCGAGCGGGGGCGCTTGATAATGTCCGGGCGTGATCAGATGGCGATACGGGACCGTCACCGGCGTGCGCGGCGGCTGGCGCGGCTGCACCGAACTGGAAGTCGACGTCGAGGCCCGCGAGGGCGAGGACGCGTTCTCGTGCCGAGGCCTGGCCTACGACGAGCTCGTGGGGGTGCCCGAGGTCGGCGACCGGGTCCTGCTCAACTGCAACGCCATCGCGAAGGGCCTGGGGACGGGCGGGTACGCGCTGGTCGTGGCCGTGCCCGACCGGCTGCCTGCGGACGTGGAGGGGCCGGGGCACATCGTCAAGGCCCGCTATACGCCGATGCAGGCGATGCGCCTGGCCGTGGACGAGGACGACTCGCCGCACCGGGCGGCGGTGGAGGCCTGCGAGGACCTCGGCGGGATGCCGGTGGTCGTGGCGGACCTGCACTCGGCGCTCGCGCCGGTGCTCGCCGGGATCCACTCGACCGCGCCTGACGCGCGGGTCGCGTACGTGATGACCGACGGCGGTTCGCTTCCGGCGTGGTTCTCGCGCCAGCTCGACCAGCTGTCGGATCGGCTGTGCACGACGGTGACGGCCGGGCAGTGCTTCGGCGGCGACCTCGAGGCGACGAACATCCACAATGCCCTCATCGCGGCGCGGGTCGTCGGCGGTGCGGACATCGCGATCGTGGCGCAGGGCCCGGGGAACCTCGGGACCGGCACGGTCTGGGGCTTCTCGGGGACCGCGGCGGGAGAGGCGGTCAACGCCGCGGCGGTGCTCGGCGGCAGGCCGGTCGCGTCGCTGCGAATCTCCGAAGGTGATGCGCGCGAACGCCACCGCGGAATCTCGCACCATTCGATGACAGCTTACGGCAAGGTCGCGCTGGCGGCGGCGGACGTGCCCGTGCCGGACGAACTGCCGGCCGACCTCGAAGCCAAGATCAAGCGGCAGTTGGCGCAGCTCCCGGAGCGCCACCGCCAGATCGAGATCGACTGCTCGGGCCTGGTGGAGGCCATGGAGGCCCTGCCGGTCAGGTTGTCCACCATGGGAAGAGGACTCGACCGCGACCGCGTGTACTTCGTGGCGGAAGCGGCAGCGGGAAGGCACGCGGCCCAGATCGCCAAACACCGCGCTTGAGGCCACTCCCCCGCCCTCGCTTCAGCTCCCCTTCAGGTTCACCGCGCTAGCGTCGAAACCGGGGGTCCTTCCCAGCGCCCGAGCGAACGTTTGGCGTGCAGTCCGGCTTCTCACGCTTCAGCTCGGCTTCAGGATCGCCCCGACAGTGTCGAAACCGGGGGGCCTTCCCAGCTCCGAAGCTGACGTTCGGCGTGCGCCGGAACGCGAACCGCCCCGCCGGCGCTTTCGCGTCGGCGGGGCGTCGTTCACTTCAGTGTTCGATTCGCTAGAGCACGAACAGGACCAGGATCCACACGCCGATGACCGCGGCCAAGGCGAGGGCCAGGACCCAGGTCGGGACCGTGTACTCGCCGCGGCGGTTCCTCGCGATCTCCTCGCGGATGCGCGAGGTCCGTCGCTCGTAGACGGCCAACGGGTCGAGTGAGCTCAGTGCGCCGGTCCGGCGCTCCTCCCGCTCGCCGTGCCCCGTCTCGGCGGTGCGATCCGCGTCGGCCGGGCGCTCCGGCTCGGCGGCGCCGTTGCGATCGGACATCACTCGACTCACATGCTGGCGATGAGCTTGTCGACGCGCTCGTCCCGCGAACGGAACGGGTCCTTGCACAGGACCGTGCGCTGCGCCTGGTCATTCAGCTTCAGATGCACCCAGTCCACAGTGAAGTCGCGTCGCTTCTCCTGCGCCTTGCGGATGAACTCCCCGCGCAGCCGCGCCCGCGTGGTCTGCGGCGGCACTTCCTTCGCCTCGAAGACCTCTACGTCGTGCGTGAGCCGCTCGGCCTCGCCGCGCTTCTCCATCAGGTGATGCAGGCCCCGGCCGCGCCGGATGTCGTGGTAGGCCAGGTCGAGCTGCGCCACGCGCGGGCTCGAGAGCGCCAGGCCGCGCTTCTCGCGGTACCGCTCGATGAGCTTGTACTTGGCGACCCAGTCGATCTCGCGCGAGACCGAGTCGAGGTCCTCCGACTCGACGGCCTGCAGGACCCGGCCCCACAGGTCGATGACGCGCTTGGTGCCCGCGTCGGCGCCGCGCTGGTCGACGAAGTCGATGGCCTTCTCGAGGTACTCGCGCTGGATGTCCAAAGCGGAGGCCTCGCGGCCGCTCGCCAAGCGAACCAGGCGCTTGCCCGTCGTGTCGTGGCTGATCTCGCGGATCGCCCGGATCGGGTTCTCCAACGTGAGGTCGCGCATCGTCACACCGGTCTCGATCATCCGCAGCACCAGGTCGGCAGAGCCGACCTTGAGCATCGTGGTGATCTCGTTGATGTTCGAGTCGCCGACGATGACGTGCAGGCGGCGGTAGCGTTCGGCGTCGGCGTGCGGCTCGTCGCGGGTGTTGATGATCGGGCGTGAGCGCGTGGTGGCCGAGGAGACGCCCTCCCAGATGTGCTCGGCGCGCTGCGACAGGCAGAAGCGCGCGCCGCGCGGGGTCTGCAGGACCTTCCCGGCGCCGCAGATGAGCTGGCGGGTGACCAGGAACGGGATGAGCACCTCGGCGAGACGCCCGAACTCGCCGTGACGGCTGACGAGGTAGTTCTCGTGGCAGCCGTACGAGTTCCCGGCCGAGTCGGTGTTGTTCTTGAACAGGTAGATGTCGCCGGCGATGCCCTCGTCGTGGAGGCGCTTCTCCGCGTCGATCATCAGGCCTTCGAGGATGCGTTCACCGGCCCGGTCGTGCTTGACCAGGTCCTCGATCGAGTCGCACTCAGGGGTGGCGTACTCGGGGTGTGAGCCCACGTCGAGATAGAGGCGGGCGCCGTTGCGGAGGAACACGTTGGAGGAGCGGCCCCAGGAGACCACACGCCTGAAGAGGTATCGGGCCACTTCGTCCGGGGACAGGCGGCGCTGTCCCCTGAAGGTGCAAGTGACCCCGTATTCGGTCTCCAGTCCGAAAATGCGCCTGTCCATGTCGAAACCCTACCCCGATTCGGTTGAGGAGAACACCCCTCGCGGTCGAACGGTTCCGTACCGCGACGGGCACTATGGAGATTGTTCGCATTACGGCGATATGCACCGGGTCTGTTCCGGCTTCGCCGGGCCCGACCGTCCACTTGAGTGGGACGGCCGGTTTTTCGTAGGAACGTCGGCCATGGGGCCCTGCAACCGCGATTGAGCGGTTGCCGACCGGGCCGGTCGGGGCCCGCGCAAGCGCGGGTACCCCGCTCGGCCCGGTCTCAAGCGATGGCAGAACGCCAGGCAGTCGTCAGGATTCGTCGGTTTCGGGTGTCTCGTCAGCTTCCGTGGCGGTTTCGGCTTCAGCTCTCGATTCGGGCTGCGCCAGCAGCGCGTCGAGGGCCAGGCCCTGGATGCGCCGGAAGGCGCGGCCGGGGCGGGCCCGCTCGAGCACCGCGACCTCTAGGACGTCCTTGGTCAGCTCCCGGGGGGTGCCGTTGCCACGGTCGGTCGAAAGCGCCCGCAGCGCCAGCGCGAACGCGTCGGCGAGCGGGGCCGCGAAGTCGTGGCCTTCGGCCAGGACTTCCTTCAGCTGGTCGGCGTCGCCGCCCATGGCGAGGTAGCCGGGTTCGTCGTTGATCGAGCCGTCGAAGGTGAGCCGGTAGAGCTCGTCCTCTTCCGGGCCGGCCCCGACGCCGGCGACGCAGATCTCGACCTCGAAGGGCTTGGTCTGCTCCGAGAAGATCGCGCCGAGGGTCTGGGCGTAGGCCTTGGCGAGGCTGGCGGCGTTGACGTCGCGGCGGTCGTAGGAGTAGCCGCGCAGGTCGGCCATCCGGACGCCGGCGGTGCGCAGGTTCTCGAACTCGTTGTACTTGCCGACGGCGGCGAAGCCGATGCGGTCGTAGAGCTCGTAGACCTTGTGCAGGGCCGAGGAGACGTTCTCCGCGACGAGGAGGACGCCGTCGGCGCAGGAGAGCACCACGACGTTGCGGCCCCGGGAGATGTTCTTGCGGGCGAACTCGGCCCGGTCCCGCATGATCTGCTCGGGACTGGTGTAGAACTGCATGGCCATGTCCGGCTCCTCTCCTTATCCGTAGGGGTTCTCGGTGCGGGCCGCGATGACCGAGCGGGCGACCTCGGCCACGTCGGCCTCGTCGATCCGCTTGGAGCCTTCGGCGGTGGCGGTCATGACCACGGGGTAGAGGTCGCGGGTCGGGTCGGGTCCGCCGGTGGCGGAGTCGTCGTCGGCCGCGTCGTAGAGGGCCTCGACGGCGATCTTGACGGCCTCGTCGGTGCCGATGTCCCTGCGGTAGCGCTTCTTGAGGGAGCTCTTGGCGAAGATCGAGCCGGAGCCGATCGAGTCGAAGTCGCGTTCGGCGTAGATGCCGCCGACGACGTCGAAGCTGTAGATCTTGCCGGCTTCGGGGATCGACGGCGCGTCGACGTCGAACCCGGCGAACAGGGGCACGACGGCGAGGCCCTGGAGGGCGATGCCGAGGTTGCCGCGCAGCATGGTGGCGAGGCGGTTGGCCTTGCCGTTCAAGGTGAGCGGGGCGCCCTCGATCTTCTCGTAGTGTTCGAGTTCGAGTTGGTAGAGCTTGACCAGCTCGATGCCGAGGCCGGCCGTGCCCGCGATGCCGACGAGCGAGTAGCCGTCGGCCGGGAAGACCTTCTCGATGTCGCGGCTGGAGATGTAGTTGCCCATGGTCGCGCGGCGGTCGCCGGCCATGATCACGCCTTCGGCGGTGCGCAGGGCGACGATGGTGGTGGCGTGGGCACTGATCGATGCGAAGTCACCGGGCGGCAGCGGTCTGCGTCCCGGCAGCAGTTCGGGTGCCACCTGCATGAGGAACTCCGAGAAGGAGGAGGTTCCAGCCGTCATATACGCGTTGGGCAGTTTGCCTGGGAATCCTTGACCTGTCACGACATGACCTCCCTAGTCCTCTATTCAGTAAATGCGCCGGTAGAACGCGGCTGGCCGCTTCGACCCCGCGGGGCCGGCGGGCTCCGGTGGGGCAAGGCCCCTGATGCGCCTCTATGGCGTCGCATCAGGCGGCCCTGTCACCGGCAGGGGGGCTGCTATTGGCCGCCCTTTTGCACGAACGAGCGAACGAATTCCTCGGAGTTGGTCTCCAGGACCTCGTCGATCTCGTCGAGCAGGTCGTCTACTTCTTCGGTGATGGCTTCGTGGCGTTCGGCAATCTCGGGGTCTACAGCGGCCTCGGTGGCCTCGGCATCTGCTTCCTGCCGCGACCGCTGTGACTGCGACTGCCCGCCGGAGTCCTTCGCTGCCATAGCTGTTCCCTTCTACCTCGACGGTGCCTAAACCGTACCGCGAGAGTACGACAGCACGCCAGATACGACGCTGCATCGCTCTGCAATATTCCCGCGGCTGAAACAGGCGCCTCAGTCGGCGGTGATGACGTCGAGGAGGTCCTTCGCTGCGGCGCAGCGTTCGAACAGCTCCCCCACATGGGCTTTGGTGCCCTTCTCGGGCTCCATCATGGGCACTCGCACGAGCGAGTCGGCGCCGACGTCGAAGATGACGGAATCCCAAGAGGCGGCGACGACTTCGGAGGGGTAGCGGGCGAGGCAGCGACCGCGGAAGAACGCGCGGGTGTCGCCGGGCGGCTCGGTCATCGCGTCGATGATCTCGGTGTCGGTGAGGAGGCGCTTCATCTTGCCGCGGGCGACCAGGCGGTGGTAGAGGCCCTTCTCGGGGCGCACGTCGTGGTACTGCAGGTCGATGGCCTGGAGTTTCGCGGAGCCCCAGTCGAGGTTCTCGCGTTCGCGGTAGCGGTTGAGCAGCGAGAGCTTGGCGGGCCAGTCGAGCATGTCGGCCAGTTCCATCGGGTCGCGGGCCAGCGCGTCGAGCACGAACGCCCACATGTCGAGGACCTCGCGGGTGTCGGGGTCGGCGTCGGCGCCGCAGTAGGCCTCGGCCTGCTCCAGGATGGACTGCTGGAGTTCGATGGCGGTGACGCGCTTGCCGTTGCGCAGTTCGATCTTGTGCCGCAGGGTCGGGTCGTGGCTGACGGCGCGCAGTTCGGCGACGGGCTCGGCGATGCCGAGGGTGCCGTCGAAGGCGCCGGACTCGATCATGGCCAGCACGATGGAGGCGGTGCCGACCTTGAGGAACGTGGCGTGCTCGGCGAGGTTGGCGTCGCCGATGATGACGTGGAGGCGGCGGTAGCGCTCGGCGTCGGCGTGGGGCTCGTCGCGAGTGTTGATGATGGGTCGCTTGAGCGTGGTCTCCAGGCCCACTTCGACTTCGAAGAAGTCGGCGCGCTGGGAGATCTGGAAGCGGTGCTCGGAGGCGTCCTGGCCGATGCCGATGCGCCCGGCGCCGCAGAAGATCTGGCGGGTGACCAGGAACGGCGTGAAGTGGGCGACGATGTCGGCGAAGGGGGTCTGGCGCGACATGAGGTAGTTCTCGTGCGCGCCGTAGGAGGCGCCCTTGTTGTCGGTGTTGTTCTTGTACAGGTTGATCGGGCCGATGCCGGGGGTGTGGGCCGCGCGGAGGGCGGCCTCGGCCATGGTCATCTCGCCGGCCTTGTCGAACAGGACGATCTCGCGCGGGTTGGTGACCTCGGGGGTGGAGTACTCGGGGTGCGCGTGGTCGACGTAGAGGCGTGCGCCGTTGGTGAGGATGACGTTGGCGAGCCCGGAGTCCTCGTCGGCGAGGTTCTCCGCGGGGTCGTAGAGGGCGCCGGTGTAGGTGAAGCCGCGCGCGTCGCGCAGGGGGGTCTCCTCCTCGTAGTCCCACCTGGCGCGTCCGCCCTTGGAGAGCTCGGGGCGGGCGGCGTAGGCGTTGACGATCTGCGAGGAGGTCACCATCGGGTTGGCGCCCGGCTGGCCCGGCACGGAGATCCCGTATTCGATCTCGGTGCCCATAATGCGGCGTACGGTCATG
Organism: Glycomyces rhizosphaerae; assembly: GCF_042647865.1. Classification (NCBI taxonomy): domain Bacteria; kingdom Bacillati; phylum Actinomycetota; class Actinomycetes; order Glycomycetales; family Glycomycetaceae; genus Glycomyces; species Glycomyces rhizosphaerae. The sequence goes on from NZ_JBHRWO010000013.1 coordinate 97,573, forward strand.
CCTTCGAGCCTAGTCCCTTCGGGCGCGGCGGCGCTCCCTCCGATCGGAGAGGATTGGAAATCGCGGCCGCCGAGTTTTGCGCCGTAGAGGTTCTCCGTCTTCATGGCGACCGGTTACCCGGTTGTGGGGCCGCTGACACGTTCGGCGGCACGCCGATCGGCCGGCGGGGATGCCGCCGGCCGATCGTCGCGTAGTTGCAGCCTGTGCTTCCGGTACTTCCGGTTCGCTACAGGTACTGACCGGTGTTCGACACGGTGTCGATGCTGCGGCCGGAGTCGGGGCCCTTGCCGGAGACGAGCGTGCGGATGTAGACGATCCGTTCGCCCTTCTTACCGGAGATGCGCGCCCAGTCGTCGGGGTTGGTGGTGTTGGGGAGGTCCTCGTTCTCGCGGAACTCGTCGACTGTGGAGTCGATGAGGTGGCTCAGCCGGATGCCCTTCGACTGGTGCGTCAGGAAGTCCTTGATGGCCATCTTCTTCGCTCGGGCGACGATGTTCTCGATCATCGCGCCGGAGTTGAAGTCCTTGAAGTAGAGCACTTCCTTGTCGCCGTCGGCGTAGGTGACCTCGAGGAACCGGTTCTCGTCCACTTCGGAGTACATGCGCTCGACGACCGCCTGGATCATCGACTGCACGGTGGCTTCGCGGTCCTTGTCGTGTTCGGCGAGGTCGTCGTCGTGCAGCGGCAGGGTCGTGGTGATGTACTTCGAGAAGATGTCCTTCGCCGATTCCGCGTCGGGCCGCTCGATCTTGATCTTGACGTCCAGGCGGCCGGGCCGCAGGATCGCCGGGTCGATCATGTCCTCGCGGTTCGAGGCGCCGATGACGATGACGTTCTCGAGGCCCTCCACGCCGTCGATCTCCGACAGCAGCTGGGGGACGATGGTGTTCTCGACGTCAGAGGAGACGCCGGATCCGCGCGTGCGGAATATGGAGTCCATCTCGTCGAAGAACACGATGACGGGCATGCCCTCGCTGGCCTTCTCACGGGCCCGCTGGAAGACCAGGCGGATGTGCCGCTCGGTCTCGCCGACGTACTTGTTCAGCAGCTCGGGACCCTTGATGTTGAGGAAGTAGCTCCGTCCGGAGGCCTCCTCGCCGCGCATCTCGGCGACCTTCTTGGCCAGCGAGTTGGCGACGGCCTTGGCGATGAGCGTCTTGCCGCAGCCGGGCGGCCCGTAGAGCAGGATGCCCTTGGGCGCGCGCAGCTCGTGCTCGCGGAAGAGGTCGGCGTGGAGGAACGGGAGTTCCACCGCGTCGCGGATCATCTCGATCTGCCCGTCGAGGCCGCCGATGTCGTAGTAGTCGACGTCGGGGACCTCTTCGAGGACGAGTTCCTCGACCTCGCTCTTCTGGATGCGCTCGTACGCGTACCCGGCGCGCGGCTCGATCATGACCGAGTCGCCCGCCCGAAGCGGCGAGTTGATGAGCGCGTCTGAGAGCAGCACGACCCGCTCCTCGTCGGCGTGGCTGGTCACCAGGGCGCGGTCGGGTGGACCGCCCGGGGTCTCGATGAGCTCTTTGAGCGTCACCACCTCGCCGATGCGCTCGTAGTCGAGCACCTCGACAACGTTCATGGCGTCGTTGAGCAGGACTTCCTGGCCGCGTTCGAGCTCGTCGACGTCGATCGACGGCGCGAGCGAGACGCGGAACTTCCTCCCGGAGGTGAAGACGTCGACGGTGCCGTCTTCACGGGCCCCCAGGAACACGCCGTAGCCGGACGGCGGTTGTGCGAGCCGGTCGATTTCCTCTTTCAGTGAGACGATCTGCTCGCGGGCCTCCTTCAAGGTGGCCACGAGCCGCTCGTTCTGCTCCGACAGGCGATCGATCTGCGATTGAGCGGCGGCGAGCCGCTCTTCCAGAATGTGCATGTGTCGGGGCGTTTCGGTGAGACGGCGTCGGGCAGCGGCCAGTTCTTCCTGGAGCTCTTCGACCTGTCCTGACAGTTCGTCGTGCTCTGAGCCCTGGCTCAGGTTCTGTCGACGGTCATCGTTGCTACGTGCCACGGGTCACACCTCCCGAGTGAGGGTTGTCCTACACCAACCGTAACTGGTTGTGGAGGCCAATAGTAAGGCTCGACACCGACATTCGCCAGATCCTTTGACGGTGTCTACGCTAGATCCATGTCTGAAGATCGTGAATTGGAAGTGTCGATCGACCAGGACGCCTGCACGGGCGACGGTCTGTGCGTCCAGTACGCGCCCACGATTTTCGAGTTCGACATCGATGGACTTGCCTACGTCAAGGACACCGACGGCGAGCTGTTGACTACTGCCGGTTCGCAAGTCAACGTGCCCGAACACCTGCGTCTGGACATTGTGAACGCGGCTCACGACTGCCCGGGCGAATGCATCTACGTCCGCGATCGCAAGGACAAGACCGCCGTCGCCGGCCCAGGCGCGGACGACTAGCGAGACGAGACAGGGATGAGAGACGCATTCACGTCTCTCATCCCTGTCTTGTTTCAGCGCTTGAAAAGTCGTGAATCCGACTCAGAGTGTGACCGGATCGTTACGAACCGGCGGGCTCGTCCTCAGTGCCGTTGAGGGTCTCGGCGGCTTCGGCAGCCTGAGCTTCGACCACGCGCGCCTCGGCCTCGGCGGCGATCCGCTCCTTGCGCTCGCGCAGCGCCTGCTGTCCCTTGGAGGGCTTGAGCTTTCGCATCGGCGCCACCGTGCCGGGGGCGAGTTTGCGGGCGGTGATGAGGAAGGCGGTGTGCGCGATCATGCGGTGGTCCGGGCGCACCGCCAGGCCCTCGAGATGCCAGCCGCGGATGAGCGACTCCCACGCCGAGGGCTCGGTGAAGGTCTTGCGTTCCCGCAGTGCCTCCACGAGCTCCGACATCTGCGTGGTCGTGGCGACGTAGCCGATGAAGACGCCGCCGGGACGCAGGATGCGCTCCACAGTGTCCAGTACTTCCCACGGGGAGAGCATGTCGAGCACGACCCGGTCGACCGGCTCGAGCTCAGCCTCGGCCACGTCCCCCACCGTCAGGGTCCAGTGGTCGGGCACCTCGCCGTAGTAGCCGCGGACGTTCTCCTCCGCGATCTTCGCGAAGTCCTCGCGCAGCTCCCATGAGTAGACGTGCCCGGTAGGGCCCGTTGCCCGCAGCAGCCAGTTCGTCAGAGCGCCCGACCCGGCCCCGGCCTCCACGACCCGCGACCCGGGGTAGATGTCGCCGAACGTGAGGATCTGGGCGATGTCCTTGGGGTAGATGACCTGGGCGCCGCGGCGCATCGACAGGCCGTAATCGGGCAGGAGCGGACGCAGCGCCAGATAGGCGGTGCCGCCCTCGGTGGTCACGGTGACGCCGTCAGGGCGGCCGATCAGGTCGTCGTGGAACAGCCGACCCCGATGGGTGTGGAACGCGCCGCCCTCCGCGAGGGTGATCGTGGCCATGCGGCCCTTCGCGTCGGTCAGCTGGACGCGGTCGCCCGGCCCCAGCAGGTCAGATGCCAATTCGGTGTACTCCTTGCTCATTTACGGCTCGCAAGCTTCGCCGCGACTGCTCTTCACGGCTCGCAAGCTTCGCCGAGACTGCTCAATTACGGCTTGCAGGCTTCGCCGAGGTTGCTCAATTGCGGCTCTAAAGGCGTCGCCGAAGCTGCTCGTTCAGGGCACCCAAACGTCGCCGGGGCCCGGTAGGTCCGAAGCATCTTAACGGAGGGCTTCGATCACGTCGGCGGTGTAGAGCAGGCCTGTCGGGCGGCCCTCATCGACTATGAAGAACCGCTCCGCGCCGCTCTTGCCGATCACGTCCACCAGCGCCTGGCCTTTGAGCCCGGTCTCGATGCCCGGGATCTGCCCGGCCGAGCGCAGCAGCCCCGCCAGGGGCATCGCGTCGACCTGGTCGGCCGGCACCGCTTCGGCCGCGGCGCGGTCGAGGACCCCGACGATCTTGACGTCGACGGCGACGACCTCGCGTCCGGCGGCGGCGCTCAGCGCCTCCCCCAGCGTCGCGGAGGCGGGCACCAGGGCCACCGGGCGGGCCAGCGCCGCGGCGTCGAGGGCCTTGACGCGCGGGCCCATCCGGGCGGCGCGGATCGCGCCGGTCGCGCCGCGCCACAGTTCGAAGGCGACGAAGACGAGCAGGAGCAACCCGAACGCGGAGAACCAGTTCTCGGCGAACAGCCACAGACCTCCGGCGATCGTGGCCAGCGCGACGACGCGGCCGGCCCAGCCCGCGACGAGGTAACCGGTCCACCGATCGCCGGTGGCGGCCCAGATGCCGGCCTGAAGGGCTTTGCCGCCGTCCAGCGGCAGGCCCGGGAGCAGGTTGTAGACGGCGACGAGGAGGTTGGCGACGCAGATCTGGAAGGAGAACTGCCAGATCAGGGAACCGGGAACGGTGAGGAAGAGGCCGGCGAGGCCGATGCCGCCGAGGACGGCCGAGACGGCCGGTCCCGCCAGCGCGATCGCGGCGGCCGTGCTGGGTTTGGGGGCCTCGCGGTCCATCTCGGTGAAGCCGCCGAGGGCGTCGAGGTTGATCTGGCGGACGCCGATGCCGGCGCGGAGGCTGACCAGGGCGTGGCCGAGTTCGTGGAGGAAGACCGAGACGAGGAGGGTGACGGCGAAGAGGGCGGCCACGATGAGGGCGGCGCCGGCGCCGAGTCCGGGGACCGAGCGCTGCACGATCGGGGCGTAGACGATCACGACCACGGCGGCCAGGAGCAGCCAGGTGTAGCCGAGGGTGACGGGGATGCCCTTGAAGCGGACGAGCGTGAATCCGGATCGGCGGAAGGCCAGGACGTTTGTGGTCGACATCGGCGGCAATGCTACGCGCCCGCCCGCTTGGGCGGCTTCGCGAACCACGGAGCGGGCGCGCTTGTGAGGATTCCGATCCGGTCAGGCGGGGTGGGCCCTGAAGGCGGTGGTCACGTACGGCATCGCGAACGTCTCTTTTCCGGCCAGGTCGGGGTGCGTGTCGACGAGTCGGCCGACGGCCTCGGTGAGTTCGCGCTGACGGGTCGCGTCCGCGGTCAGGTAGTAGGAGCGGGAGTGGACGAGCCGGATCAGGCCTTCGCGGTTGAGCGGCTTGCTGTGGCGGAAGACGCGCATTTGGACCTCGCCGAAGTCGGGGGCGAAGTATCCGGGGTCGGTGGCGTCGATCGGGGTGAGCTCGCCTCTGGAGTTGCCGATGATCTCGGTGAGCTGGTCGACCCAGTCGACGGATTCGTCGCGGATGTTCCAGATGGGCGCGAGGACGCCGCCGGGTTTGAGTACGCGGCGCAGTTCGGGGAGGGCCTTGGGCCGGTCGAACCAGTGGAAGGACTGGCCGGCGGTGATGACGTCGGCTGAGGCGTCGGGGAGCGGGAGGGCTTCGGCGGCTCCTTGGCGGGCCGCGGCGACGCCGGGGCTGGAGGCCCTGAGTCTGTCGAGCATCTTGGTGTCGGGGTCGACTGCGGTGACGTTGTGGCCCAAGGCGATGAGGCCGCGGGTGAGGAGGCCGGTCCCGGCGCCGACGTCGACGACGTCCTTCGGGGCGTCGCCGACCATCCATTCAAGGGCTTCGGTCGGATAGGTGGGCCTGATGGAGTCGTAGAGGTCGGCGGCCTGTCCGAAGGAGCGAGCGTGGCGGCTGGGACCGTTGCCGTGCGTGTCGGTTTCGATGCTCATGCCCTCAAACCGTACGCGCGTTATGTTGAAAAGGCAAGGCACCCGCCGGGAGTGTCGGCCCCCGGTCCTATGCTCGACCCATGCCGCAAGCCGCCCGTCCGAGCCAGCTCTCCCCTTCGCGCGCCGGGGATTTCAAGCAGTGCCCGCTGCTGTACCGGTTCCGGGCGGTCGACCGCCTGCCGGAGCCGCCGTCGAAGGCCCAGGTGCAGGGCACGCTCGTGCACTCGGTGCTCGAACGGCTCTACGAGCTGGACGCGGGCAGGCGGACACCGCGGCAGGCGCTGGCGATGATCGAACCTGAGTGGGCGAAGCTCCAGGCCTCCGGGGAGTACGCGGAGCTGTTCGAAGGCCTCGACGACGAGTCGGCGTGGCTGCGGAACGTGCGACGCCTGGTCGAGACATACTTCGCGATGGAGGACCCGCAGCGGCTGCAACCGCACCGCACCGAGTGCCTGGTGACGACCACCTTGGATGACGGCACGTCGTTGAAGGGCTTCATCGACCGCGCCGACGTCAACCCCGATGGGCTCGTGCGGCTCGTGGACTACAAGACCGGGAAGCGCCCGCCGGACCGCTTCGCGGACAAGGCGCTGTTCCAGATGAAGTTCTACGCCCTGGTGTGGTGGCGCACGCGTGGCACGGTGCCGACCCTGCTTCGGCTCATGTACCTCGGTGACGGGCAGATGCTCGACTACTCCCCCGACCAGCGCGAGCTCGAGGGCTTCGAGAAGACCCTCAAGGCCCTGTGGTCGGTGATGCGCGAGGCGATCGCCACCGGCGAGTTCCGACCGCAGAAGTCGAAGCTGTGCGGCTGGTGCGCGCACCAGGCGATCTGCCCCGAGTTCGGCGGCGAGCCGCCGGCGTACCCGCTGCCGACGGTGCTTCCCGGACTGGCGATGCCGGTCGCGGAGGAACTGGAGGAGACCCCTCCTACCTGAGACGGACTCGCGGATCGTCCTCACGTTCGATGAAACGGGAGTGAACGGCGGATACGGTATAGAGCGTGCAAGCCGCCACCTCCTTCCGACGCCTGCGATGCGGGATCCATGCCCGACCGCTGCTGTCCGACACGCTCCTGGCGCTCGCGCTGGCAATCGGGTACACCGGCTTCTACGCGATCTCGGTCGCGGTGAGCCCCGATCTGACCATGACCGCGGCCGATGTCGGATTGATAGCCGTCCCTTTCACCGCGATCTGCCTGCGGCGCACATGGCTCTGGGGCGCAATCGGACTGTCACTGGCGATCATGTCGGTGGCGGTGCTCGTCGAGCCGCTGCAGAGCCTGGGGTTGGACAGCGGCGTCGGCATGTTCGTCCTGACCTACACGGCGGCCGCCTACCGGCCGCTGTCCAAGGCGCTGGTGGCCAGTGCGGTCATCTGGGTGCCGGTAGTCCTGGCCGTCCAGTCCGCTGCGTTCAGGGAGGACGGTGATCACCTGACGAGCACGCTCGTCACCGTGCTCAACCTGATCCTCGCCACCACCGTGTTCTGGATCGGCTGGGTCATGCGCAACAGGCGCGAAAAGGTCGAGGAGCTCTCTGATCGGGCCCGGTTCGCCGAGGAGCGCCAGGAGGCGCTCGCGGCCCAGGCCGTGGCCGACGAGCAGCGGCGCATCGCCCGGGAGCTGCATGATGTCGTCGCCCACCACATCTCGGTCATCGGCGTCATGTCCGAAGGGGCCAAGCGGGTCCTGCGCTACGACCCCGACGCGGCCGAGGAGGCGCTGACCACGGTGAACCAGACCGCGCGCACCGCGCTGCGGGAGATGCGGGACATCCTCACCGTGCTGCGCCAGGGCCATGACGAAGGCGGCAGCGCCGACCTCGAGCCGCAGCCTACAGTGGACTCGCTGCGGGCGCTGGTGTCGCAGACCAAGGACGCCGGCCTGCCGGTGCGCTACACCGTCCGCGGCGAGGAGTACCCGCTGCCGACGGGCGTGAGCCTGGCGGTCTACCGGATCGCCCAGGAGGCGCTCACGAACACCATCAAGCACGCCGGTCCGCAGGCCAGGGCCGGAGTCGTGATCGATTACAGCGACACCGAGTTCCGCATCTCCATCGGCGACTCCGGGCACGGCGCCCCCGTCGTCGCCGGGTTCTCCGGCGGCCACGGCCTCATCGGCATGAGGGAGCGCGCCACGCTCTACGGCGGCACCCTCGAAGCCGGGCCCCGGCCCGGCGGCGGCTACCTCGTCGAGGCCCGCTTCCCCAAGAACGCGCACCTCCAGGGAGTCACACGTTGAACGACCGGCCGATCCGCCTACTGCTGGCCGATGACCAGCAGCTGCTGCGCGCGGGCTTCAAGATGGTCCTCGGCGCCGAGACGGACCTCGACATCGTCGGCGAGGCCGGCGACGGCGTCGAGGCCTTCGACCTCACCAGGCGGCTGGTCCCCGACGTCGTGCTCATGGACATCCGCATGCCGCGCCGCGACGGCGTCGCCGCCACCGCCGACATCGTGCAGGCGAACCTGCCGACCCGCGTGCTGGTACTGACCACCTTCGACCTCGACGAGTACGTCGTCGGGGCGCTGCGGGCCGGCGCCGCCGGATTCCTCACCAAGGACGCGCCCGCGGCCGACCTGGTCGAGGCCATTCGGACCGTCCATAGAGGCGGCGCGGTGGTCGCACCGCACATTCTCTCGACCCTTTTGGGGCGCTTGGCGGAGCACTACGGCGGGGACGGCGACGCCAAGCCCGCGATCGTCGACTCCCTGACTGCTCGCGAGCGGGAGGTCTTGCTGCTCTTGGCGAAAGGGCTGACGAACGCCGAGATCGCCGACGCCCTCACCGTCGGCGAGACCACCGTCAAGACCCATGTCGGACACCTGCTCACCAAACTCGGCGTCCGCGACCGCGTCCAGGCCGTCGTCCTCGCTTATGAAAGCGGCCTGGTCAAACCGGGCCAGCCGGGCTTATCCGGCGAGTCGCACGCCGAAAGTCATACCCGGGTACCGCCGCATCCGCCCAGCGACGTAGACGAAGACCGTCCTCGAAGCGGATGCGGGCGTGCCTGATGTCCAATATCGTCGAACCATGACCACACGACCCACGACGTCAAATGACATCATGTATGATGTCACAATCGGGCGAGTCGACGTCATCAGTTCGCATCACGTCTGACGCCACGACTTCGCGAGCGTCGTCTCGCGGACCAGGAACCCAACACACCGAATCCCTCGGCACATCGACACCTGCACCGAAAGCGAGAGCGTCGTGTCAACCGCATCCCCCGTAAAGACCACCGCCGTATCGGCCCAAGGCCTCTGGAAGGCCTACGGTATGGGCGAAGCCCAGGTCGTCGCCCTCCGCGACGTCTCGGTCGAGTTCGAATCCGGCGCGTTCACCGCCATCATGGGCCCCTCAGGCTCGGGCAAGTCCACCCTCATGCACTGCCTCGCAGGACTCGACACCACCGACCGCGGCACCGTCCACATCGGCGGTACCGTCGTCACCGGCCTGAACGACAAGGCGCTCACGAAACTGCGCCGCGACAAGATCGGCTTCATCTTCCAGCAGTTCAACCTGCTGCCCACGCTCACCGCCGAAGAGAACATCACCCTGCCCGCGGCCATCGCCGGGGCCAAGGCGGACCCGGACTGGATCAACCAGATCATCAAGACCCTCGACCTCGCCGACCGCCTCTCCCACAAGCCGACCGAGCTCTCGGGCGGCCAGCAGCAGCGCGTCGCCTGCGCCCGCGCCCTCGCCACCCGGCCTGACGTCGTCTTCGCCGACGAACCCACCGGCAACCTCGACACCCGATCCGGCGCCGAAGTCCTCCGCTTCCTGCGCAAGTCCGTCGACGACTTCGGACAGACCATCGTCATGGTCACCCACGACCCGACCGCCGCCGCCTACGCCGACCGCGTCGTGTTCCTGGCCGACGGCCAGATCGTCGAGGACATGGTCGAACCGACCGCCGACAAGGTCATCGACAAGATGAAGCACTTCGAGGAACTCGTCGCCGCGGCCCAAGGGGAGCACGCCTAATCATGCTGCGCGCCACCCTCAAGGGCATGGCGAGCCGCAAAGCCCGCCTCGTCCTCACCAGCCTCGCCGTCGTCCTCGGCACGATGTTCGTCGCCGCGGCGATGATCCTCACCGCGACCATGGAGAAGTCCGTCACCGGCGTCATCTCCGACGCCTTCACCGGCGTCGACGCCGTGGTCTCCTCCGCGGAAGACCCCGCTGCGGCCCAAGGGAACACCCCCAGCGCGACCCTGATCCCCGGCGACGTCCTCGAGACCGTCCGCGGTGTCGACGGCGTCGAAACCGCCGCCGGCGACGTCTCCGGCCAGGTCAACGCCATCGGCGACGACGGCAAACTCGTCGGCGCCTTCGCGCCCACCATCGGGTTCAACTGGAACGACCAGTCCACCGGCGCCAACGAGATCCGCGACGGCCGCGGCCCCGAAGCCGACGACGAGGTCATCGTCTCCGCCCAGTTCGTGAAGGACTCCGGGCTCGGCTTCGGCGACACCGTCACCGCCTACTCCTACACCGCCGACCGCGCCGACTACGAGATCGTCGGCGTCTTCGGCCTCGGCGGCGACCGCGACTCCCTCGCCGGCGAGACCCAGATGGGCTTCACCACCGTCGAAGCGCAACGCCTGCTCGCCCAGGGCGAAGACGCGTACATGGCGATCTACGTCGAAGGCGACGCCAGCACCGGAGCGATCGCCGACGCGATCGGCGGCGACTACCGGGTCCAGACCGGCGAAGAGGCCAGTGAGGAAGCGGCCCAAGGCTTCGCCGCGGTCGCCGACATCATGGGCTACATCTTCCTCGGCTTCGGCCTCGTCGCCGTGTTCGTGTCGGTATTCCTCATCATCAACACCTTCACGATCATCGTCGCCCAGCGCCAGCGGGAACTCGCGCTCCTGCGGGCCCTCGGCGCCGGCCGGAACCAGGTCGTCGGATCCGTCCTCGCCGAAGCCGCCGTCATCGGCGTCATCGCCTCCATCGTCGGCTTCGGCCTCGGCGTACTGCTCGGTTGGGGCCTGTCCCAGCTGGTCAGCTCCTTCGCGATGGGCGGTCTCCCCGTCGAGCTCCAGGTACCGCTCACCGCGCTGTGGGCGCTCGCGGTCGGCATCGGCGTCACGGTGCTCTCCGCTATCGTCCCCGCGGTCAAGGCTTCCGGCGTACCGCCGGTAGCCGCCATGCGCGATGCGGTCAACCCGCCGAAGCCGTTGCGCGGCATCACCATCGCCGGCCTTGCCGTCACCGCGGTCGGCGGCGTCCTGGTCGCGCTCGGGCTCACCGACAACCTCGGTGAACTCGGCCTCGGCGGATTCCTCACCGGCGTGGGCATCGCGTTCGTCGGCATCACACTGCTCACGCCGATCCTGTCGCGTCCCCTCGTGGCGCTCCTCGGCGCGGTCATGTCCTGGTCGTTCTCAGGCCGCCTGGGCAAGCTCAACGCCGGGCGCAACCCGCGGCGCACCGCGATCACCGCCTCCGCGCTCATGATCGCCGTCGCACTCGTCACCGGCATCGCCACACTGGTCTCCAGTTTCAAGGAGACCACTGCGGAGCTGACGGACTCCAACCTCGAATCCGACCTGATCGTCATGGGGCAGCAGGGGGCCAACATCCCCACGTTCCTGCCCGAGACGCTCGCCGAGATCAAGGCGCTGCCCGAAGTGGCGGCCGTCGGCGACCTCTACGGCGAGTTCTTCGGCGCCGAGGTCAACGACGAGCCGACCATGATCTACGCCAGCGAGGACCTCCCCACCACCCTCGGCATCTTCAGCGGCACCGTCGCCGACGGCTCTGTCGACAACCTTCCCGACGACGGCCTCGCCGTCAACGAATCCGCCGCCGAGGACCAGGGTCTCGCACTCGGCGACACCGTCCCGGTGACGTTCGCCAACGGCACCACCGAGCAGTTGCGGATCACCGCGATCCTCGACGACTCCCAGCTCACCGACGGATGGTGGGTCGCACCGGCGCAGATCCAGCACTTCACCGTGCCGAAGCCGATGCAGGCCTACATCCAGGTCGTCGACGGGGCCGACGTCGCCGCGGTCCAAGACGAAGTGGACGGGGTCCTGGCCGACGAACCCGAGGTCAGCGTCACCAACAACGCCGAGTTCGTGGAGCAGCAGACCAGCCAGCTCGACGTCCTGCTCGCGTCGGTGCAGATCCTGCTGGCGCTGGCGATCATCATCGCGATCATCGGCGTGGTCAACACCTTGGTCCTGTCGGTCCTCGAACGCACCAGGGAGCTCGGGCTCCTCCGGGCGGTCGGCATGACCCGCGGCCAGGTGCGGCGGATGATCACCGTCGAGAGCGTCATCATCTGCCTCTTCGGTGCGGTCCTGGGCATCGCGGTCGGCATCGGCCTCGGCTGGACGGTGCAGCAGGCGCTCGAAGAGGAGGGCCTGACGAACTTCGCGCTCCCATGGGGACTCATCGTCGGGTACCTGTTTGCGGCCGTGGCCGTGGGCCTCCTCGCGGCGATCGCCCCGGCGGCGCGCGCGGCGAAGCTCAACGTGCTGGGCGCCATCGCCTACGAGTAGACAACCGATTCTCAAAGCTCTGCACAAGGAAACCAGGTGAGGGGCGGCGCCGAACGGCGCCGCCCCTCCCGTCTGCCCTGCCCCAAACCCCTCACGCCGCCGAACGGCCGAGCCGCGGCTCCCCGGCCCTCGGCCGTTCGGCCGAGACCGGGCCCGGCACTCCGCCTCGCGGAGGACGTGAACTCCGGCCCGCGGACCGAAGCTGCCCGGCGTCCCGCTCAATAGCCTTGTGGCAACAGGAAAGACACCCGATCAGAAAGGCGCTCCCGTGCCACTCAGCACTCCCCCCGCCCCGCAGAGCCTGATGACGCGCACTCGCGCCGCGGTCACCGCCTCCGGCCTCTGGCGCGCGTACGGTTCGGGCGAGGCCCAGGTTGTGGCCCTGCGCGACGTGTCCGTCTCGTTCGGCTCCGGTCAGTTCACCGCCATCATGGGCCCCTCGGGCTCCGGCAAGTCCACCCTCATGCACTGCCTCGCAGGACTCGACACCACCGACCGCGGCACCGTCCACATCGGCGACACGGTCATCACGGGCCTGGGCGACAAGGCGCTCACGAAACTGCGCCGCGACAAGATCGGCTTCATCTTCCAGCAGTTCAACCTGCTGCCGACCCTGACGGCCGAAGAGAACATCCTCCTCCCTGCCTCCATCGCCGGCGCGAAGTCCGACCCCGCCTGGATCCACCAGATCATCCAGACCCTCGACCTGCAGGAACGCTTGACGCACAAGCCGACCGAGCTCTCGGGCGGCCAGCAGCAGCGCGTCGCCTGCGCCCGCGCCCTCGCCACCCGGCCCGAGGTCGTCTTCGCCGACGAACCCACCGGCAACCTCGACACCCGCTCCAGCACCGAGGTGCTGCGGTTCCTGCGCAAGTCCGTCGACGACTTCGGACAGACCATCGTCATGGTCACCCACGACCCGACCGCCGCCGCCTACGCCGACCGCGTCGTGTTCCTGGCCGACGGCCAGATCGTCGAGGACCTGCGTGACCCCACCGCCGACTCCGTCATCGACACCATGCGCGGCTTCGAGAGCCGGGTCCCGCTGGCCGGAGAGGCCGCCTGACCCGATGCTCCGCTCCACATTGAAGGGCATGGCGGCCCGCAAAGCCCGCCTGGCCCTGACCAGCCTCGCCGTCGTCCTCGGTTCAGCCTTCATCGCCGCCGCGCTGGTCCTCACCGCCTCCATTCAAACCACGGTCGACGACCTCAACGGTGAGTCCTACGCCGGCGCCGATGTCCTCGTCCGGCCCATCGAACCCGAAACCCGGGGCGACCGCCTTGTCCGCGAAGGCGTCTCGGCCGACACGCTGGCCGCGGTCGAAGCGACCGACGGCGTCGGCGAAGTGACCACGTCCGTCTCCTGGATGGTCAACGCCATCGGCGACAACGGCAAGATCGTCGGCGGCCTCTCCCCCACGATCGCCTCCAACTGGGAGGACGAGTCCACCGAACGCGAACTGCGCGACGGCCGCGCCCCCGAAGCCGACGGCGAAGTCGCCGTATCAGCCAAGTTCGTCACCGACTCCGGGTTGGGACTCGGGGACACCGTCACGGCCTACTCCGAGTCCACCGACAAGACCGAGTACGCCATCGTCGGCGTCTACGGCTACCCCGGCGGGCGCGACTCGGTCGGCGGCACCACCGAGATCGCGTTCACCACCGCCGAAGCCCAGCGACTGGTCTTCGACGGCGAGGACGCCTACTCGATGATCGCCGTCGACGCGGCCGAAGGCACCGGCACCGGCACCGATGAGCTCCTGGCGGCGCTCGAACCGGTCCTCGGCGCCGAGTCCGAAGCCCTCGCCTGGGAGGACTACAACGCCGAGATGAACGCCGAGACCGCCGAGGCCACCAGCCTCATCGGCAAGTTCCTCCTCGGGTTCGGCCTGGTCGCAGTGTTCGTCTCCGTCTTCCTCATCGCCAACACCTTCTCGATCGTCATCGCCGGCCGCCTCAAGGAGATCGCGATGATGCGCGCGATCGGCGCTGGAAGGGACCAGATCATCCGCTCGGTCCTGGCCGAGGCGCTCCTGCTGGGCGCGATCGCCTCGATCGTCGGTGCGGCGGTGGGCGTCGCGGGCGGCGGCCTGCTGACCTCCGTGGTCGCCAAAATGATCCTCGACGCGGGCAGCTCGAGCCTGACGATCCCGCCCATGGCGATCCTGGCCTCGCTCGCCGTCGGCATCGGCGTGACGGTCCTGTCCGCATTGGTCCCGGCCGTCAGGGCCTCGAAGATCCCGCCGGTGGAGGCGATGCGCGAAGCCGTCAAGGCCGACAAGCCGATCACGGCTCTCACCGTCACCGGCGGCATCATCACCGCCGTCGGCGCGGGCACGCTCGCCTTGGGCCTCACCGAAAGCCTCGGCGGCGACACCGCGAACCTCGCCGCATCGGCCATCGGCGCCGGGCTGATCTTCGTCGGCGTCACGCTGCTGACCGCCTGGCTCTCCAAGCCGCTCGTGGGCGCGCTCGGTCTCTTGTGGTCGTGGAGCTTCGCCGGGAAACTCGGCCGGCGCAACGCCAGTCGCAACCCGCGGCGCACCGCGGTCACCGCCGCGGCGCTCATGATCGGCGTGACCCTCGTGACCGCCACCGCGACACTGCTGACCAGCGTCAAAGCCAGCATCAGTCACTACTTCGAGGACAACGTCAAGGCGGAGCTGTTCGTCGCCGGGCCGATCACCGCCTCCGTGGCGCCGTCGTTCGACCCGGCGCTCATGGACGACATCCGCGCCGTGGACGGCGTCGAGTCCGCCGTCGAGCTGTACTACGACCCGTCCGACATCGACGGCACCGAGCAGCGCGTCTACGCCACCAGCGATCTGGAGGCCGGCATCGGACTCTACGGCGGCGAATTCCTCGAAGGCCGGGCCCCGACGCTCGCCGACGACGAGATCGTCATGAACGAAACCGCCGGTGAACAGCTCGGCGTCGGTGTCGGCGACACCGTCACCGCGACATTCAGCCGCGGCGACGAGGCGCACGACTTCACGATCGTGGGCGTCCTGGCCGACAACGAGAGCACCGACGGCTGGTACGTCGCCCCGGCCTACACCGACGAGTTCTACACGGTCCGCCCGACTTCGGCACTGGTCGACGTGGCCGACGGCGGCGACGTCGAGGCCGTGTCCGCCGCCGTGGACGACATCCTGGCCGCAGAACCAGAAGTGAGCGTGCAGAACCATGAGGAGTACGCCGCGCAGACCACGGTCCTCTACGACTACGCGATCCTCGCGATCCAGCTGCTGCTCGGCCTGGCGATGATCGTGGCCGTCATCGGCGTGGTCAACACGCTGATCCTGTCGGTCCTCGAACGCACCCGCGAACTGGGGATGCTTCGCGCGATCGGCATGACCCGCGGCCAGACCACGCGCATGGTCACCGTCGAGAGCGTCACCATCGCCCTCTTCGGCGCGGTCCTCGGCATCGGGGTGGGCCTCGGCCTGGGCTGGGCGCTCCAGGTCGCGCTGGCCGACACGGGCGTCGACGTCTTCCAGATCCCGACCGCGCTCATCGCCGGATACCTGGCCGCGGCCGTCCTCGTCGGACTCCTCGCCGCCATCGCGCCGGCCGTGCGGGCCTCCAAGGTCAACGTCCTCAGCGCGATCTCCTACGAGTAACGTTCCACCGCAAGGAAACCGATGAGGGCCGCCCCACGGGGCGGCCCTCATCGCATTGCTGAGCGTCAGTCGGCCGCGGTGATGGAGCCCTCCTCGAGCCGCTCCATGTCCTCCAGCTCCACGCCCTTCGTCTCCCTGATCATCTTGCCGACGAAGAAGAACGAGACGAGCGCGAAGGCCGCGTACAGGCCGTACGCCAGGAACAGGCCGGTCTGCGCGAGCTCGGGGAACGTGACGGTGATGAGCCAGTTGCTGATCCACTGCGCGGCCGCGGCGACGCCGAGGGCCGAGGCGCGGATCCGGTTGGAGAACATCTCCCCCAGCAGCACCCACACGACCGGACCCCACGTGAACGCGAATCCGAAGACGAACACGTTCGCGGCGATCAGCGCGGTGACGCCCTGGGCGTCGCCGAGGATCGGGTTGTTCTCGGCGTCGACGCTCGCCGCCGCGAAGACGACGGCCATCGTGCCGAGCGCGAGGAACATGATCATCGAGCCCCACATCAGCAGCTTCTTGCGGCCGATCCGGTCCACCAGGTAGATCGCGAGGATCGTACCGGCGATGTTCACGACCGAGTTGATGACGCTCGTCAGGAACGCGTCGTTCTCGCTGAACCCGACCGACTGCCACAACGAGGTCGAGTAGTAGAAGATGACGTTGATGCCGACGAACTGCTGGAACATCGACAGGAAGATGCCCACCCACACGATCGGCAGGAGTCCCATCCGCGGGCCTCGCACATCGGAGATCCGCGGCGGCGTGTCGCTGTGCAGCGAGGCCTGGATCTCCACGATCTTGATGTCGACGTCCCCGCCGACGTACTTCGCCAGAATGCCTCTCGCCTTGTCCTCCTGATGCTTCGCCACGAGGTACCGCGGCGATTCGGGGATCTGCAGCGAGAACATGAAGTAGATGAACGCCGGAATCGCCGCGGCCGCGAACATCCACCGCCACGCCGTGCCGCCCCAGGGAACCTCGCCGCTCGCCCCGCCGGCCGAGGCCTGGATCGCATAGTTGACCAGCAGCGCCGAGAAGATGCCGAGCACGATCGCGAACTGCTGCAGCGAACCGAGCCGTCCGCGCAAATGCGCCGGCGCGATCTCGGCGATGTACGCGGGGGCGATCACACTCGCCGCACCGATCGCCAGACCGCCGCACACGCGCCAGCCCGTCAGGTCCAACGGGCCCGTCGCCAAGGCACTGCCCAACGACGTAATGAAGAAGACGACCGCGGCGATCATCATGACCCGCGGACGGCCGATCTTGTTCGCCAACGACCCCGCGAACCAAGCGCCGACCGCGCAACCGAGCAGCGCCGAGGAGACGACCACGCCGGTTTCGACCGATCCGATGCCCCATTGGGCTTCCAACGCCTCGGTGGTCCCGTTGATCACTGCCGTGTCGTACCCGAACAGGAATCCACCGAGGGCGGCGGCGATAGAGACGAACACCGCCGAAGCGGTGCTCGCATGGGCTTCGCCGTGCATCAGATCTTCATTGTCCGTGGCCATCACTCACTCCCGAGGGCGACTCGATACCGATACCACACGTGCCGAAATCGTAAGCCGCAATCGCCCGGTAGATCACGGTTTGCCGTGATCTGGGACCTACCCGACAGGACCGGGAATCAGTCGGAGAGCCCTTCGTCGACCCGCACGTCGAGCGCCCGGAGCATCCGCCCCAAGGCGATGTAAGTCGCCCCGGTGACCGTGAGTTCGGTCTGCTCGACCGGGTTGAGGCAGGCATCGAGCGCCGCATCGTCACGAGGAGCCCCGGCGCCGAGGTGCTCGGCGTACCCGAGCACCGCCCGCTGCGGAACGCTGAAGCAGTCGGCCTCGCGCCAGCGGTCGAGCGACGCGAGCTGCTCGGCGTCGAGACCGGACTCGACCGCCATCGGAAGATGGTGGGCGAGCTCGTAATCCGATCCCTCGAGCTGGGCGATTCTGCAGATCATCAGCTCCCGCAGCCCACGAGAGACCGCGGCGTCGAAGCGCAGCGCGTGGATGAGATCGAGCAGCGGCGCCAGGAGCGCCGGCGCATGCGCGAGCGCCTTGTGCAGGTTGATCGGATCCCGCCCGACGGCCGCGAGCCGCCGTGACGCCGAAGGTGGTAGCGCTACTGGTGGAAGACGCGAGATTGAACCTGTGTACACTACTGTGACCTAACTAACTTGTGACGCCCACTACGTATTATTCAACGATGTGGGACAATACCTGAAGGGCATGTACCCAGCCGACGAGCCTGCAACGGAGGAGGCCACGTGAGCACATTTTTCAGCGTCGTAGGTGCGATCGGAATCGCGATCGCCCTGGTGACCGTATCGCTACTGACATTCCTGGTGACAGGGGCGATCTTCGGGATCGGGGTCGGTGTGGCGAAAGTGAGGGACGCGCTCTCTACTTCTTCCTGACTCAGCGCATGCAAAAGGGCCCCCACCGCGAGGTGGGGGCCCTTTCTCAAGTTAAATGCTTGGCGGTGTCCTGCTCTCCCACACCCTCTCGAGTGCAGTACCATCGGCGCTGGAAGCCGTAACGACCGGGTTCGGAATGGGACCGGGTGTGTCACTTCCGCTCTCACCACCAAACAAACCCTGGAGACACATGGTCTCAAGAATCCATCTGGATTCGAGCGCAACATGTGTTGTCTCAGAATCGCATAGTGTGCGTGAATGTCTCGTCTAGCTCAATGCTGACAGGTTAAGGGTTATTAGTGTTAAGTTCTCGGCGGTTAGTACCCGTCCACTCCACGCCTTGCGACGCTTCCATGTCGAGCCTATCAACC
>NZ_JBHRWO010000014.1:0-90517 GCF_042647865.1 Glycomyces rhizosphaerae
GCACCAGGCCGGGAGCTACCCGACACCAATCCTGCTGCAACCCACACTAATCGGCTTGGCTTAGTCTGCGTTGCACCTACCCGACACCTGTACAGATTCCCTGTCCCTGTGCGTACTCCAATCATCCCACCCCACACCCCCAACCGCATCACCCACACGATGACAACATCCTCACCTTTCACACCAACCCCGCAGAGCCGCAACACAACCCCCACCCACCCCACCCCGCCCCGCCACACACCCACCCCGCCCCGCCCCGGGACGATCCCGACCAGACGGCCGACCACGCCCCGACCCGCCACCCGCCCCCGTCGATGCCGCCCTTGTCTTGAACCCCCGGCCCGCAACAAACCCCACCCACGCCGCCACCGCCACCGAACCCCGCAGACACCCCCACACCCGACAACCGCCCCCAACCGAACGCCAGTGCCCCTAGAAACCAAGGGAGAGGCCGCACTGTGTTCTGCGCGATTCGATTACGTTGCGCACCAATGCGAATACGGTGTCGTACCCGGTGCCTATGCTGTCGCCCATGAGTGAATCCGAGACTCCCTCCATTGAGGTGGCGCTGCCCGACGAGGACCGCCTGGCCTTCCCCTCGAGCTGGAACCGTTTCGTGCATCCCCGCCGCGGCGCTAACTCGCGCAAGATCAAGCTCGATCCGGAGGCCGGGCGCGCCCTCCTCGCCGCACGAGGCGATCGGATTCGCATGCACCTCCGTCAATGCGCCGAACATGAGTTCGCCGCCCCTGGATCGGCCTTCCTCGACGGCACGGCCGACGTGCGCGGCGCGGCGGTCGTCATGCTGCTTGCGAAGCTCGCATTCGGGACGACGCCGCCCTCGTACCGACCGATGTTCGACCTGATCGCGGTCGAGCACGGCCTGCCGTTCGCCGCCGCCGCGCTCGCCGAGGCCCTCGCCATCGACCTTGAACGGACCATGCCGCCCAATGACATCAGCCTCTCGTGGCGCCCGCTGACCGACCACGGCTGGTCGAAACTCCAGGACCACAAGGAAATCCGCGAGGTCCGCGCGCTCATCGCCGGGGACGCCGACTACGCGGCCGTCATCGCCGCCCTGGCCGAACGCCGCACCAGCCGCGAACTCCGTCTGGCGGTGAGCGTGCTGGTTCCCGACGAGGAGACCTGGCTGTCGGAGGTCTGCGAAGAGCGCCAGGCCAAGCCGTCCACCAAGGGCTATGCGAAACTGCTCCTTGAGCTGATCACCACCGAAGGACAGCTCGCGGCGCTAGAAGTGGACGCGAGTTCGTTCTACTGGCTGCCGGCCGCCGAAGCGGCCGACCTCCTCCACCGACTCGGAGCCGCAGCGCTGCCCGTCTTCGAACAGCTTCTCGGCGGCTACATCGACTCCAACGATCGGAAGAACCTCTACCGGGCGTTCGCGGCGATGCCGAGCGACGACGCCATGACGGCGCTCCTGGACCGGATCGACGATGCGGCCGCCATCGGATTCGCGATGGAGGCCGCCGCGAACTTCCCCAGACGAGCCCTGAAACTGATCGCCCGCCTCCTCCCGAGCGCCGACGCCGACGAGCGCAAACGCCTGTCCGCGCTCCTCCACTCGAACCCGATCCTCCTCGACGTCGCACTGCCGCACACGGATCCGGCCGTACAGGAGGCGATCGCCGGCCTCACTGACAAGCTCCGTCCTTACCCGGACGCCCCGGACGAGGCCGTTCCGTCGTTGCTCGCCTCGCCTCCCTGGGGCACCGGCACGGCTGCGAGCGAGGCGATCGTCGTCAAGGGCCTGGAACCGGCGCCGATCAGCCGGATGGTCTGGGCCGAAGGCGAGTACGAAGCCTGGTCCGAGGTGCATCAATACCGTTTCAACCGCTACAGCAAAGGCGACTGGGACCAGGCGCGCTGGGAGACCGAGGCGCAGCAATTCGAGGCCAGGACCCCTGACGACCAGTCGACCGTGCTCGCACTCGCGCCCCGAGAGCTCGCCGCCGGACTGCTGCCGAAGTGGCGGGCGGAGCACAACTACTTCCACACCGAGACCCTCCAGCGCATACTGACGAACCTGGGGGCCGACGCGACCCAGCAGGTGCTGAACGCGACGAGTTACGACCCGGACCAGCGCCGCCTCCTGCTGATGCCCATCGCGCACCTCGCCGTGGCCCGGTACGCCGCCGACGCGCTCGTGCGGCTGAAGACCTTGAGGCCCTTCGCGATCGCGTGGTTCGATCGGCACAGCGCCGACGCCGCCGCGCTGCTCGTCCCAGACGCGCTCAGCAAGGCCAAGAAGCGCCGGACCGCCGCGGAGACCGCCCTCGGCTACCTCGCCGCGAACCACGGCGCGGACATGGTGCGCGAGGCCGCCGTCCAGTACGGCGACGAGGCCGCCGCCGCGATCGCTGCGCTCGTCGACGTCGACCCGCTCATGCCCGTCGGCGTCCAGGTCCCCGAGCCCGGCGCTTGGGCCGCACCGATGGCGCTGCCGCAGGTCCTGCTCTACGGTCGCGAGCAGGCACTGCCGAACGCCGCCGTCAAGAACCTCATCACCGTGCTCGCCATCGGCACCCCCGAATACGAGTACGCAGGCGTCGCGGTCGTCGCCGAGACCTGCGACCGAATCTCGTTGGCGCGCTTCTCGATCGCGCTGTTCGAACAGTGGCTCGCCACCGGAGCGCCCTCAGAGGACGGTTGGGCCCTGACGCAGCTGGCGCACTTCGCCGACGACGAGGCGGTGCGCGTGCTCGGTCCGCTCGTCGCGCGATGGCCGGGCGAGAACCAGCACCAGCGGGCCGTCAAGGGCCTCAAGGCACTGGGCGCGATCGGCACCGAGGCCGCGCTGCGGGCGATCAACCAGATCGCCGAGAAGGCCAAGTTCGCCGCGATCAAAGCCGAAGCGGGGGAGCAGATCGACGCGATCGCCGCCAATCTGGGGCTGACCAGCGAGCAGCTGGGCGACCGGCTCGTGCCCGACTTCGGGCTGCGCGAGGAGTCCGCGCTCGTCATCGACTACGGGCCCAGGCAGTTCAAGGTCGGCTTCGACGAAGCGCTCAAGCCGTTCGTCACCGACATGGACGGCAAGCCGCGCAAGAGCCTGCCGAAACCGGGCGCGAAGGACGACGAGCTGCTGGCCGACGCCTCGTTCAAACGGTTCGCGGCCTTGCGGAAGGAGCTGCGAACCGTCGCCGCCGACCAGGTGAAGCGGCTCGAACGGGCCATGGTGCAGGGCCGGACGTGGACGCCCGCCGAATTCGACGAGCATTTCGTGCGGCACCCGCTCGTATGGCATCTGGCGAAGCGTCTGGTGTGGATCGCCGAGGCCGACGGTTCGCGCACGGCTTTCCGCCTCGCGGAGGACAAGGGCTGCACCGATGTCGAGGAAGAGGATCTGAAGCTTCCCGCGCACGCGGCGATCCGGCTCGCGCACCCCGCGATCATGGGCGGGGAGGTCGACGCGTGGGCGGAGATCTTCGCCGACTACGAGATCCTCCAGCCCTTCGAGCAGCTGGGGCGGCCGGTCATGGCGTTCACGAAGGAGGAACTGCAGACCGGCCGTCTGACGCGGTTCGAAGGGGTCTCGGTCCCTGTCGGCAAACTCCTGGGGCTCACCGGCAGAGGCTGGGAACGGGCCGCGCCGCAGGACGCGGGCATCGAACCGGGCATGTCGCACCGGATGGCCGGCAACCGGTACCTCGTGCTCGATCTCGACCCGGGCATCTGGGTCGGCGCGATCGACCAGTGCCCCGACCAGACAGTCCGGAAGGTCGTGGTCGCGTCCAGCAGCCTGAGCGGCTGGAACGTACCTGACCCGAGGACCGACTTCGGCCCGATCGACCCCGTGGTCGCCTCCGAGGCGCTGGTGGCGCTTTCGAAGGCCACTGATGTCGGTTGACAGTCGCACCGTCCTCCAATGCTCTGCAAGACGCCTCCGCCTCCCGAAAGCTGGACATGTCCGATCACGTTGCGCCACAAGAACAGCGACCCGATGTGACCGTCGAACCGACGCCCGACCTCCCCGAGGCGGCGCTTGCCGACCTTCCGAAGGTGCTCGTCTCCCCGCCCTGGGCCGAGCCGCGCAGGAGCCGCCCGCCCAGGGAGATCCCCGGCCTCCGAGTCCCCGCCCCGCAGCTCGTCAGCCGGGCCGGAGAGTTCGAGCGGGCCATGGCCCTCGAACCCGACCTCGTCGAATGGGACCCCGAGACCTATTGGGAAGACTCCGTGGGGGACCGGGTCCACAGCTACCGTCCGGAATGGAAGCTCACCAACAGCCTCCTCTCCCAACTCGCCCGCGGCGGACCGCGCTTCGCCGACGAGGCCGTCGAGCACATCAAGAACTCCCCGTGGCATGGCCGCGCCCTCATCCCGATTCGCAGCACCCCGGCCGCCGCGGTCGCCGCGCACTGGTTCCTCCGGCTCGACGCCGGGCGCAGCGCCGGTCTCGACTGGTTCGACCGGCACGGCCTCCACGCAGTGCCCCTCCTCGTTCCGGAGGCCTTCGGCCCCAAGGGTTACCAGCGCACCACCGCCCGCGGCGCGCTGCGCCTCCTCTCCTGGCGGTACGGCCCCGAGGCCGTCATCCGCGGTGCCGAAACCCATGGCCCCGAAGCGGTCGAGGGCGTCACCGCCGTGCTCGCCGACTACCCCGACCGGCCGCTGCTGAACAACCCGTCCGCGGGCTCGATCCATGCCCAGGACGAGCTCCCGCCCGTCCTCACCGCCGACAGGAAGGCGATCCTGCCGCCCAGCGCCGTCTCGCACCTGATCGCGGTGCTCTCTCAATGGTCGCCGCGTACCCCGTACCCCGCGGTCGAGACCGTCGTCGCAGCCTGCGACACCGCCTCGCTCGCGCGCTTCTCGCTCGCGCTGGCGCAGCGGTACCAGTTCACGAACTGGACGGTGGGCCAGCTCGCCCGCTTCGGCGGCTCCGAGGCCGCCGCCCTGATTGAGGCGCATGCCAAGAAGTCTGGCGCCCGATACCTCGCGCAGACCGGCTTGGCGCTCGAGACTCTTGCGGCCTTCCCGGTCGACATCGGGTTCCCGGTGCTGTATCGCCTCTCGCGCAGCAGAATGCACTCTTCGGTCCGGGAGCTCGCAGAGTCGCAGGCCTCCGCCGTCGCGGCCCGCGCCGGGTCCGAAGTGGAACCACTTGCTGATCGGGGCGCCCCCACGCTCGGCCTCGACGACCCCGCCCGGCTCACGCTCGACTTCGGGCCGCGGGCCTTCCACATCAGGGCGGACGACCGACTCAACCTCAGTGTCGTCGACGCCGCCGGGAAGACCCGTGCGCGCCCGCCGCGCCCCGGTGTCCGCGACGACGCCGAGACCGCCGCCGCGTCCCTCTCCCGCTTCCGCAAGCTCGCCAAGGACCTCGCCGCCGAACGCGAATTCCAGAGCGACCGCCTCAAGGACGCGATGCTCACCAGCCGGGTCTGGCGGCCCGACGAGTTCTCCCACCTCGTCGCGCACCCGGTCCTGGCCCCGATCGCCCGCGGCCTCCTCTGGATCGGCGAGACCTCCGCTGGGCCCCAAGGGTTCCGCCTCGCCGAGGACGGCAGCTTCGCGGACGTGAACGACAAGCCGCTCGATCTCCTCGACGACGCCCGCGTCCGCCTCGCGCACCCCGTGCTCCTCGGTCCTGACCTCCCACTCTGGACCGAGGTCTTCGCCGACTACCAGATCCTGCAGCCGTTCGGTCAGCTCGTCCGGCCGGCGCTGACGCTCACCGTAGAGGAGGCGCGCACCGGCGTCCTCGACCGGTTCTCCGGTGCGACCGCCACGTTCGGCGCACTCAAGGAAGTGCTCGACTGGAAGCGGCTCCACTGGGACGAGCTGCCCGACTGGGCCGTTAGGCCGTACTCCTACCTGTTCGCCCGCGACCTTCCGCGCGCGGCGCTGAACGCCGAGAGTGCCGCTATCGTCGGCAACGCCCACCTCCTCGCCGAGATCGACCCGAGCCCCGACCACGACGAGCCCGATGTCGAAGGCCGCCACCGGATCCTCTGGGTCTGGTTCTCGCCCACCAAGAACCGCCGCCGCGGCGTCCCCACGCTGCGCGGTGACGCCCTCGACCCCGTCCTCGTCGCCGAGCTCCTCGCCGGTCTCGGCCGCGCCACCGGCCTCCACCACTGAGCGGGAAGCCGCCATTGCCGAACGCAGCCGCTGCCGAAACAAAGTCCATAGTGGTCGGTCGGGTAGTTGTTCACGGCATGTCGCACCCGGGTTATACGGTGTCCGGCATGGCGAACCCCCTTCACGAGCAAGCCCCCGAGATCCCCGCCGACTGGGAACCGCTGCTCCTGCCGCGGCGAGGCCGCCGACCGGGGACACCGGTGGCGCTCGACCCCGAGGCCCCCAAGATCGTCCAGGAGCTGCTGAACTGGGGCGAGCTGCAACTGCGGGTGGCGCTCGGCAGGCCGAGCAACCACGCGTTCGCCGAGTCCGGGAACGCGTTCCTCGACGGCGAGGCCGACCCCCGGGGGGCCGCCATCGCAGCGGTTCTCCTGGCAGGCGCTCCAAATCGCAAGTCCACTTCGATCCTGCGGCCCGAACTCGACGCCTGGGTCATCGAGCACGGCCTGCCGTTCGCCGTCTGCGCCACCGTCCACCGGTTGACGGTCGCGAACGCCCGCTACTTCCACCGCACCCGCGACGAGCTCCCGGTAAATATCGATCTCACGCAAGGGAAGCTCGAATGGCACTACTACACCGGGATCGGGCGGGAGCTTCGCTACGGCATCGCCGCGATCCGCGGCCTGCTCGCCGCCGCTTCTGAAGACGAGTACGCCGAGGTGGTCGCCGCCGTCGCCGCCCACCGGGCCACCCTAGCCACGCGCCTGGCCGCCGCGTTCCTGCTGCCCGATGAACGGGACTGGGTCGCCGAGTCGTGCGACGAGTACCAGCAGCACCAGGCCCGCCACCGCAAACCCGATCCGCTGCTGTGGCTTTCGATCGACGATCCGGCGCTCCTCGGCCGGGCGGGTCTGAGCGCGTTCCCGGCCGACGACTGCACGCCCGCTGTCGTGGCCGCGATCGTTGACAACCTGGGACCGGCGAGCCTGCCGGTCCTCACCGAGACGCTGCGCCGCAAACCGAAAGCCGACGAACGCCGGATCCTGCTGCGAGGCATCGCGGCCCTGCCGACCGACGCGGCGATCCAGTACTTGATCGGCCGACTCGCCGAGCCCTTCGTCGCGGAGGCTCTGGCGGAGTCCGCCGAGCGCTTCCCCGTCAACTTCCTCAGGGGCGCGACCCGCGCGACCGGCGCATCGCCGAGGCTCGCCGCGATCGTCCGCCGCGTCGACCCCGAAGCCCTGGCCCGCCTCACCGAACCCGAGCGGGCCGATGTTCAGGCGCTCCTCGACGCCGCCTCTGTGGTCCCCGAGGCCGATCCTGCTCACCTGCCGCCGCTGCTGACCACTCCACCGTGGACCGTCAAGCGGCCCAAGCGGAAACCGGTGGTCATCGAGGGCCTGGTCCCGCCGGACACGAAACGTCTGGAATGGAGCGATGTCGAACGCGCCGAGCGAGCGTCGTACAAACCGGTCTTCGGCGCAGGCTCCTGGAGCTGGCGGATCGGACACCAGGCCGACTACTACCGCGACCTGCCTCCCTTCTACGCCGAAGCGCCGATGGAACTGGTCCGCCCCTTCTTCGACCAGTGGAACGGCGAATGCCGCTACACCTTCGGGGACGAACTCCAGCAGATCCTGTGGCGGTTCGGGGAAGAGGCGATCGACCGGATCGTCGGCCTGCTCAAGACCCGCACTGAGCGCCATGCCGCCCTACCGCCGATCTTCAGCGCCGGGGCCGCCAGGCTCGCCGCCGACTGGTTGCTCCGGCTCAAGACGGCCCGGCCCAGCGCGTTCCGATGGTTCGAACGGCACGGACTGGACGCAGTGCCGATGCTCGTCCCCGATGCCCTGGGCACCGACAAGAAGGCCCGCCAAGCGGCCGAAGCCGCGCTGGCGCACCTCGCCGCGAGCCACGGCCTCGACGCGGTCGCCGGGGCCGCCGAGCCGTTCGGCCCGGAGGCCGCGGCCGCGATCCGCGCCGTCGCCGACCGCGACCCCCTTGAGCCACAAGGCAAGCTGCCGAGTGCCAACGGACTGGCGGACCCGGAGCTGCTGCCGCAGGTCCTGCTGCAAGGCGCAGGGCAGGCACTCCCGGTCGCTTCGGTGCCGCACCTGGTGACCGTCCTTTCGCTGACGAACCTCGATGTGCCTTACGCGGGAACCGAAGTGATCGCCGAGACCTGCGACGCCGCCTCGCTCACGCGATTCTCGTGGGCGCTGTTCGAACTGTGGATCGCGGGCGGCTCCGACGCGAAGGGCAACTGGACGCTCACCCAGCTGGCCCGTTTCGCCGACGACGACACCGTTCGCCGCCTGGCCCCGATGATCCGCGAATGGCCCGGTGAAGGCCAGCACAAACGTGCCGTCACCGGGCTCGCGGTGCTCGGCGCGATCGGATCCGAGGAGGCCCTGCGGGCGATCCAGGGCATCGCAGACAAGGTGAAGTTCAAGGGCCTCAAGGAAGAAGCACGCCGCCAGATCGACCTGATCGCCGAGGACCTGGGCCTCACCAGTGAGCAGTTGGCCGACCGCCTCGTGCCCGACTTCGGCCTCGGCGACTCGGGCGCTCTGGTGCTCGACTACGGTCCCCGCGTCTTCACCGTCGGCTTCGACGAGCAGCTCAGACCGTTCGTCACCGATGGCGACGGCAAACCCCGCAAGAGCCTCCCGAAGCCCGGTGCGAAGGACGACCCCGAGACCGCAGAGGCCGCCTACCGCCGGTTCGCTCAGCTGCGCAAGGACCTCCGCGCCGTTGCAGCGGACCAGGTCCGCCGGCTCGAAGCGGCCATGGTCGCGTCCCGCACGTGGACTCTGGCCGAGTTCCGGCAGTGCTTCGCGGAGCACGCCTTCATGTCCCATCTCGCGCGCCGCGTGCTGTGGCAGGCCACCGTCGACGGTGAGCCGGTCGCGTTCCGCGTCGCCGAGGACCGCACGTACACCGATGTCGAGGACGACGAACTGGAACTCCACGAGGACGCGGTCATCCGCCTCGCCCACCCCCTCCACTTCGGCGAGGCGACGCTCGCGGCCTGGTCGCAGGTGTTCGCCGACTACGAGATCCTGCAACCGTTCCCGCAGCTCGCCCGCCCGGCCATGGTCTTGACGGAGGAAGAACTCGCCACCGGCGAGCTGACCCGCTTCGACAAGATCGAAGTCGAGTCCGGCCCGCTGCTCGGGCTCACCAAGCACGGCTGGCACCGAAGCGATCCTCAGGACGCCGGGATCGAACCGGGACTGTACTTCCCGCTGCCCGGCGGCGGCTCGCTCGTCATGCTCCTCAATGAAGGCCTCTGGGTCGGCGCGATGGACGACGTGCCCGCGCAGACCTTCGAACTGCGCTGGTCCGCAGGAGGATTCCACGATTGGACGGCGGACCGCGAACGAGCGAAGGCCGTCGTGAACCGGCTCGACCCGGTGACCGTCTCCGAGATCCTGCTGATCCTCGACCGCCTCACCGGCGGCCGTGCGGCCGGGAACCCGGTCTCATGACCGATCGCACCGCAGCACGAGAACACCGGTTCACGATCCCCGCGAATCGCCACCCCGACTATGCTGAGCCCCTGCCGGGCAAGGCGATCGACTCTGTCATCGCCGCCGAGCTCCTCGGTGCACTGACCGCAGCCACCCGACCGGACCCCCTGGAAAGCCGAGCATGACCGACACCACCGCGAACACCGCCGAACCGCGCCTCCAGCGCCCGCCCGCCGAGCGCCGCTACGCCTCAGAGCTCGCGAAGCTCGCCGCCGAGGACGAGTCGCCCCGCCCGCCGGGTTGGGCGCTGAGCCTCCAGGCCGCCCGGACCTTCATCTGCGGCGACGACTCGCGCGGCATCAGCCGCAAGTTCGTGGGCGACCCCTCGCTCATCGACCGCGCGCTCGTCACGCTCGCCACCAACCGCGGGCTCATGCTCGTCGGCGAGCCCGGCACCGCCAAATCGCTGCTGTCCGAACTCATCGCGGCCGCCGTCTCGGGCGACTCCACCCTCACCATCCAAGGTGGAGCGTCCACCACGGAAGACCAGATCGCCTACTCCTGGAACTACTCGCTGCTCGTCTCCGAAGGCCCCACCGAACGCGCGCTCGTGCCCGCGCCGCTCCTGCGCGGCATGTCGGAAGGCCGCGTCGTGCGCTTCGAGGAGATCACCCGCTGCCCCCTCGAAGTCCAGGACTCGCTGCTCTCGCCCCTGTCGGACCGGGTGCTCGCCATCCCCGAACTCGAAGGCGACTCGATGGTCTTCGCCCGCGAGGGCTTCAACATCATCGCGACCGCCAACACCCGCGACCGCGGCGTGAACGAGATGAGCGCGGCCCTCAAGCGCCGCTTCAATTTCGAGACGGTCTTCCCCATCGCCGACTTCAAGACCGAACTCGACCTCGTCGAGGCCGAGGCCGCCGCCGCCCTGTCGCGCTCGGGTGTGCCCGCGCCGCCGTCGCGGGACGTGCTCGAAGTGCTCGTGCGGGTCTTCCGCGACCTCCGCACCGGCGACGCGAACTCCGGCCGCCCGCAGGCCGTCATGTCCACCGCCGAAGCCGTCTCCGTCGCCCACGCCGTCGGCATCAAGGCCTGGTACCTGCGCGGCGGCAACGCCGAGGCGGGGGACATCGTGGACTGCATGGCCGGGGCCGCCGCCAAGGACAACGCCGAAGACCTCGCGCGCCTGCGCCGCTACCTCGAACAGAAGGCCCCCAAACACAAAGGCCCGCACTGGGAATCGCTCTACCGGGCCCGGAACCTGCTGCCGGGATGAGCGACCACCTCCACATCCAGGGCGTGCGGCACCACTCGCCCGCCTGCGCCCGCCTCGTCGCCGATCGGATCGAGGAGCTGCGGCCCGCCGCCGTGCTCATCGAGGGCCCGGCGGACTTCAACGACCGCCTCGGCGAGCTCGCCCTCGAACACACGCTGCCCGTGGCGATCTACTCGTACGCGAGCACCGACCTGGCGGTGCAGCGCACCTGGGCGCCGATGTGCGACTACTCGCCCGAGTGGATCGCGCTCACCGAGGGCCGCAAGGCTGGGGCCGAGGTGCGCTTCATCGACCTCCCCGCCTGGCACCGGGCCTTCGACGGCGTCGAGAACCGCTACTCGGACGCCGAGCGCCGCTACACCGACGCGACCGACCGGCTCTGCAGCGCCTTCGCCGTCGACAACGTGGACGCGCTCTGGGACCACCTCGTCGAAGTCGCCGACCCTGAAGGACTCGCCGAACGCCTCGACCAGTACTTCGACATCGTGCGCGGCGAAGCCGACGCCGACGCCACCGACAGCGCCCGCGAAGCGTATATGGCCCACTGGATCCGCGCGACCCTCGCCGGAACCGACGGCCCGGTCCTCGTCGTCTGCGGCGGCTTCCACGCCCCGGCGCTGCGCCGCCTCGTCGAGGACGGCATGGCGGACGCCTCCACCCCTGAACTCCCCGAACCGCCCGAAGGCACCGAGGTCGGCGGCTACCTCGTGCCCTACTCCTTCAAGCGCCTCGACGCCTTCGCCGGGTACCAGTCCGGGATGCCCTCGCCCGAGTACTACCAGCGGCTCTGGGAGGCCGGGCCCGAATCGGCCGCCGACACGCTCGTCCAGCGCATCACCAAGCGCCTGCGCGGCCGCGGACTCCACGTCTCCACTTCGGACCTCATTGGAGCGCGCAGCCTCACCGAGGGCCTCTCGCGCCTGCGCGGCCACGAGCGTCCCGGCCGCACCGACCTCCTCGACGGCCTCGCCAGCGCCCTCATCAGCGACGACCTCGAACAGCCGCTCCCGTGGACCCGCCGCGGTTCCCTCACGGCCGGAACGCATCCGGTGGTGGTCGAGATGACCGCGGCGCTCACCGGCGAACGCGTCGGCACCCTCCACCCGGACACCCCCCGGCCGCCGCTCGTCGACGACGTCGAAGCCGAGATGGAACGCCTCGGCCTCGACCGCGACGGCCCGCTGCGCCTCGACCTCGCCAAACCCAAGGACCTCGAACGCAGCCGCGTCCTCCACTGCATGCGGCTCCTGCGCGTCCCCGGCGTGAGCCGCACCGGCGGCCCCACGGCCGGCGCCGACGTCACCGCCGAGGAGCACTGGACCCTCGACGCCAGCGCCGACCGCCTCCCCGTGCTCATCGAGTCCGGGGCGCTCGGCGCGACGCTCGGCGACGCCGCCCAGACCGTCCTCGAACAGCGCGCCGACGGCGAAAAGGCCCTCGACGCGTTGGCGGCCATGCTGTTCGACGCGGCTCTGTGCGGCCGCGCCCACCTCACCGACCGGCTCGGCACCGCCGTCGAATCCGCTGTGGACGACAGCGGCGACCTCGGCGAGGTCGGTCCCGCGCTCGCCACAGTCCTGGCGCTGTGGCGCCACGACCACCTGTTCGGCACCGCCGGGAGCAACCTCTACGCCGCCGTGGTCACCACCTGCGCCGACCGCATCCTGTGGCTCGCCGAGGGACTCCACGCCGGGCCCGGCCCGGCCGACCTCGGGCGCCTCCACGCGATGCGGGCGCTGCGCGACGCCGTGCGGCACGCTCCGGGACTCACGCCACCGGCCGTGTCGGTTGCCGCTGCGGCCCAACGGATCGCGATCGACGGTCAAGCGCCGCCGGACCTGCGCGGAGCGGCCCTCGGCCTCGCCTGGGCGCTCGGCGCGACAGCGAACGCGGCCGAGGCCGCCGCCGGAGCGGGCGATCCCGACCGCCTCGGCGACTGGCTCGCCGGGCTCTTCGCGGTCGCCCGTGAAGAAGTCCTCGCCGAAGCCGAGGACGGCGGCGTGGTGTCCGCAGTGGACGAACTCGTCGCCGACCTCAACGAGGACGAGTTCCTGGTCGCGCTTCCCGCGCTGCGCCAGGCCTTCGGCATGTTCCCGCCCCGCGAGCGGGGCCTCATCGCCGAACGCCTCGTCGCCGCACGCGGCGGCGGTGACGCCCGCGGCCTCACCGCGAGGCTCGCGGTCGACCCGGTCGTCGTCGCGTCCTCGATGGCCCTCGAAGCCCGCGTCGACGCCGCCCTCGCCCGCGAAGACCTCGTATTCGGAGGAGAGTCCTGATGGGGGACCAGCAACAGCACGCCGACCTGCAGCGCTGGCGGCTGATCCTCGGCCCCGCAGCCGAAGCCAGCACCGGCGGCCTCAACAAGGCGAACGCCGGCCGTGACGCCGCCCTCGACTGGCTCTACGGCCGCGACGACGACCTCGGCAAGCGCGGCGTGCGCCGCGGCGGCACCCGCGACGGTGCGCGCGGTGCGGGGGACGAGGCCTCGGCTCTCACCACTGTGGACTGGCTCGACGGCATCCACAAGCTCTTCCCGAAGGAGACCATCGAGCGGCTCGAACGCGACGCGGTCGAACGCTACGAGATCCACGACGTCCTCACCAACCCCGAAGTCCTCGAACGCATCGAGCCGAGCCCGGCCCTCCTCAAAGCGGTCCTGCGCACGAAGCACCTGATGAACCCGCAGGTGCTCGCGGCCGCCCGCCGCATCGTCGAAGAGGTCGTCCAGCGCCTGGTCGAGAAGCTCTCCGTGCAGGTGCGCACCGTATTCACCGGCAGCCGCACCCGCAAGCCCAGCAGGCACCGCCGCGCCCGCGACTTCGACCTCAAGCGCACGCTCCGCGCCAACCTCAAGCACTACCGGCCCGAGGAGCGGCGCGTCGCCATCGAGCGCCCGGAGTTCCACTCCCGCACCTCGAAGCGCCTGGAGCAGTGGCAGCTCGTGCTCCTGGTCGACCAGTCCGGGTCCATGACCGGCTCGGTCATCCACTCGGCCGTCACGGCCGCGTGCCTGCACGCCCTGCCCGGCCTGAAGACCCACCTGATCGCGTTCGACACCGCCGTGGTCGACATGACCTCCGATGTGGACGACCCCGTGGAACTGCTCATGAAGGTCCAGCTCGGCGGCGGCACCGACATCGCGCGCGCCGTCGAATACGGGGCCGGGCTCATCGAGAACCCGCGGCGCTCCATCGTCGCCCTCATCAGCGACTTCTACGAGGGCGGCAGCGAAGGCAGGCTCGTCCACCTCGTCAAGCAACTGTGCGAGCAGGGCACCCAGGTGCTCGGCCTCGCCGCCCTCGACGAGGACGCCAACCCGATCTACGACCACCACATGGCCTCCCGCCTCACGAACGTGGGCGCCCACGTCGGCGCCATGACCCCCTCCCACCTGGTCGAATTCGTCGCAGAAAGACTCGGTACATGAGAGCCGACCTCCTCGCCCTCACTCCCGACGCCCTTGCGGCCCTGGCCAACCGCGGCCTCGTCAAGCGCGCCGCCAAGGACCTCGACGCCGGCGCCGTCCCCACCGTGTCGCTCGCCGAGGACGGCACCCTCACCGCCGTCTTCCCCGACGGCGCCGAAGCCGTGCTCCCTGCCGCGGGCGGCCTCGAAGGCGCCACCTGCACCTGCGGCGCCCCCGGAAAATGCCGCCACCGCGTCGGCGCGGTCCTCGCCTACCAGCGCGAACAGCAAGCACCCCAACAGGACCCACCAGCCGAACCGCCGGTCGTCGAACCGGTCGCGAGCCCCGCCGCCATCACCGACGAGCAGCTGCGCGAAGTCCTCGGCCACCACGCCCTCAAAGCCGCCGAGCAGACCCGCAAGGCCGGGTACACCGCCCGCCTCGTCTGGCCCGGCCCCGACCGGCCCGCCGTCGCGGAACTGCCCGCGGCCACCGTGAGCTTCCTCGTCCCCGGCCTCGGCTACGTCCACACCGACGCCACCGGCCCCGCCCGCGACGCCAACATCGTCCTCGCCGTCTGGGCCTTCCGCGACGCCGCCGAAGGCACCGCCACCGCCACCGTCAGCGTCGGCGGCGACGCCGCGTCCGACGGCCTCGCCGAAGCCCTCACCCTCGCCGAACGCGTCCTCCTCGACGGCGCGACCGGCGCCGACGGCGTCCTGCGCGCCGCCCTCCAACGCGAATCGAAGGCCCTCACCCGCCGCCGCGCCCACTGGCCCGCCGGGGCCGTCGACGCCCTCGTCGACCAGCTCCAGCACTACGAGGACCGCTCCGCCGCGTACGACCCCCTGCACCTGGCGACCCTCCTCGCCGAACTCCCCGC
Source organism: Glycomyces rhizosphaerae (assembly GCF_042647865.1). Classification (NCBI taxonomy): domain Bacteria; kingdom Bacillati; phylum Actinomycetota; class Actinomycetes; order Glycomycetales; family Glycomycetaceae; genus Glycomyces; species Glycomyces rhizosphaerae. The sequence continues at coordinate 15,084 of NZ_JBHRWO010000014.1, forward strand.
GCGCGCCCGTGCCTCCTCGCGTCGTTCAGAGGCACAGTCGGACGGCACCCCCACCGCCCAGATCCTCGGCAGCGAGGAGGCCGCCGCCACCCCGCTCACCCTCGTGCGCCTCACCGGCCTCGGCGCCCGCGTCGCCGCCGTCGGCGACACCCGCACCCTCGAGATCTACCTGGCCCAACCCGAGACCGGCATGGTCCTCGCCGTCCAACGCGACTGGCCCGCGACGGAAGCCGACGCCCTGACCGGCGCCGCACTCGCGTCGCGCCGCCTCGCCGGCTGCAAGATCGGCGCGCTGGCCTCGGGCAACACCGTCACCGAAGCGGCCTCGCGCACCGCGGCCCGCGCGCTCAAGCTCGGCACCGGCCGCCTCGCCAAGACCCAGGTGCTCCCGCTCGGCTCGGCCTGGAACGACCTCCCGGCCTCCCTGCGCGCCACCGACCTCGACGCCCTGGCCGCCGAACTCGCCGCCCGCCCGCCCGCACTGGTGCGTCCGCGCGTCGCCGCCGAGTCCCTGCGCGTGATCGCCCTCGAGGAGGCCGAACTCCTCGGCTACGACCCGGCCTCGCAGTGCCTCGAAGGCCGCATCACCGCCACGAACGGCGGCAGCGCCCGCCTGCGCGTCCCGCACAACGCCGCCGCCCCCGGAGCGCTCGAAGCGGTCGAGAAGGCCCTGACCCGCGGTGTCATCGCCGTCGCCGGGCACGTGCGGCGCCACCGCGGTGTGCTCATCGTCGAGCCCACCGCGCTGCTCACCGAGGACGGCCCGGTCATCCCCGATTTCGCCCCGGGGGACGACACCGCCGAGCTGGCCGCCGCGGACGCGACGGCCCCGACCGATCCGGTCGCCGCCGCGATCGAGGGCGCGCTCCTCGCCTGCGCCGATCTCGCGCATCAGGGCCTGCGCGGGGCCCGCGAGCCCTCCCGTGTCCGCGTCGAGGCCGCCGCAGCCGAACTGCGACGTGTCGGACTCCAAAGAGCCGCAGCCGGTTTCGTGCAACTGTCCAAGGCGTTGGGCGACGAGGACGGCAGTGCGAAATGCGCGGCCTGGACGGCCGCGACCGTCCGAATGCTGGTCACCGCTGAGCTACACTGACGGCCTGGGTAACCCCCAGTCTCAACTCCAGCCACTCGTATCTCAGCCGGAGCCATCCGTTCGGCGTTCAAAGAGTCGGCGATCATCATCGAAGCAATGAGGCTTGCACCGTGATCGACCTCCAAGACCCGATCTTCCTCGCCCACCGCGGCGGCAAACTGCGCACCAGCGCCACCGTTCCGCTCGAATCCCGCGAGGACCTCGCCGTCGCCTACACGCCCGGAGTGGCCCGCGTCTGCGAGGCCATCGCCGCCGACGAGTCCCTCGCGCGGACGCACACCTGGCGCTCGAACCTCGTCGCCGTGGTCACCGACGGCACCGCCGTCCTCGGGCTCGGCGACATCGGCCCCGCCGCCTCACTTCCCGTGATGGAGGGCAAGGCCGCCCTGTTCCGCCAGTTCGCCGACGTCGACGCCGTGCCGATCTGCCTGGACACCAAGGACCCCGACGAGATCGTGGCCGCCGTCGCGGCCATCGCCCCGTCCTTCGGCGGGATCAACCTGGAGGACATCTCCGCCCCGCGCTGCTTCGAGATCGAGGACCGCCTCAAGGCCCTCCTCGACATCCCGGTCTTCCACGACGACCAGCACGGCACCGCCGTCGTGGTCCTCGCCGCGCTCACCAGCGCCCTCCGCCTCCAAGGCCGCCGCGCCGAAGACCTCACCGTCGCCATCGTCGGCGCGGGCGCCGCGGGCGTCGCGATCACCAAGATCCTCAACGAAGCCGGCGTCGGCGACCTCATCGTCTGCGACTCCACCGGGATCATCCACGAGGGCCGCGAGCGCCTCAACCCGGTGAAGGAGCGGCTGGCGGCCATGACGAACCGGACCGGCCGCAGCGGCGGCGTCACCGAAGCGCTCAGGGGCGCGGACGTCCTCGTCGGCGTCTCAGGCGGCTCGGTCCCCGAATCCGCGCTCGAAGGCATGGCGGACAACGCGATCGTGTTCGCGCTCGCCAACCCGACACCGGAGGTCGGCCCCGAGGTCGCCGCGAAGTACGCCGCGATCGTGGCCACCGGCCGCAGCGACTATCCGAACCAGATCAACAACGTCCTCGCGTTCCCCGGGATCTTCCGCGGCGCACTCGACGCCGGGGCCCCGCAGATCACCGAGGCCATGAAACTCGCCGCGGCCCAGGCGATCGCGGACATCGCCGCTGAGGACCTCGCCGCCGACCGCATCGTGCCCTCGCCGCTCGACCCCCGGGTCGCCCCGGCCGTCGCCGCAGCGGTGAAAACAGCGGCCTGACAACGACGTGAAAGGGCGGCCCGGCGTGTGCCGGGCCGCCCTCCGTTCAGCTTGGCACACGCGAGCTTTGCTCGCAGTGCGACGGCTCGGGGCTCAAGCGTCGGCGGCCATGAGGCCGGCGAGCGCCGCGATCACTTCGCGTCCCTCCACTTGCGAGGCCCATTCTCGCGGGAGCGCCGCGGCGCCGTACGCGGCGCCGTAGAGGTTCCCGAGGATCGCGCCGGTGGAGTCGGAGTCGCCGCTGTGGCTCACCGCGGCGGTGAGGCCCTTGCGCACGTCGTCGGTGCCGAGCAGGCAGTAGACGGCGATCGCGAGCGCCTCCTCCGCGACCCAGCCCTCGCCGAGCGGTACGCAGGTGTTCGGGCCGGGAGGGACGTTCCCGGCAAGCTTGTAGGCCCGCTGGAGCGCGTCGGCGGTCTCGGAGCGGTCGATGCCGTCGCGCAGGTGCATCATGGTCTCGGAGACGGCGCGCTGCGGAGTCGCGCCGAGCATCAAGTGCGCCACGATCATCGCGAACGCGCCCGCCGAGGCCCCGGCGGTCGGGTGGCCGTGGGTCAGCGCCGAGCACCGCTCGGCGAACGCGAAGGCCTCGACAGGTCCGAAGTAGAGTCCGAACGGGGCCGAGCGCATGACGGTGCCGCAGCCCTTCGAGTTCGGGTTCACACCGGGCCTCGCTCCCTCCTGGAGCCCGGTCATGCAGGCCCGGCCCGGGGCGCGGCGGTCGTAGAGCCACGGTTGGGCGGCCAGGCCCTCGGATGCCATGGGCGGCATGGGCTCTTCCTGCGTCACGAGCCAGCGTAGGTAGGCGAGGCGCACCTGCTCTACGAACGTCTCCGAACTCGCGCCGGGCTGGGCGAGGAGGAGGCCCTCGACGGTGAAGAGGGTCATCTGGGTGTCGTCGGAGATCCTGTTCCGGCGCAGCTCGGTGACCCCTTCGGGCCCCCAGGACTCCTTGATCCGGTCCCAGTGGCTGAACTCGACCTGGTAGCCGAGAGCGTCGCCGACGGCCCCGCCGAGCAGGCACCCGAGGGTGCGGTCGGCTTGCGTGATCGCTGCATGCACGCCGGGATTGTATGGCCGTCTTGCCACCGTTGGTCCGGGGGAGTACGCATTGCCACCGACATCGACCTCGAAGGCCAGCACCTCAAGGGCAAACCTGGGCAACGAGTTCACCTGCGAATTCGAGCCCCACTCGGTCACCTTCATCACCCTGAAACCACAAGAGCGCCAGTAAAACCGAACGCGGCCCCGGGCAAAAGCCCGGGGCCGCAACTGCTTTCGGCTCATTCGCCGCGAGGCCTCCGCGTGATCGCGGCGATCATGAGCGAGCCGAAGAACAGTGCGATGAGCCCGACGAACGCTGCGATTCCCATCCATCCGACCGGGTTCAAGCTGCCGTTGGCGAGGTCCTCGAAGAACACGCCCAGCGTATGGTTCCGGGGGCCGAAGCCGCTTTCGGCGACACCGAACATGGTGAACGAGTAGGCCGCGTACACACCGGTCCCGAGCGCGGTCACCCAGGCCAGGGTGTTGACCTTCAGCCGAGCCCTCGCACTGCCCGAGCGAAGCGGTGCCAGCCATTTGGCGCCGGCCGCGATCAGCAGGATCGTGGCGGTCAGCGGCAGCCAGATCGGAGTGGTGACGAGCGCCCACTCCCAGGCCAGCAGGTCCCACGGATTGCCCTCGTTGGGGTCGTCGAAGTCGTAGACGGTCGCGATCGCGTAGTGCACGATCCCGAGCCCCACCACGACCGCACCCAGGACCATGAGCCCGCGCAACCAGCGAGCGGCGGTCAGATCCCGGTCGCCCGCTTGCGATAGCCCGGATTCGATTGCTGCCATTGAAGTTCGGCCCTTTGTTCGCGGAACGGAGAAGACGCAGAGAATACGCCGCTCACGCTCGCCCCGGTTGCTTCGAGACTTCGCCGATCGACCGGCGAACCGGGTCAGGCGACCGGTTCGGGTTCGATGATGCGGTCGCCTTCGCGGTCGCCGTGGATCTCGTAGTGGAGGGGCACCGCGTGAACGTGCGGCTCGCGCTTCCGCAAGCTGAAGGGGACCGCGACCGCCGAGACCCAGAGGACGCCGGCGCCGAGCATGTGGAGGCCGACCAGGAGCTCCGGCAGGCCCAGGTAGTACTGCGTGTAGCCGATGACCCCCTGCAGAAGCTCGACCGCGAGCAGGGCGTAGGCCACGCGCTTGGCCGATTCCGGGGCCTTCACCGCGTGCAGTGCCGCGATCAGGGCCACGGTCATCCCGAGCAGGAGCCACACCAGGTCGGCGTGGAGCTGGGACATCAGTGCCGGGTCCATGCCGTTGCGCGGGGTGTCCGCGTCGCCCGCGTGGGGGCCCGATCCGGTCACGACCACGCCGAGCACGATCACGGCCGCCGCGACCGCCACAAGGCCCCGTCCGAGCACTTGGACCGCACGCGGTACCAGTGGCACCACCTCGCCGTCCGGCTCGCCCGAGCGCACGTACAGCGCCACCGAGAGCGCCACCAGCGGGATCGAGGCCAGGAAGTGCAGCCCCACGATCCACGGGTTCAGATTCGTCCAGACGGTGACGCCGCCGATGATCGCCTGCGCGGGCACGTACAGCAGCCCCGCCGCGGCGAGCTTCACCAGGGACGTCCGGCGCGGGATCCGCAGCCAGGCCGCCAGGAGCGCGCCCACCGCGACGGCGATGAGCAGGAACGTCAGCACCCGGTTCCCGAACTCGATGACCCCGTAGATCCCCATCTCAGGGGTCGCCACCAGGGAATCGGTCGTGCACGTCGGCCATTCGGGGCAGCCCAGGCCCGATTCGGTCAGGCGCACCGCGCCGCCGGTCACGATGATGCCGACGTTCGCGATCACGCTCGCGAGCGCCCACCGGCGCACCGCGCCCGGCCTGCCAAACCACCGCTGCAACAGGTTCACCGCGCGAATCTAACCCCCGCAGGCAGAACTGTTTTTCTCCGGGTCTCGCAGTGTGGGCTGGAGCGGCGCAAGAGGATTGTGAGGTTAGGCAAACCTGCGTGCCCCGTCTCACCGTCAGCCATCTCGACGTGCCGCAGCGAATTAAGTAACATTTACCTTGTGGAAATGGTGACGAGGGCTATCAGCCACTCGACGGACGGGGACACCCGCCGTCGAGTGACCAGGTTGCTGCTCGAACGCGGCCACGCCACGGCCGCCGAGCTCGCAGCAGCTCTCGGCATCACCGCCACCGCCACCCGCCGCCATCTCGACGTGATGGAAGCCGAAGGCCAGGTCGAGACCCGCGTGGTCAAGACCGCCGGACGCGGAAGGCCCGCGAAGAGCTACCAGCTCACGCCCGCCGCCCGCACCAACAACCTCGGCCACACCTACGACGACCTGGCGATGGAGGCACTGCGCTGGATCCGCCGCTTCGAAGGCGAGGACGCCGTAGGCGGCTTCGCCGCCGAGCAGGTCGCGCGCTTGGAGGCCCGTTGCCGGGCCGCCATGGACGCGGTCGACTCGGACGACCCGATGGCGCGCGCTCAGGCGCTGGCGTCCGCCATGTCGGGCGAGGGCTACGCCGCAACGGCGTCGGTCATCGCCTCGGGCGGGCAGATCTGCCAGCATCACTGCCCGGTGGCGGGCGTGGCCGCGGAGTTCCCGCAGCTGTGCGAGGCGGAGACCAGGGTGATCAGCCGCCTGCTGGGCGTTCACGTCCAGCGCCTGGCGACGATCGCCAACGGGGACGGGGTGTGCACCACCCACGTGCCCGGCACGAATCGCGGCCTCCGGGCCGCGACAGCAGGCGAAGGAGGCGGCCCGGTGCCGCTGCCCGATCCTGAACGCGCAGACCGATAACCCGACAGGTCAAAGGTGAGACTTGAGATGACCGACACGCAGAAGCCCGAGCCGCTCAGCCAGGAAGAGGCCCTCGCCTCCCTGGAGCGGTACGAGTACGGCTGGGCCGACTCCGACGCCGCCGGCGAAAACGCGCGCCGCGGGCTGACCGAACAGGTCGTCCGCGACATCTCCGCGCGCAAGGCCGAACCCGAATGGATGCTCGACCTGCGCCTGAAGGGCCTCAAGCTCTTCGGCCGCAAGCCCATGCCCAACTGGGGCGCCGACCTGTCCGGCATCGACTTCGACAACATCAAGTACTACGTCGAGGCGTCCGAGAAGCAGGCCGAGTCCTGGGAGGATCTGCCCGAGGACATCAAGAAGACCTACGACAAGCTGGGCATCCCCGAGGCCGAGCGCCAGCAGCTCGTCTCCGGCGTGGCCGCCCAGTACGAGTCCACGGTGCTCTACCACTCCATCCGCGAGGACCTGGAGCAGCAGGGCGTCGTCTTCATGGACACCGACACCGGCCTGCGCGAGCACCCGGAGATCTTCAAGGAGTACTTCGGCTCCGTGATCCCGGTGGGCGACAACAAGTTCGCCGCGCTCAACACCGCCACCTGGTCCGGCGGCTCGTTCATCTACGTGCCCAAGGGCGTCCACGTCGACATCCCGCTCCAGGCCTACTTCCGGATCAACACCGAGAACATGGGCCAGTTCGAGCGCACGCTGATCATCGCCGACGAGGGCTCGTTCGTGCACTACATCGAGGGCTGCACCGCCCCGGTGTACTCCTCGGACTCGCTGCACTCCGCGGTCGTGGAGATCATCGTCAAGAAGGACGCCCGCGTCCGCTACACGACCATCCAGAACTGGTCGTCCAACGTCTACAACCTGGTCACCAAGCGCGCCATCGCCGAGCAGGGCGCGACCATGGAATGGGTCGACGGCAACCTCGGCTCCAAGGTCACCATGAAGTACCCGGCCGTGGTCATGGTCGGCGAGCACGCCAAGGGCGAGGTCCTCTCGGTCGCGATGGCCGGCGCCGGCCAGCACCAGGACACCGGCGCGAAGATGACCCACGCCGCGCCGCACACCTCCTCGACGATCGTCTCCAAGTCGATCTCGCGCGGCGGCGGCCGCACCTCGTACCGCGGTCTGGTCAAGGTCGACGAGGGCTCCCACCACTCGAAGTCCACGGTCAAGTGCGACGCGCTGCTGGTCGACACCGTCTCGCGCTCCGACACCTACCCGTACGTCGACATCCGCGAGGACGACGTCGACATGGGCCACGAGGCCACCGTGTCCAAGATCGGCGAGGACCAGATGTTCTACCTCATGAGCCGCGGTCTCACCGAGGACGAGGCGGCTGCGATGATCGTGCGCGGCTTCATCGAGCCCATCGCCAAGGAACTCCCGATGGAGTACGCCCTGGAACTCAACCGCCTGATCGAGCTCCAGATGGAAGGCGCCGTCGGTTAGTCGGCCCGGCTAGGACTAGGAAACCAGAGATTTTATGAGCATCGAATTGGCAGTCGCCAAGCCGCACACCCACGGCGTCGGCGAGGCGCCCCCGAAGACCAAGTCGCAGCTGCTGCGCTCCTACGAGCCCGCGGACTTCCCGGCCCTCACCGGCCGGGAAGAGGACTGGCGCTTCACGCCCGTCAAGCGCCTCGCCGGGCTCGACAGCCTCGAGACCGCCCCGGCGGTCAAGGCCGCCGAGTACGCGATCCGCAGCCTGCCCGAAGGGGTCACCGCCGAAGCCGTCGGCAAGGACGACAAGCGCCTGGGCTCCATCCTCAAGCCCTTCGACCGGCCCAGCGCCATCGCATGGGCCAAGAGCGAGAAGGCCCTGCTCGTCGCCGTCGCGCCCGAAGCGCAGGTCACCGAGCCGGTCTGGATCGACGTGACCGGCGGCGGCCTCGACGGCGCCACCTGGGCCCACACCTTCATCGAGGTCGGCCACCACGCCGACGTCACCTTGATCGTGCGGCACACCGGCCTGGCCCGCCTCGGCGACAACGTGGAGATCTCGGTCGGCGACGGCGCGCACCTGCGCCTGGTCGTCGTGGCCGAATGGGACCGCGAGTCCACCCACGTCGAGCACCAGAAGGCCCGCCTCGGCCGCGACGCCAAACTCGACCACATCGCCGTCACGCTCGGCGGCGACCTGGTCCGCCAGTACCTGTCGGTCGACTACGCCGCCCAGGGCGGCTCCGTGGACGCCTTCGGCCTCTACTTCGCCGACGCCGGCCAGCACCTGGAGCAGCGCCAGCTCGTGGACCACGCGGTCCCCGACTGCCGCTCCAACGTGAACTACCGCGGCGCCCTCCAAGGCGACGGCGCGCACACCGTGTGGATCGGCGACGTCCTCATCCAGGACGCGGCCACCGGCACGGACACCTACGAGATCAACCGGAACCTCGTGCTCTCCGACGGCGCCCGCGCCGACTCCGTGCCGAACCTCGAGATCGAGACCGGCGAGATCGTCGGCGCCGGCCACGCCTCGACCACCGGGCGCTTCGACGAGGAGCACCTGTTCTACCTCCAGTCGAGGGGCATTCCCGAAGCGGAGGCCCGCCGCCTGGTCGTCAAGGGCTTCTTCAACGAGATCGTCCAGAAGATCCCCGACGAGGGCCTGCGCGAAGAGCTCACCGAGCTCGTCGTCGCGCGCCTCGACGCCGGAAAGTTCCTCGCACCCGCGGATGTCGAGGCCGGTGCGTAAATGACCGACAACGACTTCCTGCGCGTATGCGCGCTCGACGAACTGCCGGAGGGCGAGGCCATCGCGGCCGACATCCACGGCACGTCGATCGTGCTCGTACGCAAAGGCGACGAAGCCTTCGCCCTCTACGACGAGTGCTCCCACGCAGCCGTGGCGCTCTCCGAGGGCGACGTCGAGGACTGCTCGATCGAATGCTGGCTGCACGGGTCGACCTTCGACCTGCGCACCGGCAAGCCGTCCGGGCCGCCCGCCACGACCGCGGTCGCGACCTATCCGATCGAGATCCGCGACGGCGACGTCTATCTCAGCCTGAAGCCCAAGACCACCGAAAACGCCTGAAGGAAACAGTTATGAGCAAGCTCGAGATCCGCGACCTGCACGTCTCGGTCAACACCGACGAGGGCGCCAAGCCGATCCTGCACGGCGTCGACCTGACCATCAGCTCCGGCGAGACCCACGCCATCATGGGCCCCAACGGCTCCGGCAAGTCGACCCTGGCCTACTCGCTGGCCGGTCACCCGAAGTACGAGATCACCTCCGGCTCCGTCCTGCTCGACGGCGAGGACGTCCTCGCGATGACCGTCGACGAGCGCGCCCGCGCCGGCCTCTTCCTCGCCATGCAGTACCCGGTCGAGGTCCCCGGCGTCTCGGTCTCCAACTTCCTCCGCACCGCCAAGACCGCGGTCGACGGCGAGGCCCCCAAGATCCGCACCTGGATGAAGGACCTCAAAGGCGCCATGGCCGAGCTGAAGATGGACGAGGCGTTCATCAACCGCAACGTCAACGAGGGGTTCTCCGGCGGCGAGAAGAAGCGCCATGAGATTCTTCAGATGGAGCTGCTCAAGCCCAAGATGGCCATCCTCGACGAGACCGACTCCGGCCTCGACGTCGACGCCCTCCGCATCGTCTCCGAGGGCATCAACCACGCCAAGGCCACGAGCAACCCCGGCGTCCTGCTCATCACGCATTACACGCGCATCCTGCGGTACGTGAAGCCCGACTTCGTCCACGTCTTCGTCGACGGCAAGATCGCCGAAGAGGGCGGGCCCGAACTCGCCGACAAACTCGAAGCCGAAGGCTACGAGTCCTACGTCGGCGCGAAGGCCGCCTAGCCAAAAGGAAGAAGGAGCCCGTGGAGCCTGCAAGCAAGCTCGACGTCGAGGCCATCCGCGCCGACTTCCCGATCCTGCGCCGCAGGATCGGGGACAAGACGCTGGCCTACCTCGACTCGGCCGCGACCTCGCAGAAGCCCGTCCAGGTCGTCGAGGCCATGCGCCGCTTCACCGAGCACTCGAACGCGAACATCTCGCGCTCGGTCCACACGCTCGGTTCCGAGGCCACCGTGGCCTACGAGGGCGCCCGCGCCCGCGTCGCCGAGTTCATCGGGGCCGGGAACCCGAACGAAGTGGTGTTCACCAAGAACTCCACCGAGTCGATCAACCTGATGGCCTACGCGTTCCAGAACGCCGCCTTCGACCCGTCCGCCGACTCGCGCTTCAAGCTCGGCCCCGGCGACGAGGTCGTGGTGACCGAGATGGAGCACCACGCCAACCTCATCCCCTGGCAGCAGCTCTGCCTGCGGACCGGCGCGACGCTCAAGTGGATCGGCATCACCGACGCCGGGCGCCTCGACATCGAGAACCTCAACGACGTCATCACCGAACGCACGAAGGTCATCTCGTTCGTGCACGTCGCGAACCTGCTGGGCACGGTCAACCCGACCTCGCAGATCACCGCCCGCGCCCGCGAGGTCGGCGCCCTGGTCGGCCTCGACGCCTCCCAGTCCGTCCCGCACATTCCCGTGGACGTGGCCGAGCTCGGCGTCGACTTCATCGCCTTCACCGGACACAAGATGCTCGGCCCGACCGGCATCGGCGTCCTGTGGGCGAAGGCCGAACTGCTCGACGCGATGCCGCCGTTCCTCACCGGTGGCTCGATGATCGAGACCGTCACCATGGAGCGCACCACCTTCGCCAAGGCCCCGGCCAAGTTCGAGGCCGGCACGCCGCCGATCGCCGAGGCCGTGGGCCTCGCCGCCGCGATCGACTACCTCGACAAGCTCGGCATGGCGAACGTGCGCGCGCACGAGAAGGAACTCGCCGCCTACATGATCGAGCAGCTCGAGGGCGTCGAGGGCCTCAAGATCATCGGCCCGCGCGTCCCGATCGGGCGCAGCGCCACCGTCTCGTTCACATTCGCGGACATCCACCCGCACGACGTCGGGCAGATCCTCGACGCCGAGGGCATCGCCGTCCGAGTCGGCCACCACTGCGCCAAACCCACCTGCGCGCGCTTCGGCGTCAACGCCACCACGCGCGCCTCCGGGTACATCTACAACACCCACGAGGAAATAGACCGGCTCGTGGAGGCGTTGGGCCAGGTGCGAAAGGTGTTCGGCTGATGAATCTCGACGAGCTGTACCAGGAAGTCATCCTGGACCACTACAAGCGCCCGCGCGGCGCGGGTCTGCGCGAACCCTTCGAGGGCGAGTCGCACCAGGTCAACCCGACCTGCGGCGACGAGATCACCCTCAGGGTCCACGTGGAGGGCGACAAGGTCGCCGACGTCTCCTACGACAACGTCGGCTGCTCGATCTCCAAGGCCTCCGCCTCCGTGATGTACGAACTGGTCAACGGCACTACGGTGGACGACGCGCTGGCGAAGCTGGCCGAGTTCACCGAGCTGATGAACTCGAAGGGCCAGAGCGAGGGCGATGAGGAGTCTCTCGAGGACGCCATCGCGTTCGCGGGCGTCTCGAAGTACCCGATGCGCGTCAAATGCGCGCTGCTGGGCTGGATGGCGTTCAAGGACGCGCTAGTCCGCGCTGAAGCCTCGATCCCCGGAAGGACCGACGCATGACCGACACTGTGAAGGCGAAAGAGGATGACATCCTCGAAGCCATGAAAGACGTGGTCGACCCCGAGCTGGGCATCAACGTCGTCGACCTCGGCCTGATCTACGGCGTGCACGTCGACGAGCAGAACGTGGTCACCCTCGACATGACCCTGACCTCGGCGGCCTGCCCGCTGACGGATGTCATCGAGGACCAGTCCCGCTCCGCGCTGACCAGCGGTCCTGAGGGCGGCCTCGCCGCCGACCTCAAGATCAACTGGGTGTGGATCCCGCCGTGGGGCCCGGACAAGATCACCGACGACGGCCGCGACCAGCTTCGCGCCTTGGGCTTTAACGTCTAAATGGTGAAGATCCGCCCCGCCTCAGGCGGCGGCAAGATAGTCGAGGTCGAACCCGAACGGCTCCCCAGGTGGGTCGCGAACTTCGCCGAACGCAACGGCGGCATCGCGAACCACCACGCCGAATGCGACGCCTGGACGATCGAATCGAACGAGGGAACGTCGGCCAGTGTCACGTGGACACTGGCCGACGGCCTACCCGCCGACTGGCTCCTGGACGACGACCCCCTGAAGGCCGCCGAGCACCTGCGTGATTACGCGCTGGAACCCCGCCGCATCGCGGTCCTGTTGGCACGCAAGGGCGCGTACTCGGTCGGCATCCTCGCGGACGGCCGTGTCGAAGTCTCGAAGACCGACACCGCCTACGTACAAGGCACGACCAAGGCCGGCGGCCAGTCCCAGCAGCGGTTCGCACGCCGCCGCGAAGGCCAGGCGAAGGCGGCCGAGAAGCGCGCCCGGGACGCGGTCTTCGCCGTCCTCGGCAATGCCGAATTCGACGCCCTGATCACCGGCGGCCCGGTCGAGGGCATCCTCGAAGACCCCCGCCTCGCGAAGCTGCACCCGGCCGTCCACTTCGGTGACATCGCCGAGCCGAAGCAGGCCTTGCTGACCGAAACCGCCTACCGCGCCATCGGGTTCCGGATCACCCTCCCCAACTGACCGGCTTCCGCAACGGTCAGTCCAGCGCGAGACCGACGAGGCGCTCGGCGTGGATCCGGGTCGAGTCGAAGACCGGGACGGGGCTGTCGGCGGCGCTGACGAGCAGCGGGATCTCGGTGCAGCCGAAGATGATCCCCGCGGCGCCGCGCTCGGCGAGGCGCGCCATGCCGCGTCGGTAGACCTCACGCGATTCCTCGCGCAAGACACCGAGGGTCAGTTCCCCGTAAATGATGTCGTGGACCGCGGCTCGCTCCTCGGCGGGCGGGACCAGCACCTCGACGCCCAGTTCGGCCATGCGGTCCTTGTAGAAGTCCATCTCCATCGTGTACCGGGTGCCGAGCAGCCCGACGCGAGTGATCCCGGCGGCTTTGACGGCGTCGGCCGTGACGTCCACCAGGTGCACGAACGGCACTGAGATCGCCGCCGTGACCGGTTCGGCGACCACGTGCATCGTGTTGGCGCACAAGGCGACCATGGCGGCTCCGGCCCGCTCGAGCGCGGCGGCGGCCTCGGCCAGGGTCTTGGCCGCGCCCTCCCAGTCGCCGGCCTGCTGGAAGGCGACGATCTCGTCGAAGTCGACGGTGACCATGACGCTCTTGGCGTTGTGCTGGCCGCCGAGGCGGGCCGCGGCGGCCTCGTTGATGAGCCGGTAGTACTCCGCGGACGCCTGCCAGGACATCCCGCCGATCAATCCGATGGTGCGCATCGCCCCATTGTCCATCGCCGAAGGGGGCCGTGCCCCTCCTGTGTCCGTCGGCGTCAGGCCGCGAAGGTCAAGGCCGTGGACCAGTTGCCCTGGATCTCGCCCTGGACCTTCATGTGGAGCAGCTGGATGGCCTCCAGCGCGGCGGCGTGCTTGCGGTCTCCCACGTCGATGGGGCGCAGTTCCGCGTCCGTGCAGAGCCCGGCGACCAGCTTGCGCGCCTCCGCTTCGTCACCCGCGATGAACACGTCGAGCTGACCGGTCTTCGCCAACCGCGAAGCGAACGTGGTGTTGAAGGCCTTGACGACCTTCGCTCCCGGTGCGGCCTCGGCGATCTCGTCGGCCGCGGACTTCCCGGGCGGGGTGACGAGCCTGTCGAAGGTGTCGTAGTCGACCGGGTTGCAGATGTCGATGACGATCTTCCCTACGAGCTGGTCGGCCCACAGTCGCGCGATCTCCTTGCTGCCCTCGTACGGCAGGGCCAGGACGATCACCTCGGCGCCCGCGGCGCTGTCCAGCGGTTCACCGACGGCGTTGGCGCCCAGGTCTTCTGCGAGGTCGGCGGCCTGGTCGGGCTCGCGGGCGGCGATGCGCACCCGGTGCCCGCCGCGCACCAGCCGCAGGCCGATGCCCCGGGCCATGTCGCCCGTGCCGACGATCAGTACTTCCATCGTTCCTCCTATATTCCAGATTGGACAGATGGCTACGGCAGGGTGTCGGCCCGGATCTCGTGGGCCGCGGTGTCGGGGTCGTCGCGGCGCTGCTCGGTGCCGCCGCGCAGGACCAGGTTCGGCAGGAACAGGGTCAGAATGATCGAGACGGCCGTGATGCAGGCGGCCACGAGGAAGACGTCGTCGAGGCCGTCGGTGAAGGCCAGCTGCACCACCGACCTGATCGGGTCGGGCAGGGCCGCGATCGCGGTGGGGGACTCGGTGATCGCCGAGAGGTCGCCGGCGTCGAAACCGGCTGCCTGCTCTGGCGTCAACTGGTTGATCGCGGCCGGCAGGTTCGCCTCGAGCTCACTGTCGAGTGTGGCGTTCATGACCGCACCGAGGACGCTGGTGCCGATCGCGCCGCCGAGGGTCCGCGCGAACGTGTTGGTGCTCGTGGCCACCCCCAGGTCCTCCATCGTCACGATGTTCTGCATCGCGAGCACCAAGGGCTGCATGAACAGGCCCATGCCCAGGCCGAGCACCGCCATGTAGACCGAGCTCAGCCACAGCGGGGTGTCCAGGTGCAGCTGGGTGAACAGGGTCAGCCCGAACGTGGTGACGATCGAACCGCCCACGAGGAACCACTTGTACCGCCCCGCCTTCGAAATGAGGAGGCCCGAGAGGATCGAGGTGATCACGATGCCGCCCATCATCGGGAGCATGAGCAGGCCCGACTCGGTGGGGGAGTAGCCGCGCACCATCTGGAAGAACAGCGGGATGTAGACGATCCCGGCGAACATCGCGATGCCGAAGACGAGCGCGATCACCGCCGCGAGGCTGAACGTGCCCTGCTTGAACATCCGCAGCGGCAGCAGCGGCTCCTCCGCGCGGGTCTCGACCCGGATGAACAGGACCGCGAGCACTGCGGCGGCGGCGAGCAGCCCGATGACGACCGGCGAGGACCACGCGTAGTCCTGTCCGCCCCAGGTGATCGCGAGCAGCAGGCAGACGATCGCGGGGACCAGGAGTCCGGCCCCGAGGTAGTCGACCTTGTGCAGGCGGGTCGGGATCGGGTGCTTGCGCAGGACCGCGTTGACGGCGATGAGGGCGACCAGGCCGGTGGGCAGGTTGATGTAGAAGATCCAGCGCCAGTCCACTTCGGCGAGCCAGCCGCCCAGGACCGGGCCCGCCACCGATGAGAGCGCGAAGACCGCGCCGAACAGGCCTTGGTACTTGCCGCGTTCGCGGGGCGGCAGCACGTCGGAGACGATCGTGAACGCCAGCGTCATGAGGCCGCCCGCGCCGACGCCCTGGAGGCCCCGGAACAGGATGAGCTGCAGCATGGTCTGCGAGAGTCCGGCGAGGGCGGAGGCGATCAGGAAGATCGCGATGGCCAGCAGGATGATCGGCCGGCGCCCGTAGAGGTCGGAGAGCTTGCCGTACAGCGGGGTCGAGGCGGCGGTGGCGATGAGGTACGCGGTGACGACCCACGTGTACTCGTCCATGCCGTCGAGGTCGCCGACGATCGTGGGGAGCGCGGTGCCGACGATGGTCTGGTCGAGCGCGGCGAGGAACACGGTCAGCATCAGGGCCCCGAAGAGGGTGAACAGCTCGCCCCGTTCGAGCCGCTGCCCGGTCCACGCGGTCTCGTCGCTCATGCCGCTGAGCGTATGGCCCGCCTCCGCGGAGGCGGGCCGAAACTCCTCATTCGGGCCGGTGTCAGAGGTTTCTGTCGACGGCCCAGGAGCCGGCGGGGACGATCACGCGCCCGACCTGCTCCTCTTTGTCGTTGTGGTTGACGATGAACCGCCACTGGCCGCGGTCGATCACGTCGAGGCCGGGGCGGCCCGGGCCGGAGAGGCCGAGCTCCTCGAACAGGCGGTCCCAGGCCTCGTCCACAAGCTTGCAGGAGACGTACCAGGCCTCGCCCTCGCCGAAGGGGTTGACGGTGACGGCGGGCTGGTTCTCGATGACGTCGCCTGTCGCATACTGGGTGACGCATTGGGCGCCGCGCAGTTCGACGAGTTCGCAGAAGCGCTCGGCGGCCCCGAAGTTCCACAGGGCGCGCAGTTCCCCGGCGGGCTGCGGCAGGTGCTCGGTGACGCGGATGCCGAACATGTCGGTCATGCCGCCGAGGTACCCCTCGAGCCACACCTGGCAGTGCTCGTCGACGGCGCCGGTGAGGTAGGAGGCGACGAGGCGGCCGCCGCCGGCGGTGAACCAGCGGAGGTTCTCGGCGGCGGCCCGGCTGAGCACGTACGTGGTCGGCGCGATCACCGTCTTGTACTTCGAGAGGTTCCCCTCCGGGGCGACGAAGTCGGCGACGACGCCGCGGTCGCGCAGGACCCGGTGGATCTGGGAGACGTTATCCAGGTAGTCGATCGGCCCGGGCAGGTGCTGGTTCGCGGTGGCCCACCAGGAGTCGGGGCTCCACAGGATCGCGACGTCGGTCTTGACGCGGTGCTTGGTCGTGTGCGCGATGTTCCGGAGCGATTCGCCGAGCGCGGCGACCTCGCGGAACATGCGGGTGTTCTTGCCCGCGTGGGGCAGCATCGCCGAGTGCCACTGCTCGGCGCCGCCGCGTCCGGCGCGCCACTGGAAGAACATGGCGCCCTTGGAGCCGCGGCTGATGTGGATCATCGAGTGGCGGGCCATGCGGCCGGGGGACTTGGCGATCGAGCCGTCCTTGGAGTGGATGTGCGCGGCGGCCTGCTCCATGAGGAGCCAGTCCTTGCCGCCGGCCCAGGACCGCGAGAGGTCGGCGTGGAAGGCGCTCTGCTGCTCGGCGCGCTCGTCGGGCGCCGACGGGTAGGAGTCGAACGCCACGAGGTCCACTTGCCCGGCCCACTTCCAGTGGTCGACCGGGACCCATTGGCCGAACACGAAGTTCGTGGTGATCGGGATCTCCGGGTTCGCGGCGCGGAGGACCTTGCGCTGGGAGATGTAGTGCTTGAGCATCGCGTCCGACGTGAAGCGCTTGAAGTCGAGCTCGTGCGCGGGGTTCGCGAGGTACTGGGTCGCGCGGGGCGCGAGGATCTGCTCCCAGTCGCTGTAGTGCTGACTCCAGAACGAGCCCCACCAAGCGGCGTTGAGCGCGTCGAGGGTCCCGTACTTCTCCTCCAGCCAAGCGCGGAAGGCCTTCTCGGCGTGCACGGAGTAGGTCGCCGTGCCGTATTCGTTGTGGACGTGCCACATCGCCAGGGCCGGGTGGTTCGCGTACCGCTCGGCGAGCTTCTCGGCGATCCGCACCGACGCCTTGCGGTAGGCGGGCGCGCAGATGTCGTACGTGTCGCGCGAGCCGTGGACCTGCTTGGTCCCGTCGGGACGGGTGCCGACCGCGCCCGGGTACTTGAGGGTGAACCACGGCGGCGGCGAGGCGGTCGGGGTGGCGAGGTTGACGCGGATGCCCCCGGCGTAGAGCTTGCCGAGGACCGTGTCGAGCCAGCCGAAGTCGTACTCTTCTTCGCGCGGTTCCAGTCTCGCCCAAGAGAAGACGCCGACGGAGACGAGGTTGACCCCCGCCTCGCGCATGAGCATGACGTCGTCGTCCCAGACTTCTTCGGGCCACTGCTCGGGGTTGTAGTCGCCGCCGTAGCTCAAGCCGCTGACGCCTTTGGGCCAGTCCATGGGGGTCTCCTCGCGCGCATTGCAGAGGCACGGCGCAGGGCCGTGCGGGGGGCTGCGTTAATTCGAACGACAGGGGTTAGTTGTCTGTCAAAACTAACTGTATCCGGGTGGTTGCGCCAGCCTAATGCGAGTGTGCGACACGTTCGGCGGCGCTACTGCACCACAATGCCACGAAACGGCCGCTACTGCGCGGCCGTCAGCGCCTGGAAGCGCTCGGCGCGCAGCCGCTCGGGCCAGGTGTCGTCCATCGGCGGCAGCTGCGCCGGGTTGACCCCGATCGCCCACGCCAGCAGCAGGTCCGCGAGCCTCGGGTTCCGCGCGAGCCCCGGGCCGTGCATGTACGTGCCGATCACGTGCCCGGCCCAGGCCCCCTCGGTCGTACCGTCGTTGCCGACGCCGGCCGTGACGCGCGCGAGCGGCTGGACCGCCTCGCCCAGGTGCGTGCGCCCGCCGTGGTTCTCGAACCCGGTGATCGGGCCGATGCCCAGCTGCGGCGCGGTCTCCCCCGCGATCTCGCCCACCGCGCGCGACGGGCCGCGGTCCGAACGCAGGTCGAGGATGTTCAGACCGGCGTAGGCGCGGCCGTTGGCGTAGAAGGACTCGCCGAGCAGCTGGTACCCGGCGCAGATCGCCAGTATCGGCTTCCCGGCCTCGGCCGCCCGGCCCAGCGCGCCGTCGTCGAGGAGGCGCTCGGCCGCGACGGCCTGCGGGCCGTCCTCGCCGCCGCCGATGAGGTACATGTCCGCGGTGTGCGGGATGCGCTGGTCGCTGCGGACCTGCATCGGCTCCACGTCGATGCCGCGGGCGCGGGCCCGGTGGGCCAGCACCAGCAGGTTCCCCCGGTCGCCGTAGGTCGACAGGAGGTCGGGGTAGAGCCAGACGATGCGCAGGGTGCTCATGGCCACGGTGGGACGCTCTCTCTCGCTAGTTGACCCGGTTGAATTCGGCGCGGATGTCCTGGAAGGCCGTGTAGTTCGCGACGACCTCCACCGGACCCGGCGGCACCGCCGCGATCGCGGCCTTGATGTCGTCGACCACGATGAAGTCGACCCCGTCGACCTCCAGGCGCACGGCCAGGTCGGTGCGGCGGTCGCCCGTCACGACCACCTTGCGGCCCGCGAGCGAGGTGAAGTCCACGTCGTAGATCCACGAGGTGTCGAAACCGTCCACCTCGCGGGCGTTCAGCGACAGGACCACCGGCGGGTTCGGCTCGATCATGTCGAACGACTCGAGCCACCCGGCCGGGTTCTTCGCCAGCAGCAGCCGCAGCTGGCGGCCCTCGCGCTCGACCTTCGCGTACCGGCCGGCCACCGAGGCGACCTCCGACAGGCGCGGCGCGGCCTGGCCCGGGTCGACGCCGAACAGGCTCGCGATCGCCAGCGCGGTGGCGGCGTTCGCGCGGTTCACGCGGCCCGGGAGCTGCAGGTTCAGCTCGTAGCGGCGCCCGTCAGGGCCTACGACGGCCTCGCCGGTCTGCGCCACCGACCACTGCGGGCTGGGCCGGTTGAGGCCGCAGTTGGTGCAGCGCCAGAACTCGCCGAAGCGGTCCAGGTGCGAGCCGCAGTTGGGGCAGATCGCCGAGTCGGCCGTCCAGCTCTGGCCCGCCGCGACCCACACCACGCGCGGGCACACCGAGGCGGCCCACACGATGAGCGGGTCGTCCGCGTTGGCGACGATCGTCGACTGGCCGGCCGAGGTCTGCAGGGTCTGGCGCCACTTCGCGGCGAGCGCCGTGACCTCCATGGCCCGGTCGAGCTGGTCGCGCGAGAGGTTCAGCAGGGCCACGACCTTCGGGTTCGCCGCGTCCAGCAGCTGCCCCAGGTAGTGCTCGTCGCATTCGAGCGCGGCGTACTCCGCCTTGGGCGCCTTCGCGAGCGCGGTCGTGTGCCCCGTCGGCATGTTCGCGCCGAACGAGTTCGTGGCGACCTTCCCGATCGCCTCGATCGCGGCCGTGGTGAAGCGGGTGGTCGTGGTCTTGCCGTTCGTGCCCGAGATGAGCACGACGTGCCGTCCCTCGGCGAGCAGTTCCAGGAGCCTCGGCTCGACGATCAACCCGACGCGCCCGCCGATAACCGACCCGTCGCCCCGGCCAGTGGCCCGCGAGAGCGCGGCCGCGGTCTTGAGGAGCGTGGTGGCGAATTTCGCGCGTGGGGTCAGATTCGCGCTCATGCGGGCTCTCGCTTTCAGCTGGACCGGAATCGACGGCATTTCTCAACGACTATGCAGAAGAGTTTGTCACATGCGCACCGGAACCCGTGATCAGTGGCGGCAGTGCGTGAGCTGGATCCGGCAACGCAACCCGAGGCAGCGATGAACGCCGATGCGCACCCCGCGCCCGGCAGCGGCGACGCTCCGGAACCTCCTCCACTCCCCACCACCGCTCACTCCACAGTGATCGCACCGGCGCGCACCGTGCCCGCGTTCGTCGCCGTCCGTGCGCGGTCCGTCGCGTGATCGCGGGTTCGCTTGGGCCCCTTGGCACCCGCGCGAGTGAAAACTGAGTGAAACTCGCCTTAGGGCGCACGTGTTGCGCAACCGTCACTCCACTGTCCTCCACCAACTCTGACCAGCCCTTTCGCCGCGCCCACCACGAATGTCGCGGAGAAACAACCCCCAAGGGTGGGGGAGAGTGGAGTAAGGTGGGGCGCAATGGTGGGGCCATTGCTCCGCCGACGCGGTCGGAGCGGCCGCGCAGCCTGAGAGTCACGGGGGGTGGCGCCGATGTTCCTCGGCACCCACAACCCGCGCCTCGACGACAAGGGCCGCGTCATCCTCCCCGCGAAGTTCAGGGAAGGACTGGCGGAAGGAGTCGTCATCACCAAGGGCCAGGAACGCTGCCTGTACGTGTTCCCCGAAGCGGAGTTCACGCGCATCGCCGAAGCGCTCCAGCAGGCCCCCATGTCGAGCAAGACCGCCCGCGCCTACAGCCGGGTGTTCTTCGCCTCGGCCCACGACGAGGTCCCCGACAAGCAGGGCCGCGTCACCATCCCCCCGCGGCTTCGCGAGTACGCCGGGCTCGACCGCGACCTCGCGGTCATCGGCGCCTCGAACCGCGTGGAGATCTGGAACACCCAGACCTGGGACGACTACCTGGAGGCCTCGGAAGAGGCCTTCGCCGACATCGAAGAGGGCGACCTGCCCGAAGGACTGTAGAGAAGGAGGTGAGCGGAATGAACGCGCCGCACATCCCGGTAATGCTGCAAGAAGTGCTCGACTACCTCGCGCCCGCGGCCTCGCGCCCCGGAGCGCTGTACGTCGACGCCACCCTCGGCGCCGGCGGCCACACCGAGGCCATGCTGACCGCCCACCCCGGACTCACCGTCATCGGCGTCGACCGCGACCCGACCGCCCTCGAACTCGCCTCCAAGCGCCTCGCCGGCTTCGGCGAGCGGTTCATCCCGGCCCGGGCCGTCTACGACGAGATCCCGGAAGTCCTGGAGGAGCACGGCTTCAAGCAGCTCGACGCGGTCCTGTTCGACCTCGGCGTCTCCTCGATGCAGCTCGACCAGGCCGACCGCGGCTTCGCCTACAGCCAGGACGCGCGGCTCGACATGCGCATGAACCCCGACGACCCGCTCACCGCCGAGATCGTCGTGAACACCTACGAGCCGGGCGACCTCGTGCGCATCCTGCGCGAGTACGGCGAGGAGAAGTTCGCGACCCGCGTGGTGAGCGCGATCGTCAAGGCCCGTGCCAAGGCCCCGATCACCTCCAGCAGCGCGCTGGCGGACCTGGTCCGGGACGCCATCCCGGCCGCGGCCCGCCGCACCGGCGGCAACCCGGCGAAGCGGACGTTCCAGGCCCTGCGCATCGAGGTCAACGGCGAGCTCGAGACTTGGGAGCGCGCGCTGCCCGCCGCGCTCGATCGTCTAGCCCCCGGCGGCCGCGTCGTCGTCCTCTCCTACCACTCACTCGAAGACCGCATCACCAAGCAGGAGCTGGCCCGGCGTGCCACCTCCACCAGCCCGGTCGGCCTCCCGGTCGACCTCCCCGGAACCGAGCCCACCTTTCGACTCCTTACGAAGAAGGCCCAGCAACCGACCCAGACCGAACTCGACCGCAATCCGCGCGCGGCGCCCGCCCGGCTCCGCGCGGCGGAACGCATCGCACCGTCCACAGGACCAGGAGGCGCAACATGAGCGACCAGTACCGTCGCGCTCAAGCCGACCCCGAGGAGATCATCAGGGCCGCCCGTCGGCGGGCCCGCGCCGCGTCTTCGCGTCGCCGTGGCCTCGTGGGCGACGCCGATGAATCCTCGCCTGTGTTCGAGGGCAACCTCGCCGTCCAGCCCGCGACCGTGCCGGTCGAGGCGCCGCCGGTGGAGGCCCCCGCCGCGCCGCAGCGCGAGACGGTGGTGCTGCCGCGCACCCGGACCGAGACGAAGGCCAAGCCCGCGCCCGAGCCGGTGGAGGTGCCGCGCCCGGCGTTCGTCGGCGGCATCCTCGCGCTCGTGGTCGCCGGCATCTTCGGCCTGCTCGTGCTGAACACGGTCATCAACGAGGACGCCTACCGGCTGCAGGAGCTGCGGGTCCAGGCGGGCGAGCTCGACCAGACCGAGCAGGCGCTCGCGGACGAACTCTCGAACCTGAACGCGCCGAACAACCTCGAGGCTGAGGCTTTGAAGTACGGCATGGTGCACCCGGAGAAGGTGACCTTCCTGTACCTGCCCGGCGGCGAGACCGTCGAGGTGCCCTGGAACGAAGAGTAAGGACGTCGATGACCGAATCCGACCCCCGTCGACGGCGCGACCCCTCCTCGATCAGCCGAGCCCGCCGTTACACGCCTCGCGGACGGACCGTCCGCGAGGCGGCGGACGGGGCAGAGGACAACCGGGCCAGGGAGAACGGGGCGCGCGACCGAGAGGCCGCGCGCCGCGAACGCAACCGGACCGCACAGCAGACCGAGGCCGAGGACCTCGCGGCGCGCAGGCGCCGCGAGGCCGCGGCCCGTTCGCGCGAGCGCCGCCAGCGCGAGACCGGCACGATCACCGAACCCCGCAAGCCGGAACCGGAGACCAAGCGCAGCACGAGCACGGCGAAGTCGGAGCCGTTGCGCCGCACCGGGACCGTGCGTCCGACGCAGTCGCGTCGCACCGGCCCGATCAACCCGCCGCGAGGTGGCGGCAGGCGCCCGACGAACCGGCCCACCGGGCCCGTCCCGGTCCGGCCGCTCGCGAGCCTGCCGCGCCTGGGCAGCCCGGCGCGACGCCTGCGGATGGCCGCGGCCTTCGTCATGATCCTGCTGCTCGTCTCGGGCGCGCGGCTCGTGCAGCTGCAGGTCACCGACTCGGCCGCGTATGCGGCGGAGGCGCTGAACCAGCGTCTGACGACCGAGCCGCTCCCGGCCGAACGCGGCGCCATCATGGACCGCAACGGCAACCGGCTCGCCTACTCGATCGAGGCGAACTACATCGCGGTCGACCCGGTGATGCTCAAGGGCGACGCAGCCGAGCTGGCCGCGGGCCTCGCGCCGCTGCTGGGCCGTCCGGCCTCAGAGCTGGAGCCCATCCTCGGCACCAAGGAGACCCCGCAGGGCGACCAGATCCGCTTCGCCTACCTCCAGCGCGGCGTGGACCTCGCGATCGGCGACGAGATCCGGGAGCTGGAGAACCCGGGCCTCATCATCGGCGACGACGAGCGCCGCGTGGTGCCCGGACACGACTTGGCGGCCAACGTCATCGGCTTCACCGGCGGCGACGACGGCGAGGGCCTCGGCGGCCTGGAGGCCGCCTACGACGACTGGCTCTCCGGCGAGGACGGCGAGGTCTCATACGAGCGCAGCCAGTCCGGCCAGCCGATCCCCGGCGCGTTCTACCGCGAAGAGGAAGCGGTGCCGGGCAACGACCTCCAGGTGACCCTCGACGACAAGCTCCAGTTCAACGTGCAGAAGATCCTGGAGTCCACGGTCCAGGAGCACGACGCCGAGTTCGGCTCAGCGATGGTCATGGAGGTCGGCTCCGGCGAGATGCTGGCGATGGCCTCGACCCCGACCTACGACGCGGCCAATCCGTTCGATGTGGACGATTCGGAGGCCTACCGCGACTACGGCACCCAGGCCACGGTCGACCCCGGCTCGATCCACAAGGCGATCGTGTTCGCCGCGGCCCTCGAAGAGGGCTGCATCAAGCCGGACGGCACGATGCCCGTGGAGCAGAGCATCAACAAGGGCGGCACCGACTACGAGGACGGCTACGAGCACGGCAGCGCCGTGCTGAGCCTGGCCGGGATCATCGCGCAGTCCTCCAACGTGGGCACCATCCAGCTCGCCGACTGCATCGGCAAGGAGAAGCTCTACGAGTACCAGCTCGCGTTCGGCCTCGGCGAGGCCACCGGTGTCGGCGTCGCGGGCGAGGCCGCCGGCATCCTCCAGGAACCGCAGAACTGGTCGGGCACTTCTGAGGGCTCGGTCCCGATCGGCCACGAGGGCACCGCCACGATCATGCAGATGGCCGCCATGTACGGCGCGATCGCCAACGACGGCGTGTACGTGCAGCCGCAGCTCGTCGACCACAAGATCAACGCCGACGGCGAGATCGAGGAGCAGCCCGAGCCCGAGACGCACCGCGTGATCTCCAAGCAGAACGCGGAGGACCTGCAGTACCTGCTGCAGGCGCCGATCGCGGCCGAGACCGGCACGGGGCGCAACGCGGAGCTGGAGAACTACCACCTGGCGGGGAAGACCGGTACGGGCAGTCTGGTGGTCGACGGCGACTACGCCCCCGGCAACGTGACCTCGTTCGTGGGATTCGCCCCGGCCGAGGACCCGCAGTACGTGGTGGCCGTGAGCGTCTACGTCCCCGGCGGCGGGGGCGGCGGCTCGACCACCGGCGAGGCGTTCAAGGAGATCAACGAGTTCGCCTTGGGCTACTTCGGGGTTCGTCCCGCGACCGAGCCGGCCCCGGAGTTCGACGTCTGGGGCTGAGGCGGGGCGGGTGCGAGCGTGACGCCGCACCGAAGTTCTCCCCGAGGGGGAATCGGGGGTCGGCCCCGGGCGTTAGCATCGAAGGCGTCAAGGAAGAAGGAGCCGATTGTTTTGAACGTTGACCCTTGGGCACTGTGCGAGGTCCTGGCGGAACCGGCCGAGGCGCGGGGAGCGGTGCTGCTGCACTTCCTCGACGGGTTCATGGACGCAGGGCAGGCGGGTCGCGGGGTGGTGGACCACCTGTTCAAGACCTGCGAGCACACGCCGGTCGCGTCCTTCGACGTGGACCAGCTCATCGACTACCGGTCCCGGCGGCCCAACCTCACGTTCTCGATCGACCGCTGGTCCGACTTCGAGGCCCCGCAACTGGTCGTGTACCTCATGCGGGACGCCTCGGACAAACCGTTCCTGCTCTTGTCGGGCCCCGAGCCCGACTTCGCGTGGGAACGGTTCGTGGACTCCGTGGAGGACCTGATCGAGCACTGGCATGTGCCGCTCACGCTGGGATTCCAGGGCATCCCGATGGGGGTGCCGCACACCCGGCCGCTCGGCATGACCGTGCACGCCACCCGCCCTGAGCTCGTCTTCGACAACCGGCCGGTGTTCAACGAGGTCACGGTCCCCGGCAACGCGGCGGGCCTCCTCGAGTACCGGCTCGGCGAGTCCGGGCGCGACGCGATCGGCCTGTCGGTCCACGTGCCGCACTACGTCATGCAGATGACGTACCCGGCCGCTTCCATGCGCCTCCTCGAGGGCATCCGCGAGGCCACCGGCCTCGACCTGCCCACCGATGAGGAGCTGGAACTCGAACGCGCCCAAGTGGATTCGGACATCGCCGAGCAGGTCGCCGAGTCCGACGAGGTCGCCGACGTGGTGAAGACCCTTGAGGAGCAGTACGACTCGTTCACCGAGGCCGCCGAGGCCGACGAGATGCTCCAGGACGGTCGCATGCCCACCGCCGATGAACTCGGCGCGGCCTTCGAGACCTTCCTGGCCGAGCGCCAAAAGGGCGAGGACGACAAGTAGCGTTCAACCGCAAGCGAAAAGCGGGCCCGACCGGAAGGTCGGGCCCGCTTCGCTCTACGACTTACTTGCCGTGCTTGGCCTTCGAAGCGCTGCGGCCGCGCTCCTTCTGGTCCAGGACGACCTTGCGGATGCGGACGGTCTCGGGGGTGACCTCCACGCACTCGTCGTCGCGGCAGAACTCGAGGGACTGCTCCAGCGACAGCAGACGCGGCGGCACCACGTTCTCCGTGGAGTCGGCCGCGGCGGCGCGCATGTTGGTGAGCTTCTTCTCCTTGGTGATGTTGACGTCCATGTCGTCGGAGCGCGAGTTCTCGCCGACGATCATGCCCTCGTACACCTCGGTGGTCGGCCCGTAGAACAGGACGCCGCGCTCTTGGAGGTTGATCATCGCGAACGCGGTGATGGCCCCGGCGCGGTCGGCCACGAGCGAGCCGTTGTTGCGGGTGCGCAGCTCGCCGAACCACGGCTCGTGCTTCTCGTAGATCGAGTGCGCGATGCCGGTGCCGCGGGTCTGCGTCAGGAACTCGGTGCGGAAGCCGATGAGGCCGCGGGAGGGCACGAGCCACTCCATGCGGACCCAGCCCGAACCGTGGTTCGTCATGGTCTCCATGCGGCCCTTGCGGGTCGCCATGAGCTGCGTGATCGCGCCCAGGTGCTCCTCGGGGGAGTCGATGGTCATGCGCTCGACCGGCTCGTGGGTCTTGCCGTCGATCTGCTTGGTGACCACCTCGGGCTTGCCGACGGTGAGCTCGAAGCCCTCGCGGCGCATCTGCTCGACCAGGATGGCGAGGGCCAGCTCGCCGCGGCCCTGCACCTCCCAAGCGTCCGGCCGCTCGGTCGGGAGGACGCGGAGCGAGACGTTGCCGACCAGTTCGCGGTCGAGGCGGTCCTTGACCTGGCGGGCGGTGACCTTGTGGCCCTTGCCGCCCTTGCCGACCAGCGGGGAGGTGTTGGTGCCGATGGTCATCGAGATCGCCGGCTCGTCGACGGTGATGAGCGGCAGCGCGACCGGGTTCTCCGGGTCGGCGAGGGTCTCGCCGATCATGATGTCCGGGATGCCCGCGATGGCGCAGATGTCGCCGGGGCCCGCCATCTCGGCGGGCTTGCGGGTGAGCGCCTCGGTCATGAGCAGCTCGGTGATGCGGACGTTCTGCTGCGAGCCGTCGCGCTTCATCCAGGTGACGGTCTGGCCCTTGCGCAGCTCGCCCTCCTCGACGCGGCACAGCGCGATGCGGCCGAGGAAGTTGTCGGCGTCGAGGTTCGTGACATGGGCCTGGAGCGGCGCGCCGGGCGTGTACTCGGGCGCGGGCACGTGCTCGATGATGGTGTCGAAGAACGGCTTGAGGCTGTCGGAGTCCTCGGGGACGGTGCCGTCCTTGGGCTTGCTCAGCGAGGCGACGCCGTCGCGGGCGCAGGCGTAGACGATCGGGAACTCGATCTGGTCCTCGTCCGCGTCGAGGTCCAGGAAGAGGTCGTAGGTCTCGTTGACGACCTCGTCGATACGGGCGTCGGGCCGGTCGGTCTTGTTGATGCACAAGATGACCGGGAGCCGCGCGGTGAGCGCCTTGCGGAGCACGAATCGGGTCTGCGGGAGCGGACCCTCGGAGGCGTCGACGAGCAGGACGACGGCGTCGACCATGGACAGGCCGCGTTCGACCTCGCCGCCGAAGTCGGCGTGGCCGGGCGTGTCGATGATGTTGATGACCATCGCGGAGCCGTCGGCCGGGTTCGTGTAGTGGACCGCGGTGTTCTTCGCGAGGATCGTGATGCCCTTCTCGCGTTCCAGGTCACCGGAGTCCATGACGCGGTCGTCGACGGCGGCGCCTTCTCGGAAGGCGCCCGCCTGCTTCAGCATGGCGTCGACGAGCGTGGTCTTGCCGTGGTCGACGTGGGCGACGATGGCGATGTTGCGCAGATCAGAGCGTGTAGACACGACGACCATTGTCGCTTAAGCACGAGACGGGCCTGGCGTCAACCCAGGTGATCGCGGCCACCAGATTTCCCGGCAAACGGCCGAGGGTTGTTCACATTACTCCTTTGCGGGACAGTAAATCCCTCAAAATCTAGACTGCCGTTTATGCGCGTATTCCATGATTCCATCCGATTCGTTATGGTTCTCGCACTCGCCGCCGGAGCGATCCTCGTCGGCGCACTGCCTGCGAACGCCAAGATCACCGGTGCGATCATCGCCACGGAGGGCGGCACGCTCAACGTCCGCACCGGCCCGGCCACCGACCAGAAGACCGCCGGAACCCTCGCCAACGGCGCGAACCCGGAGGTCATCTGCCTCGTCCGCGGCGAGGAGATCAACGGCTACGTGCGCACCACCTCCACCTGGCTGCGCATCGGCAAGAACCGCTGGATCTCCAACGCCTACGTCAACTGGTCGCCGTCCCAGCCCGTGCCCTGGTGCTCGGCCTCCACCAAGGCCGCCACCATCGCGAACGTGAACACCGGCGGCGGCGAGCTCAACATCCGCGCCGCCGCCAATTCCAACTCCAGCCGCCAGGGCGGCTACGCCGACGGCACCGCCGTCAGCGTCCGCTGCCAGGTCTGGGGCCAGGAGGTCGACGGCACCGCCCGCACCACCGGCGCCTGGTACCGGATCGACGAAAAGCGCTTCGTCTCGGCCGCGTACATCAAGTGGAGCGCGGGCGAGCCGTGGCTGCCCTGGTGCGGCCAGGCTCCGCCTTCGGTCCCGCGAGGCGGCAACCAGGGCTTCATCGACGCCCATGCCTCCGCCGCGCAGGCCAGCGCCCGCGCCACCGGCGTGCCCGCCTCGGTGACCCTCGCGCAGGCGATCCTCGAGACCGGCTGGGGCCGCGGCGTGCTGGCCCGCGAGGACCACAACCTGTTCGGCATGAAGTGCTTCGGCTCGCCCGGCGACCACGCCATCGGCTGCCGCGACTACGCCACGTTCGAGTGCAGCCCGACGGGCGGCTGCTTCGACATGAACGCGACCTTCCGCGCCTACGCCAAGGTGGCCGACTCCTATCGCGACCACGGCGACCTGCTCTCCAACTGGTCCCGCTACGCCACGGCCATGGACCACGCCGGCGACCCGAAGCGCTTCGCCAAGGAGATCCACAAGGCCGGTTACGCGACCGACCCGAAGTACTCCGAGAAGCTCATCGGGATCATGAACGACTACAACCTGTACCAGTACGACTGATTCACCCGAACGACTTGATTCCTGCCATCGAGAGCGGGCCCGGGCACACAGCCCGGGCCCGCTCTCGTACGGTGAAAGGTGAGTTAAAGGTCACATCAGCGTGGAAAGACGCAGCATGCGGGGGAGTAGCCTCGTAGGGCGGCCCTCCTTCGAACAGCGGGCCTCCCAGAACTGTCGGACCCGAACGTTAGATTCCCACCGTGGCCAACGAGCACCTTCCGATCGAACCTAAACAGCACTCCGCAGGCACCATCGTGGTGCGGGGCGCGCGAGAGCACAACCTCAAGGACGTCGACCTCGACCTCCCCCGGGACTCCCTGATCGTCTTCACCGGCCTGTCCGGTTCCGGCAAGTCCTCCCTGGCCTTCGACACGATCTTCGCCGAAGGCCAGCGCCGCTACGTCGAATCGCTCTCGGCCTACGCCCGCCAGTTCCTCGGCCAGATGGACAAGCCCGACGTCGACTTCATCGAGGGCCTGTCCCCGGCGGTGTCGATCGACCAGAAGTCGACCTCCCGCAACCCGCGATCGACCGTGGGCACCATCACCGAGATCTACGACTACCTGCGGCTCCTGTTCGCCCGCGTCGGCGTCCCCCACTGCCCCCAGTGCGGCGAGCCCATCGTCAGCCAGTCGCCGCAGCAGATCACCGACCAGATCATGGCGATGCCCGAGGGCACGCGCTTCCAGGTCCTGGCCCCGGTCGTGCGCAAGCGCAAAGGCGAGTTCGTCGACCTGTTCGGCGACCTCCAGCAGCAGGGCTACGCCCGCGCCCGCGTCGACGGCGAGGTCTACGCCCTCACCGACGTGCCGAAGCTCAAGAAGCAGGAGAAGCACGACATCGACGTGGTCATCGACCGCCTCGCCGTCAAGGCCTCCTCGGTCCAGCGCGTCACCGACTCCGTCGAGTCCGCGCTCGGGCTCGCCGACGGCGTCGTCGTGCTCGACTTCGTCGACATCCCCGAGGGAGACCCGAACCGCACCCGACGCTTCTCCGAGAAGCTCGCCTGCCCCAACGACCACCCGCTCTCCCTCGACGAGCTCGAGCCGCGCACCTTCTCCTTCAACGCCCCCTTCGGCGCCTGCCCGGTCTGCCACGGCCTCGGCATGCGCAAGGAGGTCGACCCCGAACTGGTCATCCGCGACCAGGAGGCGACCATCCGCGACGGCGCGCTCGCGCCGTGGTCCTCGGTCGGCATGGGCGACTACTTCCTGTTCCAGATCGTCGCCCTCGGCGAGGCCGTAGGCTTCGACGTCGACACCCCCTGGGCCGACCTCCCCGGCCGCGCCCAGAAGGCCGTCCTCTACGGCTTCGACGAGACCCTCCAGGTCTCCTACCGCAACAAGCGCGGGCAGCGCCGCTCCTACGAGACTCGCTTCGAGGGCGTCGTGCCGTGGGTCGAGCGCCGCCACACCGAGACCGACTCCGAGTGGACGCGCGAGAAGTACGAGCAGTTCATGCGGGAGATCCCGTGCTCGACCTGCGAGGGCACCCGGCTCAAGCCCGAGATCCTCGCGGTCACCGTGGAGGGCCTGTCCATCCACGAGGTCTGCACGCTCTCGATCGCCGACTGCGCGACCTTCTTCGACGCCCTGGGCCTGTCCAAGCGCGACATGATCATCGCCGCCCCGATCGTCAAGGAGGTCAAGGCCCGCCTCCGCTTCCTGCTCGACGTCGGCCTCGACTACCTCACGCTCGCGCGCGCCGCCGGGAGCCTCTCGGGCGGTGAAGCCCAGCGCATCCGCCTCGCCACGCAGATCGGCGCGGGGCTCGTGGGCGTCCTGTACGTGCTCGACGAGCCTTCGATCGGTCTGCACCAGCGGGACAACAACCGGCTCATCGCCACGCTGGAGCGGCTGCGCGACCTCGGGAACACCCTCATCGTGGTCGAGCACGACGAGGACACCATCCGGGTCGCCGACCACATCGTCGACATCGGCCCCGGCGCCGGCGAGCACGGCGGCGACGTCATCTACTCCGGTCCCGTCGCCGGCCTCACCGAGGCCAAGGGCTCCATCACCGGCGACTACGTGGCCGGCCGCAGGAAGATCCCCGTGCCCGACAAGCGCCGTCCGGCCGACCACGGCCGCGAACTGGTCGTCAAGGGCGCCACGGAGAACAACCTCAAGAGCATCGACGCGGCCTTCCCGATGGGCTGCATGGTCTCGGTGACCGGCGTGTCCGGCTCCGGCAAGTCCACGCTCGTCAACGAGATCCTCTACAACACGCTCGCCGCAGAGGTCAACGGCGCCAAGATCGTCGCGGGCCGGCACCGCACCATCACCGGCATCGACCAGGTCGACAAGGTCGTCGGCGTCGACCAGTCGCCGATCGGGCGCACCCCGCGTTCGAACCCGGCGACCTACACCGGCGTGTTCGACAAGGTCCGCAAGCTCTTCTCGGGCACCCCCGAGGCGAAGGTCCGCGGCTGGGGCCCCGGGCGCTTCTCTTTCAACGTCAAGGGCGGGCGCTGCGAGGCCTGCAGCGGCGACGGCACGCTCAAGATCGAGATGAACTTCCTGCCGGACGTGTACGTGCCGTGCGAGGAGTGCGGCGGGGCCCGCTACAACCGCGACACGCTCAAGGTCCACTACCGCGGCAAGACCATCTCGGATGTGCTCGACATGCCCATCGAGGAGGCCGCCGACTTCTTCGAGCCGATCCAGACGATCCACCGGCACCTGAAGACCCTCAATGACGTCGGCCTCGGCTACGTGCGCCTCGGCCAGCCCGCGCCGACCCTGTCCGGCGGCGAGGCCCAGCGCGTGAAGCTCGCCTCCGAGCTCCAGAAGCGCTCGACCGGCAAGACCGTGTACATCCTGGACGAGCCGACCACCGGCCTGCACTTCGAGGACGTGCGCAAACTCCTCGGCGTGCTCGACGGCCTGGTCGACAAGGGCAACACCGTGATCACCATCGAGCACAACCTCGAAGTGATCAAGTGCTCGGACTGGGTCATCGACCTCGGCCCCGAAGGCGGCGACAAGGGCGGCACCCTCGTCGCGGCCGGCACTCCCGAGGAGGTGGCCGCGATCGCGGCGAGCCACACCGGGGCGTACCTGCGTCCGCTGCTCGGCATGGAGGGCAAGGGAAACGGCACCGGCGCCGCCGCGAGGCGGGCCAAGGCCGGGAACGGCCGCAAGACCGTCGCCAAGCGGTAGCCCACCGGGCGTCGGCAAGCGGCGCAACCGAAGACGTGTGACATGAGCGACGCGGCCTGAACCGGCCGCGTCGCTCCCACGTTCCGCCGCAAGGCAATGCGAGCATCGCCGGGTGCTCTTCCCCGGTGCTCTCTACATTGGCGCGGCCACTGCCGCCCTCCTCGCCGGCCCAGGACTGGGCCGATGCGTCGCCCTGGCGACCGACCGGCATCCCGATCCGCGGCTGATCAAGGGCGTGTGCCTGTTCGTGGCTCTGCTGATCGCTTGGCGCGCAGAGGGACTCCTCCACGGGGTCGCGCTCGGCACGGTCGCGGCGGCCGGTATCGCGGCCGGATGGATCGACGTCTACCAGCGGCGGCTGCCCGACCTCCTGATCCTGCCCGCGTACCCGTTGGCGGCCGTGCTCTTGATCGCCACGGGCGATGCCGACACGATGCTCCGGGCCGCGGCCTGCGCGGCAGCGGCCATGGCGCTGTATGGAATCGCCTGCGCGACCGGCCAGGTGGGCTTCGGCGACGTGAAGCTCGCGGGCCTGCTCAGCCTCGTACTCGGTTGGGCCGCATGGGAGACGGCCGTGATCGCGCTGGTGGCGTCGGCGGTGATCGGCGGCGGGCAGGCCGCGGCGGTGATGCTCAAGGGAAGGAGGGACTTCCCGTACGGCCCGGTGATGCTGTTCGGAGCGGCGGCGGCCATCGCGATGACCCCTTGGATCGCGCTGTGACCGCGTCGGCGCGTCGGGCGTTCCTTCCGGGTGTACCGCGCCGGCGATCCACGGGATTTCTCGATTCTCCGAATGCGGCCCGCAGCGAAGTTATATTCATGGCCGACCTAGTACAAATGGGTCACATGAGACACCGAGCACTGAGAGGTGACAGTGATTCGCTTCATCACAAAGACCGCCGTCGCGGCAGCCGCCGCCGGAGTCCTCGCCGCCGGCATGGCCGCACCGGCCCTCGCCGCCCATTCCGGGCCTGACGCAGCACGCCCGTCGGCCCAACCGCTGGATGCCGAGGGCGTCGAGAGCCTGGACCTGTGCGTCGGGGGCACCGTCTCCCTCAACCTGTTCGGCCCGCCCCACTGCGCCATGGCGGACCCGCACCAGAGCGGTGTCGACATCGACGCGGACCTGGGCGGCGTCGACATCGACGCGGACCTGTGCGGTCTGGACTTGCGTCTCGTCCTCGACCTCGCTCGGGACGACGTCGTCGACCTCGACCTGTCCTGCTCTCAAGACAATTAGGGACGAGCGCATGTCGCGCGATGCGGGAGGCAGGCCGCGCTGACGGACGCGGCGTGAAGAACGTGGGGCGGCCACCGATATCGGTGGCCGCCCGTCGTCATACCCGGGTGCTCATGCCGTCGAGCAGGTCACCGACGCCGGTGCGACCGCGGTCCGGGCGTCCTTGTCCCCGATGAACCCGAACGTGAAGGTCCGCCCCGGCTTCAGCGCCTGGCCTCCCGCGAGTTCAGTCGCCGTCACCGTGTGGCCCTCCTGGACCAGCTCCACGCTCCACGAGTGCACGATGGACTGACCGGTCGGCAGCGCCCAACGGAGCTTGAGCCCCTCCAGAGACTCGTCCCCGGTGTTGCGCACCAGGATCTGCGCGTTGAACCCGCCCGGCCACTGGCCGTTGATCTTGTACTCGACCTCGCACGAGGGCGACGCCGCGACAGTGGCGAGCTGGTCGGCCGCGAAGGTCGCGATCTGCGCGAGCGGGGCGTTCCAGTTGACCGTCAGCTCGTTCGTCGCCCACGAGCCGATGTCGTCGATGTAGCACCGCTGCGGCGCGCAGCCGTTCAACCAGCGCTGCGCGACCGGGTCCCAGGTCGCCGTGACCGAGTTCGGGCCGCCCGCGAGCGTCCCGGCCGGCGGGTTCGGCAGGTTCGGGTCGAGCTGGTTGGCGAACCAGCGGCTGTGCATGTTGTGGGAGTCGTGCGAGCCGTAACCGGTCACATAGGAGTTCCCGAGTGCGTTGCGCCCCAAGAGGTAGTCCAGGCCCGACATGACCCCGTCGCGGTACTGCGCCTCGCCGGTGAGGTCGAAGGCCGTGGCCACGACCACGAGTTCGTTGAGCACGGAGCTGTTCGAGCCCCAGTCGAAGGTCCCGTTGGACCCGTATGAGAGGCCCCACGGGCTCGCCGCCTGCAGCTCGAGGTAGTGGTCGGCCCCCGCGACGACCTGCGCGACCACGTCATCGCGGCCCGGCAGCGCGTTCGGCACCAGCGCCAGGTCGAGCTTCGCGAGCGCGGCCACGCTGCCCCAGTAGAAGGCGCCCGGGCCGTACGAGTCGGCGTCGTGCAGCTTCGATTCGAGCACGAACTCCTCATAGGGCTTCGCGCCGGTGGTCAAGAACAGTTCGGATGCGGCCCAGTAGAACTCGTCGGTGACGTTGGAGTCGCCGTAGGGGCCGCCGCCGGCCGGGCTCGTCTCGGGCGCGTACAGGTCCGGGTGCGCCAGTGCCGCCGCCCAAGCGGTCTCGGCCGCCTCCAGGCACTCGGCCGCGAACTCGGCGTCGTAGCGGGCGAACAGGCGCGAGGCCTGTGCGGCCGCCGCGGCCAGGTTCAGCGTCGCCGCCGTCGACGGCGGGTAGAGGTACCGCGCCTGCGGGTCGTCGGCGGGCATGAGCGGCAGTCCGGTCCAGTTCTCGTCGTGGATCTTGTGGTGGGCCATGCCCGCCAGTTCCTCGCCCGCGGGCACCTGCATCGAGAGCAGGAACTCCATCTCCCAACGGGCCTCGTCGAGCACGTCGGGCACGCCGTCGCCGTGCTCGGGGATGCGCAGGCTCCCGTCCGCGAGGCGGGCCGCGTCGCCGGTGGGGGCGTGCAGGGCCCGCTCATACACCGACATCAGCTGTGCGACCGAGATGCCGCCGTTGACGACGTACTTGCCGTGGTCGCCCGCGTCGTACCAGCCGCCGGTGACGTCCAAGGTGTAGTCGCAGGCATCGTCGTAGCAGGGCACCGCGCCGTCGCCCTGGTTCGGCGCGACGTCCACGTG
This sequence comes from Glycomyces rhizosphaerae, assembly GCF_042647865.1. Lineage (NCBI taxonomy): Bacteria > Bacillati > Actinomycetota > Actinomycetes > Glycomycetales > Glycomycetaceae > Glycomyces > Glycomyces rhizosphaerae. Next base: position 50,060 of record NZ_JBHRWO010000014.1, read on the forward strand.
CCCGGCCTCGCGGCCGTATCCCGGTGCGATCGCGTCATCGATCGCTAGACCTGAGCGCATCGGGTAGTAGAAGGACATCGCGTCGACCGCCAAGTCGCCGTAGGCGTTGCCGCCGATGGCGAACGGGTAGGAGGTCTCGCCGTCCGCGGTGATCGTGAAGCCCTCGCCGGTCGCGGACACGTCCGAGAAGTCGATCACGTGCACCGATTCACCCGAAGTGGACTCGGCACCGTGCGGGGCGGAGTCGCCTTCGGCGACAAGCGCTCCCGCGGCGTCGTGGAGCTGCCACGGGACCGGGTCGGTCGCGTCCGTGACGAGCGTGGCCCCCTTGGGGCCGTCGGGGAAGTACGCGACCTGGTTGACCCGCACGCGCGGCCCGGTGTCGGGCTCGTAGACGGGCGGTTCGGCTCCGGTGAGCAACTGGACCTCCGATAGGCAGAACTGCCATGGCTCGGCTTGGCGGCCGATCTGGAACGCGAGCTGCGCGTCGGTCCAGTCTGCCGCGGAAGTGAAGGAATAGCTGAAGGACGCCGCCTCGGTGCCCAGCAGCGGCAACTCCTCGACCGCGGTCGGCCAGGGGTCGACCGGACGCTGCACGAGGGCTCTGACGCTCACGTCGGTGGAGGCGCGGGCGGTGAAGCGCAGCTCGTACGACTCGCCGGTGACCAGCGGCAGGGAGTCCTGGCCGACGATGGCGTCCCAGGCGTTCGCGGTGCCGCCGGGCACGTCGACGCACCACTCGCCGTCGGCGACGGCGCCGGTGAGGTTGGCGGTGGACCACCAGCCGGTGTTGCCGGAGGCGAAGTCGCCGTTGATGATGAGGTCGGCGGGCTCGTCCTGCGCTTGAGCTGGCGCCGCGGCGGCGCCTAGCGCGAGTGAGGCCATGACGGCGATGACGAAACGTCTGCGGCGAGGTGCGGTTCGCGGCATGAGATGCCCTCCGAGAGATTTGGGAGCGATACCACACGCCATCTTGTCATCGAAGCATGTAAATGTCAATCGTTACGAGGCCGGCGGTCCGCTCGTCCCGCGCACGACCAGCTTCGACTCCAGCTTCAAATACACGCCCGGTTCCCTTGCACCCCTGAGCTGTTCATCGGCGGCCTCGACCGCCAGCTGCGCGAGCCGCGGCACGTCCTGGCGCACCGTCGTCAGGTCGATGTGGCTCAGTCCGGCGATGTGGCTGTCGTCGTAACCGACGATCGAGACCTGCTCGGGGATCTTCACCCCGGCCCGGGTGAACACGTCCAGCAGCCCGATCGCGCACTGGTCGTTCGCCGCGAACATCGCCGTGGGCAGCGGTCCGTCCTCTTCCAGCAGCATCCGGGCCGCCTCGGAGCCGCCCTCCTGGGAGTGGTTCCCCGGGATCACCCGGATCCGGTCCTCCAGCCCGTGCGCGCGCATCGCATCGCGGTAGGCCCGCCGCCGCTCCGGCCCTCCCGGCCGGTTGCCGGCGTCCACGTGCACGATGTCGCGGTGCCCGAGCCCCACCAGGTAGTCGACCACCTCGCGGGCGCCCGGCCGGTCGTACGAGGTCACGACGTCGACCCGGGCGTCCTTGATGTGGCGGCCCAGCACCACCGTGGGGACGCGCGCTCCCAGCTCCGTCACGTCCTCGTCCGGGATCGTCGGCCCGCACAGCAGCAGCGCCTCGCTGCGGTGCCCGATGAGCGCCTCGATCGCGTTGTGCTCGTTCCGGGTCGGCACGGTGGCGCTCAGCACCAGGTCGTAGCCCAGTTCCTCGGCGGCCGGGTAGATCGCTTCCACCAGGTCGATGTGGTACGGGTTCCTGGCGGTGAACAGCACGCCGAGGACCTTGCTGCGCCCGCGGGCGAGCAGCCGCGCGGCCATGTCCGGCTTGTAGCCGAGTCGGGCCGCGGCGTCGAAGACCCGTTCGCGCGTGTCGGGACTCGCGCCGGGTTGCCCGCGGAACACCAGCGACACCAGCGCCCGCGAGACGCCGACCTCCGCGGCGACGTCCGCCATGGTGGGTTTGCGAGACCGCGGTGCCGGGGTGCGGTCCGGGGATTTCCGCGCGTGTTGGGGGCTCATCGCACCGTCGTCCTTCCTTATGCAGCTTTGTTGAATTTTTCAGTATCGAGGGGTTGACCTGCGAACGAAGTGCCCAGTGTAGCCGCACGTCCCCAGGCGGCCGGGCCCTGCGGACCGCGGGCGCCCGCTTCGGCAACCCCTTGCAGGCACCGGGCCGTCGAAACGCGAACGCTCTTCTCAATGCGGCCATAGACTCGAGCTCGGGGGTGAGAACCATGCATCAACTGGCAGTCAAGAACTTCAGCAAGCCCGACCAGACCGTCAATCTCAGCGGCCACGGCCACAAGGACACGGTGATGCTCGACGGCATGGCCGTCGAGTTCTCCGAGTTCGAGAAGGGATGGCGCTGGTCCAACGACGTCAAGCCGATCGTGGGCGGTGAATCCTGTCAGGCCAACCACCTCGGCTACTGCGTCGAGGGGCACCTGAAGGTCCACATGAACGACGGCACCGACAAGGACATCAAGGCCGGCGACGTGTTCGAGATCCCGCCGGGGCACGACGCGGAGGTCATCGGCGACCACAAGGTCGTCCTGGTCGACTTCGGCAAGGCCGTCGCCGCCATGTAGCCGCGAGGGCGCAAGACGACCGGGCCGCTCCCGCGCCGCGGGGGCGGCCCGAACCATGCCCAGCCCCTGGGACATGCTTTCCACCAGGTGCCTGATCACATCCGGCCGGGTGGCAGACTTGACCGCGTGTTGCGATGGATGACAGCTGGAGAATCTCACGGACCCGAACTCGTGGTCACCCTCGACGGCCTGCCCGCCGGGATCGAGCTGACCACCGGTGACGTGGCCGCCGAACTCGCCCGACGCCGCCTCGGTTACGGCCGCGGCGCGCGCATGAAGTTCGAAGCCGACGCCGTCAGCTTCATCGGCGGCGTCCGCCACGGCCGCACCCTCGGCTCGCCCGTCGCCATCCGCGTCGGCAACTCCGAGTGGCCGAAGTGGGAGACCGTCATGGCCGCCGACCCGGTCGACCCCGCCGAGCTGGAGGGCATCGCCCGCAACGCCCCGCTCACGCGCCCGCGCCCCGGCCATGCCGACCTCGCCGGGATGCAGAAGTACGACCACGAGGACGCCCGCCCGATCCTCGAGCGCGCCTCCGCCCGCGAGACCGCCGCGCGCGTCGCCGGCGGCACCGCCGCCAAGGCCTTCCTCAAGCAGGCCTTCGGCATCGAGATCGTCTCCCACGTGAAGGCCCTCGGCCCCGTCCGCGCCAAGGAAGGCCTCGTGCCGACCCCCGACGACTTCGCGGCCGTCGACGCCGACCCGCTGCGCTGCATGGACCCCGAGGCCTCCGCCCGCATGGTCGCCGAAGTCGACGCCGCCAAGAAGGACGCCGACACCCTCGGCGGCGTCGTCGAGGTCCTCGCCTACAACCTCCCGCCCGGGCTCGGCTCCCACGTCCAGTGGGACCGCAAGCTCGACGCCCGCCTCGCGACCGCGCTCATGTCGATCCAGTCGGTCAAGGCCGTCGAGATCGGCGACGGCCTCATGCAGGCCGCCGTCCGCGGCTCCTCGGCGCACGACGAGATCGTGCCCGGCCCCGACGGCGTCCAGCGCCTCACCGACCGCGCCGGCGGCCTCGAAGGCGGCATCACGACCGGCCAGCCGCTGCGCGTCTCGGCCATGCTCAAGCCCATCTCGTCGCTGACGCGCCCGCTGCGCACCATCGACACCGTCACCGGTGAAGCGGCCGAGGCCATCAACCAGCGCTCCGACGTCTGCGCGGTCCCCGCCGGGGCCGTCGTCGCCGAGCACATGGTCGCCTACGTCCTCGCCGAAGCCGCCCTGGAGAAGTTCGGCGGCGACTCGGTCGCCGAATCCCGCCGCAACTTCGAGCAGTACATCGAACACCTGCGGGTGAAGTAGTGTCGCTCGTCGTCATCGTCGGGCCCCCGGGCTCGGGCAAGACCACGATCGGCCGCGCGCTCGCCGCGGCGCTCGACGCGCCGTTCCGCGACGCGGACGCCGACATCGCCGAGGCCGCGGGCAAGCCGATCCCGGACATCTTCGTGGACGAAGGCGAGGAGCACTTCCGCGCCCTCGAACGCGAAGCCGTGCGCCGGGCCGTGGCCGAGCACGACGGCGTCCTCGCCCTCGGCGGCGGCGCGATCCTGGCCGAGGCGACCCGCAAGCTCCTCGCCGACGTCACCGTCGTCCACCTGCGCGTGGACCTCGGCGAGGCCGTCAAGCGCACCGAGATCGACAAGGGCCGCCCGCTCCTCCAAGTGAACCCGCGCGCCACGCTGCGCCGCCTCATGGACGAGCGCCTCCCGCTGTACCGCGAGGTCGCGACCATCGAGATCGACACCACCGGAAGGGACGTGGACGACCTGACCGCCGAAATCGCCGCGAAGCTCGCCATCCGCACCGTCACGGTCAACGACGCCGAGCAGCCCTACCCGGTCCTCATCGGACGCGGCTCGACCGATCGCCTGCCCGAGTTCCTCGGCAAGGCCGCCCGGGTCGCCGTGCTCCACACCGCCAGCACCGCACCGCTCGCCGAACGCGTCGGCGCGCTGCTGCCCGACGGTGTCGAGGCCACCCTCATGGAACTGCCCGACGCCGAAGACGGCAAGACCATCAGCGTCGCCGAGCAGTGCTGGGAGGCGCTCGGCGCCGAAGGCTTCACCCGCACCGACCTCGTCGTCGGCGTCGGCGGGGGAGCGGTCACCGACCTCGCCGGGTTCGTCGCCGCCTGCTGGCTGCGCGGCGTCGCGGTCGTTCACGTCCCGACCTCGCTGCTCGGCGCGGTCGACGCGGCCGTGGGCGGCAAGACCGGCGTCAACACCGCCGCCGGGAAGAACCTCGTCGGCGCCTTCCACCCGCCCCGCGCGGTCCTGGTCGACCTCGACCACTTCACGACCCTGCCGACGCGCGACCTCGCCGCGGGCCTGGCCGAGGTCGTCAAGGCCGGATTCATCGCGGACCCGGTCATCCTCGACCTCGTCGAGGCCGATCCCGAAGCGGCCCTTGACGCCGCGAATCCGGTCGTCGCCGAACTCGTCGAGCGCGCCATCGCCGTCAAGGCCGAGGTCGTCGGCTCCGACCTCAAAGAGGGGGGCCTCCGCGCCATCCTCAACTACGGGCACACCTTCGCCCACGCGGTGGAGAAGCTCGAGCACTACCGCTGGCGCCACGGCGACGCCGTCGCCGTGGGCATGGTCTACGCCGCCCACCTGAACGCCATCACCGGCCGCGTCGACCTCGTCGAACGCACCGAGTCGGTGCTCGCCTCCCTCGGTCTGCCGACCACGTACGAAGCCGGGCGCTGGGACGACATCCTCAAGGTCATGAAGATCGACAAGAAGAACGTCGGCGCCACCCAGCGGTTCGTGCTCCTGGACGCGCTCGCGAAACCGGTCGTGGTCGATGACGTGACCGTCGACCAGCAGCGCGAGGCCTATGAGAGGCTGACCGGATGAAGACCTTGGTGCTGAACGGCCCCAATCTCAACCGGCTCGGCAAGCGGGAACCGGCCATCTACGGCTCCCAGACGCTCGCCGACCTCGCCGACCTGTGCGTCACCACGGGCAAGGAACTCGGCCTCGAAGTCGACTTCCGGCAGACCAACCACGAGGGCGAACTCCTGGAGTGGCTCCACGAGGCGGCCGACAACGGCTACCCGGTGGTGCTCAACGCCGCCGCCTGGACCCACACCTCGGTCGCGATCGGCGACGCCTGCGCGCAGCTCACCGCGCCGCTCATCGAGGTCCACCTCTCCAACGTGCACAAGCGCGAGGCGTTCCGGCACCACTCGTACGTCTCGGCCCACGCGGTCGGCGTCATCGCCGGCCTCGGCCCGGGCGGCTACACCGCGGCCCTGCGCCACATCAGCGAGAAATAACGGCTGCGCCGCTGGACACAGCGGCAACCGCCGCGTCAAGGCCCAGCTCGACCGACCGATACCATTGACGGTCGGTCAAGACAGAACCTCTATCGAAAGAGACGAACGCCCGTGGCATCCACGAACGACCTCAAGAACGGCCTGGTGCTCAACCTGGAGGGCCAGCTCTGGCAGGTGCAGGAATTCCAGCACGTCAAGCCCGGCAAGGGCCCGGCGTTCGTGCGCACCACGCTCAAGCAGATCCCCTCGGGCAAGATCGTCGACAAGACCTTCAACGCCGGCACCAAGGTCGAGACCGCCAACGTCGACCGCCGCAACATGACGTACCTGTACAAGGAAGGCGACGACTTCGTCTTCATGGACACCGACACGTACGACCAGATCCCGGTCGGTCCCGCCGTCGTCGGCGACGCCGCCAAGTTCCTCCTCGAGAACTCCGACGCGACGGTCGCCCAGCACGACGGCAAGGTCCTCTACGTCGAGCTCCCCGCCTCGGTCGAGCTCACCATCACCTACACCGAGCCGGGCCTCCAGGGCGACCGCTCCTCCGGCGGCACCAAGCCCGCCACCGTCGAGACCGGCGCGCAGGTCCTCGTGCCGCTTTTCATCGACAACGGCGAGAAGATCAAGGTCGACACCCGCGACGGCAAATACCTCTCCCGGGCTTAGTGGTGGGAAACCAGCACAGCAGCAGTCCTGACCGGCTCTCCGCCCGCACCAAGTGGCGAATGCGGGCCGTCGAGATCCTGTACGAAGCCGAGAGCCGCGACACCGAGCCTTCCAAGGTCCTCGCCGAACGCGCCGACCGGGCGTTCAAGGACCCCGAGGCCCCGCGCCTGCCCGCCTACGCGGAGCAGCTCGTGCGCGGCGTCGCCTCGCACCTCGACGAACTGGACGCCGTGCTCGGCAAGGCCTCCACGAGCTGGTCGGTCGACCGCATGCCCGCCGTCGACCGGAACGTCCTGCGCGTGGCCCTCTACGAGATCCGCCACGTCGACGACGTCGACACGGCGGTCGCCATCAAGGAGGCCATGCGCGTGGCCCTGCAGATCGGCTCCTCCGACGACACCTCGTTCGTCAACGCCGTTCTCGACACCGCCGCGAAGTCCGAATAGCGACTGGGCGCAGAGAAACGGCCGAGCCTCCCGATCCGGGGCCCGGCCGTTTCCTTTTCGCTTGGTACTACTCGGCGTCCGAGGCGAAGAACGCCTGGAGGTCGTGCACGAGGACGCCGAAGTCCTCGAGCTTCTCGATCAGACCCGAAGGCGTGGTCGAGTACACGACCGCGAGGGTGTACAGGTCATCGGCGCGGATCGAGAGGATCCGGCCGTTGTAGTCTCCGCGGCGCTGCTGGATGGAGCGCGCCAGTTTTGCGACGTGCTCCAGGTCGGCGTCGGGGTGGTCGTAGAGCGCCTCGAGGTTGAGGACGATCTTCTCGGCCTGCTCGACCGGGAGCGGAACGCCCTCGGGAAGCAGCTCGGAGACGGGGATCCGGTAGAAGTCGGCCAACTCGGCGAGACGGCTGACGGTGATCGACCGGTCGCCTCGCTCGTAGGAACCGATGACGACGGCCTTCCACTTGCCGCCGGACTTGTCCTCGACGCCTTGCAACGACAGCCCCTGCTGCATGCGGATGTCACGCAGCCGGTTGCCGAGCGCCTTGGCGTAGTCAGATGTCGCCATGCTGGGATCAACTCCAATTTTCGGTACGAGAGGAATCCTATTCTTGACTACGGTCGGTCACCATCGGCCGTTGGGGTGCCCCCAAACAGTGTTCTTCGTCGCGTAGGCCCCACGCAACCGCCTGGCAAACCTATGGAAAACCGACATCATGGCCGCTACCGACCTCATGCTTTTGGGATCCGCCTTTACGCTCCGTCACCGGCGGCGTAAGCTGAGCCGCGACGAAACCGTTCTTTAACAGACCGTCCAGTGAGGCGGAGAAGGAGGTTCGCGTGGTTTCCCCTGCCCTCAGGCAGCACGAGGAAGACCCGTCGGGCAAGCAGATCCTCTCGGGCGAGGACATCGGTCGGATCCTCGACCGCATCGCCCACCAGATTCTCGAGAAGACCAAGGGCGCTCCCGACACCATGCTCCTCGGCATCCCCACTCGCGGCGTCGCGCTGGCCGGACGGCTCGCCGACCGGATCCGCCGCTTCGCCGACCTCGACGTCCCCGCCGGGACCCTCGACATCACCCTCTACCGAGACGACCTGCGCCGCAACGCACTCCGGGCCCTCGGCCCGACCGAACTGCCGCCCGGCGGCGTCGACGACCAGCGCATCATCCTCGTCGACGACGTCCTCTACTCCGGACGCACCGTGCGCGCCGCGCTCAACGCGCTCTACGACCTCGGCCGCCCCGCCAGCGTCCAGCTCGCCATCCTGGTCGACCGCGGCCACCGCGAGCTGCCGATCCGCGCCGACTACGTCGGCAAGAACATCCCCACCGCGCGCGACGAGAGCGTTTCCGTGCGCCTGACCGAGTACGACGGTCTGGACGCCGTGGTCCTCACTGGAGGCCGGGAGCGATGAAGCACCTGCTCACCACCAAGGAGCTCACCCGCGAGGAAGCCGAGCTCATCCTCGACGTCACCGAGCAGATGGCCGAGGCCGTCACCGGCCGCGAGGTCCCCAAGCTCCCGGCGCTGCGCGGGCGCACCGTCGTGAACCTCTTCTACGAGGACTCCACGCGCACCCGCACCTCCTTCGAGACCGCCGCCAAGCGCCTGAGCGCCGACGTCGTGAACTTCGCGGCCAAGACCTCGAGCGTCAACAAGGGCGAGAGCCTGCGCGACACCGCACTCACCTTGCAGGCCATGGGCGCCGACGCGGTGGTCATCCGCCACCCGGCCGCCGGGGCCCCGCAGCGGCTCACCGAATGGCTCGACGGCGCGGTCCTCAACGCCGGGGACGGCACCCACGCCCACCCGACGCAGGCCCTGCTCGACGCCTACACGATGCAGAAGCGCCTGGGCGGCGTCGAAGGGCGCACCGTCGCCATCGTGGGGGACATCCTGCACTCGCGCGTGGCCCGCTCGAACATCTGGCTGCTCACCAAACTCGGCGCGAACGTGCGCCTGGTGGGCCCGCCCACGCTGCTGCCCAAGGACATCGACGACTGGCCCGTCGAGATCGGCTACGACCTCGACACGAGCCTCAAAGGGGTCGACGCGGTGATGATGCTCCGCGTCCAGCACGAGCGCCAGAACGCCGCGTTCTTCCCCACCGCCAACGAGTACTCCCGCCTCTACGGGCTCGACGAGCGCCGCCTCGCGCTCATGCCCGACCACGCGATCGTCATGCACCCCGGCCCGATGAACCGCGGCATGGAGATCGCCGCGTCCGTGGCCGACTCGCCCCGCGCCACCATCACCGAACAGGTGACCAACGGCGTCTGGGTCCGCATGGCCGTCCTCTACCTCCTGCTGACGAACGGAGAGAGCAAGTGAGCGAACTGCTCATCAAGAGCGCCGACATCGTCGGCAAGGGCCGCAAGGACATCCTGGTCCGCGACGGCCGCGTAGCCGAGGTCGGCTCGATCAGCGCCGCGGGAGCGGAGGTCGTCGACGCCGACGGCCTCGTGCTCCTCCCCGGCCTCGTCGACCTCCACACCCACCTGCGCGAACCCGGCCGCGAGGACGCCGAGACCGTCCTCTCCGGCACCCGCGCCGCCGCCAAGGGCGGCTACACCGCGGTGTGCGCCATGGCGAACTCCTACCCCGTGGCCGACACGGCCGGAGTCGTCGAGCAGGTCGCCGCACTCGGCCGCGCCGCCGGCTACGCCGACGTCCAGCCCATCGGCGCCGTCTCGATCGGCCTCGAAGGCAAGCGGCTCGCCGAGATCGGCGCGATGGCCCACTCGGCCGCGAAGGTCCGCATGTTCTCCGACGACGGCCACTGCGTGCACGACCCGGTGCTCATGCGCCGCGCGCTCGAATACGTGAAGACCTTCGGCGGGCTCATCGCCCAGCACGCCGAGGAGCCGCGCCTCACCGAAGGCGCGCAGATGAACGAGGGCGCCGTCTCGGCCGAACTCGGCCTGCCCGGCTGGCCCTCCGTCGCCGAAGAGGCCATCATCGCCCGCGACGTGCTCCTCGCCGAGTACACCGGCGCGCGCGTCCACTTCTGCCACGTCTCCACGGCCCGCTCGGTGGCGATCATCCGCGAGGCCAAGGCCCGCGGCGCGAACGTCACCGCCGAGGTCTGCCCGCACCACCTGCTCCTGACCGACGACGCCGTGCGCAGCTACGACCCCGTCTACAAGGTCAACCCGCCGCTGCGCCGCGAAGCCGACGTCGAGGTGCTCCGCGCCGCGCTCGCCGAAGGCGTCATCGACGCCGTCGCGACCGACCACGCCCCGCACGCCCCGCAGGACAAGGAATGCGAGTGGGCCGCCGCCCGCCCGGGCATGCTCGGCCTCGAGACCGCCCTGTCGATCAGCGTGCTCGCCCTCGGCGGGCCAGCGGACTGCGACTGGGACGTCCTCGCCGAGCGCACCTCCCGCACCCCCGCGCGCATCGCCGGACTCGAAGCCCACGGCCGCGACCCGAAGCCGGGCGTCGAAGCCAACTTCACCCTCGTCGACCCCTCCGCGTCCTGGACCGTCGTGCCCGAAGGCCTCGCGTCCCTGTCGCGCAACACCCCCTACGCCGGGAGGGAACTCCCGGTCACCGTCCAGGCGACGTTCCTCCGCGGACGCGCCACCGTGCTGAACGGGAAGATCGAAGAGGAGACCCAAGCGTGAGCAGCAGAGCACCAGCGATCCTCGTCCTCGAGGACGGCCGCGTCTTCCGCGGCGAGGCGTACGGCTCGGTCGGCGAGACCTTCGGCGAAGCGGTCTTCAACACCGGCATGACCGGCTACCAGGAGACCCTCACCGACCCGTCCTACTACGGACAGGTCGTCGCCCAGACCGCCCCGCAGATCGGCAACACCGGCTGGAACGACGAGGACGACGAGTCCCGCCGCATCTGGGTCGCCGGCTACGTCGTGCGCGACCCCGCCCGCACCGCCTCGAACTGGCGCGCCAAGCGCGGCCTCGAGGACGAGCTCGCCTCGCAAGGGGTCGTGGGCATCAGCGGCGTCGACACCCGCGCCCTCACCCGCCACCTCCGCGAGGCCGGGGCGATGCGCGTCGGCATCTCCTCGCGCGACACCGATGTGGCCGCCCTCCTCGCCAAGGTGCAGGCCACGCCGCACATGGCCGGGGCCAACCACGTCGGCGCCGTCACCGCCTCCGAGCCCTACACGTACGAGGCCAAGGAGCCCAAGTACACCGTGGCCGCCCTCGACCTGGGCATCAAGCGGAACACGCCGCGCCGCCTCGCCGAGCGCGGCATCACCACCCACGTCTATCCGGCCTACGCCGAGGTCGACCAGGTCCTCTCGGGCAACCCCGACGCCGTGTTCCTCTCCAACGGCCCCGGCGACCCGGCCACCGCCGACCACCAGGTCGAACTCACCCGCGAGCTGCTGCGCCGCCGTGTCCCGGTCTTCGGCATCTGCTTCGGCAACCAGATCCTCGGCCGCGCCCTCGGCCTGGAGACCTACAAGCTCAAGTTCGGCCACCGCGGCATCAACCAGCCGGTGCTCGACCGCCACACCAACAAGATCGAGATCACCGCCCACAACCACGGGTTCGCCCTCAAAGCACCCGAGACCGGCGAGTTCTTCGAGACCGAGTTCGGCCGCGTCCAGGTCAGCCACGTCTGCCTCAACGACGACGTCGTCGAAGGCCTCACCTGCCTCGACGTGCCCGCCTACTCCGTCCAGTACCACCCCGAGGCCGCCGGCGGGCCCCACGACGCCGACTACCTGTTCGACCGCCTGATCGAACTCATCGAGACCGAAGGGGCGAAGACCCATGCCTAAGCGCGACGACCTCAAGCACATCCTGGTCATCGGGTCCGGACCCATCCAGATCGGCCAGGCCTGCGAATTCGACTACTCCGGCACGCAGGCCTGCCGCGTGCTCCGCGAGGAGGGCATCCGCGTCACCCTCGTCAACTCCAACCCGGCCACGATCATGACCGACCCCGAGTTCGCCGACGCCACCTACGTCGAGCCGATCACCACCGAGGTCATCGAGCAGATCATCGCCAAGGAGAAGCCCGACGCGATCCTGGCGACCCTCGGCGGCCAGACCGCCCTCAACGCCGCCGTCGGCCTCCACGAAGCCGGCATCCTCGAGAAGTACGGCGTCGAACTCATCGGCGCCGACATGGACGCCATCCAGCGCGGCGAAGACCGCCAGCAGTTCAAGCAGGTCGTCCTCGACGTCGGCGGCGAAGTCCCGCGCTCCGCGGTCTGCCACACCATGGACGAGGTCCGCGACACCGTCAAGGACCTCGGCCTGCCCGTGGTCATCCGGCCCTCCTTCACCATGGGCGGCTTGGGCTCCGGCATGGCCTACACCTGGGAGGACGTGGACCGCATCGCCGGGAACGGCCTCGCCGAGTCCCCCACCACCGAGGTCCTCATCGAGGAGTCCGTGCTCGGCTGGAAGGAATACGAGCTCGAGCTCATGCGCGACCACAAGGACAACGTGGTCGTCGTCTGCTCCATCGAGAACGTCGACCCCATGGGCGTCCACACCGGCGACTCCGTCACCGTCGCCCCCTCGATGACCCTCACCGACCGCGAATACCAGCACATGCGCGACATCGGCATCGCCATCCTGCGCGAGGTCGGCGTCGACACGGGCGGCTGCAACATCCAGTTCGCGATCGACCCCGCGAACGGCCGCATGATCGTCATCGAGATGAACCCGCGCGTCTCCCGCTCCTCCGCGCTGGCGTCGAAGGCCACCGGCTTCCCGATCGCGAAGATCGCCGCGAAGCTCGCCATCGGCTACACGCTCGACGAGATCCCGAACGACATCACCAAGGCCACCCCGGCCGCGTTCGAGCCCACCCTCGACTACGTCGTCGTCAAGGTCCCGCGCTTCACGTTCGAGAAGTTCCCCGGCGCGGACCCGACCCTGACCACCACCATGAAGTCCGTCGGCGAGGCCATGAGCCTCGGCCGGACCTTCCAGCAGGCCCTCCAGAAGGCCCTGCGCTCCACCGAGACCAAGCAGGCCGGGTTCTGGACCCGCCCCGACCCCGAGGGCGCCACCCTCGAGAACACCATCGAAGCGCTGAAGACCGCGCACGACGGCACCCTCTACACCGCCGAGCGCGCCCTGCGCCTCGGCGCGTCGATCGCGGAGGTCCACGAGGCCTGCAAGATCGACCCGTGGTTCCTCGACCAGGTCGCCCAACTCATCGACCTGCGCGACGAGATCGAGGCCGCCGCCGTGGTCGACGAGGCCCTGCTCCGCAAGGCAAAGCGCGCCGGATTCTCCGACGCCCAGGTCGCGGCCCTGCGCCCCGAACTGGCCGGCGAGGCCGGCGTGCGCCGCCTGCGCCACCGGCTCGGCCTGCGCCCGGTCTTCAAGACCGTCGACACCTGCGCCGCCGAGTTCGAGGCCCACACGCCCTACCACTACTCGACCTACGAGGACGAGACCGAGGTCGCGCCCTCCAACCGGCCGAAGGTGATGATCCTCGGCTCCGGGCCCAACCGCATCGGCCAGGGCATCGAGTTCGACTACTCGTGCGTTCACGCCGTGCAGGCCCTGCGCGAGGTCGGCTACGAGACGATCATGGTCAACTGCAACCCCGAGACCGTCTCCACCGACTACGACACCGCCGACCGGCTCTACTTCGAGCCGCTCACCTTCGAGGACGTCACCGAGGTCTTCCAGGCCGAGCACGAGAGCGGCCAGTCCGCGGGCGGCCCCGGCGTCGTCGGCGTCGTCGTCCAGCTCGGCGGCCAGACCCCGCTCGGCCTCGCCGAACGCCTCGAGAACGCCGGGCTCCCCGTCGTCGGCACCTCCCCGAAGGCCATCCACAGCGCCGAGGACCGCGGCGTCTTCGGCCGCCTCCTCGACGAACTCGGCCTCGTCGCCCCCGACGGCGGCACCGCCACCTCCTACGAGGAGGCCCGCGAGGTCGCCGCCCAGATCGGCTACCCCGTGCTCGTGCGCCCGTCGTACGTCCTCGGCGGCCGCGGCATGGAGATCGTCTACGACGAGGACACCCTCGCCGGGTTCATCTCCCGCGCCACCGAGGCCAGCCCCGAGCACCCGATCCTCATCGACCGGTTCCTCGACGACGCCATCGAGATCGACGTCGACTGCCTCTGCGACGGCACCGACTTCTACCTCGGCGGCATCATGGAGCACATCGAGGAGGCCGGCGTCCACTCCGGCGACTCCTCCTGCGCGCTCCCGCCCATCACCTTGGGCGCCACGGTCATCGAGCAGATCCGCGACTACACCGCGAAGCTCGCCTTCGGCATCGGCGTGCGCGGCCTCATGAACGTCCAGTACGCCCTCAAGGACGAGCAGCTGTACGTCCTCGAAGCGAACCCGCGGGCCTCGCGCACCGTCCCGTTCGTCTCCAAGGCCACCGCGGTCCCGCTCGCCAAGGCCGCCGCCCGCATCGCCCTCGGCGCGACCATCAAGGAACTCCGCGACGAAGGCCTGCTCCTGCCCGAAGGCGACGGCTCCGACGCCGGACCCGAGGTCCCGATCTCGGTCAAGGAAGTCCTCCTGCCCTTCAAGCGCTTCCGCACCGTCGAGGGCGCGGGCCTGGACGCCGTGCTCGGCCCGGAGATGAAGTCCACGGGCGAGGTGATGGGCATCGACTCGTCCTTCGGCCTCGCCTTCGCCAAGGCCACACTCGCGGTCTACGGCAAGCTCCCCACCTCCGGGAAGCTCTTCGTGTCCGTCGCCGACCGGGACAAGCGATCCATCGTCTTCCCGGTGCGCCGCCTGGTCGACCTCGGCTTCACCGTGTACGCCACCGAAGGCACCGGCCTGGTCCTCAAGCGCCACGGCATCGACTTCACACCCGTCGCCCGGCACTCCTCGGGTGAAGCGGTGGACGCCGTCAGCCTGATCGCCTCCGGTGAGATCGACCTGGTCATCACGACGCCCTCGGCCTCCTCGGGCCCGCGCACCGACGGCTGGGAGATCCGCTCGGCCGCCGTCGTGGCCGACGTCAGCTGCGTGACCACCATCCAGGGCGCGGCCGCCGCCACCCAGGCGATCGAGTCGGCCTCCCGCGGCGAGATCCGCGTCGCCTCGCTCCAGGAACTGCACCAGCGCCTGCGCGGCAGTGAAGTAGCTGTCTAACAACTATGGCGAAGCCTGCGAGCCATGCATTAGCAGAGCACCGGGTGGGCGACGCCATGGCGTAGCCATGTCGCTCACCCGGTGAATTGACGTATACAGGAATGACCATGCTGTATCAGAATCTGGCCCGTCCGGTCCTGTTCCGGATCGGACGCGGCGACGCCGAAAAAGCGCACGACACCACCCTGCGCTGGCTCACCCGCCTGTCCAACCAGCGACAGGCCCGAAACGCCCTCATCAAGGTCAACCAGCTCAGCGCCCCCGTCACCGTGTGCGGCATCCCCTTCCCCAACCCCATCGGGCTCGCCGCGGGCATGGACAAGAACGGCCTCGCCGTCGGCGCCTGGCCCGCCCTGGGCTTCGGCTTCGCCGAGATCGGCACCGTCACCGCCCAGCCCCAGCCGGGCAACCCGCAGCCCCGCATGTTCCGCATGCCCCGCTCAGAGGGCATCGTCAACCGCATGGGCTTCAACAACGACGGCGCGCAGGCTCTCGCGGCCCGGCTCACGGCCGCCCCCGCGATCAACTGCCCGCTGGGCATCAGCATCGGCAAGTCGAAGGCGGTGCCGCTCGAAGGCGCGATCGAGGACTACCTGCAGTCGATGCGGTTCCTCTACCCCTTCGCCGACTACATCGCCATCAACGTCTCCTCGCCCAACACGCCGGGCCTGCGCCAGCTTCAGGACGCGGGCGCGCTCCGCGCCCTGCTCGGCGCGCTGCGCCAGGAGGGCGTGCGCCTCGCGGCCGGGCGCCAGCCGCGCCCGGTGCTGGTCAAGATCGCCCCCGACCTCACCGAGCCCGCGATGGCCCAGCTCCTCGAGGTCTGCCTCGAGACCGGCGTCGCGGGCGTCATCGCCACGAACACGACCCTCGGGCGCGACGGCGTGGACCCGAGCGAGGACGCGATCGCCGCCGAGCCCGGCGGCATGTCCGGCAAGCCCCTCACCCAGGTCTCACGTGAGATCGTCCGCTTCGTCCACCGCGAGACGAACGGCAACCTGCCGATCATCGGCTCGGGCGGGGTCATGACCGCCGACGACGCGCAGGCCATGTTCGACGCCGGGGCGAGCCTCGTCCAGGTCTACTCCGGCCTCATCTACAACGGGCCGGGCATGGTGCGCCGCAGCGTGCGCCGCTACCGGTCCGCCGCCCGCCGCGGCCCGCAGGGCTCACGAACCCCTCAGAACAGCTGACGACAAGGAAGCGAAAGCGATGCCAATCAACAAGGATTTCGGAACCCGGGCCCACCACCTCTCGCAGGTGCGCGGTCCGCTGTGCGCCGGAATCGACCCGCACGGCGCGCTCCTGCAGCACTGGGGGCTCGACGACGACCTGGCCGGGGCCGAGCGCTTCGCGATGACGATCGTCGAGGCCACGGCCGAGACGTGCGCGTTCATCAAGCCCCAGTCGGCGTTCTACGAACGCTTCGGCTCGGGCGGCATCGCGCTCCTCGAACGGGTGATCGCCGAGTCCCGCAAGGCCGGCGCGCTCGTCATCCTCGACGTCAAGCGCGGCGACATCGGCTCCACGATGGCCGCCTACGCCCAGGCCTACCTCGACCCGGCCTCGCCGCTCGCGGTCGACGCGATCACCCTCAGCCCGTTCCTCGGCACCGGCTCGCTCCAGCCCGCGTTCGACCTGGCCAACGCCCACGGCAAGGGCCTGTTCGTGCTGGCCCGCACCTCCAACCCCGAGGGCAAGCAGGTGCAGATGGCCAAGCGCCGCGACGGGAAGTCCGTGGCGCAGGGGATCATCGACGAGGTCAACGAGCAGAACGGCGACGCGGAACCCATGGGCTCCTTCGGGATCGTCATGGGCGCCACCATCGGGGCCTGCGCTTCCGAAGGCGAGGCGCGCCTGCGTGAGTCGACTTACGGAATCACGCACACCACCGTGCGCCAACGTGACACCGCTCACGACCTGTCCCAGTTCAACGGCCCCATCCTGGTCCCGGGCATGGGTGCGCAGGGTGGACGCCCGAGTGATCTTCCGCGCGTCCTCGGCCCCGCAACGAACTTCGCAATCCCGTCCTATTCCCGACAAATCGCGCAGCCGGGGCCTGCCGTGGCGAGCATTCGCACAGCCGTCGAGGCGTTGCAGTCGGAATGCCGCGCCGCAATGGGGGAATAAACCTGCGATTTCCGCGCCCGGAATTTGCCCCACCCCCGGTCGCAGGCGTGTCGGACGCTGGGGTTACCGTTCCCGAGCTGGGTATGCTTCAGCGATACCCGCACGTCAAGGTCCACAGGGACGAAACCATCGACTGCAAGGAGACCCCGTGCCGCTCCCTAAACTGACTCCGGAACAGCGCGCCGCAGCCCTTGAGAAGGCCGCCGCGGCCCGTAAGGCCCGCGCCTTGCTCAAGGAGAAGCTGAAGTCGGGCGAGACCACCCTGGAAGCGGTCCTCAAGTCCGCTGCCACCGACGACATCTCCGGAAAGATGAAGGTCTCGGCTGTGCTGAAGGCCCTCCCGGGCATCGGCGACAAGCGCGCCACCCAGATCATGGAGAAGCTCAAGATCGCCGACTCGCGTCGGCTGCGCGGCCTGGGCGAGCACCAGCGCGCCGCGCTTCTGGATGAATTCAAGGGCGACCAGGCCTAAGTTCGGGTAGTAGTAGTCGCGTGAGCATCGATAGTCACCACGCAGCCCTGGCCCAGCGCCTCACGGTGCTGTCCGGTCCGTCCGGAGTCGGCAAGGGCAGCGTCAAGGCCCTCATCCAGGAGTACTACCCGTGGGTCTGGCTCTCCGTGAGCTGCACGACCCGCAAGCCTCGCCCGGGTGAGGCCGATGGCGCCGACTACCACTTCGTGTCGACCGAGCAGTTCGAGTCGATGATCGCCGCGGGGGAGTTCCTTGAGTGGGCCTCCTACGCGGGGAACCTCTACGGAACCCCCCGCGGCCCGGTCGAGGAACGCCTGCGCGCCGGACTCCCGGCGCTGCTGGAGATCGAACTGCAGGGCGCCCGCCAGGTCCGTCGGGCCATGCACGACGCCCAACTGGTGTTCCTGGCACCGCCGTCGTGGGACGAACTCGTCCGCCGCCTCACCGGGCGGGGGACCGAGGACGAGGCCACGATCGCGCGCCGCCTGGACGCCGCCCGCCAAGAGCTCGCCGCGGAGGCCGAGTTCGATCACACAGTCACCAATGTGTCGATCGAGCAGGCGGCCGCCGAGCTGGTAGAGTTGCTCAGTTCCCCCGCTTTCGCCACGGCGAAGCTGGCGAGCCACAACTGAGGCCCGGCACACCGGAGCCTCTGAGCAACACGAGTCGCACACGAAGGATTACACGTGTCAGGGACTGTCGCCGACCCGGTCGGCATCACCAACCCGCCGATCGACGACCTGCTCGAGAAGAGCCAGTCGAAGTACCAGCTGGTCATCTACTCGGCAAAGCGCGCGCGCCAGATCAACGCGTACTACTCGCAGCTGGGCGAAGGCCTGCTCGAGTACGTCGGCCCGCTCGTCGAGACCACGCCCGAGGAGAAGCCGCTGTCGATCGCCATGCGCGAGCTCGACAAGGGCCTCCTCGAGACGAAGGCGTTCGACGACCCCGAGGCGTAAGCTTCGCGCGTGAACATCGTCCTGGGCGTGTCGGGCGGCATCGCCGCCTACAAGGCCTGCATCCTGCTCCGCCTCCTCAAAGAGTCCGGTCACGACGTGACCGTGATCCCGACCGAGGCGGCGCTCAAGTTCGTCGGTGAAGCCACCTGGGAGGCCCTGTCGGGCCACCGGGTGGCTTCCGGCGTCTTCTCCGACGTATCCGAGGTCAAACACGTGCAGCTCGGCCGTCAGGCCGATCTCGTGGTGGTCGCCCCGGCGACCGCGGACCTCCTCGCGCGCGCCGCCCAAGGCCGCGCCGACGACCTCCTCTCCAGCACCCTGCTGACCGCGACCTGCCCCGTCGTGTTCGCCCCGGCGATGCACACGGAGATGTGGGAGCACCCGGCCACCCGCGCGAACGTCGCCACCTTGCGCGAGCGCGGAGTGCACGTGATCGAGCCCGACTCGGGCCGCCTCACCGGTGCCGACACCGGCCCCGGGCGCCTGCCCGAGCCCGAATCGATCTTCGCCCTCGTCAAGGGCTTCTTGACTTCACCGGCACGGGACCTGGTGGGCCGCAAGGTCCTCGTCACCGCCGGCGGGACGCGCGAGCCGATCGATCCGGTGCGCTTCATCGGGAACCACTCCTCGGGCCGCCAGGGCATCGCCCTCGCCGCCGCTGCCGCCGCGCGCGGCGCGGAGGTGCACCTCATCGCCGCCCACATCGACGCCCCGCTGCCCGCGGGCATCAGCGTCGAACGCGTCTCCACCACGGGCGAGCTGCACGAGGCCACGGTGAAGGCCGCGCTCGAGGCCGATGCCGCGGTCCTCGCCGCCGCGCCCGCCGACTTCACGCCCAAGGAGTCCTCGGACCGCAAGCTGAAGCGCAAGGGCGACCTCGACTTGGCGCTCACCTCGACGCAGGACATCGCCGCAGTGGTGGGCCGTACCAAGCGCCCGGGCCAGGTGCTCGTCGTCTTCGCCGCCGAAACCGACAACGGCCCCGAGCACGCGATGCGCAAGCGCGAGGCGAAGGGCGCCGATCTGGTGGTGCTGAACGACGTCTCCGGCGGGGCCGTGTTCGGCGCCTCGGAGAACTCGGTCACCTTGTTCGACGAGAGTGGCGAAGTCGACGCCCGCGAGCACGCCACCAAGGAAGCCGTGGCAGACGCCATCTGGGACGCCGTGTCCGAGCGTCTCCCGGTGGGTGGACGCGATTGACACCGCGTGAGCGCCGCGTGCCGACTTGGTGGGAAGATCTTCAGCGCATAGACTTGTGAGCTGCGAAGTCAGTTGAAGAGCGCCGTTTTGCGGCGTGGATGTGTGTTGAGGAGTGCCGTGGCACGTCGCCTGTTCACCTCCGAGTCGGTCACTGAGGGCCACCCGGACAAGATCGCCGACCAGATTTCCGATGGAATTCTGGACGCGCTGCTCGCGGAGGACCCCTCCAGCCGGGTCGCGGTCGAAACCCTCATCACCACCGGCCAGGTGCACGTGGCGGGCGAGGTCACGACCCACGCTTACGCGGACATCCCCCGGATCGTGCGCGACGTGATCCTGCGGATCGGCTACGACTCCTCCAAGAAGGGCTTCGACGGCGCCTCGTGCGGCGTGAACGTCTCGATCGGCGGCCAGAGCCCCGACATCGCCCAGGGCGTCGACAAGGCCTGGGAGTCCCGTGTGGACTCCGGCGACATCGACGAGATGGACCTCCAGGGCGCGGGCGACCAGGGCCTCATGTTCGGCTTCGCGTGCCGCGAGACCCCCGAGCTCATGCCCCTGCCGATCGCCTTGGCGCACCGGCTCTCCCAGCGGCTCACCGAGGTCCGCAAGGACGGCACCGTGCCGTACCTGCGCCCTGACGGCAAGACCCAGGTCACCATCGAGTACGAGGGCAACAAGCCCGTGCGGCTCGACACCGTGGTGGTCTCGAGCCAGCACGCCCCCGACATCTCGCTCGACTCGCTCCTGTCGCCCGACGTCGCCGAGCACGTCATCGCGCCGGTCGTCGCCGGCCTCGACCTCGACACCGACGGCTACAACCTGCTGGTGAACCCGACCGGCCGCTTCGAGATCGGCGGCCCGATGGGCGACGCCGGCCTCACCGGCCGCAAGATCATCGTCGACACCTACGGCGGCTACGCCCGCCACGGCGGCGGCGCCTTTTCCGGCAAGGACCCGTCGAAGGTCGACCGCTCGGCCGCGTACGCCGCGCGCTGGGTCGCCAAGAACGTCGTGGCCGCCGGGCTCGCCGAGCGCTGCGAGGTCCAGGTCGCCTACGCGATCGGCAAAGCAAAGCCGGTGAGCATCGCCGTCGACGCCATGGGCACCGAGACCGTCGACCCCGCGCGCATCGAGCGCGCCGTCCTCGACGTCTTCGACCTGCGCCCGGCCGCGATCATCCGCGACCTCAACCTGATCCGGCCGATCTACTCCAAGACCGCCGCCTACGGCCACTTCGGACGCGAGCTCCCGGAGTTCACCTGGGAGGCCACCGACCGCGCGGCCGCCCTCAAAGAAGCCGTGAACTAGGCACTGGATTCAGCCGCCGGGCGGCTCCGCTTGTCGGAGCCGCCCGGTACTTTTATGGGATGGAAGAGTCCCCGGCGTTCGCAGCGGTGTGCATCGACGAACCGCTGCCCCAGCTGGACAAGCTCTTCGACTACCGGATCCCCGAGGACATGGCGTCCCAGGTCAGGCCCGGTTGCCGGGTCAAGGTCCGCTTCGGCCGCCGCAAGGTCAGCGGCTACGTCATCGCCCTCAAACCCGCCACCGACTTCACCGGCAAGCTCCTGTGGCTCTCCGAGCTCGTCTCTCCCGAGCCCGTCCTCAGCCCCGAGATCGCGCGCCTCGCCCGCGCCGTGGCCGACCGGTACGCCGGGACCCTCGCGGACGTGCTGCGCCTGGCGGTCCCCGAGCGCCGAGTCAGGGTCGAGTCCGAACAGCGCGGTGAGACCCTCGCAGTGGCCGCGCCGACCCCGGATCACTGGAAGAGATATATCGCTGGCGAGGCATTCCTGCGCGCGTTGCGCGAGAACAAATCGCCGAAGGCCGTCTGGAACGCCCTCCCCGGTGAGGACTGGCCCGCCCGCCTCGCCGAGGCCGCGGCGGCGACCGCCGCATCCGGTCGCGGCGCGGTGCTCGTGGTGCCCGACCAGGACGACCTCGACCGGCTCGACGCCGCCCTCGAAGCCGTACTCGGCCCCGACCGCCACGTGACCCTCTCGGCCCAGTTGGGCCCGACCAAGCGCTACCGCTCGTTCCTGAAGGCCGCCAGGGGCGAAGTGCGGATCGTGGCCGGCACCCGCGCCGCGTCCCTCGCGCCCGTGGCCGACCTCGGTCTGGTGGCGATCTGGGACGACGGCGACGAGTCCCACGTGGACCGCCACGCCCCGTACCCGCACGCCAGGGAAGTCCTGCTCACCAGGGCCGGACTCGCCAACGCCGCCTGCCTCGTCGGCGGCTACGGCCGCACGCCCCAGGCGCAGCTGCTGGTCGAAACCGAATGGGCCGTCTCTATCACCGCTCCACGAGACGAGATCCGCAGCGCCGCACCGCGAATCGTGCCAGTAGGGGACGAGTCCGACCTGGAGCGGGACCCGTCGGGAGGCACCGCCCGGCTTCCCACCGTCGCTTGGGAGGCGGCACGGGCGGCCCTCGCGAAGGACCAGCCGGTCCTGGTCCAAGTCCCCAGGCGCGGTTACGTTCCGGCCGTCTCGTGCCAGCGCTGCCGCACCCGCGCGGCATGCCCGAACTGCTCGGGTCCCTTGCGGCTCATGGGCGCTCGCCGGGCTCCGGTGTGCGGCTGGTGCGGCACCGTGGCCGAGGACTTCCGGTGCGCCGAGTGCGGTTCGAACCGCGTGCGGGCCGTGATCATCGGCGCCGAACGCACGGCCGAGGAACTGGCCCAAGCGTTCCCGGACACGGCCGTAGTCGAGTCGACGGGCCTGAACCGGCTGGAGTCGGCCCCGAAGGGCGCGGCGGTCGTCGTCGCGACGCCGGGCGTGGAGCCTCCGGCGCCTGGAGGCTACGGCGCGGTGCTGCTCCTCGACACGTGGGCGCTGCTGACGCGAGCCGAGCTGACGGCGAGCGAAGAAGCGTTGCGCCGCTGGATGAACGCGGTCGCCCTGGCCCGTCCCGGCGGCACGGCCGTGGTGGTCGCCGACGGCGGTTTGCCGGTGGTGCAGGCGCTGATCCGTTGGGACCCTGCCTGGTTCGCTCGTCTCGAACTCGGCGAGCGGTCCGAGCTCGGCTTCCCGCCGGTGATGAAGTTCGCCGCGCTGACGGGGCCGAACGGCGAGGCCGAGAAGATCGCCGCGAACCTGCCCTCGGCCCTGGGTGCCGAGGTCATCGGCCCGATCCCCGTCGACGAGCACACCGAGCGCGTGCTCCTGCGCGTCCGCCGCCGCGACGGCGCCGCCCTCGCGAGCGTCCTCGCCAAGGCGACGGCCGAACGCTCGAGCGCGAAGGCGGAGCCGGTGCGCATCCGCATCGACCCCCGCGAGATCGCCTGATCCGGTTGCGGCTCAGGCGACTGCGCTAGTTCTCGAGGCCGCTAGTACCCGACGGTGCCGGCACCGGCGACGAGGAGGACGCGGAGCACGATCCAGGCGACCGCGATCCAGCCGAGCACGATCCCGGCCGTCGCCATGCCGGCTCCGGCCTGGCCGGTCGCCTCGATCTGGCGCCTCGCGACGTTGCCGAAGATGATCCCGAGGAAGCCGAAGCAGAAGCAGAGCCCGACGATGCCGACGACCAGGGCCGCCACAGCGAAGCCGTTCGTCCCCGGCATCGGCGGCTGCCAGTAGTACGGCGGGGGTGAACCGTACGGGGCATATGGCGGCGGGGGCGAGGCGTACGGGTCGTACGGCGGTGGCGAGATCACGGGATCGGCGGTGGCGCCTGCCGATCGTTCCGAAGCGGGCCCCGCGGCCTGGTCGGGGAGGCGGTTCGGTTCAGCGCCGGGCTCGGGCGACGGTCCGGGGACCGGGTCCGATGCGACCGCCGGCTCCGGCACCGGTTCGGGCGCGGGATCGGACGCGGGGCGGGCTTCATCCTGGGTCATGATGGGGTCCTTCACCTCAGGGGAAACCCAATTGTCGCAGCTCCTCCCCGGGAGGGGTCCCGGCGCGGGACAATGGGGGACATGCCGGTCCTCGTCGGCACCTCTGGTTGGCAGTACCGCGACTGGCGGGGCGTGCTCTATCCGGAGGGCGTGCCGCAGCGGCGCTGGCTGGAGCACTATGCCGGGCATTTCGCCACCGTCGAGAACGACGGCGCGTTCTACCGGTTGCCCGCACATGCCGTCTTCGAACGGTGGCGTTCCGAGACGCCAGAGCGGTTCGTCATGGCGCTCAAGGCGAGTCGCTTCCTCACGCACTTGAAGCGGCTGCGCGACCCCGCCGAGCCGGTGCGGCGTCTGACCGATGCCGCGTCCGGGCTCGGGAACCGGCTCGGCCCGTTCCTGCTGCAGTTGCCGCCGACGCTCAAAGCCGACCCCGACTTGATGGCCGCATGCCTCGACCGTTTCCCGAAGGGCGCGCGCGTCGCCGTCGAGCCGCGGCACGAGTCCTGGTGGAACGATGACGTGCGTTCGGTCCTGACCGAGCGGGACGCGGCCCTGTGCTGGGCCGACCGCGGCGGCCGTCCCGTGACCCCGTTGTGGCGCACCGCGTCCTGGGGCTATCTGCGACTGCATGAGGGCCGGGCGAAGCCGGCCCCGAGCTACGGCGACGCGGCGCTGCGGTCGTGGTGCCGACGCATCGACGAGGCGTGGCCCGAGGGAGCCGACTGCCACGTCTACTTCAACAACGACCGGGGCGGCGCCGCAGTGGTGAACGCCTTCCGCTTCGCCCAGCTGATGCGCCGTTTCGGCCGCGAGGTTCCCGGGGCGCGGCCGTGACTATTCGGCTTCGCTCCGCCTGGCCTTGGCGCGGATGCCGGCCCACAGGGCGCTGAGGCGCTGGCGGAGGAGGTACGCGACGCCGAGGACGATGAGCACGAACGGGATCGCGATCGGCAGGACCGTGGTGAACCCGAGGAGCACGATGAGCGCTTCGACGCCGATGAGCGAGACGACGCCCATGTAGCCGACCACGGTGAACGCCTGCATGCGGTAAGCGAGCGCGGCGATGGCGTTGCGGAGGCGGCCGGGGCGTTCTTCGGTCACCAGCCATGTATAGCAGGCGAATTCGTGCACCGCTGTCGTCGCGGGGCCAGGCGGGGCTCAATCGACCAAGACCGGGGCCGGCCGGTGCTGTCGCCGGTCCGCTCCTCCCGGCCGCTCCGGAGCGGCCGGGAGTCTCACCGGAAAGGTGGCGCCGAACGGCACCGATGCGATGAGTTTCGGCTCGCCGCGTCGTCTCAACTGATGCAATCGGCTTATCAGCTCCGCTCGGAAGGACGAACCGTCATGCAGAAGATCGTCACCAACATCTGGTACAAGGACAACACCGCCGAGGAGGCCGTCGAGTGGTATCTCACCCTCTTCGACGACGCCAAGATCACCAGCAGCATCCCTTATGTCGAGGACGCCCACGGTGCCGTCGGCGACGTCATGGTCGTGAACTTCGACCTCGCCGGGCAGTCGTTCACCGCGATCAACGGCGACGACTCCGCCAAGCACGACCACGCCATGTCCCTGCTCATCAACTGCGACTCCCAAGCCGAGGTCGACCGCTTCTGGGACGCGTTCCTCGCCAACGGCGGCACCGAGATCCAATGCGCCTGGATCGCGGACAAGTGGGGCGTCAACTGGCAGGTCTGGCCCACCGAGGCCGACCAGTACGTGGGCGGCCCCGACAGGGACGGCGCCGTGCGAGCCGTCAAGGCGATGTACGAGATGAAGAAGATCGACCTCCAAGGCCTCAAGGACGCCTACGAAGGCAAATAGCACCCATGAAGGGCCGGCCCGGTCCCCCGCGCGGGGGACCGCGGCCCCGCTCCGGAGGGAGGCCGCAGGCCGCGGCGCCTGCGACGCTGGATCGGTGAACACCGTCCGCCGCTGGCACAATGGCCCCATGCGCCTCCTCGCCCCGCTCTGGTCCCGGGCCACCTACCGCGGGTGGGTCTGGATCATCCTCGGCGGCGCGCTCATGATGCCGTTCATGATGGTCGGCGCCATCGGCCACAACTTCCTCAACCCCGACAGCGGCTTCGACGGCATCATCGAACCCTCGGTCTTCGCCGCAGTGCTCCCGCTCGTCGCCGCCGCCTCGCTCCTGCTGCCCGACCGCGAGGTCGAACGCACGGCCGCCCGCCGCCTCCTCGGCGCCGAGTTCGACTCGCCCGCCGACGACTCCTCCTGGAACTCCCGCTGGCGCACCGGCCTCTGGTTCACCCTCCACGCCGCGGTCGGCGGGGTCGTCAGCGGCGTCACCCTCGCCGTCGTCCCGTTCATCCCGTACGTGGCCTACTACGGGTCCCGCTTCGCCTTCACCGACATCGCGACGGCGCCCGGCGCCTTCACCGGATGGTTCCTCGAATGGGGCCTGCTCACCGCCCCGCTGCTCCTGGTCGCACTGATCGCCCTCGTGGCCGCCACCAGTGCCGGCATGAAGGTCCTGGCCCCGAAACTGCTCGGGCAGGGCGCGAGCGACCGCCTCGCCGCCTCGCGGGCCGAGGCCGCCCGCCTGGCCGCCCGCAACCGCATCGCCCGGGAACTCCACGACTCGGTCGGCCACGCCCTCTCGGTGGTCGTCGTCCAGTCCGAGGCCGCATCGCGGCTCATCAACGCCGACCCCGCGTTCGCCGCCCAGGCCATGACGGCGGTCGGCGACACAGCCCGTGGCGCGCTGGCCGAACTGGATGCCGTGATCGGGGCCCTGCGCGAGGACCGGGACGACTCGCGGGCGCCGCAGCGGGACCTCGCCGACCTCGCTTCGTTGGCCGCCGAATCGGGTGTCGCGGTCGACCTGCAGGTCACCGGCGATCCTGAGACTTTGGGGCGCTTGGCCTCACGCGAGATCTACCGGATCGTGCAGGAGGCGCTGACGAACGTGCTGCGCCACGCCGACGAGCCGCGGGCGACCGTGGAGGTCGACGTCGGCGAGGAGGCGGTAGCCGTGAACGTGACCAGCCCGGCGACGCGCCGACCGCGCCCGCGGCCCGGCGGCAGGGGGCTCATCGGCATGGCCGAACGCGCCGCCGTCCTCGGGGGGACCGCCGAGACCGATTGGACCCCAGGCGAATGGAGCGTCCGCGCCACCATGCCGATCGAGACGAAAGGCCGGGAATGACCGCACCGCTGCGCATCGCGCTGATCGACGACGAGGCCCTGATCCGCTCCGGGTTCGCCGCGATCATCGGGGCCGAACCGGACCTGGAGGTCGTGGCCCAAGGCGCCGACGGCGTCGACGCCGTCGCGATCGCCCGCTCGGGCAAGGCCGACGTGCTGCTCATGGACGTGCGGATGCCCACGGTCGACGGCATACAGGCCACCGAGCGGATCGTGTCCGAAATGGATGCGCCGCCGAAGATACTGGTGGTCACCACCTTCGACAACGACGACTACGTGTGGCAGGCGCTCCGGGCCGGGGCCGACGGGTTCCTGCTCAAGCGCACCCGTGTCGAGGACCTGCTGGCTGCGGTGCGGCTCGTGGCGCGCACGGACGCGCTCCTGTTCCCCGAAGCGGTCCGCCGCCTCGCTGCGGCAGCACCGGCACGGAAGACCCCCAAGGGAATCGGTGACCTGAGTGAACGCGAGCGGGAGGTCCTCGTGCTCGCCGCCAAAGGCCTGTCCAACGTGGAGATCGCGGGTGACCTGTTTCTCGGCCGCGAAACCGTCAAGACCCACCTCAGCAGCGTCTACGCCAAGCTCGGCGTCCGCGACCGCACGCAGGCCGTGATCGCGGCCTACGAAGGCGGCCTCGTCTGAGCGACCTGCTGTTGTCACCGACGCCTTTGGGGTGACATTCCCGCAGCCGGCCATATCGGACTCGGTGCCGACCTCCGCCTGCCGCAGCACGCAGCCACAACCCCCGGTCCGACCAGTGAGTCCGGGCCGGGGTTCTCGCGTGCGCTGCGCGGGTTGACGGATGCCGGTACCAACGTGCTATGGTTCATTAGTCAAGTAATGAACCTCTGAACCAACCAACCTGTTCCATCTACATCAAAGGAGGCGAGATGTTCGATGACGGCACACCGATCTATCGGCAGATCGCCGATCAGATCAAGGCCGAGATCATGAACGGCTCGCTCGAACCGGGAGGCAAGGTCATGTCGACCAACCAGTACGCCGCCTTCTACCAGATCAACCCCGCCACCGCGCAGAAGGCGTTCCGGGAACTGGTCGACGAAGGCGTCCTCTACAAGCAGCGCGGCGTCGGCATGTTCGTCGCCGAGGACGCCCGCGAGCGACTCGCCGCCGACTTCCGCGAGCGCTTCTTCGAACGCGTGCTGGCCCCCCTCGTCCAAGAGGCCCGCCAGGCCGGCATCTCCCTCACCGACATCATCGACTACCTCGAAGCACAGGAAGGCGCCCGCAAATGAGCTTCTCCGCCACCCTCCGCGACGTCACGCTGAAATACCGCGACACCGACGCCCTCGCCGACGTGAACCTCGAACTCGAGGCCGGCAAGATCTACGGCCTGCTCGGACGCAACGGTGCCGGCAAGACCAGCCTCCTCAGCCTCCTGGCCGCCTTCCGCAAGCCCACCACCGGGCAGATCCTCGTCAACGGCGAGCCGGTGTGGGAGAACGCCGGGATCGTCTCGCGCGTCGCCCTCATCCGCGAAGGCGGCGACTTCGACGACACCGACTCCGTCAAGACCGCCATCGAGACCGGCCAGATCCGCCCCGGGTTCGACACCGCCTACGCCCTCAAGCTCGCCGACCGGTTCGAGCTGCCGCTCAAGAAGAAGATCCGCGAGCTCTCCCGCGGCAAGCGCTCGGTCCTCGCCGCGGTCTGCGGCCTCGCCGCCCGCGCCGAGCTCACCATGTTCGACGAGGTCCACCTCGGCATGGACGCCCCCACCCGCGACGCGTTCTACAAGGAACTCCTCGCCGAGTACATGGACCGCCCCCACACGGTCGTCCTCTCCACCCACCTCATCGACGAAGTCGCCAACTACCTCGAAGAGGTCGTCATCGTCGACCGCGGGCGCGTCCTGCGCCACGAGGAGATCGAGGTCTTCCAGAACATGGGCGCCACCCTCACCGGGCCCACCGCGGCCGTGGACTCCCTCACCGCGAGCCTCGAAGTCCTCGCCGAACAGCAGCTCGGCGGCACCAAGAGCACCACCATCGCGGCCGCGCTCGACCCCGGCATGCGCGAGCGCGCCTCCGCCGCGGGCGTCGAGATCGGCCCGGTCGGCCTCCAGGACCTCTTCATCCACCTCACCGATCCGACCCGGAACGGAGCCTGACGATGCCGTCCCTCCAGAACCTCACGCTCCCGAGCCGCCGGTACGCCTTCGGCGTCGGCATCGCGGGGGAGGGCCTGAAGTACTTCAAGTACTGGATCATCGCCGCAGTCCTCGTGTCCTTCCTCGGGCCGTTCGCGCTCTCCTTCAACACCGACATCGACCTCTCGACCTGGTTCTACACCGCGAACGTCGCCAAGTGGTTCACCGCGTTCGTCGGCGGCGGCTTCGTGTTCAGCCTGGCGCCCAACATGATCGCCGCCGGGATGACCCGACGCGAGCTCGCCGTCTCGATGGGCGTCTTCGGCGTGCTGTGGTCCCTGGCGATCGGCGCCGCGGTCTTCGCCGGACTCCTCGCCGAACGCGCCTACTACGACGCGATGGGCTGGTCCCAGGGCATCGACGCCGACGGCTCGGTCACCGCCATCGGCTCCTGGAGCGAAACGGCCGCGTTCGCCGCGGTCTACCCCCTGATGTACCTCGCCTACTTCGCCGCCGGCACGGTCATCGGCGTCGCCTCCTACCGCTGGGAGAACAGCGGCTGGCTGCTCCTGATCCCGATCCTCCCGGTCGTCTTCAGCCTCGACAACGCCCTCTACAACACCGAGCCGTTCGGCCCGGGCTGGCTGGGCTTCCTCGGCCGCTTCATCGACGAATGGGGCCGCCTCCCCATCCTCGCCGGGGTCGCCCTCGTGGCGGTCGCGCTCGCGTTCGCCGCCCGCCAGATCCTCATCGACCTCCCGCTCCGCTCCAAGAAGGCCTGACCATGAGCACCGCATTCGAAAGCGCCGTAAGCAACCGCGCCAGGCTCGACCGCCGCCGCTACCGCCTCGGATGGCGCCTCTTCACCGGTGCCTCGGCATGGGCCCGCCTGGCCCTGCTCGTCGGCGCCGCAATCGCCCTCACCTCCTCCGCAGTGTTCGCCCAAGCCATCGAGACCGGCATCTGGGCCATCGCCGCCACCGTGCTCCAGTGGTTCGCGGCCGTAGCAGCCGGAGGGATCCTGTACGCGAACCTGCCGGTGTGGATCTCGCGCGGCTGCACCCGCCGCGAGATCACCGTCGCCTACGCCGTCTTCGGCGCCCTGACCGCCATCGCCCTCACCGCCTTCACCACAGCCGGGTTCGCCGCCGAGCACGCCCTCCTGACCCTCACCGGCGACGCGCCCCGCTCGTGGGGCGAAACCCTCGGCCTCGGCGCCCGCTACCTGGCGATCACCCCGATCTACTTCTTCACCGGGACGTTCATCGGCGTGGTCGCCGCACGCTTCGGCGGCAGGACCTGGTTCACCGTGGCGGTCCTCTTCGGAGCCGCCGGCCTCTACGCCGGCGTCCTCGGCCTGGAGTTCGGCTCCCTCGGCGGCGAGTGGCACCTCGCGGCCTGGGCGGGCACCGCACTCGCCGTCACCGCCGTCCTGATCGCCGCCTACGTCCTGGCCCTGCGATCCCTCCCCGTCTCAGCGAAACGAGCCTGACCGTGACCACGCTTCTCGCGCAACGCAAGTACCGACTCGGCCTGCAATGGGCCGCCGAAGTCGGCAAGACTTACGGCCTCTGGATCCTGATCGCCTTCACGGTCCTCCAACTCCTCCAGCTCGGGCTGCGCCTCGCTATCTCCTTCGACGGGGAATACAGCGACTACGTCCTCCGCTACCTTCCGCTGGTCCTGACCGGCATCGGCTGGGTCTACCTCGTCAGAGACTTCCCCCTCGCGATCACCACCGGCATGACCCGCAAGGAGTTCTTCGCCGCGTACGCCCTCTTCGGCGCCGTCGTCATCGCCGGAAGCGTCGCCTTCGCGGAGCTGGTCAGGCTCTCCCACAACCTGTTCGCCGCAGAAGGCGCCGGCAGCCTCGACCTCGGCGGCATCGCCCTGCTCGAAACCCTGATCCGCTCGGCCGTCTACTTCACCGCCGGGGCCGCCGCCGGAGCGGTCATGGCCCGCTTCAACGCCAGACCCCTCGGCGCCGCGCTGGCGGGCGTGCTGATCGCGGCGCTGATCCTCCGGGCGATCCCGTTCCAACTGCTCTTGACCGAGTTCGCCGCCGGCATGGTCCTCGAAGTGGAGTTCCCCGGCAGCGAGGAGCTTTACGCCCCGTTCGACGCCGTCCTCACCGGCGTGTTCGTCCTGGTCGTCTGGCTCGCGCTCGCCCGAGCGCCGATGCACCCCAAGAAGGCATGAGCCATGCGACTCCTCAACGTCGAACTGCCGCTTCCCGTGGTCGTGCTGCTGGTCTGCGTCGCTGCTGGGATGGTCGCCGGGCTGATGCTCCTGAGCGGTCCCGCCGCCGCGCCTCGCCCCCATCGGGGCGCGGCGGCCCCGGTCCGGGCCACACCCGGCGCCGACCCCTCACGGAAAGCGCCCGGCGGGTGGGACACTGGTGGACGGCCAGTACACGCATCGGAAGGTCAGCACATTGTCGATCCAGCCCATCCGCATCTTCGGCGACCCGGTCCTGCGCACCGCGGCCGAGGAAGTCGACACCTTTGACAAGGAACTGCGGGGCCTCGTGAAGGACCTGCTCGACACCATGCGCGACGAAGGCGGCGCGGGGCTCGCCGCACCGCAGCTGGGCGTCAGCAAGCGCGTGTTCTCCTTCGACGTCGACGACGTCATCGGCCACATCGTCAACCCCGTCCTCGAATTCCCCGACGAGGAGGAGCAGGACGGCCCCGAAGGGTGCCTCTCCCTCCCCGGGCTCTACTTCGACACGGTCCGCCGCCAGAACGTCGTCGCCAAGGGCTTCAACGAATACGGCGACCCCCTCCAGATCGTCGGCACCGGCCTCATGGCCCGCTGCCTCCAGCACGAGACCGACCACCTGGACGGCATCATCTTCATCGACCGCCTCGACTCCGAGCGCCGCAAGGCCGCCTTGTCCGAGATCCAGGCCCAGGACTGGTACAACGAAGACGTCAAAGTGAAAGTCACCCCCCACGACTCCAAGGGTGTGTTCTTCAAGCGATGAGGATCGTCTTCGCCGGGACCCCGGAGGTCGCTCTGCCGACCCTCGAGGCCCTCCACGGCTCCGACCACGAGGTCGTCGCCGTCCTGACCCGACCCGACGCCCGCACCGGCCGCGGCCGCAAGGTCTCCCGCTCGCCCGTCGCCGCCTGGGCCGACGACCACGGCGTCGAAGTGCTCACCCCGGCCAAGCCGCGCGAGCCCGAATTCCTGGACCGCCTGCGCGAACTCGACGCCGACATCGTGCCCGTCGTCGCCTACGGCGCGCTCGTCCCGCCCGCCGCGCTCGAGATCCCGCGCCTGGGCTGGATCAACCTCCACTTCTCGCTCCTGCCCGCATGGCGTGGCGCCGCCCCCGTCCAGCACGCCGTGCTCGCGGGCGACGAGATGACCGGCGCCTGCGTCTTCCAGCTCGAAGCGGGCCTCGACACCGGACCCGTCTACGGCCGCCTCACCGAGCCGATCGAAGCCACGGACACCTCCGGGGACCTCCTCGGCCGACTCGCCGTAGCCGGTGCCCGCCTCACCCTCGACGTCGTGAACGCCCTCGAAGCGGGCATCATCGTCGGCGAGCCCCAACCCGAGGACGGCATCTCCTACGCCCCCAAGCTCACCGTCGACGACGCGCGCGTCCGCTGGAGCGACCCGGCCTTCGCCGTCGACCGCCGCATCCGCGCCGTCACCCCCGCCCCCGGGGCCTGGACCGAATTCGAGGGCCAGCGCCTGCGGCTCGGCCCCGTCCGGCCCGATCCCGAAGGCCCGCGCCTCGCGCCGGGCGAGGTCGCCCTCGCCAAGAAGACCGTCCATGTCGGCACCGCCACCGACCCCGTGCTCCTGCACGAGGTCCAGCCCGCCGGGAAGAAACCCATGGACGCCGCCGCCTGGGGCCGCGGCCTCCAAACCGAGAGCCCGGTGTTCACATGAGCGACAAACGAAACCGCCGACGCGAAGCCGAACGCGACCTCCCGAAGGTGAACCCGCGCCGGGTCGCCTTCGACGCGATCAACGCCGTCACCGCCGACAACGCGTACGCCAACCTCGTCCTGCCGAGGATGATCGCCGAGACCGACAACTCCGGCCGCGACGCGGCCCTCGCCACCGAGCTCACCTACGGGACGCTCCGCAGCCTCGGCACCCTCGAGGCCATCCTCGCCGCCGCCTCCGGCCGCGAGATCCGCCAGCTCCAGCAGGACCTCGTCGACGCCCTCTGCCTGGGCGCCTACCAGCTCCTGTACATGCGCATCCCGGCCCACGCGGCCGTCGCCACCACCGTCAGCCTCGTCAAGGCCGCCGTCTCGCCGCGCGTCTCCGGGCTCGCGAACGCGGTGCTGCGCAAGGTCGCCGCGAAGGACCTCGACGAGTGGACCGCCGAGCTCGCCACCGGCGACCGCCGCCACGACCTGTCCCTGCGCTATGCGCACCCGGAGTGGATCACCGCCGAGTTCGAGGCCGTCCTCGGCCCCGAGGAGCTTCCGGCCGCGCTGGAGGCCGACAACGTGGCGCCGCCGGTGCACTTGTGCGCCAAGCCCGGTCGCATCACCAAGGGCGACCTCTCGCGCGAGTCGCGCGGGGGCGGGCACGGCCAGTGGTCGCCGTACGCGGTCTACATGCCCAGCGGCGACCCGGGGCGCCTTCCGGCCGTGGTCACGGGCCTCGCCCATGTCCAGGACGAGGGCAGTCAGCTGGTCGCCCTGCAGCTCGCCGAAGCCCCGTTGGAGGGCTCGGACAAGACGTGGGTCGACCTGTGCGCCGGGCCCGGCGGCAAGACCGGTCTGCTCGGAGCGGTTGCGGCCCAAAGGGGCGCGACGATCGACGCGGTCGAGATTCAGCAGCACCGCGCTGAACTTGTCGCCAAGGCCGCGCGCGGTCTGCCGGTCACCGTCCACACCGGCGACGGCCGCGAGTACGGCAAGGCGAACTCCGCCGACCGGGTGCTCGTGGACGCTCCGTGCTCGGGGCTCGGCGCGCTGCGCCGTCGTCCGGAGGCCCGCTGGCGCAAGCAGCGCAGCGACATCGACGACCTCGTGCCGCTGCAGCGCGAGCTGCTCGCCTCTGGTCTGCGCCTGGCGCGGCCGGGCGGGATCGTCGCGTACGTGACCTGCTCGCCGGTGGGCGCCGAGACCGTCGAGGTGGTCGAGTCGGTGCTGAAGGCCGGGGGAGCGGAGCTCGTTCGTCCTGAGTGGCTCACCGGGCGCGTACCCGGTTCGGAGCGCGGCGAGTTCGTGCAGCTGTGGCCGCACCGCCACGGCACGGACGCGATGTTCCTCGCATTGCTGCGCAAAACCGGCAACCGATAACCTTCCAGCTCTTCGGCTTCCCTCTGCGGAACGGTGCGAACCGGTCGCAGGGGGAAGTCCTTTTTTGACGGGTGGGGTCGCTCAATCGAGCGAATTGGAAGCGCTACCATTCATTGACAGGGGTGAATATTTCCCCGGGTTACCGGCACAACTGACCCTAGGAGCATCAGATGGAACGACGACAGCGTCTCGCGGCGATCGTCGCGGGAGCCGCCACAGCGGTGGCGGCCGCGCTCAGCGCGGGCTTCCTCCTCAGCCCCAACGCGGGCGCGCAGGAGGATGCCAACGCACAGGCCCAAGCACTGTGGACGAACCCGAACACGGGAGCGGCCCGCTGGGTCGCCCAGAACCCGAACGACTCGCGCGCGAGCATGATCCGCGACCGGATCGCCGAGACCCCGGCGGGCACCTGGTTCACCCAGTACAACCCCACCGGCGGGATCGCCGCACAGGTCGCCGCGGTCGTCGACGGCGCGGCCGCGGACGGCGCGGCCCCGGTCATGGTCGTCTACGGCATCCCCAACCGCGACTGCGGCGGGCACTCCGGCGGCGGCGCCCCGAACCACGAGGCCTACCGCGGCTGGATCGACCAGATCGCGAACGAGATCGACGGGCCCGCGTACATCGTGATCGAACCCGACGTGCTCGCGCAGGACTGCCACAACACCTCCGAACGCGCCCAGATCAACGCCTCCCTCGCCTACGCGGCTCAGAAGCTCAACGCCGCCGACGCGCAGGCCAAGGTCTACCTCGACGCCGGGAACTCGGCCTGGCTCACCGCCGCCGAAGCCGGCCGGCGCCTCCAGGCCGCGGGCATCCAGTACGCGGACGGCTTCTCGCTCAACGTCTCCAACTACCGCACCACCGACGAGGCCACCGCCTACGCCAACCAGGTCCGCGGCATCGTCGGCTCCGACAAGGGCGTCGTCATCGACACCAGCCGCAACGGCAACGGGCCGCTGAACCCGCCGAACCCCAACGACTGGTGCGACCCGCCCGGCCGGGCCATCGGCAAGTTCCCGACGACGTCCACCGGCGTCACCGGCATCGACGCGTACCTGTGGGTCAAGCTCCCCGGCGAGGCCGACGGCTGCGCCGGCAGCGCGGGCCAGTTCATCCCCGACCTGGCCTACCAGCTCGCCAACAACGCCGGCAGCGGCTGGCCCGGCCAGGTGGAGCCCACCGACCCGGTGACCGACCCGACCTCCGACGCGCCGACCGACGACCCCACCACCGGCGGCCCGAACGAACGGGACTGCACCGTCCACATCGATGTCGTCAGCGACTGGGGCACGGGCTGGCAGGGCAAGGTCTCCATGACCAGCGAGCAGGCCGTCAACGGCTGGACGCTCAACTGGACCTGGCCCGGCTCGCAAGCGGTGACCAGCAGCTGGAACACCCAGCTGACCACCTCCGGTTCCACCGTGACCGCCAAGGACGTCGGCTGGAACGCCTCGGTCGCGGCGGGCCAGACCAAGGAGCTGTTCGGCTTCGTCGCCTCCGGCCCCGCGGCCGCGATGGACGTCGAATGCTGACCTGAGCCACATCCGGCACTCAGGGCTCGGTGTGAGGACCAGCGTGCTGAATCCGGCCCATCCGACCGCTCGGTGCGTTGTCGGGGCCTCTGCATACAACACCGGTATGCAGAGGCCCCTCCGCCTCGCGAGCGAACCAATGGTCTCGGGTTCGGCTCCGCGCTGGTCCTCACACCGAGCCCAGGTGTCCGGCCTGCGTCGCGGTTTCGCGACCTACACTGTCCGTGTGGCACAGTTCCGAACGGCGCAGGCCGACACCGTCATCGCCCCGAGTCTCCTGGCGGCCGACTTCGCCCGCCTGGCCGAAGCGGCCGACTCGGTCGAAGGGGCCGTCGACTGGCTCCACGTCGACGTCATGGACAACCACTTCGTCCCCAACCTCACGCTCGGCCCGCCGATCGTCAAGTCCCTCAAGGCCGCCACGGACATCCCGCTCGACTGCCACCTCATGATCGAGGACCCCGAGCGCTGGGCCACCGGCTACGCCGAACTCGGCGCCTACAACGTCACCTTCCACGCCGAGGCCTCCGCCGATCCCGTCACGCTCGCGAAGGACCTGCGCGCGGCAGGTGCCAAGGCCGGGCTCGCGATCGACCGCGACACGCCAGTGGAGGACTACCTCGAGATCCTCCCGGCCTTCGACACGCTCCTGATCATGACGATCAAGGCCGGCTTCGGCGGCCAGGCGTTCATGCCCGAGCTGCTCGACAAGGTCCGCACCGCCCGCGCCCACGCCGACTCCGGCCACCTGGAACTGCGCATCGAGGTCGACGGCGGCATCGCGGACGACACCATCGCCGCCGCCGCAGAAGCCGGAGCCGACGCGTTCGTCGCCGGCACCGCGATCTACGGCGCGGCCGACCCCGCCGATGCGGCCCGGCGCCTGCGCGCCCGCGCCGACGCGGCGCGATCATCCGGATGACCCCCGATGCGCCCCCCAGCGATTCACCCCCACCCGACGGCGAGTTGACGCTGTGCCGAATCCCCTCGAACTGGTCCTCATCAGTGACAACGACCCCGAGATCGCCGAGTTCCTCGCCGCTCGGCTGAGGGCCGACGGCTTCGACACCGCGCTCGCCCGCGACGGCTACCAGGCCCTCGCCGGGATCGCGCTCCGCCGCCCCGGCATCGTCCTCCTCGAAGCCGACCTGCCGTTCATCGACGGCCTCGCCCTCACCCGCCAGCTCCGCGCGGACCCGGCGACCGCGAGCCTGCCGATCATCCTGCTGGGCGCCGGGCCCTCCTCGGCCGACAAGATCGCCGGGCTCAAGGCCGGCGCGGACGATTACATCGCCAAGCCCTTCGACCCCGCCGAGGTCTCCGCCCGCATCGACTCGGCGATCCGCCGCCACCGCGAGGTCCGCGAATCCTCGCCGCTCACCGGCATGCCCGGCAACGACAGGATCCTCCGCGAACTCCAGTCCTGGATCAAACGCGGCGACCCGTTCGCCTTGTGCTACATCGACATCGACCAGTTCAAAGCGGTCAACGACGTCTACGGGTTCGTGCGCGGAGACGAGTTCATCAGGGCCCTAGCCGAATGCGTCTACGCCGCCGCCGGAGACGCCGGGGCCGCCCCGGTCTTCCTCGGCCACGTCGGCGGCGACGACTTCACCATCCTGTGCCTGCCCGAGCACGCCGAGGCCGTCACCGGCTTCCTCAACGACCACTTCGCGCGCCGCGTCCGCCAGCTGTGCGACCCCCTCGACGCCGAGCGCGGCTACATCGAGCACGCCGACCGCACCTCCCGGCGCCTCACCCGCTCCCGCCTGCCCACGCTCTCCACCGGTGTCGCCCTCTCCACGGTGCGCCGCTTCGCCGACGCCTACGAGGCCGTCGCCGAGGCCACCACCCTCAAGAGCGTCGCCAAATCCCACCCCGGGAACTACGTGGCCTTCCCCGAGGGCCGCACCCCCGGCCGCACCAACCGCCGTCCCGTCTTCTGGACGAACGACCGCTGAACACGCCTGTGATCAGTAGGGTGCGTCACAGTGCGGACCACGGAGGAATATCCCCGTGGCACAATTCCTTGTAGCAAACGCGCGTCAGCGGGGTCGGTGAAATTCCGAGCCGGCGGTGAGCGGCGAAAGCCGCGAGTCCGCGACCCGTCCGCAACCAGCGGACGGTTGACCTGGTGAGAATCCAGGACCGACGGTTAAAGTCCGGATGGGAGCAGACGCAACGTAGGTGGCCATCGCTGGCCCCTGCGAGCCATTCTCCTGCCCCCGCCTGCGTGCCGCACAGACCGCAGCAGGTAGGGAGTTCCAATCGTGTTCACCGGAATCGTCGAAGAACTCGGCGAAGTCGTCAAGGCCAGTGAAGCGTTCCTGGCCGTTCGCGGGCCCGTCGTCAGCTCTGACGCCGCCCTCGGCGACTCCATCAGCGTCAACGGCGTCTGCCTCACCGTCGTGAGCGTCGAAGGCGATGTCTTCACCGCCGACGTCATGGAGGAGACCTACCGCCGTTCGGTCATCGGCAAGCTCGAACCCGGCGACAAGGTCAACCTCGAACGCGCCGCCACCCTCACCACCCGCCTCGGCGGGCACCTCGTGCAGGGCCACGTCGACGGCGTCGCCGAGATCGTCAAGCGCACCCCCGCCGCCGAATGGGAGGAAGTCACCTTCCGCCTCCCCGAAGGCCTCGCCAAGTACGTGGTCGAGAAGGGCTCCATCACGATCGACGGCACGTCCCTGACGGTCGCCTGGATCGAGGGCGACGAGTTCAGCGTCGGCCTCATCCCCACCACGCTCGAAGCGACCACCCTGGGCCGCAAGCAGATCGGTGACCCGGTCCACATCGAGACCGACGTCGTCGCCAAGCACGTCGAAAAACTCCTCCAGTCAGCCGGGAGCATCTGATGAACGAGATCCACCTCGACCGCATCGAAGACGCCATCAACGCGATCGCCGCCGGACGGCCCGTGATCGTCGCCGACGACGCCGACCGCGAGAACGAAGGCGACATCGTCTTCGCCGCAGAAGACGCCACGACAGAGCTGATGGCCTTCACCATCCGCTACACCGGCGGCTACGTCTGCGTCGCCATGCCCTCGGAGACCGCGGACCGCCTCGACCTGCCCCCGGCGCACCACACCAACCAGGACTACAAGGGCACCGCCTTCGCGGTGTCCGTCGACGCCCGCAAGGGCGTCACCACCGGCATCTCGGCCGCCGACCGCGCCCAGACCATCCGCGTCCTCGCCGCCCCCGAGACCCTCGCGACCGACCTCAACCGGCCCGGCCACGTCGTCCCGCTGCGCGCCAAGGACGGCGGCGTCCTCGTCCGCCGCGGCCACACCGAAGCCGCCGTCGACCTCACCCGCCTCGCCGGGAAGCAGCCGGTCAGCGCCATCTCCGAGATGATGAACGACGACGGCACGATGATGCGCCTGCCCGAACTGCGCGCCTTCGCCGACGAGCACGACCTGCTCCTCATCACCGTCGCCCAGCTCGCCGAATGGCGCCAGCGCAACGAGGTCCACGTCAAGCGCCTCGCCGAAGCCCGCCTCCCGCTCGAGTCCGGCCAGTTCACCGCCATCGGCTACCGCGCCGTGTTCGACGGCAACGAGCACGTCGCCCTCGTCAAGGGCGACATCGGCGACGGCATGGACGTCCTCGTCCGGGTCCACTCCGAATGCCTCACCGGCGACGCCTTCGGCTCCCTGCGCTGCGACTGCGGCCCCCAGCTCCAGGCAGCGCTGCGCACCGTCGAGGCCGAAGGCCGCGGCGTCGTGCTCTACATGCGCGGCCACGAAGGCCGCGGCATCGGCCTGGTCCACAAGCTCCAGGCGTACCAGCTCCAGGACCAGGGTCGCGACACTGTGGACGCCAACCTCGAACTCGGCCTGCCCGCCGACGCCCGCGACTGGGCCATCGGCGCGCAGATCCTGTCCGACCTCGGCATCAAGTCGATGCGACTCCTGACCAACAACCCGGAGAAGCGCGCCGGCATCGAAGGCCACGGCCTCGAGGTCATCGACCGGGTCGCCCTGCCGACCTACGCCACGCCGGACAACCTCGCCTACCTGACCACGAAGCGCGACCGCATGGGCCACCTGCTCTCGGACCTGCCCGCGCCCGTCCTCGCCACGAAAGAGGCCGCCTGACATGGCCGGACACGGAGCACCCGAGATCAACGTCCCCGACGCCGCCGGGCTCACCCTCGGCATCGTCGCCACGGACTGGAACACCGAGATCGTCGGCCAACTGCTGAAGCGCGCCTTGGTAGCAGCGGCCGACGCCAAGGTCGCCGACGTCAAGGTCCTGCACGTGGCCGGGGCCGTCGAACTCCCGATCGCCGCCCAGGCGCTCGCCCGCAAGTACGACGCCGTGGTCGCCCTCGGCACCGTCATCCGCGGCGGCACCGCCCACTTCGACTACGTGTGCAAGTCCGTCACCGAAGGGCTCACCAGGGTCGCGCTCGACGAGTCGACCCCCGTCGCCCACGGCGTCCTCACCGTCGACAACCAGGAGCAGGCGCTCGCCCGCGCAGGCTACCCGGACTCCACCGAGGACAAGGGCTACGAAGCGGTCGTCGCCGCCCTCGGTGCGGCGCTGGCGATCCGCTCGCTCGACTAGCCGATGTCCAAGGGCCCCTGTCGGTTTGGCGGTTTCTAGGGGTGGTCGCAACACCGCTGGTTATTCGCTGTTGGTGAGGAGTTTAGCGAGGTGCTCG
>NZ_JBHRWO010000015.1:0-195291 GCF_042647865.1 Glycomyces rhizosphaerae
GCCTCTCGGCGGAGCTCTCCGACACCACGGGCCGGTTGTTGGACAAGTACCTGCAGACCGCCTGCCCGCCCCCGCGTCAAGAAGACCAAGACAGCGACGGTCTCCTGCCCCCGCAGGAGCACCGGCACGCTGAAGCCCTCCACCAGCTCCTCGCGGGCTACGGGTCTTCCCCGCAAGCCGCGACAAGGCATGGCCACACCGCCACCCTCGATCTCACGGTCGATATCGAGACGTTGCAGGGCAAGGACACCGGCCGCCTCCCGTTGCTGGAGGGCGACCCGATCTCGGTTCCCAGGGCGCGCCTGCTGGCTTGCGAGGGCGTGGTGATCCCCTCGGTGTTCAACTACGCCACAGGCGAAGCAGTCGAACTCGGCCGGGCACTGCGCCTGCCGAACACGGCCCTGCGCAGGAAGCTGGAGCTTGAGCAGCCAGGAGGTTGCGCCTGGTCCGGGTGCGGGCGCCCGGTCGCCTGGACCGAAGCCCACCACATCCAACACTGGGCCGACGGCGGCCCCACGATCGCGGAGAACCTGATCCTGCTCTGCCGGTTCCACCACGGCCGCATCCACACCACCGGCTGGACCGTGGAGAAGACCGGCCCCGGACAAGCCGTCATCACCCACCACGACGGCCACCACACCTCCAGCATCGCGAGCGCCCCCGGTGGCAACACCGGGTGTGGCTGCTCCGACTGGCGCACCGACCACGACATGGACATTGAGCACACCGGCACCGACTGGGACGTGTTCCCCACCGGGCTCTACCGGTCGGAATGGTCCGAGGCCATGAAACCCGACCTCGATGCCCTGGCCGAGGCCATCGACCGGGACCGCGCCCTCAAAGCCATGAAGGCAGCGAGAGCGAAATGCCGAGCGAAGTTCACGACACCCAACCAGGCAACACCACCACCGCCAACGGCATCGACACCGACACCGACACCGACACCACCGATCACGCCGCCGATCATCCAGGCCCCCAAGCCTTCCGAACCGATCGAAGCACCCAGGACCCAGAAGGTGATGGCTGGCGTGACCGGTGAAGTCGACTACGGGGAACCACCGTTCTTACTGTGCCCTCAGCGGGCGACTGCTGAGGGGAAGCGCCGCAACACCAGCAGCGCAGCCCGACACCCAAATGGGATCGGGCCCCTCACCATGTCCAGGGAAGAAACCAGCCCCGGCACAACCCGGAACAGGCACTGCCGGCAGCCGAAGAACGAGCCAGGGAAGTAGCGGCCTCGTTGTCGCTGCCCGCCTGAACCAGGCCCCAATTCGGCCCGCCAGTCAAATACCTCGATCTCTGACGCGACGAGGCCGGCAGAGTCGGTTCGCCGCTGATAAACACGACACCGCTTCCTTGGTATCGTCGGCGGCTTCCCCAATAGCCCGACTCCCTTGGAGCGCCATGCCGTTTATGGATCTGCCCGACTGCGTGAATGCCCGCGATCTTGGCGGCACCCCTCTCGCCGGTGGTGCCACTATCCGAATGCGAGCGCTGCTGCGCTCCGACAACCATGACCTCCTCACCGAAGCCGGGATCGCCGCCGTGCGTGAACTCGGCGTGGGCCGGATCATCGACCTTCGGCATGGATGGGAGGCCCGGGAGTTCCCGAGTCCGTTCGTGGATGACGAGATCTACCGCAATCTGCCGTTGCTCGGCGTCTACCCGGGTTTCGACCCGACCGCACCCGACGACTACCGGCCCGAGGTCGACCACGCGCCGGAACGCGTCGCCGCCGCGTTCACTGCCTTCGCCGAAGCCCCTCCCGGGCCCGTCCTCGTCCACTGCCACGCGGGCCGCGACCGCGCTGGCATCATGACCGCGATTGCCCTGGCGGTCGCAGGTGCGTCCCACGAGGCCATCGTCGCCGATTACACCGCCACCGAAGGCGCAGAAGCGAAAACAATGCAGGACTTGCTCGACCACTTCGACAGCGAGCACGGGGGAGTACCCGCCTACCTCGCCAACGGTGGGGTGTCCCCGCACCACCTCACGGCGGTGCGGGAACGCCTGACCGGCGTGCCCGGTCAGGATTCGTAGGAGTCGGCGATGAGTTGTCGGTGTCGGTTGATCAGCCGGTAGATCAGGAACGCGACCGCGATTTGGGCGATGCCGGACACGATGAACGCCACCGGCACGCTGGTCAGTTCGGCCAGCGCGCCACCGGTCAAGGCTCCCAAAGGAATGCCGCCCCACAACGCCACGCGGTGGGCGCCGAGGACCCGGCCGAGTAGCTCGGCGGGGATCATCGCCTGCCGGAGCGACATCGACAGTACGTTCCACATGGTCACTCCCGCTGCCATGCCGAAGAAGCACACGCCCGCCGTCCAGAGGTTCGTGAAGCTGCCGAGCAGAACGCACATCACCGGCGAGATGGCCACGGCAAGGGCGATCGTCCGCGGTCGGCCTACACGAGCAGCCAGTGGCCCGACCTCGGCGGATCCGGCGAGGCCGCCGATCCCCATGGCGACGAACAGGATGCCGTACATCGAGGGGCTGAGGTGCAATGTGTGCAGCGCGTACAGGACGTTGAGGGACGTTGCCATGGACAGGAACGCGGCGATCAGTCCGCTGAGGATCGTCAGGTGCCGCAGCAGCGGGTGGCGCCAAAGCCATTGCAGCCCTTCGCGGATGTCCGCGCGCAAGGTCGTGGGCTCGGAGCGCTCGGTCCGGAACCGCCCGGGGACGGCGAGAACGAGGAGCGCGGCCACCAGGAACCCGATCGCGCTGCCGATGAACGGGACCGCGCGGAGCCAGCCGAAGAGCGCCGCGCCCACCGGTGGTCCGATGAAGCTCTGCCCGACGGTCTCTTCGACTGTGAGCCAGCTGTTGGCCTTGTCGAGGTTCCGGCGGTCGACGATTTGGGGCAGGATGGCGCGGGCCGCCGAGTCGTAGACGACTTGGCAGAGCCCGAGCGCGAACGCGGCGGCGTACAGCACCAGGATGCTTTCCGCGCCAAGGGTGATGAGCAGTATGAGGACGCTGAGCAGGGCGGCCCGCATGATATTGACGGTCGACATGGCGCGCTTGCGATCGAGCCGGTCCACGAGCGCCCCGCCCGGCAGGCCGAACAGCAGCCACGGGAGGAACGCGAACGCGGTGAGGCCGGAGATGAGGACCGGATTGTCGGTCAGCGATACGGCGAGCAAAGGCAGCGACACTTTGCTGATGCCGTCGGCGCAGGTGGCTGCGGCGGATGCGGTGAACAGTTTCCAGAATGGGCGATCAAGTCGGGGCGTCGACCGATCGGCAGTGCTGATCCCTTGGGACAACAGATATTCCTACCTTTGGGAAACGAAGCGTCGTTTCCGCTCAGGCGAGGGTTGTCCTCCCGATGGTGCGGAAACGCAGGGCGCGAGAAATGTCCACTGTTACCGCCTCCAATCGTTTTCCAGCGAGTGCAACGTGGGAAGCCTAACATCGCTCGGCGGGTCCCTGGCAGCCCGAATGCCAGCCGTGGGACCGGTCCCAAGAATTCTGAAGGTGCATGCAACCGCACGGCGGCTTCCGTGCGTACACAGTGTGGCGTCGTCGTGTGATGCGGATCCCCCTGATGCGCAGCGTGTCATAGACAACCCGCTCCGTAGTGGACTGGCGCGGGCGCCTTAGCTCAGAAAGGAACGCAATGATGCGAAAACGGATCGTCGCTCTATTGGGAGCGCTCTCCCTTGCTCTGACCGTGGCCCTGGGAATCGCCTCCCCGGCCGCAGCCGCCGACGAGATCAACTACGCAGTGGACGCCGACTGGAACGGCGACTGCACGGACCGCCGCTACCTCCCTCAGGTCGACGGCTGCGTCGAACCCAACGGTGACATCCTGTGGGTCAAGGACAACGTAGCCAACGGCTACGCCGTCAAGCTCCGCTGGTTCGACGAGGACGGTGACCGCTCCGGCGAGTGCATCGACACCCTCGGCCAGGCCAAGGCGTGGACCGTCTGCAACAAGGACTTCCCCGAGGGCCACGACATCATGTGGTCCGTCGGCTGGAACTCCGCCAACGGATGGAACTACTCCGAC
The DNA here is from genome assembly GCF_042647865.1 of Glycomyces rhizosphaerae. NCBI lineage: Bacteria > Bacillati > Actinomycetota > Actinomycetes > Glycomycetales > Glycomycetaceae > Glycomyces > Glycomyces rhizosphaerae. The sequence continues at coordinate 4,019 of NZ_JBHRWO010000015.1, forward strand.
TGGTGGAGGACCCGAGTCTGAGTCGAATCCGGCCCGCCGACCCGCAAGGGCCGGCGGGCCGCCGCATTCAGCGGCGACAGCCTGTCGTACCGACCTGCCATCATCAGCATCATGGAAATCAACTGGTTGGCAGCCGTAGTCGCGTTCGCGGTCGGCATGGTCGTGGCGTGGGTCTGGTACGCCAAAGCTTTTGCAACCTTGTGGGCGGCGCTGGCGGGCGTGGCTCCGGAGGACTTGAAGAGGGCCGGCAGGCGGAACATGATCCTGCTCCTCATCGCGAACGGCGTGACGGCGTTCGGGTTGGCGGTCGGTATCGGGCTCGCGGCGGAGGCCTTCGGAGATGATTCGGCGTGGCCGGCACTGCTGGTCGGTTTCATGGCGTGGTTGACGCTCTCGGCGACCACGCTGCTTCAGCACAACGCTTTCGAGCTGAAACCTCCGAAGCTGACCCTCCTGAACAGCGCCTATCAACTGGTGCTGTTTCTTGCTATGGCGCTGGTGATCGGAGTGATGTAGCAAGAAGCGGTCTCGACCGGCGCGGCGGTCGCGTGCGATGCCGGTGCGACCGCAGCGAGCGCCTCAGCACCGAACTACATCAGGGCCACCGCCAACTTGGCGAACCATCGTCGAAACCTCATGGTCTTCTCCAATCCGCTCATCAGCATGAGGTCACGTTCAGGATGCTGCTTCTCGAGGCCGCGTCTTCGCCTCCACGCTGGATGATGATCGCGGACCTCCACTCAGGGCGGCCGTGTGTGTCCTGTCAGGTCTATTGTGGTGGTGTGGTTCCGAGGAGCCGGAGGGTGGCGGGCTGCATGGATCCTGTCAATGATCAAGGGACTCAACACCTTCATGATCAACGACGCTCCATGCCCGTCCGCATCCCACCCGCGACACACGCAGCCGCCCTGCGCGGCAGCCCGGTCTACCGGGAGCATGGCGGAGTGTGTCACCATCGAAGACACGAAACCTTCTGTGCTGGAACTGAATCTGTAGCAACTCCAGTCTCCACCACGAGGTTGACTTCTGTCCCAACCACTTCCAGGCGCCCTCGGTTCCGATCACCTTGCCCGGAAGGGCTGAATTCGGCATTCCTGCCAGTCTCCCGCCGGTCCCCCGCCGGTGTTCCGCCTGTCAATAGGTCCCTTGTGCCGGAAGGATGGTCTCGAAGGCCCATTACACGATCGATCCAGTCGCATTCCCAGATAGTTGAAGCGATCGGACCGGTCATTGTCAGATGAGCCTCCAAAGAACCCGCAAGGAAGAGGGGTAGTTCATGACCATCAGATCGAGACTGTGGGCTTCGCTGGCTGTGGCGCTCGCAATGATTCTCGCGGCCGGACTGGGCGTCGCCGGGCCCGCTGCAGCCGATTCCGGCACAGGCGATCTCGCCGCGGCAGACGCTGCCGAGCTCGGCGCGCTGCTCGATGTCGAGGTTGTGCCGCAACCGGACGGCTATATCGAGATCACCGAGTACGAGAAGGCCACTGAAATCACGATGGTCGCAGCAGATTGCGAGAGGACTGTGCGCGCGAACAAGCCCACGAAGTCCTCGTCACGCATCCGCGGCAGCGGCTACTACAGCATCTCAGGGTGCGGCAGCAGCCCATATGAGGTCATCATCAGCATCGAGGTTTATGTCAACGGCAACTGGCTGTCAATGCACTCATGGGACTTCCTGACCTACCCCCCGATCAGTGGCGAGCCCAGCATCAGCACGCCCTGCAAGAAGGGGGGCTGGACCACCGAGATCAACCTCCTGAAGGACGGCAGCTCGGTTAGGTACATGAGAAGCAACGTCCTGGAGGTGACCTCGTGCTGAACGGCCGAGAGGAGCAAACCATGAAGTATCGACGATGGATCGCCAAGATGGCGGTGGCGCTGATGATCATCGGGATCGGCGCGGTCAGCGCGGTCATACCAGCCTCGTCCGCATCAGCCGCCGGCTGCACCCTCACCACCAGTATCAGCGGACCGCACAAGGTCGGGTCGAACGTCAACGGCATCTTGAACATCAAGGTGTCCGGTTGCTCAGGCCGGTACTGGACGGAGTACAGCTACCTCAACGGCCCCACGAACGACGGACGTACGGTGACCTACAGGGGCGACCGCAGCTACTCGGTCCTTCTCAGCGCGCCGTGCCGGACCGGAACCTACAAGCTCATCCTGCAGATCCTCGGCGACGGATTCGACTCCTACGACGAGCAATCGAAGTACATCCGGTGCTGACCTTAAAGCCTTGAGCCGGTTTTCTCAGCCTTGACGCCTTCCGAGGCGAAACTCCGGCGAGATACCGGCGGAATGCCGTTGGCGAACCGGATCGGCATGCTCACATGAGACAGGCACGAAGCAGCGGCTCCTCCCAGGGTTGGGATGAGCCGCTGCTCTGGTTGTCGATGCCAAGTTGCTGGCGCCGTTCAGGGTTCGTGTCGGCGGGGCCGACAGGTCATCGCTGGGCGGCGCTGAGCAGGCTGGTGAAGTCCGAGGAGGCGAGGTCGAAGACGGGCGAGGTCTCACCGAGTTTCGAGTCGCGCACCTGGAACGCACCCTCGCTCGCCCGGGCCTCCACGCAGTCCGACTGCTGGTCACCCTGGCTGCGGGACGATTTCCGCCACTCAGTAGTCATGCCAGATACTCCTCCAGTTCCTCCGACTTGCTTTCAGCGCTCGCGAAGAGCCGCTCGTAGAAGAACACTACTTCCGCTCGCTCGATATACCGGCAGCCGTCCCTGGACTCGATGTATGCGATGGGCGGCATTTCGGGCGTAGTTGTCAAGAGCTTGAACGAAGTTCCGGCCGCTGCATGAAGGCCGGTCACGACCCGAACCGTGACGTTCGGGAGTGAGTTCACCTCCCGGAGCCGCGCGATCTGGGCCTCACGAACCGGCTGCGGGAGCTTGTCGAGGTACCGCATGGCACCTTCGCCGATCAGGAATTCCATATGTGGAAGGAGCCTTCGACCGAAGATGAGTTTCTGCCGCTGCGCACGAAGTTCTTGGATCTGCTTTGCAACCGCTGGAGGGATGGGCAGCTGCACTTTCTGCAGCTCGAGGAGATATTCCAGGAGCTGGAGGAGGCCAGGAATGAGTTCGGCTTCGTATACCCGAATGTGGGTGGCGACCTGTTCCGATTCGAGGAACAGCGGGAAGTCGGGATTGATCTCCTCCTCGCTATACGCGTCGAAGTACGCTTCCCACCAGCCGCGCTGGCTGCTCTTCGCCCACAGCGAGAGCAGGTAACTGGTTTCCCTCTCGTCCAGCTCGAAGTATCGGCACATCGCATCGATCACCGGTCGCTTCGTGCCTTGAGTGCCCTTTTCGATCCGCTCGATAGTGTTGCGGCCCATGCCGATACCGGCACCAACTTGAGCTGGCCTCTCTCCCTTGGCTTCTCGAAGGAGCTTGAATCGGAGTCCCATCGCCCGACGGGCGAGTGTCGGCTGCTCACTCATCGTTGCAGTATGCATACGGAAGGCATAGGGCGCAACCTCCGTGTTCGTCGCGCCCCGGTGCAGAACGACCACAGTGGTGGCTCTTTCATCTGCGGCATTGCGCGGCTTACGGTCGAAGAGGCCGAGATTCCGCCGTCGCTGACCCGTGGCGGGCACGGCCTTCCCGTGAAGACTGACGGGCCGCTGGTTCGACTTGGCATCTCCCAGCGGCCCGTCTCACCAGAGATGGAGACTCCGATGGCGCAGACCAGAGTACGCGCGAGCGCGCCCACCGAACAAGACGAACTCGTACCGCAGCGCATGGACCTCGTCGCCGAGTGGACGACACCCGAACGTGTCAACTTCGAGTTGTGGATCGACGTCGAAGTCGGCGACGGCATCATCCTCGCCATCGGCGACCAGCCCGCCGAACTCGCCGCCGAGGTCCTGTTCGTCGGCGACCGCATGTGCACCACCTGGCGAGGACCGATCACCACTCGAGACCGAACCTGGCTCAACGCCCAACGCGTTCGGGCCGAGTTCCTCTACTTCTCGGAGCACTCGTGACTTCCCTGGGCGCCTTCGACTTCGACGGGATGACCGTTGAGGTCGAATCACTGCGCAGCCGGACACTGTCCTATGAGGTCTTCTGGCTCCATCGCACTGCGCCCGAGCCGAAGGGCACGCTCGCGATCCGTCGCCCGACCGGCATCGCCCTCGCGAATCAGGTCGCGCTCGACCCGTTCGCGCTCGATGCGGCTCTGGCCGATTTCCTCAAGAAGCGTTCTGACGGCTTCGGCTGATCAGGTGGCGATTTCGCGGATGTCGTCGGTGAAGCGCTTGGGGTCGCTGAGGTGCGGGAAGTTGCCCTCGGTTCGGTAGGCCGTGCAGATCGCTCCGGGGATCCGCTCTTCCAGCCAGGTCTCGTAGCCCGTTTGCGGCGCGCTGGCGAAGATCGACAGATACCGGCACTTCAGTCTGCGGGGCCCGGCGATGATCTCCTGTAGTGCCCGTTCGGCTTCGGGCTCCGGCTGCGATTCGTCAAGGCGCTGTTCGATAGTGACCACTGCATGGGCGACATAGCGAGCCGCGAAGAGGGAGGCGACCAAGGCTGCTGCGCCGTGGCCTGCGACGACCGGCGCGCGGGTGCCCATCCGGGCGACGTACTCGGCGAGGATCTCGGCCTGGTCGCCGATCGAGTGGCCCTCGGGAAGGTCCAGGACCGCGACCGCGTGTTCGTCGGCGAGGCGAGCGGCCACCGGCCACCAGGCCGAGCGGTCGCACCCGGGATCGTTGAGCAGCAGCACGGGACGGCCGTCGGCGCCCCACCGTTCGCCGTCCCGTTCGCGGTCGGAGTGGTGGAGGAGGTGATCGAAACGCAGCGCCGGCATGGCGGAGCTCCTGTCGGGTGGTCGGCGAAAAGGTCTGGGCGGTGTCGTCGGCCGGGCCGGGCAGTTCATGGGTTCGCCGCATCGACTGCGGCGCGCAGAGTCTACGAGTCGATGTGAGGTAAATTCTCGGTGGGTCCGTTTCGTCCCTTCTGATCAGTGCGACCTTGGTCTCCCCAGAAACCGGCGATCGCGGTGATGGCGCTGGTCGGCACCCGTTCGGGGGGTTAATGGATTGCCTGCCGTCGGACCCTGCCTTTACGCTCGGCTAGTGAGGTTCCTCCGCGCTCCCGAACTCCCGCTCGACGACCCCCTGAGACCCGAAGGCTCGAGGGGCGCTTCGTCGCCCCGTGCATCGACACCGCCGCCAGGGACTCCCTGGCGGTTCCTCGTGTGGATCGCCACCCGCCGCAAGGGCCTCATGACCTCGGCGCTCGTCACCTCCGGCATCGCCCTCGGGGCGCTTCCGGTGCTCCCGTTCTTCCTCACCGGCGCGGTCGACAACGGTCTGCGCGAACGGGACTGGAGCGCGCTGACCTTCTGGTCGCTCGGGATGGTCCTCGCCGGGTTCGTCACCGCCGCGATGATCGTCTGGTCGCACCGCCTGACCGTGTACTGGCGGGCGGACGCCTCCTACCGGGTCCTGCAGCTCGCCACCCGGAAAGTCAACCGGCTCGGCGACGACCTGCGGCGCCGGCTCACCACCGGCGAGGTCGTGAGCGTCGGCGCCACCGACATCAACCGGATCTCCTGGGCCGTCGACTCGCTGGCACCCACCGCAGGCTGCCTCGTGGGGCTCGTCGCCGTCGGCGTGCTCCTGTTCAACACCTCGGTCGCCCTGGGCCTCACCATCTTCATCGGCGTGTTCGTCGTCGGCCTCGTCACCGGGCCGCTGCTCAAGCGCCTCCAAGACCGCCAAGAGCAGTACCGCGAGCGCGTCGGCGACATCACCGAGCGCGCCTCCGACATCGTCTCGGGCCTCCGCGTCCTGCGCGGCATCGGCGGCGAGGCCCGGTTCAACGCCTCCTACCGGCGCGACTCCGACGCCCTCCGTTCCGCCGGATACAAGGTCGCCGGGCCCACCGCCTGGCTGAACTCCCTCGGGGAGGGCACGCCCGCGATCCTGCTCGGCGTCGTCATCTGGATCGCCGCCCGTCAGGTCGCCTCCGGTGACCTGACGCCGGGCCAGATGGTCGCCGCGTTCGGCTACACCGGCGCGCTGCTGCTGCCCGTGCACTGGCTCATCGGCTGCACGTACCGCATCATCGAAGGCCGCGTCGCCGCCGGCAAGGTCTGCGAACTGCTCAACACCCCCGAACGCGAAGCTCCCGCCGAGATCCTGCCCGGGCCCCGCACGGGCGCCGAGCTGCACGACCCGGAGTCCGGCCTCACGGTTGCCGGCGGCGAGCTGCTCGCCGTGGCCTCCTCCGACTCCGAGCAGGTCGCCGCCGTGTTCGACCGGCTCGGCGGCTACACCGAGTCCGAAGCCCGTTTCGGCACTGTGCCTGTGGCGCAACTGGACCGCGACGAACTGCGGAAGCGCGTCCTCGTCGCCGACCACGACGCGTACCTGTTCGCCGGCACGGTCGCAGCGGCGGTCGGGGCGCGCGACGGGCACGACCGCGTGGAAGCCGCCATCGAGGCGGCCTCGGCCCACGACGTCATCGAGGCCCTCCCCGACGGACTCGACACCGAGGTCGACAACCAGGCCCGCACCCTGTCGGGCGGCCAGCGCCAGCGCCTGCGCCTGGCCCGCGCGATCGCCGCCGACCCTGAAGCGCTGCTGCTGCACGAGCCGACCTCCGCGGTCGACTCGCACACCGAGGCCCGCATCGTCGACCGCCTCGCCGAGACCCGCGGTGGCCGCGCCACCGCCATCGCGACCACCTCGCCGCTGTGGCTCGGCCGCGCCGACCGGGTCGCGTTCGTCAGGGGCGGCAAGGTCATCGCCCACGGCACGCACCGCGAACTGGTCGCCGAGCACGCCGACTACCGCGCACTCGTCACCAGGGGATCTGAATGAGTGAGAGCACTATGAGCGACAAGAGCACGAACCAGCTGCCGATCGCCGACAGCCCTACGGTCCGCCGCGCGTTCTTCAGGCTCCTCGGCACCGAGAAGCGCCGCGCCGTCGTCGCGGTCAGCCTGCACCTGGTCGCCGCCGTCGCCGCGGCCGTCGCCCCGATCCTGCTGGGGGACATGCTCGACCAGCTGGCCGCCGGTTCAGGCGCGGCCGAGATCGACCGGCTCGCGCTCGGCATCGTGGCCGCGATCGTCGTCGTCGTGGCCTTCACCTGGGCCGGAACCTTCGTGTCCTACCGCCTCGGCGAACGCCTCTCGGCGCGGATGCGCGTCCAGTTCGTCGAACGCGCCCTGCGCCTGCCGATGCCCGTGGTCGAACAGGCCGGCTCCGGCGACCTCATGACCCGCTCCTCGGCCGACGTGCCCGAGGCCGGGGTGCTGTTCCGCGACGGCCTGCCGCAGATCACCGTCTCGCTTCTGAAGGTCCTGGTCTTCTTCGGCGCCATGCTCATCGCGAGCCCGCTGCTCGGCCTGTGCATGCTCGTCGTCGTCCCGCCGCTGTACATCGGCACCCGCTGGTACCTCAAGCGCGGCCGCAACGGCTACCTAGCCGAACGCCATGCCGAATCCGCCATCGGCGACACCATCGGCGCCTCCGCCGACGGCGCCCGCACCACCGAGGCCTACCGCCTTCGCTCCCAGCGCGACGGCGCCGGGGACGACACGGTCGCCAAGCACTGGAAAGCCGCCCGCTACACCCTGTTCCTGCGCAGCGTCTTCTTCCCGTTCCTCGACGGCGCGTACGCCCTGCCGACCGCGACCGTGCTGCTCGTGGGCGGCGCGTTCTACTTCAACGGCACGGTCACCCTCGGCACCGTCGCCGCCTGCGCGGTGCTCACCCGCCAGATCATGTTCCCGATCGACCACCTCCTCATGTGGGTCGAGAAGGTCCAGCGCGGCTTCGCGGCCATGTCCCGCATCGAAGGCGTCGCGGAAGCCGAGGACACCGAATCGGGAGCCACGACCGCCCGCCCGGTCGACGGCACCGTGGACCTCACCGAGGTCCGCTACGCCTACCCGACCAGCCCCCGCGACGTGCTCCACGGCGTCACCCTGAACGTCCCCGCCGGGCAGCGCCTCGCCGTGGTCGGCCCTTCCGGCGCAGGCAAGTCGACGCTGGCGCGGCTCATCTCCGGGTCCGACGTGCCCCGCGAAGGCCGCGCCGCGATCGGCGGCGTCGACGTCGCCGCGCTGCCGCTCGACGAGCGCCGCAAGCGCGTCACCCTGGTGACCCAGGAGCACCACGTCTTCACGGCTTCCTTGCGGGACAACCTGGTCCTCGCCAAAGCCGAAGCCACGGACGAGGAGCTGAACGAGGCCCTCGCCGCGGTCGGCGCGGACTGGGTCTTCGACCTGCCCGAAGGCCTCGACACGCCGCTGGGCGGCAAGAACCGGGAGCTGGACGCGGCGAGCGCCCAGCAGATCGCGCTGGCGCGGATCATCCTGGCCGACCCCGATGTGGTGATCCTCGACGAGGCCACGGCGATGCTCGACCCGCGCGCGGCCCGCGACACCGAGCGGGCGCTCGGGGCGGTCCTGGAGGGCCGCACCGTGATCGCGATCGCGCACCGGCTCCACACCGCGCACGACGCGGACCGCATCGCGGTGGTCGAAGACGGAAGGGTCGCCGAATTGGGGAATCACGACGAGTTGATCGCGCTCGACGGCCACTACGCCGCTCTCTGGCGGGCCTGGCACGGGGATATCGAAGCGGCTGAGCCGGCTCCGGAGGGCGCACTCGCTTCGAGCGCGAATACTTTGTAGCCCAAACAAAACCAGGCCCCGGGCTTTCGCCCGGGGCCTGCACTGGCTCGAGAACACCACCACAAGTCGGAACACCCACCGACTCGTTATTAGCAAGGAAACAGAAAGGAAACCAGGAAACCCGTTCCGAACCAGTGACGAAAGAGTATCACGTCACATGCGCACTGGCTAGGGGGTCATATCCACCCTGCTCTATCGATGCCAAGTGGTTTTCGGGATGCGTCCGTCACACTCTGCGGCAAGCCCACATTCCACGGGTGCCCAGCGCGGGTCCGCGCCGCGCACGGCCTAGACTCGACTGGTCTTCCCGCAGCTAGTAACCGTTAGGAAACACCTGTCGTGAGTACGATTTCACGCGAGGAAGTCGCGCACCTGGCGCGACTGGCCCGCCTCGAAGTCACCGATGACGAGCTCGACGCCTTCGCCGGCCAACTCGACGTCATCCTCGAATCGATGAAGACGCTCGCCGAAGTGAACACGGACGGCGTCCAGCCGACCTCGCACGCGGTGCCGCTGGTGAACGTCTTCCGGGAAGACCAGCCTCAGCCGTCCCTGCCCCGCGAAGCCGCCCTCGCCGGCGGCCCCGACACGTTCGAGGACCGCTTCCGCGTCCCGCGCATCCTGGACGAGGAGGCCTAGCCATGACCGGACACCGCGCAATCGACCAGACCGCCGCCCACATGGCCGACGCCATCCGCACGGGCCGCGCCACTTCTTACGAGATCACCGAGGCCCACCTCGACCGCATCGACGCGATCGACGGCACTGTGAAGGCCTTCCTCCACGTCGACCGCGAAGGCGCGCTCGCCACCGCCCGCGAGGTCGACGAGGCCATCGCCCGTGGCGAGAAGCTCGGCCCGCTCGCCGGCGTCCCGATCGCCGTCAAGGACGTCGTGGTCACCAAGGGCATGCCGACCACCGCCGCCTCCAAGATCCTCGAAGGCTGGATCCCGCCCTACGACGCCACCATCGTCGAGCGCATCAAGGCCGCGAAGATGCCGATCCTCGGCAAGACCAACATGGACGAGTTCGCCATGGGCTCTTCTACCGAATACTCCGCGTTCGGCGCGACCCTGAACCCGTGGGACATCGGGCGCATCCCCGGCGGCTCCGGCGGCGGCTCGGCCGCGGCCGTCGCCGCCAAGATGGCCCCGCTCGCCATCGGCACCGACACCGGCGGTTCCATCCGCCAGCCCGGCGCCGTCACCGGCACCTTCGGCGCCAAGCCCACCTACGGGTCCAACTCCCGCTACGGCCTGATCGCCTTCTCGTCCTCACTGGACACCCCGGGTCCGGTGGCCCGCAACGCGTTCGACGCGGCACTGCTCCACGAGATCATCTCCGGCTACGACCCGCGCGACTCCACCGCGATCGACGCGCCCGTCCCGCCCGTGGTCGCCGCCGCCAAAGCCGGCGCCACCGGGGACCTCAGCGGCGTCAAGCTCGGCGTCGTCAAGGAGTTCGCCGAAGGCACCGACGCCGCCGAACCCGGCGTCATCGCCGCCTACGAGGCCGGCGTCGAACAGCTCGTGAAGCTCGGGGCCGAGATCGTCGAGGTCTCCTGCCCGTCCTTCACCTACGCGCTGCCGACCTACTACCTCATCGCCCCGTCCGAGGCCTCCTCCAACCTGGCCCGCTACGACGGCGTTCGCTACGGCCTGCGCGCCGGCGACGACGGCAAGCACTCGCTCGAAGAGGTCATGAGCCTCACCCGCGAAGCCGGATTCGGCCCGGAGGTCAAGCGCCGCATCATCCTCGGCACCTACGCGCTCAGCGCCGGGTACGTGGACGCGTTCTACGGCAAGGCCCAGCTCGTCCGCACGCTCATCAAGCAGGACTTCGAGAAGGCCTTCGAGCAGGTCGACGCGATCATCAGCCCGACCACGCCGTTCATCGCCTTCAAGTTCGGCGAGCGCACCGGCGACCCGTACCAGATGTACCTCGCCGACCTCTACACGATCCCGACCAACCTCTACGGCGGCCCCGGCGTCTCCGTCCCGGTCGGCCTCTCCGAGGGCATGCCCGTCGGCCTCCAGGTCATGGGCCCGGTCATGGGCGACGACATCACCTACCGCGTCGCGGCCGCCCTGGAGTCCACCCAGGACACCCTGCTCGCCGACACCGCGCCCGAGATCGAAGGGAACTAGCGTCATGACGAAGCTGAACGACTACGACAAGGCCGTCGAGACCTACGAGCCCGTCCTCGGCCTCGAGACCCACATCGAGCTCGACACCAACACCAAGATGTTCTGCGGCTGCTCCACCACCTTCGGCGCCGAACCGAACACGCAGGTCTGCCCCGTGTGCCTGGCCCTGCCCGGCGCCCTCCCGGTCGCCAACAAGGCCGCGATCGAAGCGACCATCAAGATCGGCCTGGCCCTGAACTGCCGCATCGCCGAATGGACCCGCTTCGCCCGGAAGAACTACTTCTACCCGGACATGCCGAAGAACTTCCAGACCAGCCAGTACGAGGAGCCCCTCTGCGAAGAGGGCTACGTCGACGTCACCGTCGACGGCAAGGAGTACCGCGTCGAGATCGAGCGGGTCCACCTCGAAGAGGACACCGGCAAGACCCTCCACATGGGCGGCGCCACCGGCCGCATCCACGGCGCCACCGAATCCCTCGTGGACTACAACCGCGCCGGCATCCCCCTCGTGGAGATCGTCACCAAGCCCGTCCCGGGCACCGGCGCCCTCGCCCCCGAGGTCGCCCGCGCCTACACCGCCGAACTGCGCGACATCGTCCGCGCCCTCGGCGTCTCCGACGTCCGCATGGAGCAGGGGTCGCTCCGATGCGACGTCAACCTCTCGCTCAACCTGCCCGGCGACGAGTGGGGCACCCGCACCGAGACCAAGAACGTCAACTCCCTGCGCTCGGTCGAACGCGCCGTCCGCTACGAAGTGCGCCGCCAGTCCGCGCTCCTCGACGCGGGGGAGCGGATCTTCCAGGAGACCCGCCACTTCCAGGAGGCCACCGGCGAGACCCGCGCCGGACGCTCCAAAGAGGAAGCCACCGACTACCGGTACTTCCCCGAGCCCGACCTGGCCGTCATGGAGCCCAGCCGCGAATGGGTCGAGCAGCTCCGATCCGAGCTCCCGGAGCCCCCGCGCAAGCGCCGCGAACGCCTCCAGGCCGACTGGTCCCTGGGCGACAAGGAGATGCAGTCGGTCGTCAACGCCGACGCCCTCCAACTCATCGAATCCACCGTCGCCGCCGGGACCAGCCCGTCCGGCGCCGTCAAGTGGTGGCTCGGTGAACTCTCCCGCCGCGCCAACGAGTCCGGCGAGGAACTCGCCGCGCTGGCCATCACGCCGACCCAGGTCGCCCAGCTCCAGGGCATGGTCGACGACGGCCGCCTGAACGACAAGCTGGCCCGCCAGGTCATCGACGGCGTGCTCGCCGGTGAAGGCGACCCCGCCGACGTCGCCGCGAAGCGCGGCCTCGAGGTCGTCTCCGACACCGGTGCGCTCGAGAAGGCCGTCGACGAGGCCATCGCCGCCAACCCGGCCGTCGCCGACAAGATCCGCGGCGGCACCCACGCCGCCGCCGGCGTCCTCATCGGCGCGGTCATGAAGGCCACCAAGGGCCAGGCCGACGCCGGCACGGTCCGCCAGATCATCCTGGACAAACTGAGTTAGCGAGACATAGCGAAGGGCCGGACTGAGTCGATTGACGGCTCGCAGGCTTCACCGAAGCCGTCCGGCCCTTTTGCGTTCGCTGTCCGTTCAATCCCAGTGTGAGCCGCGAGTCTTTGGGCACCCCAGAGAGCGATGTTATTCACAGACGATTGGTACCCTTGACCGCGCAAGCTTCAGGCCGACCGGAGGAGGTGAGGGCCATGGGTGATGACCCCGGATCTAGTCGAGATACCGACGCGTTCTTCCCATTTTCCTTTTACCGTGCCCCGCGTCCTCTTACATTGAAGCGGGCAGCCTGACCTACGGCGATCGATCCGCTGCGTGAGTTGGGGGCACGGCCCTTTCCTCATGTACTGGAGGTGGCTGACATGGCTCAAGTCATCCAGCCTATTTCGCCCGCGGCGGTAGACGAGCTCGCGGCGCTCCGCCTGGAACTCGCCGACACCTCGACCGTCGAACTCGCCGAAGAGCTGCCCCGTATGGATCTGGCCGAACAGGCCCTCCGGTTCCGGCTCCTCCCCAAAGACCGCGCACTCGCCGTCTTCGAAGAGTTCGACACCGTCCACCAGCAGGAACTCCTCGACGGCCTCAAGACCGACACCGTCCGCGAACTGCTCGACTCGATGGAGCCCGACGACCGGGCCAAGCTCTTCGAAGAGATGCCCGCGAAGGTCGCGACCCGCTTCCAGAGCCAGCTCAGCCCATCTGAGCGGCACATGACCGCGCAGCTCCTCGGCTACGAGCCCGAGTCGGCCGGGCGCATCATGACGCCCGACTACGTGTCGCTGCGCGCGTCGATGACGGCCGCCGCCGCGATCGAGCGCATCCGCCACCTGCGCGAACGTCCCCGGCACCTCGACGTGCTCCCGGTGACGGACGGGCACCGCAAGCTCCTCGGCACCGTGACCCTCGCCGACCTGGTGAGCGCCGACCCCGACTCGCTGGTGCACGACCTCATCGCGGACGAGCACTACCAGGTCTCCACCGACACCGACCAGGAAGAGGCGGCCCGCCTCATCCAGGAGGCCAACCTCATCGCGCTCTCGGTGGTCGACCACGAGGACCGCCTCGTCGGCCTCATCACCTGGGACGACGCCATGGAGATCCTCGAAGCCGAGGACACCGAGGACGCCGCCCGCGCCGGTGCCGCCGAGCCGCTCGAACGCCCCTACCTCTCGGCGGGCGTGTTCATGCTCGCGCGCAAGCGCGCGGTGTGGCTGCTCATCCTCGCCGTCTCCGCCTCGCTCACCGTGACCGTGCTCAACTACTACGAGAGCTACCTCGCGAACGTCACGGTCCTGGCGGTGTTCATCTCGCTGCTCACCGGCACCGGCGGCAACTCCGGGTCGCAGGCGTCGGTGACGATCATCCGCGCCATGGCCGTCGGCGAGGTCCGCTTCTCCGACGCCTTCCGCATCACCTGGCGCGAATCGCGCGTGGGCTTCCTGCTCGGCGCGATGCTCGCGGCCGTCGGCGCCCCGGCGGTCGGCTTCATCTACGGCTGGGACATCGGCTTCATCATCGGATTGACACTGCTGCTGATCTGCACCTGGTCCACGTTCGTGGGCTCACTGCTGCCGCTGCTGGCAAAGAAAGTGGGCATCGACCCGGCCCTGGTCTCGGCCCCGATGGTCTCGACCCTCTGCGATGCGACGGGCCTGCTCATCTACTTCTCGGTCGCGGCAGTGGTCCTCGGCCCCGCCCTGACCGGCTGAACGGCATGAGAAGAGGCCCCGGCCTCGGCCCAAACTGACCTCACGGTGTATCCGAGAACCGGGAACGGTTTCAGTCCTGCTGCGGTGCGGTCGATTCCGTGCCGCTCTGGATATCGCCCTCGTCGACCTGGTCCTCGGTCGGGATCACCGTGCGGTCGAGGGTCACGTCCGTCTCGGTGCCCGAGCCGACCGAGATCGAGTCGTACGCGGTGAGCGCCTTCGTGACCGGGTCGAAGTAGAGGACGTCCATCTCCATCCTCATCGGCTCGTCGGACTGGAAGTTCCGCAGCCCGGCCGCGCCGGTGGAGCCCTCGACCATGAGCGTCGTGCCCTCGCCGAGGTCCTGCACCGCCCGTTCGTGCGTGTGCCCGGCCAGCACGAGCGGCACCGTCCCGGTCAGCGGCACCGCCATCGGAGGCTCGTGGACCATCGCGAGGTCGGCACCGCCCGCCGCCAGGATGGCTTCATTGAGGCGCTCGCCGGACTCGGTGAGCATCTGCTGCGCGTACTCGCTGGAGGGCTGGGCGCCCTTGTCGGGCGTGAACCTGGGGTCGGGGACCCCGCCGAACCGGAGGCCGGCCACCTCTTGGACCTCGCCGTCGAGCACGACCACGTTGTCGTAGGACGCGAGCGCGGCCACCGTCGTCACCGAGTCGTGGTTGCCCTTGACGAACACGTACGGGCAGTTGATCTGCTCCACGCCCCGCGAGAAGATCTCCGCCTCCTGCTCGGAGCCCCAGTCGTTGATGTCCCCGGTGTCGGCCACCGCGTCGATGTCGAACTGCTCGACGACCGACTCCATGAGGTGCCAGGCCGAGGGGTTGAGGTGGATGTCGGAGACGTGGAGGACCTTGATCGAGTCGTCCTGGATGCCCAGCTGCGGCATGTCCATCGCGAGCGCGTAGAACTCGGAGATGTTCGTGACGAACTTCTGGAGGTTCGCCACGTACTCCTCGTAGTTCACGGCGATGTCCTCGGCGTTGCCGACCACGCTGGGCGCATACGCGAGCAGGCCCTCATAGCGCGGCTGCGAGATCGACTCGGCGCGCAGCGTCGTGGCCGCGTACCCCATGAGCGCGGCGGTGACCGCGAGCGAGGTGACCCCGGTGAGCAGGGCGCGGCGCATGGTCCGGAACGCGAGCGCGCCGACGAGCAGCCCGCAGAGCGTCACGATCGCCAGCGCCTCGATGACGACGCGGACCACCGCGTCGGTGACGTCCGTGGCGAGGCTCTCGGAGGCGGAGGTGACGCCGCCGGGGGTGTTGATGATGGTCTGGGCCTCGACCGGGTCGACCGAGTCGAGTTTGAGGTTGAGGCCGATCGGCCCGTCGTGGCTGTCGAAGATGACGTCGCCGAGCGGGGGGATGGTCACGACGGTCTCGCCGCTGAGGTCGGGGTGCAGCGACATCGTGGTGTCGAACGGCCCGATGTCGGCCTTGGTGCCGCCCACGAGCGCGAGGCCTCCGGCGGCCGCGCCGGTGCCGAGGAACAGGATCGCGGCCACCACCGCGACCCGCTTCGCCCGTTTCGATCGCCGCAGCCGCGTCCAGCTCGCTCTCGATCTGCGCCACAAGGATGTCGCATGCCTCCCGGTGGTGCGGGCGGCATGCTCGATGCGGTGCAGGGCGGCGGCGAGCCGGTCGTTCATCGAGATCCTTTCGGTTGCGGCGGGATCGTTCTCGGGCATGCGGTTCAGGTTCTTCCCTGAGCCGAGGAGCTGGTGGCGAACCGGATGATCCGGTCGTCGGCCTCGTTGGCGGTGCAGCCGCGCTCATCGGTGCAGCGGCCGTCGCGGTTGGAGGTCGTCACCCAGAGCATCCCGTCGGGGCCCATGGCGACCGATCGTAGACGACCGAACTCGTTCACCACGATCGGTTGCGGCTCGGCGGGCGCACCGGACTGGTCGAATTGAACGATCCAGAGGCGCTGTCCTCGCAGGCAGGCGGTCACGAGTGCGTCCTCGAGGAAGATCGCGCCGGCGCAGGAGGCCTCGAACGGCTCCCAGACGACCACCGGGTCGGTGTAGGCGTCCTCGGTGTCGTTGCCCTCGAAGTAGGGCCAGCCGTAGTTGGCGCCGGGTTCGATGAGGTTGAGCTCGTCGGCGATGTCCTGGCCGAACTCGGTGGCGTAGAGCTGCCCGGCGGCGTTCCAGGCGAGGCCTTCGACGTTGCGGTGCCCGAAGGTGTAGACGGGGGAGTCGGGGTCGGGGTTGCCTCCGGCGGGTTCGCCTTCGGTGGTGATGCGGAGGATCTTGCCGCCCAGGGAGTCGGGGTTCTGGGCGTTGTCGCCGTCGCCGCCGTCGCCGGTGGCGGCGTAGAGGAAGCCGTCCGGGCCGAATTCGAGGGCGCCGCCGTTGTGGTTGGGCCCGGAGGGGATCCCGGTGAGGATCGGTTCGGGGGCGGCTTCGGTCTCGAGGTTGATCTTGGCGATCCGGTTGTCGTCGCCGGTGGTGTAGTACGCGTAGACCGTGGAGTCGGTGTCGTATTCGGGGGAGACGGCGAGGCCGAGGAGGCCGCCTTCGCCGGTGTCGGCGATGTCGACGGTGCGCAGTTCTTCGGGCTCGCCGACGGTGCCGTCTTCGGCGACGGAGAGGGCGAGGATGCGGCCGGTGGTGCGCTCGCCGACGATCGCGGTGCCGTCGGGCAGGAAGTCGAGGCCCCAGGGGACGTCGAGGTTCTGGGCGACGACGTCCATGTACGTGGCGGGCTCTTCGGGGGCGCCGGAGGGCGTGGGGAGGTTCGGCGGCTCGCCGGTCTCGGGCTCGGGCGGCTCGCCGAAGGAGCACGACGCGAGCGTGAGTGCGGCGGCGGTGGCCGCCGCGGCCTGGAGCAACCTGCGCATGGCCCCAAGACTATAGGTCAAGCCCGACGATGCGGACGTGCGGTTTTCCACGCCTCTTTGTTCCCCGACTCGGGCCGCGCTAACCCCCGCGGCGCCGAATCCAGGATCCTATAGGATCAATCCCGAGATTGGCGCGAGCGCGCGGAGCCGAGGACGACGAGCGGGGGAAGAGGCTGTGGCCGTGAAGGTTTGGATCGCGCACGAGGAGGGCCGCGCGATGCTCGGTCCGCTGCCCGAAGGCGTCGACGTCGAGGTCTACGACGGGCGCGGCGATTACCCGTCCGATCCGGCGACCCTCGACTTCTGGGTCCCGCCGTTCCTCGCCCGGTCGAAGGTCACGACCCCGCTGCGTGACATGACCTCGCTGAAGGCGATCCAGCTGCTCAGCGCCGGAGCCGAGGTCTGGGTCCCGGCCGTCCCGAGCGGCGTGACCCTCTGCGACGCCCGCGGCGTGCACACCGGCGTCACCGCCGAATGGACCATCGGCGCGGTCATCGCCTCGATGCGCGGCTTCGACGTCTTCGCGCGCAAGCAGACCCGACACGAGTGGAAGGTCGAGTGGACCACCACCGTCGTCGGCAAGCGCGCCCTCGTCGTCGGCGCGGGCGATATCGGCGAGAAGGTCGCCGAAGTCCTCACCGTCCTCGGCGCGGAAGTGGAGAAGGTGGCCCGCCGCGAACGGCCCGGCGTCCATGCCATCGACGGGATCGAAGGGCTGCTGCCCGATTGCGACGTGGTGATCCTGATCCTGCCGCTCACCGACGCCACGCGCGGCCTCGTGGACGCGAAGTTCCTGTCGCACATGAAGGACGGCGCGCTCCTGGTCAACGCCGCGCGCGGCCCGATCGTCGACACCGACGCCCTCGTCGCCGAGGTCGCCTCCGGCCGCCTGCGCTGCGCCGTGGACGTCGTCGACCCCGAACCGCTGCCCGCGGACCACCCGCTCTGGGACCTCGAAGGCGCGCTCATCACCCCGCACGCCGGAGCCTCAGTGGACGGCACCCTCGACCGCGCTTACGCCCCGATCGGGGCCCAGATCCGTCGCTTCGCGGCGGGCGAGCCCCTCGACAACGTCGTGGTCGACGGCTACTAGCCCTCGTCCGCGGTCCGGAGCTCCTGGCCGCCGATCGCGAGGACCTGGGGGAGGTTCTCGGGCTTCAGCGGGTCCAGGCGGACCTGGGACTGGTCATCCAATATGGCCGCCACACCCTCGTTGCCGGTGGCGAAGCCGTCGATGTGCTTCCACGCGATGGTGCGGCTCGTGAACAGGCCGCGGACCGCGATGCCCTCGCTCGTCACGTCCACGCCCGAGCGCCAGGCCCACATCGAGACCCCGACCGGCGCGAGGAGGAGCACGAAGCCCAGCGCCACCGAGAACGGGCCCCACAGCGGCTGCTCGATCATGAGCGCCAACGAAAGCGGGGTCACCGTCAGCCAGGCCACGAAGGCCGCGCCGGTGATCGCCGCCGGGCGGCGGACCCGCAGCCGTCGCCTGCTGCGCGGCGACGCCGAGGTGCCGGATTCGGGACCGGTGGAGGCATCGGGACTCGTCATGGCACCAGCCTGACACACCCGGACGCGGGTGGCGCAAAGTGGCCGGTCCGGTTTCTGTCGGATTGTCGCTTGACGCGCACGCTGAACGTGGCACGATCACCTCAACAGCAGCGGCACAAGCCTGGTGGGGGTGGACGTGGCCGTCAAGATCACATTCCGTCCGACGACGCGCCAGGTGCTCGGCCGCGCGCTGTTCCTCTCCTCCCTCTCGCTCGTCGCCGCCCTCGTCCCGGCCGTCGCCTACATGCTCTCGGTCGGCCACTGGTACCACTACACGCTGCTCGCGCTCTTCCTCGTCGCGATCGCCGTCGCGCTCGGGGTGGCCTACGCGGGCGCCCGCAACCGCGGGGTGGTGCTCGACGAACGCGGGATCCATCCGCTCAAAGCCGTTGCGTCCCAGAAGCACACCGAGCGGTACGCCGCCTGGACGGACGTCGCCGACATCCGGGCCGAGCGGCGCGCGAGCCGTACGGTGCCCGTGGTCTACCTCCTCGACCCCGAGCAGAAGCCGTGGCGACTCCAGGCGCCGTACTCGGGGCGCGGGCTCTCGGTCGACGACGGGCTCGACGAGAAGATCTTCGTGATGCGCAGCATCTGGGACGCCTACAAGCGCGGCCTCCCGCGCTCGCGCCAGCGCCCCTAGCGGCATCGACCGGCGTCACTGGCACCGCTGCGCGACCGGTGAGATCCCGCTGCTGGACGGCGCGCGCTGCGTGCGCCGGGCAGAGCTTGACTTGCAGGGGATCGTAGAGGCAGAATCCACGAGTCCCCAACTGGAAAGCGCTGTCAAGCCCAGCGCCGAGCAACGTCTCCCGACCGTGCCGAACGCCGAAGGATCACCTGTGGCACATAGGAACACCGACATCATCCCCACTGTCGAAGGCCTGGCCTACGGCGGCGACTACAACCCCGAGCAGTGGCCCCGCGAGGTCTGGGACGAGGACATCCGCCTCATGCGGGAAGCCGGGGTCAACCTGGTCAGCGTCAACATCTTCGCCTGGGCCAGCGTCAATCCCGGTCCGGGGGAGTGGGACTTCACCCAACTCGACGCCATCATGGACCTCCTCGCCGCAGGCGGCATCCAAGCCGACCTCGCCACCTCCACCGCCTCGCCGCCGCCGTGGTTCTCCCAGGCGCACCCTGAGACCCTCCCGGTGAATCCCGAAGGCCTCACGCTGAACTCCGGCGCCCGCGCCGAATACTGCCCGCACGCCCCGGTCTTCCAAGCGGCCGTGGTGGAAATGGCCACCCGGCTCGCCGAACGCTATGCGCGGCACCCCGCCCTCGCCATGTGGCACGTCGGCAACGAGTACTACCGCTCCTGCACGTGCGACTTCGCTGCGGACGCCTTCCGCGCCTGGCTCCAAGAACGCCACGGCGACCTCGACGGCCTCAACCACGCGTGGGGCACCACGTTCTGGTCCCAGACCTACGGCGACTGGTCCCAAGTCCTGCCCCCGCGCATCTGCGCCGAGACCCCGAACCCAGGGCTCGTGCTCGACTTCCGGCGCTTCTCCTCCGATGCGCTCCTGAAGCTCTTCCGCTCCGAAGCCGAAGCCATCGAAGCCCACGGCCCCGACAAGCCCATCACCACCAACCTCATGGTCAGCGGCAACTTCGCCGGCCTCGACTACCACCGCTGGGGCGAGCACGCGACCGGCCCGAACCGCCTGATCGCCACCGACCACTACCTGTTGCCCGACGACGCGATCGGCTGGCCCGCGCAGGTCGCGTTCGGCGCCGACGCCTCCCGCGGCCTCGCCGCCGGCAGCCCCTGGCTGCTCCTGGAGCAGTCCTCCAACTCCTCCGCCTGGCGCCGCGGCTACTTCGCCAAACGGCCAGGGGACCTCCTGCGCCACTCACTCTCCTATGTGGCGCGAGGCTCCGAAGGCGCCATGTACTTCCAATGGCGCGCCTCCCGCTACGGCGCCGAGCGCTACCACTCCGCGATGGTGCCCCACGGCGGCACCGACTCCAAGGTCTTCCGCGAAGTCAAGCAGCTCGGCGCCTGGCTGCGGGACCTCGCCGAGATCAAAGGATCCACCGTGGACTCCCGCGCCGCGATCCTCCTCGACTTCAACTCGGCCTGGGCCGCCGACACCCCCGGCCAGCCCTCCGCCGACATGGACACGTACCCGGAACTGCGGCGCTGGCATGCGGCCCTTTGGAAGCGCGGCGTCACCACCGACCTGGTGAACCCCGAATGGGACCTCAGCGGCTACGAGTACGTCTTCGCACCGCACCTGTACCTCCTCGACGACGACGCGCACCTGCGCGCCTACGTCGAAGGCGGCGGCGCCCTCGTCGTCGGCCCGTACTCCGGCATCGTGGACAGCAACGAGCACGTCCACCCCGGGCTCCCCGGCGCCCTCGGCGACCTCATGGGCGTCCGCGTCGAGGAGTTCGTCCCGATCCCCAAGGGCGACAAGGCGGCTCTTGACAACGGCTGGGAAGGCGAGACCTGGTCCGAGGTGACCCACGCCGTGGACGCCGAGACGCTGGCGACCTTCAAGGACTATCCGGAGACCGGAGCCGTCTTCCGCCGCAAGGTGGGCCGCGGCGAAGTCTGGTACCTCGCCACCCGCCTCGCCGACCTGGACCCGTTCCTGGCGAGCCTCGGCGTCGCGGGCGACTTCCCCGACACCCCCGCCGACCTGGAACTGGTCCGCCGAAGCCACGAGGACGGCCGCAGCTACCTCTTCGCGATCAACCACGGCGAGGAACCCGTCAAGGTCCCGGCCAAGGGCACGAACCTCCTCACCGGAACGCCATGGGCTCCCGCACTCTCCCTGAGGCCCGGCGAGAGCGCGGTGATTCGCGAGGCCTGATGTCGCACGGGTCGACTAGGGTCACAGGGCCCCCACAAGCACCCACGGAGGAGACCCTGATGACCACGATCGTCCTCGTCCACGCCCTCGGATCCAGCAGCCGCGCCTGGCAGCCCCAGGTCGCGGCCCTCGGCGACCGCCACAAGGTGCTGGCCCCCGACCTCCCCGGCCACGGCGGGACCCCCGGCCCCTTCGGCCTCGAACCCGCGGCCTTCGAGATCGCCGAACTCATCGCCGCCGAACCCGACCCGGTGACCCTCGTCGGCATCTCCGTCGGCGCCACGGTCGCCATGCTCGCGGCTCTGGACGAGCCGTCCCGGGTCGCGAACCTGGTCCTCTCCGGGGGCACGGCCCACGCCCCCGGCGTCGCCCTCCAACGCAACCTGATGCGCCTCATGCCCACCGGCATGATCACCGCCCTGATGTCGGGCATGTACGCCGGAGGCCGCCCCGAACTCAAGACCCAAGCCAAAGAAGACCTGCGCACCGCCGGCAAGCGGGCCTTCATCAACGGCCTCGGCGAACTCGCCGCCCTCGACCTCCGCCCCCGCCTCACCGACCTCCAGATCCCGACCCTGGTCCTCTGCGGCGAAAGAGACAAGGAAAACCTCAAGCCCGCCGAAGAACTGGCGGCAACCATCCCCAACGCCCGCCTCGAGGTCATCCCCGAAGCCGGCCACATCTGGAACCTGCAGTTCCCGGACCTCTTCACGGAGAAACTCACCGACCTCATCGCCTGACCGCCCTGGGCACGGTTCAGCCGGACACCACGAACGCGAGTGCCGTTACCAGCACGAGCACAGCAGCGACCGCGAAACACGTCATCGCCGCCCGCACCCGCTTGAACTTCTCGTATGCCAGTGTCGCGAGCATCGACAACTCCTCGGCGGCATGGTGCAACTGCCGTTCCGAATCAGCGGAATGCCGCAGCACTGTCCTGATGATCTCGTCCGGGCTGTGGCGGGCACCGACGCGGATGCCTGTATGCCCGGAGAGACGCGGCCACACGGCAGCGCCGAGAAAGGCGATCCCGGCAGACATGAACGCGGCCGCGGCCCATGCCGTAACGCTGAAGACGCCGAACGGCTGCGTTAACGAGGGCGCGGCGAGCAGAAGCGCGGTGATGGGAATGGCCCCAGCGGCGAGGAGAGCCGCCTTGGTGTCCGCATGGGCCACATTGACCCGCGCGTGGTCGATCTGTCGGTGGACCTCATCAAGCGCGTGTTTCGCGGCCATGGACGGTGGGGTTCCCATGGTGTGCTCCATCAGTTGTGCTGCTGGATAACAGCGTCGCATATTTTCGGAAGGAGGTGGGGTCGCGGGCCGGCGCGGTCGAGATGCGCGTCGATCGCCTGCAGGTCGGAAAGATCCTTGGGGCGGCTCAGCATGTGTTTGTACGCGATGACCTCAGTGAGTGGAAGGTATTTCAGTCCGTCAATGACCTCAGCCCTCTCGAGGAGCATCTCCGTGTCGCTCCCAGGCAAGATCCAGTGCTCGGAGACCTCTATCACTCCGCTGTAGAGGCGCGCGATCTTGTCTCCGGTGTAATCGCTGAGCCGCAACGGGTCGGCGTCGAAGACCAGCGCATGCGTGAACGCGAGCTCCTGTGCCCGCCGCCAGGTATCGCTTCCGGGACGTGCAACGAGATCAAGATCGGACAAGCGCGATGTGATGCCTCCTGCCCAAAGCCGGGCACTCCCGGCGATCAGGAAGTCATCAGGATCGAAGTCCAACGGCACATGGCTGCGGAGCAATTCGATCAGCTTGAAGCCGTTGTAGACCTCACCCCGGACGCGGTTCACCGCGGCGGCTCCCCATCGTCCGATCGCTCCGGCTGATTTGGCGGCCAAGGGGGCATTCGGTCCTGCCGCCTCGCTCGCAGTTCGAGCTTGGCCGACTTGTACTGGATCACGGCACCCACAACCGCGGCGACTGCCGCGACAGAGCCAAATACCGCGGTTATCGGCTGGAGAAGGCTGAAGTCAATGCCTGACATGTTGGCTCCGTCCGTTTCAGGACTAGATGAGGGGGCGGTCGCGGCGCATGGCGAGCGCCTCGATCGCGGCGGTGTCGTGGATGGTGAACCGCTCTCTCCCGGTCGAGACGGTGCCGCGATCCTTGAACTCCTTGAGCACGCCCGATACCGCTTCCCGAGAGATGCGGGCCAGGTCGGCGAGGTCGGATTGGCTGAGACCGGCGATCGTGAGGCCGCTCCCACTCTCGGTGCCGATGCCGGAGTCGATGATCCTGAGGATCGCCCGGGCGAGTCGCCGTTCGTTCGTCAGGAACGACTCCTCCTGCACCTCGCCCAGTTCGCGGACTCGCTTCGCCAGTCGACGCGTCAACTCCAGGTGGATCTACCGGTTCGACTGGAGGAGTTTGAGGAACACGTCGCCGGGAATGTGGAGCACGTCGATCGGGGTCAACGCGACCAGGTCGGTGCCCCTCGGCTCTCCCGTGAGGGACGCGAGTTCGCCGATGACCGAGCCGGGCCCGTGGATGCCGAAAATCGCCAGTGGGTCATGCGTGCAGGACTTCACATGGCCGGAGCGGAGATAGAGCACGTAGTCCGAGTGCTCGCCGGCCCGCGTGAGGGTCGCGCCCTTCGGGTACGAGACGGCGTGCGCCTCTGGTTTGAGCGCGGCCTGTTCCTCATCGCTGAGGAGCGGATTCCGGAGACCGCGAGCGTTGCCTTCCATGCTGTCGAATGTATTGGTGCGCACATCGATATAGAAGCGATGCAGAGCCCTCTGTCGGCAATCTGACCGGATCTTGTTTCTCTTGGGGCGGAAGGAGGCCCGTGTTACGAAGCGGTCTTCTCCGGCTCGGAGGTCGCTGCCGGGTCCACCGGGTGGCGGATGCCCGGGTGGTCCTTCGGGAGGATCGCTCTGATGACCCAGCCGCTGACGATGAGGCACAGGACGAGCAGAGGCCAGGAGAGCGCCACCTGGGCGATGCCGCCGGCGACGACTGCGAGGCGTTCCTCGTCGCTGTTCCAGAACGGGGTGAGGATGGCGACCCGGACGGTGTACATCGCGACCCAGACCCAGGAGGCGGCGCTGTAAGCGCGCATCAGGTCGGGGTCCTGGCGCCAGCGGGTCTTCTGGCCGAGGAGGCCGCCGACGATGAGGCCGAGGAGGGGGCGGCGGAAGACGATGAAGCCGGTCCAGACCAGGGCGCTGGCGGCGTTGGAGACGATGCGGGGGAGGAGGATGTCCTGCGCGCGTCCGGTGTAGAGGACGATCAGGCAGGCGACCGCGACGCTGAGCAGGCCGAGGATGACGGCGCGGGGTTTGCGGCGCTGCTTGAGGCGGACCGCCGCGATCACGGCGGCGGAGAGAAGCGAAGCCCCTGCGGCCCAAGCGATCGAGTTACCGGTGAGGATCCAAGTGAGGATGAACACCACGAGGGGGGCGGTGGCGTCGAAGGCGCCGCGCTTGCCGCCTAGTAGGCTGACGAGCGTGTCTTGCCGCACAGTATCGGACAACTGCCAACCCTAACCTCTCAGACCCGCTACCGCAGGCAAGGCTACCCTAACCGCAGTGGCACGCCGGGCGTCGCCCGCAGCCCCACCTACGGACGGATTGGCACGGTACCGGATGCTCGGCACACATCGGATCAGTGAAGCGCAGCTGGTCGACCTGCTCCGTCGTGCCAGGAAAACCGACTTCGGGCGCTGGAACAAGGCGGACCTGCAGCGCGGCATGACCGACCTCGGCTGGCAAGTGCGCTCAGCTGAAGTCGACATCGGCATGTGGCGCGCCGAGACCGGCTACGACACCGGCAACGCGATCGCCGACTCCGTCCCGCCCCAGACCCCGATCTCCGGACGCGCCGACTTCTACTCGATCGAGGTCATGGTCCTGCGCTCGGCCGAACGCGGCCGCCAAGGCGAGCAGCACCGCACCCTCATCTTCCGCGAAGTCCTGCGCACCATGATGAGCGAACTCGGCGCCCCCGAGATCCGCGGCGGCGACGGCGGCCCCTGGATCCGCTGGTACCGCGACGGCCTCATCTTCGAACTGCACCTGCGCCGCTTCCACGGCGGCGTCACCCTCCGCCTGCTCTCGCCCGAGCTCTTCGAGCAGCTCGAGGCCCACGCCGTCGGCAAGGGCGACATCTCCGGCTGGGCCGCCTACGCCCGCGCCGGCCAGCGCCCGCCCGAGCCCGCCTGCCAGGACATGGGCGAGTTCACCGAGCGGCTCTCCTCGCTCCTGGCCGACATGTCCGCCGACGTGCCCGTAGTGGACACCGCCGGCACCGTGCTGCTGCGCACCGGCGACTGGTCCGCGAGGTACGTGGCCGCGTTCGTCGACGGCGGCCTGCGCGTCGAGGCCAGCGCCGCCGTGAGCGGCGCCTGGCGCTCCGGCCTGTCGAACCTGCCGAGCATGGGCTTCCGCGCCCCCAGCGGCTCGCAGCCGAACTGGTCGCGCAGCTTCAACTCGACCGACCGCACCGCCACCAACCAGGCCGCCCACATGATGGTGGACGCCCTGCGCGCCTTCGGCATCCAAGACCTGTTCGACATCGTCTACGACGGCTTCACCGCCGACGGCGAGCGGATGTACCTCCCCGTCCTCGGCATCGGCAACGGCGACAACCCGTACTAAACCGCCGCGGGCTGCGGCTGCGGTGCTTCCATCGTCGCGTTGCGGAAGGCCGGGAGCTTCCAGCCCACGACCGCCACTCCGGCGACGCACGCCACGCCGCCGGCGAGGATCGCGCCGCTGAGTCCCAACGGTCCCGCGAGCGCCCCGGCCTGGAGGTTGCCGAGCGCCGGCGACACGGTCGCCTGCGCCAGCCACAGGCTCGTGACGCGCCCGCGCAGCCGGTCCGGCGTGTGGTTCTGCAAGAGGCCCGTCCGCAGTACTTCCGAGACGAGGTCGCTCGCCCCCGACAGCGCCAGGAACACCAGACCCAGCACGAGCCAAGGCGACAGCGCCACGCCCACCATCGCCGCGCCCCACAGCCCCGCCGCGATGATGACCACCACGCCGGGCTTGGCGGCCTTCGTGACCTTGCCGCTCAACGCCGCCGCGAGGAACGCGCCGACGCCGGCCGCCGCCGACAGCAGGCCGAACGCCACCGCCCCGCCGTGGAACTGCTCGGTCGCCAGCGCCGGGAACAGGCCCTTCGGGTACGCGAACAGCATCGGCATGATGTCGATGAGCAGCACCCCGGCCACGACCTTGTTGCGCCGCACGAACGCGAACGCGTCCTTGAGCGAATACGTGTC
Organism: Glycomyces rhizosphaerae; assembly: GCF_042647865.1. NCBI lineage: Bacteria > Bacillati > Actinomycetota > Actinomycetes > Glycomycetales > Glycomycetaceae > Glycomyces > Glycomyces rhizosphaerae. The sequence continues at coordinate 30,495 of NZ_JBHRWO010000015.1, forward strand.
CGTCTCCTTCTCGTCCCCGTCCCCGCGGTCGGGCGGCATCGGGCCGACGAAGATCATCGCCACGGCGAACACCACGAAGCCGAGCACGTTCAGGCCGTAGCACCACGCGGTGCCGCCCGCGGCGATGACCACGCCCGCGAGGGCCGGACCGGCGACGCCCGTGAGCTGGCCCGTGAGGCCGTTGAGCGCCGAGGCGCTGGCGACGTTCTCCTGGCCGACGAGGGACGGGACGGCCGCGAACGAGGCGGGGATGCTGAGTCCGGCGAGGAAGGTGTCCGCGACGACGGCCGCGAACAGAAACCACAGCAGCGGTTCGTCCTGGAGCGCGTTCATCAAGAGCGCCACTGCGACCAGGAGGCCGGGCACACGGACGGCGAGGAGGATCCGGCGCCGGTCGAAGCGGTCGGCGAGGACGCCGCCGAGCAGGAGCCCGGCGACGATGCCGATGCCGCCGGAGGCGGCGGCCGCGCCGACGGCCAGGTTCGAGCCGCTGATCTGGTAGATCTGCCAGATCAGGGCGGTCTCGGTGAGCATGGCGCCCAACAGGAGGCCGGTGCGCCCGATGTAGAGCCAGCGGAAATCGCGGCTGACGCGCAGTGGGGTGGTGTCGACCAAGTGGTCTCGAAGCGACATGCCTCGATGATACAGACGGTTCCAGTTGATGCAACACTGTGTTTCATGGGATGATGGCCCGCGTCAACGCCCTGGGAAGGACCACGATGGACGAGAAGCTGCTGGCCGCCGCCACCGACGTGCTCGGGACGACCGGCTGGGACCGCCTCACCATGGGCGACGTGGCCGACCGAGCCGGCGTCTCGCGCGCCACGCTCTGGCGCCAGGTCGGCGGCAAGGAGGAGCTGCGCCAGGAGCTGCTGCGCCGCCTGCTCCTGGACTACCGCGAGTCGATGTGGCCGGTGCTCACCGCCGCCGGCACCGGACGCGAACGCCTGCGCCTGGCGCTGGAGGCCATGTGCGCCGTCCTCGACCGCCACCTCGCGCTGCTGGCCGCGTTCGACACGGCCTTCCACGAGACCGGCCTGTTCGAGGAACCCGGCGACAGCGCTTCTGAAAACAGTGTGGTCGCCCCGCTCGTGCGCCTCATCCTCGACGGTGTGGCCGACGGCTCGCTCGCACCCCCGACCGCCCCCGAGGAAGCCGGGGTCCTCGTCTTCAACACCGTCTGCTGGCCCTACGTCCACCTGCGCCTCCACCACCAGTGGGGCTCCGAGCGCGTCCGCGCGCTGCTCCTCGACCTGGTGCTCGACGGCATGTCGACCGAGTCCGCCTGACCGCGTTCCGCCGCCTCGCGGACCGCGCTTGCCGCGCAGTAGGGTCGGCCCATGATCGTCGATCTCCGCTCCGACACCGTGACCCGGCCGACCCCGGCCATGCTCGAAGCCATGACCAGCGCCGACGTCGGCGACGACGTGTACGGGGAGGACCCGTCCGTCAACGCCCTCGAGGCCGAGGCCGCCGCCCTCTTCGGCAAGGAAGCCGCCGTCTTCACCCCGACCGGCTCCATGGCCAACCAGATCGGCCTGCAGCTCCTGGTGCGCCCCGGCGAGGAACTCCTCTGCGACGTCAAAGCGCACGTCGTCAACTTCGAGATGGGCGCCGCCGCCGCGCTCGGCGGCATCACCACCCGCACCTGGACCGTCCCGAACGGCCGCCTCGACGCCGCGCTCATCGAACCGATGATCAACCTGCCCAACCCGTACGCGACCACGACGCGGGCGATCGCCGTCGAGAACACCCACAACATCGGCGGCGGCACCGTCCAGCCCATCGAGGAGCTCCGCGCCCTGCGCGCGCTCGCCGACGTCTACGACCTCGGCCTCCACCTCGACGGCGCCCGCATCTGGAACGCCCACGCCGCCACCGGCGTCCCGTTCAGCGAGTACGGCGGCCTCTTCGACACCGTCTCGGTCTGCCTTTCCAAGGGCCTCGGCGCGCCCGTCGGGTCGCTGCTCATCACCGACGCGGAGCGCGCCGCCCGCGCCCGCGTCATCCGCAAGCGCCTCGGCGGCGGTATGCGCCAGGCCGGGTTCCTCGCCGCGGCCGGGCGGTACGCCCTCGCCAATCACATCGACCGCCTGGTCGAGGACCACGCCCGTGCGCAGCATCTCGCGCGCTCGCTCGAGCCCTTCGGCGTCTGCGACGCCTCCCAGGTCGAGACCAACATCGTGATCGTCCGCATCCCCGGGATCGCGAAGGTCGCCGCCGCGGCGGCCGAGCAGGGCGTGCGGATCTCCGTGCTCGGCCCGGACTGGGGCCGGATGCTCACGCACTACGACGTGGACGACGCCGGGATCGAGCACGCCGTGAAGGTCGTGAGCGACCTGGTCCGCTAGTGCCGCGGCGGCCTGCGCCCACCGGGGCGCGGGTCGTCCGATCGGGTTCGAGTGATCTACCGGAACGGGGGTTGCCGACGGCCCGAAATCCAGGGTAGGTTAGGCATGCCTTCTTTAGTCGACCCTAACCTTTCTGGAGGTCGGTGCATGTACGCCTGCATCTGCCATGCAGTTCACGAGAACGAAGTCCGTGACTGCATCAGCGCGGGCGCGCACACCGAAGAGGCCATCGGCGAGGCCTGCGACGCCGGCACGAGCTGCGGCACGTGCCATGAGCGCCTGGTCGACATGATCGAGAGTTATTTCACCGGCGCCGTCCCCGCGGTCGCCTGAGCCCTTCCTCAATCGCCGGATTCACCGGAAATGACGGCCACTTTAGGTTGTCCTGCGTTAGGATAGGTTGTCCTATTTTAGGTATTCCTGGCTGGAAATAGGCCCCTACCTGGTCCTAGTCTGAGATCGTCGGTCATCGGATCGACACTTGACGGACCGGGAAGGACGGATTGGAATGCAGGGCGACAAGCAGGTCATCGAATTCCTCAACGAGCAGCTGACCGCGGAGCTCACCGCGATCAACCAGTACTTCCTGCACGCGAAGCTGCAGGAGAACTGGGGCTACACCAAGCTGGCGAAGTACACCAAGTCCGAGTCGATCGACGAGATGCGCCACGCCGAGATCCTGACCGACCGGATTCTCTTCCTTGACGGCATGCCGAACTACCAGCGGCTGTTCCCGCTGCGCATCGGGCAGACGGTCAAGGAGATCTTCGAGTGCGACCGCTTGATCGAGGTCGAGGCGATCGACCGCCTCAAGCGCGGCATCGAGCACATGGAGTCGGTCAAGGACTACGTCTCGCGGGACCTCTTCAGGAGCATCCTCGAGGACGAGGAGCACCACATCGACTACCTGGACACCCAGCTGGAGATCCTCGAGAAGATCGGCGAGGGCCTGTACATCCAGTCCCTCATCGAGCAGCCCGAGGGTGAATAGGACAGGCGCGTAGCCGCATACGACTTTTGAGGGGACCGGCCGTGAGGCCGGTCCCCTTTCTTGTTGCGGCAGAGCCCCTCACATCTCCGCCACAGTGGTATGTCGGCGCCTTGACAGCGCCGACGAAAGGATCGTAACATATCAATACTTTGAATGAAAGTTTCCGAGAGTTTCGGAAATGATCGCGACCTCCGGTCGCTCCACGACCCCCCGTAGGAGCGGCCGGACCCCTCACCCTCAAGGAGCGCCACCGATGTCGACCCCTTCCAGCCCGGCCGCGAGCCGCCGTTCCGTTCTCACGGCGGCCGCCGCTGCCGGCGGCGCCGCACTCATCCCGGCCGGGTTCGTCACCCTCGCCGCGAGCCCGGCGCACGCCGACGACCTGCTGCTCGCCACCGACTTCTCCACGGGCACCACCGAAGGCTGGGCCGGCCGCGGCGCGGCCTCTGTCGCCGTCGACCCCGAGCAGCGCCTCCTCATCACCGGCCGCACCGCCACCTGGAACGGCGCCGCCATCGACATCACGGCGCACGTCGAGGTCGGGGTCCGCTACCAGCTCAAGGTCTTCCTCCGCCTGCCCGCGGGCGAGACCGCCGCGGACCTGCGCACCACCGTCCAGCGCGACACCGCCGGGGCCTCCAGCTACGACGGCGTCGTCTGGAACACCGCCGTCACCGACGCCGAATGGACCGAGTTCTCCGGCACCTACTCGATCAGCCAGGCCGCCGACCGGCTCCAGTTCTACGTCGAGTCCGCCTCGAGCCTCACTCCGATCCTCCTCGACGCCTTCACGCTCACCCGCATCACCGAACCGGAGATTCAGGACCTCATGCCGCTCAAGGACTTCCTCGCCGACCACTTCACGCTCGGCTGCGCCGTCGAACCGCCCGAGGTGGTCGGCAAGCCCGCCGAGCTCCTCGCGAAGCACTTCGCGCAGGTGACCACCGGCAACCAGATGAAGCCCGAATCGATCCAGCCCACCGAAGGCGTCTTCGACTTCAGCAAGGCCGACCAGATCGTCGACTTCGCCGAGGCCAACGGGATGCGGATCTGGGGCCACACCCTTCTGTGGCACAACCAGACCCCGGCCTGGTGGTTCCTCGACGCGGACGGCGAACCGCTCCAGAACACGCGCGCGCACCAGCAGCTCATCCTCAGCCGCCTGGAGACCCACGTGAACGCCGTCGCCGCGCACTACGGCGACCGCGTGTGGGCCTGGGACGTGGTGAACGAGGTGGTCGACCCCGAGCAGGCCGACGGCCTGCGCCATTCGCGCTGGTACGAGATCTTCGACGGCCCCAAGTACATCGAGAAGGCGTTCAAGATCGCCCGGAAGGCCTTCCCGCGCAAGGTGAAGCTCTTCATCAACGACTACAACACGGAGTTCCCGGACAAGCGCGAGGCGATGTTCAACCTGGTGCAGCACCTCAAGTGCGAAGGGGCGCCGGTCGACGGCGTCGGGCACCAGGCGCACGTGGACTACAAGCGCGACCCGAAGCTGCTGGGCGAGACGATCGACCTGTTCAGGGAGCTGGGGGTGCTCCAGACGATCACCGAGCTCGACGTGTCGGTCTCCGACTACATGGAGGAGAGCCTCCCCGCGACGCCGCCCGAGCGCCTGATCGCGCAGGGCTGGTACTACAAGGAGCTCTTCGACGTGCTGCGCGAACGCGCGGACGACTTGGAGTCGGTGACGATGTGGGGCCTGTACGACGCGGTCTCGTGGCTGCGGACCTGGCCCGTGCGGCGCCCGCACGAGGCACCGCTGTTCTTCGACGACCGCCTGCAGGCGAAGTCCGCGTACTGGGGCGTCGTCGACCCTTCGAAGCTCGAGCCACCCACGGCGTAGCCTGCGGAGCCGTGCATTGGCACAGCCTGAGGCCTAAGGGGGACAAGACGTCCGGGAGCGGGATGTGTAGATCCGGGATCCCGCTCCCGGGCTTTTACCTTCCAGGACGGCGCATCTGGATGTGCATGATGCCGTCCTCGTCGTACTCCTCGCCCTCTTCGGCGAAGCCGAACCTGCGGTAGAAGCCCGCCGCGTACGTCTGCGCGCCGAGCGTCACCTCCGCCTCCGGGCCGAGGAAGTCCACTGCCGCTCCGAAGACCTCGGCGCTCAAGCCCGTGCCCCGCGCCGAGAGCGCGCAGCAGACCCGGCCGATCTTCCAGCCTTCCCCGTCGCGCAGCACCCGCAGGCACGCGACCGCCTCGGTCGGCGCCTCGCCCTCGACCCAGAAATGCACCGTCTCCGCGTCGAGGTCGTAGTCGTCCAGGTCCGGGTACGCGCACTCCTGCTCGACCACGAACACCTCCTGCCGCAGCCGCCCCAGCGCGAACACCGTCGCGCCGTCCAGCTCGGCGAACTTCCCCCGCTTGATACCGCTCACCTACGCGTACTCCTCCGCGATCTCGCGCGCCCGGTCCCGGGCCGCCTCGATCGCGTCGGTCACCGCCGACCGCGCCCGATGGTTCTCCAACTGCCGCACCGCGCTGATCGTCGTCCCGGCCGGGGACTCCACGGCCTCGCGCAGCTCCACCGGCGAGCTGCCGCTCTCGCGCAGCATCCGGGCCGCGCCGAGCGACGTCTGCGTCACCAGCTCCTTCGCGATCGCCCGCGGCAGTCCCATGAGGACGCCCGCCTCGGTCATGGCCTCGGCCAGGTAGTAGAAGTACGCCGGCCCCGAACCGGAGATCGCCGTGACCGCGTCCTGGTGCCTCTCGTCGACCACGAGCGTGCGCCCGAGCGGCTTGAACAGCTCCTCGACCGCCGCCAGATGCGACTCGCTCGCATGGGTCCCGGGAGAGAGCACGGTCATCGCCTCGTCCACGAGCGCAGGCGTGTTCGGCATCGCCCTGATGACCGGGGTCTCGTCGGGCAGCCGCTTCTCGAAGAACGCCACGGGAAGGCCCGCGCAGATGCTCACCACGGGCGCGCCGCCGTCGAAGGCCCCGCTCAGCTCCTCCAGAAGTGCCCCGGCGTCCTGCGGTTTCACCGCGACGACCACGACATCGGCGTGCCGCACGGCCTCGGCGTTCGGCTCGACCCGGATCCCGTAGGCCTCCCGCAGTTCCGCGGCCCGCTCGGCGCTGCGGGCGGTGGCGACCACCGAGTCCCCGGACCAGCCCGCTCGCAGCAGGCCCGACACGATCGCCTGCCCCATCTTCCCCGCACCCAGCACCGCGACTGTCCGCATCGCCACTCCCCAATTCGCTCGAAGGCCCCATCGATTGTGCCTCGCTCCGCTGATATCCGAAAACCTGTCCTGTCACGCGTTTCATCCCCTGGGGCCTGGTCGAGCTGCCACGATAATCACACTCAAGCACTCAATGCGCGATTGGGGCGATATGGACGTTCTCGACTTGGCCCGAATGCAGTTCGGTGTCACGACCGTCTACCACTTCCTGTTCGTGCCCGTCACCATCGGCCTCTCGCTCCTCGTCGCGATCCTCCAGACCCTCTGGCGCACCACCCACAAGACCTCCTATCTGCGCGCGACCAAGTTCTGGGGCAAGCTCTTCCTCATCAACCTCGCCATGGGCGTGGTCACCGGGATCGTCCAGGAATTCCAGTTCGGCATGAACTGGTCGGCCTATTCGCGCTTCGTCGGCGACGTCTTCGGCGCACCGCTCGCCTTCGAAGCGCTCGTCGCGTTCTTCCTCGAATCCACGTTCATCGGCGTGTGGATCTTCGGCTGGGACCGCCTCAAACCCGCTCTGCACCTCACCTGCATCTGGCTCGTCGCCTTCGGCACCATGGCCAGCGCCTACTTCATCCTCGCCGCCAACGCGTTCATGCAGAACCCGGTCGGCTACCAGCTCAACGAGACCGCCGGCCGCGCCGAGCTCACCGACTTCGGCGAGGTCATGACCAACCCGGTCGCGCTCGCGGCCTTCCCGCACACGGTCTTCGCCGCCTGGCTGACGGCCGGCACCGTGGTCGTCGCCGTCTCCGGCTACCACTTCATGCACCGCCGCGACCTCGACGTGCACCGCCCCGCGATGCGCCTGGGCATCCTCACCACCCTCGTCGGCGGACTCGGCCTGATCCTGTCGGGCGACTCGCTCGGCAAGGTCATGACCGCGACGCAGCCGATGAAGATGGCCGCCGCCGAAGCGCTCTACCAGACCACGTTCAACGCGCCGTTCTCCGTGCTCTCGATCGGCAGCCTCGACGGCAGCCACGGGACGCCGATCATCGAGATCCCCGGGCTCCTCTCGTTCCTCGCCACCGGCTCGTTCAACGGGGAAGTCGAGGGCGTCAACGACCTCAACGCCCAGTACTCCGCGCTCTACGGCGCGGGGGACTACTCGCCGTACATCCCGCTCACCTACTGGTCCTTCCGGGCGATGATCGGCTTCGGGATGCTCGCGATCGCCATGGCCGTCATCGTCTGGTGGTTCACCCGCCGCGGCCGCCTGCCCGAGCACAGGCTGTTCTGGCCCATCGCGATGTGGATGGCCGTGACCCCGTTCCTCGCCAACAGCGCCGGCTGGATCTTCACCGAGATGGGCCGCCAGCCGTGGGTGGTGTTCAGCCTGTACCAGACCAGCGAGGCGGTCTCGCCGCGCGTCGGCGTGCCCACCGTCGCCGTCTCATTTCTCGGCTTCACACTCGTCTACCTGGTGCTGGCCGTCGTCGCCCTCAAACTCTTCCTGAAGTACGCCAAGGCGGGACCGCCGAGCGAGGAGGCCGCCCTCGCGTCCTCCGGCCCGTCCGACGACACCGACAAGCCCATGGCCTTCGCCTACTGACCACCACCGACCGAGGACGCTCATGGAATTGACGACGATCTGGTTCACAGCCGTCGCGGTCCTGTTCACCGGGTACTTCATCCTGGAGGGCTTCGACTTCGGCGTGGGGGCCCTGCTGCCGGTGCTCGGTCGCGACGACCGCGAGCGCCGGGCGCTGATCAACACGATCGGCCCGGTCTGGGACGGCAACGAAGTCTGGATCATCACCGCCGGCGGGGCCATGTTCGCGGCCTTCCCGCACTGGTACGCGAGCCTGTTCTCCGGCTTCTACCTGCTGCTCTTCGCGATCCTCATCGGGCTCATCGTCCGGGGCGTCGCCTTCGAGTACCGCGGCAAGGGCGACACCGACATGTGGCGGCGCCGCTGGGACGCCTGCATCGTCGTCGGCTCGGTCGTGCCCGCGTTCCTGTGGGGCGTCGTGGTCGCCAACATCGTGCGCGGCGTGCCGCTGGACGCGAACTTCGACTACACCGGCTCGGTGTGGGGCCTGCTCAACGGCTACGCGCTCCTCGGCGGCCTGACCACCCTGCTGCTCTTCTCGACCCACGGCGCGTACTTCCTGCACCTCAAGACCGGCGGTGAGCTCTCCGAACGCGCCCGCTCCCTCGGTCTCAAGCTCGGGGCCGCGACCGCCGTCCCGGCGCTGGCGTTCCTGATCTGGACGCAGATCGCGTACGGGAACGGGATCACCTTGGCGCTCATCATCCTCGCGGTGCTCGCGCTCGTGGCGGGCCTGGCGCTCGACTACACCGGCCGCAGCGGCTGGGCCTTCGCGGCCACGGCGCTGACGATCGGCCTGGCCTCGGCGGCGCTGTTCTGCGCCCTGTGGCCGGACGTGCTGCCGTCCACTCCGGACGCGGCGAACAGCCTCACGCGCGAGAACGCCGCCGCCACCGATAAGACGCTCGGGATCATGACCTGGGCCGCGGTGGTGTTCCTGCCGGTGGTCCTGCTCTATCAGGGCTGGACGTACTGGGTCTTCCGCAAGCGCGTCACCGTAGAGAGCATCCCGGCCTCATGACCGCACTCGCTCCGAAACCCACGGGCGCCGACCGGCGCCTCCTGCACCGCGCCCGCGGCGCGACGGCCTTCATCGTCGTGTGCGCCGCGCTCGGCGTCGCCCGCACGGCGTGCGTGGTCGCCGGCGCCTGGCTCACCGCGAGCCTCATCGCGGGCGCGTTCGCCGGAGGCCGCGGCCTCGATGCCCTTGCCCCGCAACTGGTCGGCCTCGCAGCGGTGCTCGCCGCGCGGGCACTCCTCGCCTCGGTGCAGGAGGCCGCCGCGCACCGCGCGAGCGCGGGCGTGAAGTCCGGGCTGCGACGCCAGGCGCTCGAGCAGCTCATGCGCCTGCCCTCGGGCAAGCGCCACAGCGGCGAGACCGCCCAGCTCCTCGTCCGCGGGATCGACGCGCTGGACGGCTACTTCGCGCGCTACCTGCCGCAGCTCGTCCTCGCGGCCGTCGTCCCCGTCGGCGTCCTCGTGGTCATGCTCATCGCCTACCCGCCCGCGGCGCTGATCGTCCTCGTCACGCTCCCGCTGATCCCGCTGTTCGGCGTCCTCATCGGCCTGTACACGCGCTCGCGCGCCGAACGCCAGTGGGAGGCGACGTCCCAGCTCGCGCACCACTTCGCGGACCTCGTGGCGGGCCTGCCGACGCTGAAGGCCTTCGGCCGCGCCGCGAAGCAGACCGGGGCCATCGAGGTCACCACGGGCGCGTACCGGCGGCGGTCGATGTCGCTGCTGCGCGTCGCGTTCTGCTCCGCGCTGGTGCTCGAACTGGCCGCGAGCCTGTCGGTCGCGGTCGTGGCGGTCACCGTGGGCGTCCAGCTCATCGAGGGCGGTTTGAGCGGCGAGGCCGGGCTCCAGACCGCGCTGCTGGTCCTGATCCTCGCGCCGGAGGCGTACCTGCCGCTGCGGAACGTCGGCGCGCAGTACCACGCCAGCGCCGAGGGACTCGCCGCCGCCGAGAAGGTCTTCGCGGTCCTCGCCGAGACGCCCGAACACGCCGAGGCCCACGTGCCGACCCCGGCTCCCGGCGAGCCGCGCCCGGGGGCCGCGGCGATCACGGCTTCGCCGCTGCTGCGAACCCCACTCGGCCGCGCGCCCACGATCATGTTCCGCCGCACCGTCTTCGCCTACCCTGGACGCCAGCCGCTCCCGGAGCTGAGCCTGACCGTGCCGGCCGGGCAGACCACGGTGCTCACCGCGCGGTCCGGGGCCGGGAAGTCGACGCTGATGGCCGCGCTGGTCGGTTTCCGCCGGCCCGTGTCCGGCTCGATCGCGTTCGACGACACCGAACTGTCCGATCTCGACCTCGCCGCGGTGCGCCGCTCGATCGCGTGGCTGCCGCAGCGGCCGGTCCTCATCGACGGCACGGTCGCCGAGAACGTGCGCCTGGCCGTCCCGGATGGCGCCTCGGATCCTGCTGTGGCGAAGGCGATCGTGGCGGCGCACGCGCCCGCCGCGACACGCACCGTGGCCGCCGACGGCTCGGGTCTCTCCGCCGGTGAGGCCGCGCGGGTCGGTCTGGCCCGGTTCCTGCTGCGCGTCGACCTGCTCGATCCGCCGATCCTGCTGCTCGACGAGCCCACCGCGCATCTCGACGCCGACACCGAGCAGGCCGTGCTCGACTCGCTCGCGCCCTACCGCGACCAGCGGACCGTCCTGATCGCCTCCCACCGCCCCGCGGTGCGCGCGATCGCCGACCGAGAGGTGGACTGGTGAAGTCTTCGAACTGGCGCAACACGATTGCCCTGCGGCTCGGCCTCGGCGCGATCCTCGGGGCGCTCGCGCAACTGAGCGCGCTCGCGCTCCTGGCCGTCTCCGGCTACCTCATCTCGCGCGCCTGGGAGCAGCCGCCGATCCTGTACCTGATGGTGGCGATCACCTCGGTGCGGCTGTTCGGCATCAGCCGCGGCGTCCTCCGCTACGCCGAACGGCTCGTCTCGCACGACGCGGCCTTCCGCGGACTCGAGCGCCTGCGCATCGCCGTGTGGCGCAAACTCGTCCGCCTCGCGCCCGCCGGGGTCCCGGTGTGGCGCTCCGGCGACCTCCAGTCCCGGCTCGTCGACGACGTCGACGGCGTGGGCGACCGCTGGCTGCGCGGCGCGCTCCCGCTCGCGAGCGCGGTCATCATCGCGGTCTGCGCCGTCGCCCTCCAAGTGACGCTCCTGCCCGCCGCCGGGACCATCCTCGGCGCCAGCCTGCTCGCGGCATCGCTCATCGGCCCCGCGCTCGCCACATGGTCGTCACGGGTCGCCGTGCGCGCCACCGCATCCGAGCGCGGCGACCTCACCGAAGGCGTCCGGGCCTGCCTGCACGGCCGCGAAGAACTCGTGGCCGCCGGCACCGACGCCGTCGCGCTCGAACGGGTCCTGGAAGGCGACGACCGCCTGCGACGCGCCCACGCCCGCATCGCCTGGACCGCCGGGCTCGGCGAAGCCGCCGGCCTCCTCGCGATGGCCGCCGCCGTCATCGGCGCACTGTGGATCGGCATACCGGCCGTCGCCGCCGGGACCCTGGACGGCGTCCTGCTCGCCGTCGTCGCGCTCGTCCCGCTCGCCGCGTTCGAACCCGTGCTCACGCTGCCCGCCGCCGCCCAGCAGTCCGCCCTCGCCAAGGCCTGCGGCCGCCGCCTCCTGGAGATCACCCAGGCCCCCGAGCCCCGCCCCGACCCCGTCGAGCCCATGGACTACGAACCGAACCCGCTCGGCGGGCCGCCCTTCATCGAGATCAAACGGCTCTCGGTGACCTGGCCCGGCAGCGACACCCCCGCGCTGCACGGCTTCGACCTCAAGATCCAGCCCGGCGAACGCGTCGCCATCATGGGCCCGTCCGGCTCCGGCAAGTCCACGCTCGCCGCCGCCCTCATGGGCTTCCTGCCCTACGAGGGGAGCCTGCGCTTCGGCGGCGTCGAACTCGCCGAATACGACGGTGACGACATCCGCCGCACCGTCGGCCTGTGCTCCCAGGACGCCCACGTCTTCGACACCACCCTCGCCGAGAACCTCCGCCTCGCCCGGCCCTCGGCCGGCGACGAGGACCTCGCCCGCTCCCTGCGCTGGGCCGGCCTGCGCGACTGGCTCGAAAGCCTCGAGGACGGCCTGCAGACCCGCCTCGGCGAGCACGGCCGCGCCGTCTCCGGCGGCGAACGGGGACGCATCGCGCTCGCCCGCTGCCTCCTCGCCGACCGTGAAGTGCTCGTCCTCGACGAACCCGACGCCCATCTCGACGCCTCCACCGCCGAACGCGTACTCCGCACGGCCGCCGCCGCTCTTGAAGGCAAGACCACCATCGTCATCACCCATCGGCCGCTCCCCGACGGCGTCGTCGACCGGATCGTGCACCTGCGACCCCCGGTCCCGACTCCCCGACGTGACGCACCGGACAACCGACTGTTGGGCGTCGCCCCTGCTGGGTAGACTCCCCGAACGGTGCTACCAAGTTCAACTGGTGGACACGACCGACGACGACGCCCGTCTGGGCGCCCGTCGTACCTGATTCGCGCTAAGGCATTGATGCAGCATCGACTTCCTTCCCTTCCCTAGCGGGAGGGGATTTCCTGGCTCGCGCCCGGGGTGGTTCCTGTTTCATCGCCGATTGCGGAAGGGAGGACCCTTGCCGTCTGACATCAGCTCCGCAGGCCTCGCCGGGCGGTTGCCCGGCTGCGACTCGAGCAGCCGCAAGAATGTTCTTGGCCGCGTTGAGGTCCCGGTCGTGCCGGGTGCGGCAGGTCGGGCATCGCCATGCCCGGGTCGACAGGTCGAGCCTGTCGAGCAGGTGCCCGCAGTGCGAGCAGGTCTTCGAGGACGGGTACCAGCGGTCGATGACCGCGAGGGTGCGTCCGGCTCGCTCGGACTTGTATTCGAGCATGCGCCGGAACTCGCCCCACGCCGCATCGCTGATCGGTTGGGCGAGCCTGCGGTTTCTCACCATGTTCGCAACCGCGAGGTCTTCGACGGCGATCAAGTCGTGGCCGCGGATGATCCTGGTGGTGGTCTTGTGGAGGAAGTCGGCGCGAGCATTGCGGATCTTGCGGTGGGCGCGGGCGACTTTGGCCTTGGCTTTGCGCCGGTTGGCCGAGTCCTTCTTGCAGCGGGCCATGCGCCGCTGGTATCGGGCGAGGTTGCGGGCCTTGCGCTCCAGATGTCGCGGGTCGGCGATGCGCCCCCCATCGCTGGTGACGGCGAAGTCCTTGACACCCAGGTCGAGGTCGACCTCGCCGAAGGACCGCACGAATGCCAGTGGCGTCGCGGTCTTCGCCAGGCGCAGCTCGCCTTCGCTCATGCGAAACGCCGAGCGCGTGTAGTGCGCGGACTGGCGCGCATCGCGGTTCTTGAATCGCGGGTACTCGGCCCGTCCAGCGAAGAAGTTCGCGAAGGCGCTGTGCTGGTGGCGCAGGACCTGTTGCAACGGCACGCTGGAGACCTCGTTCAAGAAGGCGAGGTCCTCGGTCTTCTTCCAAGCGGTCAATGCCGCATCGGTTTCGCGATAGGTGGTGCGTTTGCCGTCCGTATGCCAGGCGTGGTGGCGCTCTGTCAGCGTCTTGTTCCACACCAGCCGCACACAGCCGAACGTGCGGGCCAGCATGCCCGCCTGTTCGTGGCCCGGGTAAGCCCGGCACCTGTACGCCGTTCGCACACTTTGCATCCTTCAGAAAGGACGTTCATGTGTAAGCCTTGGGGTCGTTGCTCGACCCGATTCACGCGGCGGTCTGAGGGCCGCGGGGTTCCACAGGGGATCGCGTGAACACATCTGCACCCGCTACCGGACCCAAGGCCCCGAACTCGGGGCAGCGCTGGCCCGAGGGGTGGACCAAACTCCACGTGTACCTGACCGACCTCGACCAGGTCAAGGCGGTCGCCCAGTCCTACCGCGAGGTCATCGACCGCGCCGACGGCGACCGGCCCGTGCCGCTCGAATGGCTTCACGCCACCGTCGCGTCCGTCGAATGCGACGCCGCAACGATCGACGACTCCACCCGCGAGAAGCTCATCGGGCGCCTCCAAGAGAAGGCCGCCGAGATCAAGGCCTTCCCGCTCACCATCGGCCCCGCGCTCGCCGCGACCGGCGCGATCATGCTCGACACCTTCCCGGACAACAGCTTCAGAAACCTGGTGAACGTCTGCGTCGACGCCGTCAACGAAGTCGTCGAAGGCGACTACGGCCGCCCCTGCGGCGGAGCCGGCCACGTCTCGCTCTCCTACCGCTCGGCGGACGTCGTCGCGCACCCGCGCCGCGGCGCCATCCAGAACAAGCTCCGCGACGTTCGACCCGGTAGGACCGAAATCACCGTCAGTGGAGTGGATCTCGTCCGAGTCATCCAATCCGAGGACGCGTCCACCTACACCTGGGAGCACGTTGCGCGAATCCCCTTGGGGGAGTAGGGAACTCAATCTGTGAACGGGCGTCGCCTCAGGCGGCGCCCGTTGCTGTTGACGCCCAGGACGCGAATCTGACACCATTCTGTCACTGGCATGTGGCCTACTGTTGGTAACAGTGTCAATGTCCGGCCACGTGACGTTCAGGCGTGGTCAGTGACGACCTGCCCTCTCCCTGCCGGTACCAGTCCGGTCCACCCCGAAACGGCGAAAGCCGTCAGTGTCAGGAGGTGTCGATTTGTTCGCAGACAATGACCGTCGCATCGCAACCCGAGCTACGGAATTCCTTCCCCCGTTTGACGAAGCGGTGGAACTGACCGATCCCCGTCCCGTCGAGCCGCCTCCTGCGAAGGCCCGCACCGAGGTCACCGAACCCTACGGCTACTTCACCGACCTCGCCGCAGCCCACCTCCTCCACGACGGGGAAATCCGGCCCGCTTACACCCTGGCCGAACCCACGCCCCTCGAAGTCTGGCGCCGCAACCTCGAGATCGTCACCGCGATCCTCACCGCCGCCGGCGTCGACTCCTTCGCCGTGCCCGGCTTCAGCCTCACCCGGCCCGTCCTCGCCGTCGACGCCGCCGACCGCCAGCGCGCCTGCACCGCCCTCGCGATCCTCTGCGACTCCACCGGCGGCCGCCTCTCCGTACCCGAACCGGCCTTCCGCGAATCCGAACTCGGCCTCAACCGCCCCAAGTGGGCCCGCAGCGCCGACATGGGCGACGTGCCGCTGGTCCGCGCCTCCTGGCTCTGGACCGACGCCGGACGCGACCTCCTGTTCGGCGCCGACAACGGCTGCGACGTCGAGTTCTGGACCGACACCGGCGACGGCCACCTCCTGGCTCCCAGGCACAACCGCATCAGTCCCGTCGTCCGCAACGACGGCGCTCGGGTCTCCGCCCCCGGGCGCCTCTTCACGGCGCTGGCGGCCGGGCCGCGCTCGTCGCTGCCGAGCGTGTCGACCCGGCCCGAGTTCGCCCGGCCCGGGCCCGACCACGTGGACTTCCCGATCGACGTGGTCTACACGTGGGTCGACGGCGCCGACCACGCTTGGCTGCGCCGCCGCGCGGAGGCCGAGCAGTCGCCGTACCACGCCGAATCGGCGAACGCGTCGCGCTTCCACGACCGCGAGGAACTGCGGTTCTCGCTGCGGTCCCTGCACTTGAACGCGCCGTGGGTGCGCCACATCTACCTGGTCACCGACCGGCAGCGGCCGCAGTGGCTGGACGCCGACGCGCCGGGGATCACGGTGGTCGACCACCGCGACCTGTTCGACGACCCGGACTGCCTGCCCACGTTCAACTCGCACGCGATCGAGACGCAGCTGCACCGCATCGAGGGCCTCTCGGAGCACTTCCTGTACTTCAACGACGACATGTTCGTCGGCACGCCCATCGGCCCGCAGATGTTCTTCGAGCCCAGCGGGATCGCGCGGTTCTTCCCGGCGCAGACGTTCATCGGGATGGACCCGGTGAGCACCGCCGACTCGCCTCCCAACGCGGCGTTCAAGAACGACCGGGCGCTGCTGGAGCGGGCCTTCGGGCGGACGATCTCGCGGATGATGAAGCACGTGCCGTACCCGTTGCAGCGCAGCGTGCTCGCGGAGGTCGAGAAGGAGTTCGGCGAGGACCTGGCGCGCACGGCGCAGAGCGCGTTCCGCAACGTCACCGACGTCTCGACGGTGACCCTGCAGCACTACTACGCGCACTTCACGGGGCGCGCCGTCACGGGCGAGGCCCGGGACGCCTATGTGGAGCTGGGGATGCCGGACGTGGCAGAGCGCCTCGAGCTGCTGCTGGAGCTGCGCGACCGGGAGACGTTCTGCATCAACGACGCCGGACTCCCCGAGGACCTCGTGGAGGAGCGCTCGGGCATGATGCGGCGCTTCCTGGAGTCGTACTTCCCCGTGCGGTCCCCGTGGGAGAAGGCCATGGCGCTGTAGACACGAAGAGACCCGCACGACCTCGGGGGAGGTCGTGCGGGTCTCTCGCTGTCTACTTCAAGCCGCGGCGTTCCAGCAGCGGGTCGATCTCGGCGTCCCGGCCCCTGAAGCGGCGGAAGGACTCCATCGGGTCGATCGAGCCGCCCTTGCTCAGCAGCGTGGCGCGGAAGTGGTCGCCGTTCTCGCGGGTGAGACCGCCGTTGTCCTTGAACCATTCGACGGTGTCGGCGTCGAGGATCTCCGACCAGATGTACGAGTAGTACCCGGCGGCGTAGCCGATCGAGATGTGCGCGAAGTACCCCGAGCGGTAGCGCGGGGCGATCTCGGCCATGTGGATCCCGGCGTCCTCGAGGGCCTTGCGCTCGAAGGCCTCCACGACCGCGTACGGGTCGTCGCCGCCGTCGGGGACCTCCTCCGGGGTGAGCCGGTGCCAGGCCTGGTCGAGCAGGGCCGCGCCGAGGTATTCGGTGGAGGCGAAGCCCTCGCCGAACTTCGCGGCGGCCTTCCACTGCGCGATCAGCTCGGCCGGGGCGGCCTCGCCGGTCTCGTAGTGGCGCATGTAGTTGGCGGTGACCTCGGGCCAGTCCTCCCACATCTCGTTGACCTGCGACGGGTACTCCACGAAGTCGCGGGGGGTCGAGGTCATCGAGGTCTTGGGGTAGCGGCAGGCCGAGAGCAGCCCGTGGAGGGCGTGCCCGAACTCGTGGAACAGCGTCGTCACGTTGTCGACGGTGACGAGCGCGGGCTGCCCCTCGGAGGGCTTGACGATGTTGAGGTTGTTGACCACCACGGGCTTGTCGCCGGTGAGGTCGGACTGGACGACGAGCGGGTTCATCCACGCGCCGCCCTTCTTCGAGTCGCGGGTGAAGAAGTCGCCCAGGAAGAGTCCGAGCGGCTCGCCGTCGTCGAAGACCTCCCACACGCGGGCCTCGGGGTGGTAGCCCTCCAGGTCCTTGCGCTCCTCGAAGGTCAGGCCGAACTCCTTCTCGGCGGCGTGGAAGACGCCGTCGACGAGGACCCGGTCGAGTTCGAGGTACGGCTTGAGCGCTTCGGCGTCGAAGCCGAACTTGGCTTGGCGCACCTGCTTCGCGTAGAACGACCAGTCCCACGCCGCGAGCTGGAAGTCGCCGCCGTCGGTGTCGATGACCGCCTGCAGTTCGGCGGCCTCGCGGCGGGCGTTGCGCACCGAGGCCTCGGCGAGCCCGGCGAGGCGCTCGGCGATGATCCCGGCGTTCCCGGCGGTCTGGTCGGCGGCGATGTACGCGGCGAAGTGCTCGTAACCGAGCAGGCGGGCCTTCTCGGCGCGCAGCCGCACCATCCGCAGCAGGGTCTCGGCGTTGCCGGCGCCGCGCCCGATCGTGGCCTTGTAGAGCCGCTCGCGCAGGCCGCGGTGCCGCAGGTCCTCCAGCAGCGGGTGGCGCGAGAAGTTCGACTGCGTGATGAGCCAGCCGTCGAGCTCGCGGTCCTTCGCGGCCGCCGCGGCGGCGCCGATCTGGTCCTCGCCGAGCCCGTCGAGCTCACTGAGGTCGGTGACGTGGACGGCCGCGTCGTTGATGTCGGCGAGGATCTGCTGGTTGAACTTGGAGGCGAGCTCGGCCAGCTCGGTGTTGATCTGCGACAGGCGCGCCTTGCCGTCCTCGTCGAGCGCGGCGCCGCCGCGCACGAACTCGGTGCGGTAGCGCTCGAGGAGCCGCTCGTCCTGCTCGTCCAGGCCCAGCTGGTCGCGCTGCTCCCAGATCGCCTTGATGCGGGCGAACAGCTCGGCGTTCAGCAGGATCTTGTCGGCGTGCGCGGCGAGCTTGGGGCTGATCTCGGTCTCGATGGCGTTGATGTCGTCGTCGGTGTCCGAGGAGTTCTTGTTGAAGAACGCGATGCTGACCCGCTTGAGCGTGCCGAGTCCGGACCGCTCCAGGGCCACCACGGTGTTCGCGAACGTCGGCGCCTCGGGGTCCGCGGCGATGGCCTCGACGGCCTTGAGCTGCTCGGCCATGCCCTGCTCGAATGCGGGCAGGTAGTGCTCGGTCTTGACGGCCGCGAACGGCGGGAGCTGGTAGGGGAGTTCAGAGGGGGACAGGAACGGGTTCGCGGTCACAGAGGCTCCTCGCTGCGGTCGAACCGGCGGGCCCGACGGAGGGCACGCCGAATATGGCGGTGGCCGAATCCTATTCCGGGCACTTGCCGTCCGGCAAGTGGGTTTGGGGGCCAGGCCCGCCGCCCGCACCTCGGTAAAGGAGAGGGGCCGACAACTTCACCGAATGGGTCCGCTCCGCATTAATATCGAGGCCATGTCTGATACCAGTCCGCTGTTCGTGGCCAGCGACATCCACGGCCACTATGATGCGCTCGTCGAGGCGCTGCGGGGTCGAGGACTGGTGGACGGGGACGCCAAATGGGCCGGCGGCGACGCTCGCCTGTGGATCCTCGGCGACCTGTTCGACCGCGGCGAAGAGGGCGTGGCGGTCGTGCGGCTGCTGCGCAGGCTCGCCGGGCAGGCCGCGGCCGAAGGCGGGCTCGTGGACACGCTCATCGGCAACCACGAGGTGCTCGTGCTCGGCTCGCGGCGCTTCGGCGACGTGGCCTTCACCGACGTCGACGGCCAGGACCGCCAGTTCCTCCACTGGTGGGTCCTCAACGGCGGCTTCGAAGACGAGCTCGGCGACCTCACCGACGACGAGGTGAAGTGGCTCGAGACCCGGCGCGTGCTGCACGTGGCCGGCAGCGCCCTCCTCGTGCACGCCGACACCGAGTCGTACCTCGGCTACGGCCGCAGCGAAGAGGCGGTGAACTCGGCGGTCCGCAAGATCATGGCCGGCGACGAGCCCGAGGAGTGGTGGCAGCTGTTCCGCGAGCTGACCCGCCGCCACGAGTTCATGGGCGGCGACGGGCCGGCGCGGGTCAAGGGGATGCTCCGCTCGTTCGGCGGCGAGGAGCTCATCCACGGCCACTCCACGATCCCCGACACGACCGAGCTGGAGCCGGGCCAGGTGACGCAGGCCCGCCGCTACTGCGAGGGCCTCGTGCTCAACATCGACGGCGGCGTGTACCAGGGCGGCAAGTGCCTGGTCGTCCGCCTCAACTGAGCCAACGACCTCCCTCGACCGCGGTCTCAGTCGTTGCCGGACTGGCCGAGGAAGTAGACGCGGGTGACCGGCGGGGCCGATCCGGCGCGGCCGGCCCGCGACTCCAGCCACAAGGCGACCACCACGGCACCGGCGATGCCCATCATCACCCGCCCGGCGAGCGGCGAGAAGGCGATCGCGTAGCCCAGTGCGGCCGCCGCCGCGGTCGCGACGGCCGCCGTCGTGAAGGCCCTGCGGAGGGCGCGCCGATGTTCGCGGCACGCGGTGACTCGGTTGTGTCTCATATCTGACACAACGACGCAGGCGCTTGAATCGACACGTTGCATGTGCAGATTTCCCGCGTTCGGGCGACTGAAACCTGGCATAAGCCCAGATAACCGGCCTTCACCCGCCGGGCCCGAGCAACACTGTAAGCGGGTTCAAGCGCTGCGTGATATTGGCAGCTGGTGGCCGTTGTGCGGGAAGGCAAAAGGCGGTAAACACATAGTGTCGGAACGCCAAAGGCGACAAACCCGGAGTCCTCAAGGGGCGCCGGACCTCGTGCGGGTCGAGACAACCGAGCACAGCGGACAACTGCCGGCGTTCCGACGCGGCGGCCGTGACTCAATGGCCGGAGGAGCGGCCGCCGCAACCGTCAACGGCCCGAGCATCAGAGCACGTCCCGAAGTTCACGAATTACTCCTATATAGACGGTGGGGTCTGACATGGAGTCCGAAGCACAACCGATGGGGCGGCGCGTCGCCTATTGGCGACAACGTCGCGGCATGTCCCAGCAGGTCTTCGCCGACAGGATCGGCAAGTCCAAGAGCTGGGTGGACAAGATCGAACGCGGCGTCCGCCGCCTCGACAAGTACTCGGTCATCACCGAACTGGCCGAAGCGCTCAGCATCGACGCCGGGCAGCTGCTCGGCCGCGAACCCAAACGCCGCCCGGGCTTCGGCGGCTGCCTCGACCAGGGCGAGGTCGAATCCATCCGCCAATCCCTGGAGCGCTACGAACGCCTCGGGCGCTTCCTCGAAGCCGCCCCGATCGAATCCACGCCGATCCCCGAACTCCGCGGCGCCGTCAACTACTGCTGGCTCGCCTTCGAGAAAGGGCACTACCCGGTCGTCGCCCGCTCCCTCATCCAACTCCTGCGCGACACACCCGTCGCCGAGGACCGACCCGTCGGCGGCAGCAGCGCCGACGCCGCCGAACTCATGACGCAGGTCTACCAGATCGCCTCCACGGTCCTGCGCAAACTCGGTGAGGCCCAACTCGCCTGGCTCGCCGCCGACCGCGCCATCTCCGCCGCCAACCGCGGCAACGACCCGCTCCTCGCCGGCATCGCCACCACCCGCGTCGCCAACGCGCTCAGAGCACTCGGACGCCACCAGGCCGCACTCGACCTCAACGTCCAAGTCGCCCACGGCCTCATCTCCGAAACCGGCGGAGAGACCTCAAGCCCAGCGGAGATCAGCGTCTACGGCGCCCTCCTCCTCCAAGGCGCCATGGCCGCCGCGCTCGCCGGAGACAGCACCACCAGCGGCGACCTCCTCGACAGCGCCTCCCGGGCCGCCAACATCCTCGGACGCGACGCCAACTACTACTACACGTCCTTCGGCCCGACCAACGTCATGCTGCACCGCGCCGCCGCCTTCGTCGAACTCGGCGAAGGCGCCGACGCACTCGCCGTCCACGACAGGATCTCGCCCGTCGCGCTCGCCGACCTCGTCGCCGAGCGGCGCGCGCACCACCACCTCGACATGACACGGGCATGCGTGCAGGTGGGGGACATGGCGAACGCCGGTCGGCACCTCGTGACCGCCGACCGCCACGCGCCCGCCGAGGTGCGCTGCCGCCCGATCGCCATCGAACTCATCGACCAGATCCTGCACCGCACCAAGGGCGAGCCCGCCCAAGACCTGCGCCGCCTCGCGGAGGAAGTGGGCGCTCTGAACTAGCCGCCATCGGCAGCACCGGCAAACCGCTAGCCAAATTTGCGGCTCGCAAGCAGCCTCGGCGAGGCTTGCGAGCCGTAAATCAGCATTGCCGAGCGCGGGTCGGTGTCCGGAGCCACGCTGCTCGAGCTCCGGACACCGCCTTCGAGTCGAATCGACTCGGACACCGCCACTCCCGAACCCGCAGGACAAGCCCTAAACTGCAAAGATGCGCACGCTCAGCGAGATCACCGCTGCACTCGACGACCTGTACCCGCGCCACTGGGCCGAGGAATGGGACCGAGTAGGCCTCGTCTGCGGCCGCGGCGGCAACTCCGTCCGCAAGATCCTCTGCGTCGTCGACGTCGTCCCCGCCACCGTCATCGAAGCCATCGAGAACGACTGCGACCTCATCGTCGCCCACCATCCCCTCCTCCTGCGCGGCGTCTCCAGCCTCGACCCCGCCGCCGACTACAAGGGCGACCTCGTCCACACCCTCATCGAGTCCGGCATGGGCCTCTACATCGCCCACACCAACGCCGACGTCGCCAACCCCGGCGTCTCCGACGCCCTCGCCGACCGGCTCGGCCTCGTCGACCTCAGGCCCCTGCGCCCCCTCACCGAACCCGAGCACCACGGCTCCGGCCGCGGCATCGGCCGCATCGGCCGCCTCCCCGCACCGCTCACGCTCACCGCGCTGGTCGAACGCGCCGCGAAAGCCCTCCCGCCCACCGTCAGCGGCCTCCGCGCCGCCGGCGACCCCGACCGACAGATCAGCACCGTCGCCGTCTGCGGCGGCGCCGGCGACTCCTACCTCGCCGCGGCCACCGCGGCCGGCGCGAACGCGTACCTCACCGCCGATCTGCGCCACCACCCCGCCAGCGAACACCTCGCCCGGAGCGGCCCGGCACTCATCGACGCCGCCCACTGGGCGACCGAGCGACCCTGGCTCGATATCGTTGCCGAGCAACTGTCCCGTCTGGTCGACGACGTCCTCGTCTCCGACCTCGACACCGATCCGTGGACCATCCACCAGAAACCCGGGGTGAACTAGGTTGAAAGCCGACCTTTTCGATCAGCGCCGACTGCTCGAACTCCAGGCGGTCGACACCCAGCTCACCCAGCTGGGCCAGCGCCGCAAGAAGCTCGACGCCGACCCCGCCTACGCGACCGCGGTCCAGCGCCAGCGAGCCCTCGCCGACAAGGCCGCGAACCTCACCGGCGACCTCGCCGACCTCGACCGCGACATCGAACGCGTCGAACGCGAGGTCGAGCTCGTCACCAAGCGCGCCGACGCCGACCGCGCCCGCATGGCCTCCGGCTCCGCCACCGCGAAGGAACTCGAAGGGCTCCAGAGCGAGCTCGAATCCCTCGCCCGCCGCCAAGGCAGCCTCGAGGACGACGAGCTCGAGCTCATGGAGCGTCGCGAAGGCCTCGAAGCCGAACTCAACGAGACCCGCCGCCAGGTCGAGGAATCGCGCCAGGTCCTCGCCGACGCCGAGGCCGACCGCGGACGCCAGCTCGGCGTGATCGAGACCGAGACCGCCGACGCGACCTCCACCCGCGAAGCGCTCGCCATCAACATCCCCGACCGGCTCGTCGAGCTCTACGAGCGCATCCACGCCAAGCAGCCCATCGCCGCCGCCGAACTCGTCGGCCGCCGCTGCGGCTCCTGCCGGATCGAGAAGTCCCCGGCCGACATGATCCCGATCAAGTCCGCCCCCATCGACGAAGTGATCCGCTGCGAGGAATGCAACTGCATCCTCATCAGAACCGAACTGCCCCAATCGAAGCCGACCACGCTTCCGTCTGAGGACGAGCTCAAGAAGTACACCTAGGCCACGAACATGAAAGGGGCGGAACGCATAGCGTTCCGCCCCTTTCCATTCAAGTCCGTAATAAGCGATATGTCCGCCCGGGGATCCGGCCTCGGCGAAGCTTGCGAGCCGTAAACTTGCAGGGCTTAAAACCAGGTCGCGCGTGTGACAGGTTGTAGCCCTTGCGGCTCACGCTTTCGGGCGGAACCCGCTCGCACTAAGCCTTGCTGAACGCGGCCCAGCGCTCGACCAGTTCCGTCGCCTTGCCGTCATCGACGGCCTGCGCCGCCAGAATCAAGTTCGACTCCAGCAGGCCGCGACGGATCTTCTCGTCGTGCAAGTCCACGCCCTCGATCAGGCCCTGCCTCGACGCCAGCGCCGCGGCCGCGTTGATGAGCACCGCGTCCCGAACCGGCCGGTTCCCACCCGCGAACACCTCGCGAGCGACCCGCGTGTTGAACTCGATGTCCCCGCCCTTGAGCGCCTCAGGACCGGCCTTGACCAGGCCGAACTCCTCGATGTCGATCGAACCCTGCGAGACCCGGCCACCCGAGGCGATCCACTCCGACGTCGTCGACGACGTCGAGATCTCGTCCAGTCCGTCGTCACCGCGCACCACGAACACCGAAGCGCCGCGCGCCGCGAAGACCTGCGCCATCAGGGGCGCCTTCACCGGGTCCGCGCAACCGATCAGGCCCGCCGCCGGTTGGCCCGGGTTCGTCAACGGCCCCAACAGGTTGAACACCGTCGGAATCCCCAGCGCCGCCCGCACCGGACCCGCATGGCGCATCCCGGGGTGGAACGTCCGCGCGAAGCAGAACCCGATGCCGATCTCCCGCACCGAAGCCTCGACCCGCTCGGCCGTCGCCTCGAGATCCACGCCCAGCGCCTCGAGCAGATCCGCCGACCCGACGTTCGAAGACGCGGAACGGTTGCCGTGTTTGATGACCGGCACGCCCGCGGCCGCCGCAACGATCGCCGCCATCGTCGAGATGTTCACCGAGTTCGAGCCGTCGCCGCCCGTGCCCACGATGTCGACCGCGACACCCAGGTCCGTCAGGTCCAGACGAGTGGTCTCGGCCAGCATCCGCCCCGCGATCGCGCCGATCTCCTCGGGCGTCTCACCCTTTGAACGCAGCAGCACCGCGAACGCCGCCAACTGCGCCGGATCGGCGTTGCCCGCCATGATCTCAGCCATCGCCCAGTCGGCGCTGGCCTCGTCGAGATGGTCGCCCTGCGAAAGGCGGCCGAGGACGTCAGGCCAGGTCGCACTAGACATAAGGACTCCTGTTGGGGGAGGTTCAGGCGGCGCGCTGCGCCGGCGCCACGCCTTCTGCGCGGCTGACCAGCAAGTCTACAACCGTCTTCCCCGTTGTCACGGGGTTAAGCGGGTGCATCAGCACCGCATCAGCCCGCGACCACGCCGCCAGCCACCGGTCGGCGGCCCGCGCCACAACGACCGCCAGCGTCGGCGGCTCGTCGAACTCGTCGCGCAACTGCCGGGCGATGCCCAGCCCGCCCGCGGGCTGCGCCTCCCCGTCGAGGAGCACGAGGTCGACGGCGTACTTGTCGATCAGCGACACCGCCTCGTCGTACTCGCCGGCGACGGCATACTCGATCTTCACACCCTCCACCGGCTCATCACCGATAGCCGAGCGCATCTGTTCGATGACTTCGGGTCGATGGCTGTAAAGCAGGACGGCGTACTCGGTCGTTGAGGTACTCACGCTTCGCATATTAAACCGGCCACACTGAAATGGGAAGACCGGCGCGGCCACTTCCGTCGGACACGACGCCTACAGTGGCCGAACCTGGAATGACCTGGGCACTTGATGTGAGAAGCCTGGGAGCTTACCGCCGGCCGACACGCGCGAAAAACACACCCCATGCGCAGCTTGAGCCCGCCGGGCCGTAATAATGTGCGCGTGACTGCCGCCGAAGCAACTATCGACCCCAGCCGTATCCACTCACTGACGCGGCCCAATGTCGTCAGTGTCGGCACCATCGTGTGGTTGAGCAGCGAACTGATGTTCTTTGCGGGCCTGTTCGCGATGTACTTCTCCATCCAGGCCGCCGCGCCCGACATGTTCGAGGCCGGGTACGAGCACCTCACGATCCCTTACGCGCTCGTGTTCACGGTGATCCTCGTGGCCTCCTCGATCACCTGCCAGCTGGGCGTCTTCGCCGCCGAACGCGGCGACGTCTACGGCCTCCGGCGCTGGTTCGCCATCACGTTCATCATGGGTCTGGTGTTCGTCCTCGGCCAGGTCAACGAGTACCGGAACCTGGTCGCCGAGGGCCACTCCATCTCGGCCGACGGCTACTGGACGATGTTCTACCTGACCACCGGATTCCACGGCCTGCACGTGACCGGCGGCCTCATCGCGTTCATCGTCTACCTCATCCGGACGACGATGGGGCGCTTCAACCCCGCCCAGGCCACCGCGTCCATCGTGGTGTCCTACTACTGGCACTTCGTCGACGTGGTCTGGATCGCGCTGTTCGCCGTGATCTACTTCCTTCCGATGGCCCAGTACTAAAACACTGAAGCCGGTTCGCCGAAACTGAACCGGCCCACAGCAAGTCAGGCCCCGGCCCAGCGCCGGAGCCGCATCCGAGAAATGCGACGGCCGCCCCCCGGAGGCGACCGCCGGCCGAACCGGGACCACAACGGGCCCGGTCCGGTCCGAGAGCTAGATAAAGGTGAGGCAACAACCGTGGCTGCATCAGCGAAACGCCGGCGAGGCTGGCGCAAGCGCCTCGGCGCGCTGGCCAGGTTCACCGGCGCACTGGTCATCGTCGGAGGGCTCTACTCGGCGTTCTCCCCGAGCCTGTACGCCCAGGAGGCCGAGTCCAACGCGATCGACTCCGAAGCCGTCAAAGGCCAGGAGCTGTACGACACCAGCTGCATTACCTGCCACGGCGATAACGGCGAGGGCGTCGACGGACGCGGACCGAGCCTCATCGGCGTCGGCTCCGCGGCCGTGGAGTTCCAGGTGAACACCGGCCGCATGCCGATGGCCGCGCAGGGCGCGCAGGCCCCCAGCACGAACTACCCGGTCTTCACGGAAGAGGAAGCCGAGTGGCTCGGGGCTTACATCGAGTACCTCGGCGGTGGCGCCGGCGTGCCCGACGACCTCCAGGCGATGGTCGACGAGGCCGACGTGGCCGAGGGCGGCGATCTCTACCGCGTCAACTGCTCCTCCTGCCACGGCTACGCCGGCGGCGGCGGCGCGCTCTCCTCCGGCGCGCACGCCCCCTCGCTTGAGGGCGTCAGCGACGAGGAGCTCTACCAGGCGATGCTCACCGGCCCGCAGAACATGCCGGTGTTCGCCGACAACGAACTCACCCCTGAGCAGAAGGCCGAGATCATCGCCTACGTCCAGTACCTCGTGAACGAGGACAAGGACCCGGGCGGCGTGTTCGCTCTCGGCCGGTACGGACCGGCCACCGAAGGACTGGCCATCTTCCTGGTCGGCATGACCGCGCTCCTGCTGACCACGCTCTGGATTGCAGGTAAATCGTGAGTGCCCACAACGACAGTGCCCCGAACTCGCCCGAACCGGTGGACCTGAACAACCCGAAACTCAGCCGCTTCGAGGTCTACAAAGAGGGCCTGCGCCGCGACGACATCGAGATCATTCACTACGAGCCGCGCTTCGCGAAGCCGGGGACGAAGGCCGAGAAGCGCATGGAGCGCATCGTCGGCGGCCTGTTCCTGTTCTCCGGCCTGTTCGCGACCGCGTTCGTGGCGGCCTACATCTTCTGGCCCTGGGAGTACGAGGGCGCGGCCAGCTGGCGCGACCTCCAGACCTGGTACACGCCGGTCCTCGGGACGACGCTCGGACTCTCGCTGCTGCTGTTCGCAGTCGGCGTGCTCACCTGGGCGAAGAAGCTGCTCCCGATCGAGGAGCTCATCCAGGACCGCCACGACGGCGGCTCCCCTTCGGACGACCGCAAGATCGCCGAGGCGACCGTGGACAACATGGTCGAGGACATGGGTCTCAAGCGCCGGCCGTTCCTGGTGAAGGCCGCCCTCCTGGGCGCCGCGCCGCTCGGCCTGGCCGCCATCGCCCCGCTGGGCGCCCTCATCAAGGACCCCGGCGACATGCTCACCGTCACCGGCTGGAACGCCGAGAAGCACAACGACGGCGAACCCGTCCGCTTCATGATGAAGGACGGCGCCCTGGTGCGGCCCGACATGGTCTCGGTCGGCGGGCAGATCACCGTCTACCCGGCGATCGACCACGGTGCGACCAACCAGTTCCCGACCTCGCCCGTCCTGCTGATCCACCTGCGGGAGGCCGACGCGGCGGTGCTGCGCGGCAACCTGTACCCGATGTACCAGGACGTCGAGGCCCTCTGGGGCAACTTCGTCGCGTACTCGAAGATCTGCACGCACGTCGGCTGCCCGACCAGCCTCTACGAGCAGCAGAGCCAGCGCCTGCTGTGCCCGTGCCACCAGTCGCAGTTCAATGTGGTGGACAACGCCGCGCCGGTCTTCGGCCCGGCCACGCGGCACCTGCCGCTGCTGCCGTTCACCGTGGACGACGAGGGCTTCTTCATCGCCAAGTCGGACTTCCTGGTGCCCCCGGGGCCGGCGTTCTGGAACCGCCCGTCCCTCCCCGAGGAGGATGAGAAGTGAAACGCCGCAAAGGCACGAGCGACAGCCTGCTGACCAAGGCGGGCGGTGAACTCGACGACCGCTTCAAGCTCGCGATCCCCGGTCGGATCCTGTTCAACAAGGTCTTCCCGGACCACTGGTCCTTCCTCCTGGGCGAGATCGCGCTGTTCTCGTTCATCCTGCTGCTGCTCTCGGGCACCTTCCTGGCGCTGTTCTTCGAGCCCTCGATGGTCGAGGTGACCTACAACGGCGCGTACGTGCCGCTGCGGGGCATCGAGATGTCGCAGGCCTACGCCTCCGCGCTCGACCTCTCGTTCGAGGTCCGCGGCGGTCTGTTCATGCGCCAGATGCACCACTGGTCGACGCTGCTGTTCATGGCGTCGATCCTGATCCACATGCTCCGGATCTTCTTCACCGGCGCGTTCCGCGCGCCGCGCGAGACGAACTGGATGATCGGCATCGTGCTGTTCTGGGTCGGCTTCTTCGAGGGCTTCTTCGGGTACTCGCTTCCCGACGACGGCCTCTCGGGCACCGGCCTTCGCATCATGGAGGGCATGACCGAGTCGATCCCGTTCATCGGTCCCTGGGCCTCGGCCGCGCTGTTCGGCGGTCAGTTCCCGGGCACCAGCGTGATCTCGCTGCTCTACATCGTGCACGTGTTCGTGTTCCCGCTGATCCTGCTGGCGCTCATCACGGTCCACGTCGGGCTCGTGTTCGCGCAGAAGCACACGCAGTGGCCTGGACCGGGACGCACCGAGCACAACGTGATCGGCTTCCGGATGTTCCCGAACTACGTCATGAAGCAGGTCGGCTTCATGCTGTTCATCTGGGGCGTCCTCGGGGCGATGGCGGGTCTGTTCCAGATCAACCCGATCTGGCTGTTCGGCCCGTACGAGGTGTCGGTCGTGTCGTCGGCCTCGCAGCCCGACTTCTACGTCATGTACCTGGACGGCCTCATCCGCCTGTTCCCCGCTTGGGAACTGCGGATCCCGCCGTACTTCACGCTGCCGCCGGTGTTCTGGCCGGGCATCGTGGGCATGGGCCTCTCCGTCGTGCTGCCGCTGCTGTACCCGGCGCTGGAGCGGCGGTTCACCAAGGACCGCGGCCACCACAACCTGCTGCAGCGTCCGCGCGACAACGCGGGCCGCACGAGCCTCGGCGTCATGGTCGTGGTCTTCTGGATCATCGGCGTGATCTCCGGCGGCAACGACGTGTTCGCCGAGAAGTTCGACATCAGCCTGAACGCGATGACCTGGGCCGGCCGCATCGGACTCGTGGTCATGCCGATCATCGCGTACTACGTGACGTACCGGATCTGCCTGGGCCTCCAGCAGCACGACCGCGAGGTGCTGGCGCACGGCCTGGAGACGGGCATCCTCATGCGCGACCCGAACGGCCGCTTCTACGAGGTGCACCAGCCGCTGGCCGAGCCGGACGAGCACGGCCACACCGAGCTGGAGTACAACGGCTGGGTGGTGCCGAAGAAGATGAACCGCGTCGGGGCTCTCGAGGCCGCCGACAAGGGCTTCTTCAAGTCGATCGAGGAGCCGTCGGAGGACGGCCGCGTCGAGAGGCGCGACGAGATCGAGTCGGGCAAGCACTAAGCGCGAGCGTTCGAGGCGGGGCCGCACCTTTCGGTGCGGCCCCGCCTTTTTCGCGGTCTCAGGCGTGCAGGGTGGGCTTGTAGACGAGCTCTTGGATGCGGCCGTCGAGCGTCCGGGTCTCGAGGAGTTCGAGGTCGAAGTCCGCCGCGCCCTGGAAGATCGGGTCGAGTCCGGTCTGACCGGTGATCACGGGGAAGAGCGTCACTTGGACGCGGTCGACCAGACCGGCGGCCATCAGCGCCCGGTTCATCGAGAGGCTGCCGTGCGAGCGGAGCGGGACGTCGGACTCCTCCTTGAGCCTCGCGACGACGTCGAGGGCGTCGCCGCTCACGAGCGTCGCGTCCGGCCAGTCCAGGGGGCCTTCGAGCGTGGTCGACACGACCGTCGCCGGGAGGTTCGTCATCTTGGTGACCCACTGGTCGTGGATGGACTCTTCGGTGGTCGAGGCCAGGATCTGTACGAACGCCCGGTAGGTGTTGGCCCCGATGACCATCCGCTGCTCCTGGTCGTACTGGGCGAGGCGGTGGTCGAGCAGCTCGGGGCCCTGCTTGCCCCAGTAGCCGCTCCAGTTCCCGCCGGCGGCGCCGAACCCGTCGAGACTGGAGAAGACGTCGAATGTGTAGGTGGCGGTCATGCTGTGCTCCTCGATCGCAGTGCAATGCGTATGCCAGTACCGACTGGATAGCACGGCGAAACTCATCGCGGCGGAGAAGCGGGCCCTAGCGGGGTCTTAGAAGCGGTCGACGGTGGTGATGAGCTTCTCGGCGAGTTCGTCGGGGTCGAGCTTCTCGCGGGCGAGGGCGAGGTAGAGGGAGTCGAGGTCTGGATAGCCCAGAGATGACGCCACACCGTGGAGCGGTTGTTCCCCAGCCAGTCCGCGCCCGCGGGCGATCAGGGAGCGCCACAGGCGGTTCTTTCCGGCCTTCAGTTCGTCCTCGAAGCGCTGCATCGGGATGATGGGGAGTTCGCCGGTGGAGTCGCCGTCGTCGGCCGAGCCGAGCCAGTCGTTGATGTGGAGTTGGGCCTCGGGGGTCTTCGCGTGGTCGAGCCACTGCTTGGAAGGGCCGTAGGGCTGCTCGGTGGTGAGGACGAGTTCGACCGTGTCGCCGTCGCGCAGGCTCTGGGAGAGCGGGGCGATCTCGCCGTTGACGTACGCGGCGATGAGGCGGTGGCCCTTGGAGGGGCCCGAACAGTAGGCGACGTCGACCGGGGTGGAGGCCTTGGGGACCATGAGCTGTTCGCCGTCGCGGGTGAACACGAGGATGTCCTGGTCGGCGAGGTCGCAGCGCAGCGAATCGAGGAACTGGCCGGAGTCGGCTATCTCATGCTGCCAGTCCAGGAGGCGCTGAAGCCACGGCAGCTGGATCTCGACCGGGTTGGCCCCGGACTGGCGCAGGCCCGCGACGATGCCGACCTCGGCGGTCTCGTGCATCTCCTTGGTGCGGATCAGGAACTCGACGGTGGTGTCGCCGGGCCCGGCGACCGCGGTGTGGATCGACTGGTACAGGTTGAACTTCTTGGCGGCGATGAGGTCGCGGAACTTGCCGCCCACGGGCTTCCATACCTTGTGGATCGCCCCGAGTGCGGCGTAGCAGTCGGTCGCGGGACCGTCGACGACGATGACCAGGCGCGGCGGGTCGGCCGGGCCGGTGCCGGGGTGCTTCTGCATCTCGCGGTAGATCGAGTAGGGGTGCCGGGGCCGGTCGAGGAGGCGCGCGGTGACCTTGAAGTCGCGCAGGGCCCGCCGCACCTGCGGGGCGATGACGGCGACCTGGCGGTCGCGGTCGGACTCGGAGCCGAGGTGCTCCTTGATCTTCTGGAAGATCTCGGGTTCGAGGGTTTCGAGGACGATGTCCTCGAGCTCGCGCTTGATGACGTACAGGCCGAGGCGGTCGGCGAGGGGGATGAGGACGTCTTTGGTGGCCTCGGCGATGCGGATCTGGCTGGGGCGCTTCTTGAACTTGATGGTCCGCATGTTGTGGAGGCGGTCGGCCAGCTTGATGACCATGACGCGGATGTCGCGCCCTGCGGTGAGCACGAGCTTGCGGAAGGTCTCCGCTTCGGCGGCGGAGCCGAGGTGGATCTTGTCGAGTTTCGTGACGCCGTCGACCATGACGGCGATCTCGTCGCCGAAGTCGCCGCGGAGGGCTTCGAGGGAGTAGCTGGTGTCCTCGACCGTGTCGTGGAGGAGCCCGGCCGCGATGGTCGCGGTGTCGACGCCGAGCTCGGCGAGGATCGTGGCGACGGCGATCGGGTGGGTGATGTAGGGCTCGCCCGAGCGGCGGGCCTGGCCGCGGTGCATCTGCTCGGCGATGCGGTAGGCGCGGCGGACCAGGAGCATGTCGGGCTGCTCGCAGTGCGCACGGTGAGCAGCTTCGAGCTGCGCCACTTTGCCCGCGAGGTCCCACGGATCGTCAGGTTTGGCAGATCGAGTAGCGGAAAGCAATGCGCGCAACATGAAAGCCTCCGATGCCCAAGGTTGACCGCATTCTAGATGTACAACGATTCTTGGAGAGAATCGACACTAGACACTGTCGGATTTCGGCAGGGCCGCCGCTACCGGCGGATGACACACAGTACCCGCGCGGGCGGGTTCGAGGAAACCCCAAGCGCCGCAGATGGATGCGAGACGACTCACGTCCGATTCGCCGGAAAGCGTCCGTCTCAGGGGATGGCACTGTGGGTTCGCTTGGGACAGCGGAGGGTCGGCAGGCGCGTCTCAGGATGTGGTCGGCGCGGTCCCCCGGGGTCGGGTGTGTCGGGGCGGAACCGCCCCCGGTTTCGCGCGGTCAACGAGGCCGCGAACTGCAACGCGCGGGGGGCCCGGTCGTGCTGATCGATGCGAGGAACATCTCGCGGCGGTGCCCGCGGTGCGGGCACACCGCCAAGGCCAACCGTCCCACCAGAGATCATTTCGCCGGCGTCGGCTGCGGACTCGCTGGGCCCGCCGACCAGGCAGCCGCGGTCAACGTCCGTGACCGCGCACGCACGACTTGGGCTTTCGTCAATACGCCTGTTGTCGCCGACACGCCGCAGCCAACGGCGGACACGAGCGACAAACCCCGGACCTCAATCCGGAGTAGTTGACCGTTCGCCGGTGGAGCGGCGCCAGGGCGCCGGGTTGTGGGGGATGGCGCCGTTCCAGCGTTCGGCGCCGTCGAGGCGGCTGGCCCAGGCGTGCTCGACCATGACGAGCCGCACGTCGGGGCGGCCGAGCCATTCGAGCAGGAGGCGGGTCTCGGCGGCGTGGGCGGCGTCGACGACGTCCTCGACGGGCTCGACCACGCGCGAGGTCTCGCGGAGCTTCGCGATGTGCGGCATCGGATCGGCCCGCGGAGGCGTGCGGGCGGCCCCGGCGAGGAGGCCGTGGCGGATCACCGCGATCTCCCAGCCGCCGCCCTTGGCGCGGCCGGCCGCGACGATCTCCCCGGCCGCCACGAGGCTCCTGGTGCGGTGCGTGGCGGCGGCCAGCTGGAGGAACGCCCCGAGCTCGTCGCGCTTCTCGGCGGCGGTCTCGAAGCGTTCGGCCTCAGAGAGCTCCGCGAGCCGCTCGGCGACCGCCTCGGCGATCGGGGCGGGGTCGTCGTCCATGGCCCGTGCCGCGCGTTCGGCGATCGCGGCGTACTCCTCGACCGAGACGCTGTGGCGGCAGGGCTCGGCGCACTTGCCGATCTCACCGAGCACGCAAGTGGAGGACGTCCGCTTGGGGGACAAGCGGGTGCGGCACGAGCGGATCGGCAGGGCCGCCTCGATCGCGCTGATCGCCGCCTGCGCCTGCGTGCCCGAGGCCGGGCCGAGACGCGGGGTGCCGGGGGCGGGCGGGTTGCGGGAGATCTGGAGGCGCGGGTAAGGCTCGTCGGTGAGGCGCACCCAGCTGCGGTGCTCAGGGTACTTGGCGGCCCGGTTGTACGGCGGTTTGCCGCCTGAGATGAGCCGGAGCTCCGCGATGCCCGCTTCGAGCCGGTGGGCGCATTCGACGACCTCGATGCTCTCGGCCGAGGCGAGCATGTCGCGCAGGCGGCGGCGCTGCTCGGCGGCCGAGAAGTAGCTGCGTACGCGCGTCGCGACGTCGACCGAGACGCCGATGTAGAGCGCCCGGTCGTCGGCGTCGCGGAAGATGTACACGCCCGGGGCGTGCGGCAGCCCGTCGGCGAGGTGGCGCTTGCGGCGCTGCAGCTCAGAGGGAATGGCCCGGCAGAACTCGACGAGTTCGGCGTCGGTGTCCACCCCGTGGCCGGAGGCGCGCTCGATGAGGGCGTGCAGGACGGTGACGGTGGCGCGGGCGTCGTCCAGGGCCCGGTGGTTCGGGGTCACCGGTGAGCCGAAGAACCGCGCGAGCGTCCCGAGCCGGCGGTTGGGGACCTCGCTCTTCTCGGTGAGCCGCCGGGCCAGGACGACCGTGTCGACCACGGGCGGGCGCGGCCAGCGCGTGTCGGTCAGTTCGCAGGCGTGGCGCAGGAACCCGATGTCGAAGCCGGCGTTGTGGGCCACGAGGGTGGCGCCGCGCGCGAACTCGAGGAACGCGGGGAGGACCGCTTCGATGGCGGGGGCGTCCGCGACCATCTCGTCGGTGATGCCGGTCAGGCGCGTCACCCGCGGGTCGATGGACTCGCCGGGGTTGACGAGGGTGCCGAACTCGGCGACGACCTCGCCGCCCTTGACCTTCACGGCGCCGATCTCGGTGATCCCGCACGCGTCGGCGGCCAGGCCGGTGGTCTCGAGGTCGACGACGCAGAACGTCACCTCGGACAGCGGGGTCCCCAGGCTGTCGAGGGTCGGCTGGGTATAGCCGGACTCGTCGGGATCAGCTCGGTCTCTGGTCAAAGACCGGTCGCTCTCGGCGGCGCCGCTTCGGTACATGTACGCAACCCTAAGGGCGACCTGTGACAGATCGATCCTTGCGGCTGTTCGAACGTCGCGAGCGCCGCACTGCCGAACGCACCCGGTCGGCGGTGCTCGTGGAGCGCCGCGTGAGGCGGGCGCTCTCTTCGGCCTGCTTGGCGCTGATCTTCGCCAGCAGTGAGGCGGGCCAGAACATGGCCCGGTACCGGCGGCGCGGTTCGGCGTTCTTGTCGAGTTCGGCGTGCAGGTCGCGCACGGCGTCGGCGAGTCCTGCGGCGTCGGCGCCCCTGGGGGAGTAGCGGTGGCGGGCCATCGCGGAGCCGAGCACGGTCGCGGCCTCGCGGGCGCCCGGGGCGGCCTGCCCGAGGACCCCGGCGGCCTGCCTGGGCGTGAGCGAATCCGAAAGGCCCACACCGTAGTCGAGGGCGAGGTCGACCACTTCGTCCCAGGCGGTCTGGGCGCTGAGCCGTCCTGGACCGAGGCGGGAGCGGCGCAGGAGCCCGCGCCACAGCGCGGGCGCGAACGGCAGCGCCGCGAGCGGGATCAGCAGGAGCCAGGCCGGGTTGAAGGACATGCCGCCGCCCGAACCGCCGTCGGTGGCCTGGGCCGTGGGGCCCTCGGTCGGCGCCTCGGCGCCTGCGGTCGGATCGCCTTCGGCGGCGCTGGGGGATTCGACAGGGCCGGCGGACGGTTCGGCGGTCGCGGTGACGTCGTCGGTCGGCTCGTCCTCGGGCGCCGGTTCGGCCGCCCACGGGAAGGACACCGACCCGGGCACGCCCGAGGCCGGGGTCGGGTCGTACGTGACCCAGCCGGGTCCGTCGTAGTAGACCTCGACCCACGCGTGGTAGTCGTGGTTGGTGAGCACCCAGTCCTGGCCGTCCCGTTCGCCCTGGGACAGGCCGATGACGACGCGCGCGGCCACGTCGGCCTCGCGCAGCATCCACGCCATCGCGGCCGCGTACTGCTGGCAGTAGCCCTGCTTGGTATCCAGGAAGTCCAGGATGGCCTGGTCGTTGCCGGCGTCGGTGGTCTCCAGCGAGTACCGGAACCCGTTGCCGACCGAGAGGAACTGGTAGGCCGAGAGGACCTTCTCGTGGACCGTGTCGCCGGTGATCTCGCGCTCGACGATGTCGGTCAGCTCGGGCACGTCCGGGTGGCTGGTGCTGGCCTCCCACTGGTCGCTCGACTGGTCCATGCCCGCGGCGCCCGCGAGCACCTCGGCTTCGGGCGCCTCGTCGGTGTAGACGAGCGAGTACGAGTCGACCCCGCCCATGTCGGAGCCGTCGCCGATGATGACGCCGGTGTCGTTGTCGATCGCCCAGTCGCCTTCGATGTCGAGGTCGACCGGGTTCCCGTAGACGGGCACCACGGCCGCCTCCAGCGCCAGGTTCTGGATCTCGGCCTGGTACACCTGGACGTCGCCGGGGTCCGCGAACGAGTCGATCGAGCCGCCGTCCTCGTAGTCGTTGGGGCCGAAGCCGTCGGTGGTGAGCTCGTCGAGCACGTGCATCCGCAGGTAGCGGGGGTTCGGGTCGTCGGTGGTGACGCGGAGGACGTCGACCTCTTCAGGCTGGTTGAGCGACCCGGACAGGTTCGCCCACGGGTTCACGTCGCCCATCCCGGCGTCGCCGCCGCCCTCCCAGCCCTGGGCGACGCGGTCGAGGAACCCGGAGGTGTTGGTGGGCACCACGGTCAGGGACACGAGCGTCACCACGATGAACCCGACCGCCGACCAGCGCGCGGTCCGCGCCAACGGCGAGGGGAATCGCTGCGAGACAAGCTGGCCGGTCCCGGTGAAGCGGTGCCCGAACGCGGAGACGCGCCGCAGGTTGTCGTCGGCGAGGAGCCACAGGTACGACACGGCGGGGAGGATGAACCAGAACCACGCGGTCGCGTCGGGCGCGACCGAGACCGGCACGAGGTACATGGTGAGCAGCGTCAGGCCCGCGAGGGCCGGGGTGCGCAGGCCGACCACGAACATGTCGTGGAGGATCGCGACGAGCCCGATCCCGAAGAGGGTCAAGAAGAGGATGCCGCCCTCGGCGGCCACCGGCGGGGCGTTCGTGACGATGCCGGCGACGCCTTCACCGGCGAGCAGCGCGAAGTGCGTGAACGTGGCCGGCAGCGGGATGACGAACAGGAGCGCGGTGCCGTCGCCGAACCCGACGGTGAGGACCACGAGAAGTCCCGCGGCCATTGCGATCGTCTGCAGGCCCTGTCCGCGCCCGGCCGCCCGCGTGAGCGACCCGCAGACGGCGATCACCGTGATCGTCAGCAGGACCGGGACCGTCCACCCCAGGCCTTCGAAGATGCCGATGAGCGGCGTCAACGTCAAGGCCAGTGTGGCCGCCGCGACCGTGGTGGCGT
This sequence comes from Glycomyces rhizosphaerae, assembly GCF_042647865.1. Classification (NCBI taxonomy): domain Bacteria; kingdom Bacillati; phylum Actinomycetota; class Actinomycetes; order Glycomycetales; family Glycomycetaceae; genus Glycomyces; species Glycomyces rhizosphaerae. The sequence goes on from NZ_JBHRWO010000015.1 coordinate 67,164, forward strand.
GTCGCTGTCCGCTCATCGCGCCTCACCTGATCGGGGGTCGTCTCCGGTCGTCTCCTGCTGGGGTCCGTGCGTCGTCAAGCCAGCGTCCTCCACGCGCCCAGGCGGGTCCACACCCGGCGCAGCTCCGTCCCGGCGACCACCGGGATCACTTGCCAGCCGGCGTTCGTCAGGGCCGACACCGCGGCCAGGTGCTGCTCGGCGAACGCCCGCTCGCGGGGGTCGGTGCGGCTCGAGGCCGCCTTCGGGATCCATCGGACCGGGTCGACGACCAGCGCCGTGCAGGCCCCGCCGCGCTTGGCGAGCCGCCCGAGCGTCGCGGCCTCCGCGGCCGTCACGTGCCCCAGGAACGCGACGATCCCCGAGACCGAACGCGGCCGCTGCGCCTTCTCGACCATGGTCGAGATCGGTGCCTCGGGGGCCGCGGACACGGTCGCGAGGTAGCGCATCGCCTCGCTGTAATCGCCTTGGCGGCATTCGAAGTCGCGGTGCGCGGTGATCAGCCACGGGTCGATGCCGTCGCGCGAGAGCCGCACCGTCGCCGAAGCGGCCGCGTCCACCATCCACTCGAAGCTCGAGAGCTCCCCGCGGTGCGCGCCGCGGCGCACGTCGAGCAGGATCGCCGCGTTGTTCTCCCACGGCTGCTCCTCGCGGCGCACCATGAGCTGGCCGCGGTGGGCGCTGGCCTTCCAGTGCACGCGCCGCATGTCGTCGCCGTGGCGGTACTCCCGGACGGCGATGTCGTCGTTGCCGGTGATCGCGACCGCGTGCGCCGCCGACTCCCCAGAGGACATCCCGGCCCCGCCCGGCAGCAGCAGGCTGCGCAGCGGCTGGATGCGCGGGGTCACGATGAGCTCGGTCGTCAGCGGGAACTCCTGCACCGAGACGGCCAGCCCGAACGGATCCGAGGTCCGCACCGTCAGCGGCCCGAGCTCGTACGCGCCGCGCGTCCCCGGAGTGATCGTGTAGTTCACTACACTGCGCGCGCCGGGCGCGAGGCGCTCCAGCACCAGGCGCGGGCGGTTGCCCAGCCGGTACGGGATGCGGTCTTCGAGCATGAGCGCCGGCGGGCGGTTGCGGCCCGTGTTCTGGATGCCCAGGCGCACCTGCGTGGGCTGCCCGGCCTCGACCTGCGCCGGGTTGAGCACCCGGTTCGACTCCAGCGACGGACGCGCCCACCGCAGCATCACGAGCCCGCCCAGCGGCGCGATCAGCGCCAGGAGCGCCGCGCGCAGCAGGTCGCCTTCGCCGACGGCCAGCGAGATGAGGCCGACGGCCACGCTCACCGCCAGCAGCGTCTTACCGCGCCCGGTGAGCTCCACGCCTAGGCCCTCTCCGGGAAGGACACGGCGTCACGGGAAGTGCCGCGGCATGCCATGCCTAATACCTCCCCGGATGGGAGACGACCGGCACGTGCCTGAGGATGTCCGAGACGATCGCCTTCGTGTCGCCCCCGCCCATGGTCGTCTCCGTGGTGGGGATGAGCCGGTGCGCGAGCACCGGCACGGCCAGCTGCTGCACGTCGTCCGGCAGCGCGAAATCGCGCCCGTCCATCGCCGCGAGCACCTGCGTGCACCGCAGCAGCTGCAGCGTCGCGCGAGGGCTCGCTCCCAAGCGGACCTGCGCGTTCGTGCGGGTCGCGGCCACCAGGTCGACGACGTACCGCTTCAGTTCGGGCGCCAGGTGCACCGCGCGGGCCGCGGCGATCATCCGCACGATCATCTCCGCGTCCGCCACCGGCCGCAGCGCGTCCAGCGGGTTGTACTCCTCGCGCCGGTCCAGAAGCGCCAGCTCCGCGTTGATGTCCGGGTAGCCGATCGCCAGCCGCGCCGCGAAACGGTCGCGCTGGGCCTCGGGCAGCGGATACGTGCCCTCCATCTCCACCGGGTTCTGGGTGGCGATGACCATGAACGGGCTGCGCAGCTTGTACGTGTTCCCGTCGACCGTGACCTGCCGCTCCTCCATGCACTCCAGGAGCGCGGCCTGCGTCTTGGGGCTGGCGCGGTTGATCTCGTCGCCGAGGATCAGGTTGCCGAAGATCGCCCCGGGCTTGAACACGAAGTCGCGCTTCTCGGGGTCGAAGATGCTCACGCCCGTCACGTCCGAGGGCAGCAGGTCCGGCGTGAACTGGATCCGCCGCACCGAGCAGTCGACCGAGCGGGCCAGCGCCTTGGCCAGCTGGGTCTTGCCGACCCCCGGCACGTCCTCCAGGAGCAGGTGGCCCTCGGCCAGCATCACCGCGATCGCGAGCTTGATCGTGTGGGACTTGCCCTCGATCACCCACTCGACGTTCGTCAGGATGCCCTCGGCCGTCGCCTTGAACTCTTGGGGCGAGAGCGGCACCGGACCCTGCGTCGGCTGCGCTGGGGACGACTCGAAGGTCAAAGGTCCTCCCGGGGAGATGGGTGTGTCTGAGAAACGGCACCACGGCGCGACATCCACCGTTACGGTCGCTTGTCCGCCATCGTACTCGGACGCGCCCAGGCCATATGTCCCGCGCCACCTGCGTGACGCTCCGCTACACTGGAGTCATGTCTCGGCGTTTCGAGCTCCTTATGTAGCCGTGCTAGGTGGATCCCAGCACGGCAGCCCCAGCGTGTCTGGGGTTTTTTGCTGTCTAGGGTCTGTACCCAGCAAGCGCCGCCCGAACCCAGCCGCACCACAGGACCACAGGACGAGCCATGACCGAACCCGCACACCGTTACGACGCCAAGCTGGCCAACGAGATCGAACCGCGCTGGCAGGAACGCTGGGAGGCCGAGCAGACCTTCCGCGCTCCCAACCCGGCCGGCGCGCTCGCCGAGCCTGACCACCCGCGGGCCGGGGCGCCCAAGAAGTTCGTGATGGACATGTTCCCGTACCCCTCGGGGGCGGGGCTGCACGTGGGCCACCCGCTGGGCTACATCGCCACCGACGCGTACTCGCGCTACCTGCGCATGACCGGGTACAACGTGCTGCACCCGATGGGCTACGACGCGTTCGGGCTGCCCACCGAGCAGTACGCGATCGCCACCGGCCGCCAGCCCGCCGAGATCACCGCCGAGAACATCGACCGGTACCGGTCGCAGCTGAAGCGCCTGGGCATGGGCTACGACACGCGCCGCGAGTTCGCCACCACCGACCCCGACTACTTCAAGTGGACTCAGTGGATCTTCCTGCAGATCTTCAACTCCTGGTATGACACCGAGGCCGACAAGGCCCGGCCGATCGACGAGCTGATCGCCGCCTTCGCGTCCGGTGAGCGGGCCACGCCCGACGGCCGCCCGTGGTCGGAGCTGGGCACGGTCGAGCGCCGCCGCGTCATCGACGGCCACCGTCTGGCCTACGTCACCGAGGCCCCCGTGAACTGGTGCCCCGGCCTGGGCACCGTGCTGTCGAACGAGGAGGTCACCGCGGAGGGCCGCTCGGAGCGCGGCAACTTCCCGGTCTACACGCGCACCCTGAAGCAGTGGATGATGCGCATCACCGCCTACGCGGACCGGCTGCTGTCCGACCTGGACGGCCTGGACTGGACCGAATCGCTGAAGTCCATGCAGCGCAACTGGATCGGCAAGTCCACCGGCGCGTTCGTCGACTTCGGGACCTACGCGGGGGACATCCGCGTCTTCACCACCCGCCCCGACACGCTGTTCGGCGCCACCTATATGGTCCTGGCCCCCGAGCACTCGCTGGTCGAGGCCCTGACCGCGGAGTCCTGGCCCGCCGGCGTCCCCGACGCCTGGACCGGCGGGCACGACACCCCCGCCGGGGCCGTCGCCGCCTACCGCGCCCAGGCCGCCGCCAAGACCGACGTGGAGCGACAGGCCGACGCCAAGAAGAAGTCCGGCGTCTTCACCGGCGGTTATGCCACCAACCCGGTCAACGGCGAAACCGTCCCCGTCTTCATCGCCGACTACGTGCTGGCCGGGTACGGCACCGGCGCGATCATGGCCGTCCCCGCCCACGACGAGCGCGACTTCGACTTCGCGACCGCCTTCGAGATCCCGATCGTCCAGGTCATCTCCACCGGAGCGGAGTGGGATCGCGAGGCCGTCCTGTCCACCACCGACGGCACCTGCGTCAACTCCGGCTTCCTGGACGGCCTGCCCGTCGCCGACGCGAAGGCCCGCATCGTCGAATGGCTGGCCGAGCACGGCCGCGGCGAAGGCGCCACCACGTTCCGCCTGCGCGACTGGCTGTTCAGCCGCCAGCGCTACTGGGGAGAGCCCTTCCCGATCGTCTACGACGAGACCGGTCTGCCCGTCGCGCTGACGGACGAGCACCTGCCGGTCGAACTGCCGCAGATGGACGACTTCTCGCCCAAGACCTTCGACGCAGAGGACGCCGACACCGCGCCCGAGCCGCCGCTGGGCCGCGCCAAGGACTGGGTCGAGGTCGAACTGGACCTGGGCGACGGGCCCAAGACCTACACCCGCGAGCTGAACACCATGCCCAACTGGGCCGGGTCCTCCTGGTACGAGCTGCGCTACACCGACCCGAAGTCCGCCGCGAAGCTGACCGCGCCGGAGAACGAGTCCTACTGGATGGGCCCGCAGGAGGACGGGGACGTCGGCGGCGTCGACCTGTACATCGGCGGCGTCGAGCACGCGGTCCTGCACCTGCTCTACGCCCGCTTCTGGCAGAAGGTCCTGTTCGACCTGGGCCACGTCTCCAGCCGCGAGCCCTTCCGCCGCCTGTTCAACCAGGGCTACATCTCGGCCTACGCGTACACCGACAGCCGCGGCGTGTACGTCCCGGCCGAAGAGGTGACCGAGCAGGACGGCGTCTTCTTCTACGAGGGCGAGAAGGTCGACCGCGAGTACGGCAAGATCGGCAAGTCCCTGAAGAACGTCGTCACCCCCGACGGCATCTGCGCCGAGTACGGGGCCGACACGTTCCGCGTCTATGAGATGTCGATGGGCCCGCTGGCCGACTCCAAGCCGTGGGAGACCCGCGCCATCGTCGGCTCCCAGCGGTTCCTGCAGCGCCTGTGGCGCAACATCGTCGACGAGGAGACCGGCGAAGCCACGGTCACGGACGACGCGCCGACCGAGGCCACCCTGCGCGAGGTCCACAAGGCCGTCGCCGGCGTCCGCGAGGACTACGAGCACCTGCGCATGAACACCGCGGTCGCCAAGCTGATCACCCTGAACAACCACCTGACCGGCCTGGCGCCCGTGCCGCGCGAGGCGGCCGAGGCCCTGGTGCTGATGGTCGCGCCGGTCGCCCCGCACATCGCCGAGGAGCTGTGGGCGCGTCTGGGCCACCAGGACGGCATCGCCTACGCGGACTTCCCGGTCGTGGACGAGCGGTACCTGGTCGAGGACACGGTCACCTACCCGGTGCAGATCAACGGGAAGGTCCGCGGCCGCATCGAGGTCGCCGCCGACGCCGGCGAGGAGGCCGTGAAGGCCGCCGCGCTGGCCGAGGAGAAGGTCGCCGCGAACCTGGCGGGCAAGGACGTCAAGAAGGTCATCGTGGTGGCGGGCAAGATGGTCTCGATCGTCGCCAAGTAACGCAGAGGGCAAGGGCGGGACCGGAACCGGTCCCGCCTTCGTCAATCCTGGGACGACCTCAGACCGACCTTGTACGTGTAGGCCTTGGACGCGTCGCTGCCGAGCAGGAAGATCATGCCGAGCGAGAACGCGCCGCTCGCGGCTGTCAACGCGGCGATCGCCCCGAGAGCGGCGAACGCCAAGGTGAGCAGCACGGCGATCAGGATGTTGACGAGGTTGAACGCCATCGCGAGGTTCCGGGCCCTGTCCAGGCGAGCGACGATGCACACGCCGAGCGCGATCCAAATGAGGGCCGACAGTGCCGCCACGACCGAGAACGTCAGCACCGCCGTCATGGCGGAGGACAGGACGGCGAGGCCGATGAGCACGAGTGCCACGATGATCTGCCAGGGCATCGGGCGCTGGTAGACGGGTCTGGTCCCAGGGGGATCTTCGATTGCCGGGTTGTCCATACCGGAGATATTAGAGGTCTCCTCCGGTTCGCGAGGTACACCGAACTGTGAGCATTGACCAACATCGATGCATTCGCTAGGCTGTGCTCACCTCGCTGGGAGCGCTCCGCTTCCACGTGGACCCATCCTTCTTACAGCCTCGTTCCCTCACGGCGCGGCACCACCTTGAGGAGTTCTTCGTGCTGCTTAACCGTCAACGCCGTCGCGCGGTGATCGCGGGGGCCGTCACCCTCGCGACCGCGGCGCTCGGCATCGGGCTCTCGACCCAGTTCGCGGGCGCCCAGGCCACCACGCTGCGCGCCGCGGCAGACGCCATCGGCAAGGACATCGGCGTCGCAGTGGACGTGAACAAGCTCCAGAACAACGCGGAGTACCGCAACACCGTCGCCACCGAGTTCAACTCCCTCACCGCGGAGAACGCGATGAAGTGGGACGCGACCGAACCGCAGGACGGCAACTACACCTTCTCCCAGGCCGACACCATCGTGAACTTCGCGGAGGACAACGGCCAGTCCGTCCACGGGCACACCTTCGTATGGCACGCCCAGACCCCCAGCTGGGTGCAGGGTCTCGACGCCACGGCCATGCGCACCGCCATGGTCGACCACATCAACACCGTCGCGAACCGCTACGAGGGCCGGGTCGACTCCTGGGACGTCGTGAACGAGGTCGTCAGCGACAACAACGGCGCCATGCGCGACTCGTTCTGGCTGCGCACCATGGGCGAAGGGTTCATCACCACCGCGTTCCAGACCGCCCGCGCGGCCGATCCGAACGCCGACCTCTACATCAACGACTACTCGATCGAGGGCGACAACGCCAAGTCCGACACGATCTACCGCATCGCGCAGGGCTTGAAGTCGCAGAACATCCTCGACGGCGTCGGCTTCCAGTCCCACCTCATCCTCGGTCAGGTGCCCTCCACGATGGAGGCGAACCTGCAGCGATTCGTGGACCTGGGCCTGAAGGTGCGCATCACCGAGCTGGACATCCGGCTCAACACGCCGGCTGACGCCAATGAACTGGCGCAGCAGGCGGAGGACTACCGGCGCGTGACCGAGATCTGCGCCGAACTCGCCGACTGCTCCGGCATCACCGTCTGGGGCCTGCGCGACAACGACTCGTGGGTGCCCGGCACCTTCCCCGGCACCGGTGCGGCGCTGCTGTTCTTCGAGGACTACTCCAAGAAGCCCGCCTACACCGCGGTGCTGAACGCCCTCGGCGGCGGCGGCACCGGCAACCCGACCACGACTCCGGCCACTTCGGACCCGGCGACCACCTCGCCCCCGCCCACCGGCTCGGGCTGCACCGCGACGCTCTCAGTCTCGAGTCCGTGGAACACCGGCGCGACCTACTCGGCCACCGTCAAGGCCAACCAGAACCTGAACGGCTGGAAGGTGACGTGGACCTGGCCGGGCTCGGAGCGGATCTCCAACGCCTGGAGCGTGACCGGGACGCTCACCGGTGCGACGGTGAACGGCGCGAACGAGAGTTACAACGGCACGCTCGCCGCGGGCCAGTCGACCACGTTCGGCTTCAACATCACCAAGGCCGACGGCTCGACCGCTTCGGTCCCGACCGTGACCTGCACCCCCGCCTGACCTGTCTCTTCGCACAGGCCGGGGCCGGGCGGAGCGGCTGATTCGTGAGTGCGGCGAAGCCGTACAGCCGCTCCTCCCGCCCCGGCCGCGAGAAGACCCTCAGGACAGTTCGGCCTGGAACATCCAGCTCTGCTTCTCGAGCTCGGCGGTGACGCCGATGAGGAGGTCCTGGGTCACCGGGTCGGCCGATTCGGTGACCTCGATGCGTTCGCGCATGTTGGCGATGATCGCGGTGTAGGCGTCGATGAACAGCGACACCACCTCGGTGTCGCTGATCTGGCCGTCGTGGATCTTGGGGACCGAGGAGGCCTCGGCGACGGTGCTCGCGCGCCCGTCGGCGCTCACGCCGATCGCGATGGCCCGCTCGGCGACGAGGTCGGTGGCGTTGCGCGCCGACACGACGATCTCGTCGAGCTGGAGGTGGAGCGAGCGGAAGTTCTTGCCGTAGACGTTCCAGTGCGCCTGCTTGCCGACGAGTGACAGGTCGATGAGGTCGACGAGGGCGCCCTGCAGCGCCTTGGCCGTGGTCTCGCGGTTCTCGTCGGAAAGGCTGGAGCGGATGGTGGACATCTCGGTACCTCGCATCGGAACTGGGCCTGGGACGACGACAGCGCACTGCCGTGCACCTCGGGCGGTTGCACCGCCCAGGGTAGCTTTCCCGCGCCCGCTGCGGTGGTACTCGGCGCAGTGAGGGTGCTTGAGAGCCGAAACGGCGAGCGGTTGCTCCCGCTCGGGCGATAATGCGGAATGTCAGTGCCCCCGGTCGCTATTTGTTCGGATAGTCGATAAACTAATGAACGTCGTGCCGCCCCGACCGGCAGCGCGCCGCCGTACGAACACCCTCAACAGGCAGGAGCAACAATGCCTTACCGCCCGCCGCTGGTCGCCCGCGAATTCTTCGTCGCCGACCCCCCGGAGCTTCCCCAGCGAGCCAACGGCGAGCAGGGTCTGTCGGCCGTCACGAGCGCCGAAGTCGCCGAGACCGGCCCCGCTTCGGTGCTGCTGAAGGCCGTCACGAGCGCGGGGGAGGAGCTGTACGTCGGCCTCGCCGCCGTCGCCGAGGGCGTCGTTCGCACCCGCCTGTCGGCCGACCCGGCCGCCCGCCCCGCCGTCGAGAAGATCATTGAACTCGTCCACGCCGGCGCTTACGCCGACGCAAGGGTCTCGGTCGAGGACGGCACCGTCGTCGTCGACGCCGGATCGGTCCGCGCCGTCGTCACCCTCGACACCTGGTCCCTGAAGTACACCGACGCCGCCGGGAAGACCCTCGTCGCCCAGAACCCGGGCGAGACCGACATCTCGGGACGCCTGCGCTCCCTCCCGTTCGGCCGGTCCCTCGTCGACGGGCAGCCGGTGGCGTTCCACGAGTCCTTCACCGCCGCACCGGATGAGGCCTTCGCCGGGTTCGGCGAGCGCTTCGCGCCGCTGAACGCGCGCGGTCAGCGTCCGCTCATGTGGAACTTCGACGCGTTCGGCTCGGAGTCCATCCGCATGTACAAGAACGCCCCGATCTACGTCTCCGACCGCGGCTACGGCATCGTCGTCAACTCCGGCGCGCCCGTCGAGTTCGACATGGCCCAGCAGACCCACGCGGCCGTCGAGTTCATCGTGCCCGACGACGCGCTCGAGTACTTCGTGCTCGGCGGCACCCCCGTCGAGGTCCTCGACCGCTTCGACGGCCTCACTTCTCGCCCGTCGCTGCCGCCGAAGTGGGCCTTCGGCACCTGGATCTCCTCCGGCTTCTTCGTGGACACCGAGGAGCGGGTCATGGAGCGGGCCAAGAAGATCCGCGAGCGCGGCATTCCCTGCGACGTGCTGCACCTCGACACGTTCTGGCAGCACGAGCCGCACTGGTCGGACATGCAGTGGGACCGCGAGAACTTCCCCGAGCCCGAGCGGATGCTCGCCGAGCTCAAGGAGCAGGGCTTCAAGGTCTGCCTGTGGATGAACTCGTACATCTCCCACAAGTCGCCGGTCTTCGCCGAGGGCGACGAGCGCGGCTACTTCCTCAAGAACGCCAAGGGCGAGACCTACGTGGCGGACGTCTGGCACGGCTCGCACCAGGCCAGCGGCATCGTCGACTTCACCAACCCGGACGCGGTCGAGTGGTGGAAGGGCCTGCTGCGCGGCCCCCTCCAGGCCGGCGCGGCCCTGTACAAGACCGACTTCGCCGAAGGCGTGCCCGCTGACGCGGTGGCCCACAACGGCATGACCGGCACCGAGCTGCACAACGTGTACACCCTGCTGTACAACGACGCGGTGGTCGAGGTGACCCGCGAGATCAACGGGCACGAGCTCGTCTGGGCCCGTTCGTCGTTCCTCGGCGGGCAGCGCCACTCCGCGCAGTGGTCGGGCGATGTGCAGACCACCTGGGCGGGCCTGGGCGGGACCATCCGCGGCGGGCTCTCGCACGGCCTGTCGGGCGTCCCGTTCTGGTCGCACGACACCGGCGGCTTCAACGGCACGCCGACCGACGACCTGTACATCCGCTGGGCCCAGTTCGGCGCGCTGTCGCCGCTGCTGCGCTACCACGGCACCACCACCCGCGAGCTGTGGGAGTTCTCCGAAGAGGCGGAGCGCCTCGCGGTCGAGTCGCTGAAGCTGCGGTACTCGCTGATGCCGTACATCTACTCGGCGGCCGTGCGCGCCTCGCGCACCGGCGAGCCGGTGCTGCGCGCCCTCAACGTGGACAACCCCGAGGACCCGGTGGCGTGGAACGCCGACCAGGAGTACCGCTTCGGCACCGACCTGCTCGTGGCCCCGGTCAACGACCCGTCGGGCGAACGCAAGGTGTACCTGCCCGAGGGCCGGTGGATCGACTTCTGGACCAAGGAGGTCCACGAGGGCGGGCGCTACATCGACACGAAGCACGGCCTGGAGACCTTCCCGGTCTTCGTGCGCTACGGCGCGATCATTCCGCGGATCGCTCCCGACGTGACCATCGGCGACGGCGCTTTCGAAGCCATCACCCTCGAGCTCTGGGGCGCCCCGGACCGCGGGATCGTGATCGCCGACGTCAACGGCGATACGACCGTCGAGATCGAAACAGTTTCAGAAACTATTGCCACCCTGGTTTCAACCGGCCCGGCGGACATCGCTAATGTGAGCGTCATCGATGTTGCGGGCAAGCCCGCGAAAGCCGAGTTGGAGCGGAAATAGATGAGCCTGGTAGCCGGAGTCGACTCTTCGACGCAGTCGACGAAAGTCCTCTTGGTCGAGTCCGAGACGGGCGAGATCGTCGACTCCGGTCGCGCCTCCCACCCCGACGGGACCGAGTGCCCGCCCGAAGCGTGGTGGGAGGCGCTCCAGGAGGCCGGAAAAGGCCTGCTGGACCGCGCTGAGGCCGTGGCCGTCGCCGGGCAGCAGCACGGCATGGTCGCCCTCGACGCCGACGACCGAGTCGTCCGCCCCGCCCTGCTGTGGAACGACACCCGCTCGGCCCCGCAGGCCGAGCGGCTCACCGCCGAGCACGGCGGTCCCGGAGCCTGGGCCGCCGACACCGGCCTGGTCCTCGCCGCCTCCTTCACCGCCACCAAGCTCGCCTGGCTCGCCGAGAACGAGCAGGGAAACGCGGCAAAAACCGTTTCGGTCATGCTCCCGCACGACTGGCTCACCATGAAGCTCCGCGACGTCACCGCCGCCGAAGCGACGACCGACCGTTCGGACGCCTCCGGCACCGGCTACTGGTCGCCCGCCACCGGCGACTACGTGACGGACCGGCTCGTCCAGGCCTTCGGCCGCGAACTCGCGCTCCCGCGCGTGGCCGCCCCGAACGAGATCGTCGGCCGCACCCCCTGGGGCGCGGCGGTCGCACCCGGCACCGGCGACAACGCCGGAGCCGCGCTCGGCCTCGGCCTCGGTCCCGGCGACGTGGTCGTCTCCCTCGGCACGTCTGGCACCGTCTTCGGCGTCTCCGACGTCCCCGCCGCCGACGCCTCCGGGCTCGTCGCCGGGTTCGCCGACGCCACCGGCCGGTACCTGCCGCTGGTCTGCACGCTCAACGCCGCCCGCGTCCTCGACACGTTCCGTACGCTCCTCGGTGTGGAACACGCCGAGTTCGACGCCCTCGCGATCGCCGCCGAACCCGGCGCCGGAGGCCTCACCCTCCTGCCGTACCTCGACGGTGAACGGACCCCCAACCGCCCCAACGCGACCGGGGTCCTCTCGGGCTTGACCACCGGCGCCACACGCGCCGACCTCGCCCGCGCCGCCGTCGAAGGCATGCTCTCGGCCCAGGCCGACGGGCTCGCCGCCCTCGCGGCCCAAGGCCTCCAGGCCAAACGCGTCCTCCTCATCGGCGGCGCCGCCGCCTCCGAAGCCGTCCGCCGGATCGCACCCGGCGTCTTCGGCGTGGACGTGGAAGTACCCCCCACGGCCGAGTACGTGGCCCTCGGCGCCGCCAAGCAGGCGGCCTGGGCCCTCTCCGGCTCGCAGAACCCGCCACAGTGGAATACAGGTGACACGGCGCGGCTCACCGGCACGGCCGCCGCGAACACGTCGTTCAGAAGTGCAGTAGAGCAGTACGCGACCCTCAGGGACGAGACCTCGTCCTGGGCGTCCCATCAATGAGAAAAGGACTGATCATGACCGACAAATACGCACCGGTGCCCGAGGACAAGTTCTCCTTCGGCATCTGGACGGTCGGCTGGGCGGCTCAGGACGTCTTCGGCTCGGCCACCCGCGAGGCCATGACCGCCGACCGCGCCGTGCGCAAGCTCGCCGAGATCGGCGCCTACGGCGTCAACTTCCACGACAACGACGTGTTCGGCTTCGACGACTCCGAAGCCGAGCGCGACGCCAAGGTCGGCGCGTTCCGCAAGGCCCTCGACGACACCGGCCTCAAGGTCACCACCGCCACCACGAACCTGTTCGGCCACCCGATCTTCAAAGACGGCGGCTTCACCCACAACGACCGCGACGTGCGCCGCTTCGCCATCTCGAAGGTCATGCGCAACATCGACCTCGCCGCCGAACTCGGCGCCGAGATCTACGTCGCGTGGGGCGGGCGCGAAGGCGCCGAATCGGGCGGCTCCAAGGACATCCAGTCCGCCCTGGCCCGCATGAAGGAAGCCTTCGACACCCTCGGCGACTACGTCACCGAGCAGGGCTACAACCTGCGCTTCGCCATCGAGCCCAAGCCGAACGAGCCCCGCGGCAACATCCTGCTGCCGACCCTCGGCCACGCTCTCGCGTTCATCAACGAGCTCGAGCGCCCCGAACTCACCGGCATCAACCCCGAGATCGGGCACGAGGAGATGGCCGGCCTCGACTACGCCGCCGGCATCCGCCAGGCGCTGTGGCACGGCAAGCTCTACCACATCGACCTCAACGGACAGACCGGTCCGCGCTACGACCAGGACCTGCGCTTCGGCGCCGGGAACGTCGGCGGCGCGTTCTGGACCGTCGACGCGGTCGAAGAGGGCATCGCCAAGGGCCAGTACACCGGCCCGATCCACTTCGACTTCAAGCCCCCGCGCACCGAGGACGACAACGGCGTGTGGGTCTCCGCGGCCGCGTGCATGCGCAACTACAAGATCCTGCAGGAGAAGGTCCGCGCCTTCCGCGCCGACCCCGAAGTCCAGGCCGCCCTCAAGGCCGCCCGCGTCGACGAGCTCGCCGTCCCCACCCTCGCCGAAGGCGAGACCTGGGCCGATCTCAAGGACGTCAAGGTCGACGTCGACGGCCTCGCCGCCAAGGGCATGGCCTTCGAGCACCTCGACCAGCTCGCCCTGGAACACCTCTACGGCGTTCGCTAGAGCCGCAAAAAGAATCGGGCCCGGAGCTTCCGCTCCGGGCCCGACTCGTACCCCACACCCATCAGTTGGATCGACTCGCCTTGCGGCTCGTTGTCACCCTCAGGAGGTTCTTTCCCCTTGCACCGAAGATTACGGACGGGGCCTCTGCATTCCACGCGAGAACCATTAGAGGTTCATGAGAACCGCCTAGCTGTATTGCCCTGTGAGGTTAGGAACGCGGGTGGCGGGTGGGTTGCCTCCGAGTGCGGTGTGGCCGCGGTGGTGGTTATACCAGTGCAGCCAGGCCGGGAAGGCGTCGCGTCGCTCGCGTTCGCTTCGATAGGGACGGGCGTAGGCCCATTCGTCGGCGAGGGTGCGGTGGAATCGCTCGACCTTCCCGTTGGTCTGGGGCCGGTAGGGCCGGGTCCGTTTGTGCTTGATGTGGTTGTCTTGCAGCAGGTCTCGCCAGAGGTGTGACTTGTAGCAGGGGCCGTTGTCGGTCAGGATGCGCTCGATGCCGATCCCGATACTGGTGAAGTGGTCGAGGGCGCGGGCCATGAAGGCGGTGGCGGTCTCCTTGGTCTCGTCGGCCAGGATCTCGGTGTAGGCGGCGCGGGAGTGGTCGTCCAGGGCGGTGTGCAGGTAGGCGTAGCCGCGCTTGGATCGTTTCGTGTTGCGGTTGTTGGCGATCGGGGCCGAGGCGGTCGAGTTCCGGGTGCCTTTGGCCCGGCCCAGGATCTTGTGGCCGCCGCCGTCGGGGATGTTCCCGAGTTTCTTGACATCGACATGAACCAGCTCGCCGGGTTTGGCCCGCTCGTAGCGGCGTATGACCGCGCCGGTGGCGCGGTCCAGGTGCGTCAGGCGCGCGAGGCGGTACCGGGTCAGGACCCGGTGGACGGTGGAGGGATTGAGTCCGAGGAGGTAGGCGATGCGGGCCGGGCCCCAGCGCTTGAGCACCCGGACTTTGATGATGCGCCGCTCGGTGCGGGTCGGGAGGCGTCGGGGGCTGGTGTGCGGGCGTGAGGAGCGGTCGCGCATGCCTGCTTCGCCGAAGCGGCGGTAGCGGTCGGCCCACCGCCAGGCGGTGGTGGGGCTGACTTGGAAGCGCTCGGCCGCGCGGCGCAGGGGCCAGCGGTCATCGACCACACAGCGAGCCAGGCGGAGCCTGCCGGTCTCGGTCAAGGGCGCGTTAGGGTGGGGCATCGAGGGCCTTTCTGGTCGGGCGTGTCATTCAGCGATGCACACCAAACCAGAAGGCCCTCTCCACGTTCCTGCCCGACTCAACCGGTGAGGTGTTCACAACCTCCCCGGACAGAACAACTAGCGGTCGACGCCGTCGGCGCGGGCGGGCCGGCCAGGTCGGTGAGGGTCTTCTGCCAGATGCCCACGTCGCGCCACTCGCCGTGCTTGTAGCCGGCGTCCTTGATCGTGCCCACCAGCTCGAAGCCGAACGCCGCGTGCAGCGCCTCGCTGCCCGGGTTCGGGCTCGTCACCTGCGCCATCACACTGCGGAACCCTTGGGCCTCAAGCCTTTTGAGCAGATCGCGGTACAGGGTCGAGCCGACGCGGCGGCCGCGCTGGCCGTCGGCGACGTACACGGTGGCCTCGGCGGTCCAGTCGTACGCCTGCCGGGCGTTCCACGGCTTCGCGTACGCCACGCCGACCGCTTCGCCCTCGTATTCCGCGACCAGCCACGGGTAGCGGCCGGCGTACTGGGCGATGTCCTGCTCCCACTCGGCCGCGGTCTGCGGCTCGGTGCGGAAGTTCGCGGTGCTCTCGGCGATGTAGTGGTTGACGATGTAGGCGATCGCCGCCGCGTCCGCGAGCTCGACGAAGCGCACGCCGACCAGGTCAGTGCTGCTCATATTCGCAGCTTAACCAGTGGCAGGACCGATGCCGGGCCGCGATCTCGCCAGAGGGTAAGTCACCACACCGTGCTCGGCCGCCACATGCAGCCGGACGGGCGCAGGCCGCCCGTGGCACGGAAGTCCTCCACCGCGCGCGCCAGTGTGCTCAACGCTATGTGCGCGTCCGGCGGGAACGTGCTGGCCGTGTCCATGTCCCGGTAGAGCCGTATCTCCGGGGCCTGCGGCTCGTTCGAGTACGTGACCCAAGCGCCCGGGCCGTAGTCCTCACCTCCCGGGCCGAAGTACGCCAGCGCCCCGACCTCGGTGGCCTTGTCCGCGATGATCTTGAGGCCGTGGTCGGGCCGTCCGCCGGGCTCGTAGCCGGGCCGGTCCCTCACCAGCGCGGTCGCCACCTGGAGCAGGTCTGCGGACACGATGGTCTCGACGGCGGCGGCCACGCCGTCCGGGTCATGAGCGAGGAGTACCCGGGTGCCGTTGTCCCGGGTCTGGAGCCTGAACTCGACGCAGTAGCCGGCGATATGCGCGTCTGCGGGGCCAGCGCTCATTGGGGGTGCTCCTTCCGACCCGGGAGAGACGAACGTGCGGGACTGGGAATCGTGGGGGTGATCGAGTCTGATCGCCATGGTGGACACCGCACCTCACATGGGGAATCGGGCTTCAGGGTTTGTGAACGACAGTACGTGCGTGATCGGGCTGTATGTTCGATCAGTCGGGAACTTGACAGAAAAGTGCCGATAAAGCACTGATGCATCACTGATGTGCCGTGACAACCTGTTCATGCAAGTCGTAGATTCCACTCAGGATCGCCGCGCCGCCTCCGACCGGACCGGGTCTGCCCGTGCCTCCCTAGGGCGGCAAGATGGACCGCATGCGTGTGGAGCTGCTGGGACCGTTGCGGGTGCTCGACGAGGACGGCGCCGAGGTCCCGGTCCCCGCCGGCCGCCAGCGCGCCCTCCTGGCCCGGCTCGCGCTTGAACCCGGGAGCGCCGTCTCGGCCTCCGCGCTCATCGACGCGCTGTGGCCCGCCGATCCGCCCGCCAACGCCGCGGGCGCTCTCCACACGCAGCTGTCCCGTCTCCGCGGGGTCCTAGGCGCACACCTCGAGTCCGGTCCCGGCGGGTACCGCATCACCGACGCCGACACCGATGTCCAAGCGTTCGAGCAGTACACCGCGCGGGCCGAGGCCGCCGCGAAGACCGACGCGCTCGCCGCCGTCCGCGAACACGCCGAAGCCGCCCTCGCCCTGTGGCGCGGCCCGGCACTCGCGGGCCTCGACGGGTACGCCTTCGCCGAAGCCGCCCGGACCGGCCTCGCCATGCGCCGCGAAGCCGTCGCCGCCCTGCACCTCGACGCCAGGCTCCGCCTCGACGGCGCGGACGCCGTGCTCGCCGAACTCGCCGCCCGCCACGCCGCCGACCCTTTGAACGAGCCCGACGCCGCCCGCTACATGCGGGCCCTCGCCGCCGCCGGACGCCGCGCTGAAGCCCTCGCCGTCCACGAATCGGTGCGCGCCGAGCTCGCCGACGAACTCGGCGTCGACCCCTCCGCCGTGCTCAAGACCGCCCACCTCGACGTCCTCCGCGGCATCGAACCGGCCCCGAAACCCACCGGAAGCGCGCTGCCGCAACCGCTCACCGCCTGCATCGGCCGCGAACCCGAACTCGACGCACTGCCGAGACTGCTCGAAGCGAACCGGCTCGTCACCCTCACCGGCCCCGGCGGCACCGGCAAGACCCGCCTCGCCGTCGAGACCGCGCACCGACTCGCCCGGGCGGGCCAAGAGGTGCGCCTGGTGGAGCTCGCGCCCGTCGCCGACCCGTCGAGGCTCCCCGAGGTCTTCATCGACGCGATCGGCCTCGGCGAATCGATCCTCGCCCGCCGCAGCGACGACCCGCGCACGCGCCTGGCCGATGCCCTCTGGAGCCGCGACCTCGTTCTCGCCGTTGACAACTGCGAGCACCTCATCGACGACGTCGCCGAACTCCTGGCGAACCTCCTCGGACGCGTCCCGGGCCTGCGGGTCCTCGCCACGAGCCGCGAGCCGCTCGGCATCACCGGCGAAGCCGTCCTCGGCGTCGGGCCCCTGCCGCTGCCCGACCACGCCGGATCACCCGCCGACCTGCGATCGCACGCGGCCATCCGGCTGTTCGAGGAACGCGCGCGCCAAAGCGACCCGGCGTTCACCGTCGACGCCGCGAACGCGGCCGCCGTCCTGCGGGTCTGCGCCGCGCTCGACGGCCTGCCGCTCGCCATCGAACTCGCCGCGGCCCGCCTGCGCGCCATGAGCCTTGACGACCTCGCCGCCCGCCTCGACGACCGCTTCGGCCTCCTCGGCCGCGGCCCGCGCACCGCCGAACCGCGCCAGAGGACCCTCCGCGCCGTCGTCGACTGGAGCTGGGACCTCCTCGACCCGGACGAACGGCTCGTCCTCGCCCGCATGTCGGTGTTCAGCGGCAGCGCCGACCTCGACGCCGCCGGCGAGGTCTGCTCCGCCCACGACGACGTGATCACCGGGCTGGTCGACAAATCGCTCGTCCAGCGCCTCCCCGGCGGCCGCTACCGGCTTCTGGAGACCGTCCGCGAATACGCCGCCGCCCGCCTCGCCGAAGCCGGCGAGACCGCCGACCGCTTCGAACGCCACGGCCTCCACTACATGCGTCTCGCCGAAGAGGCCGGGCCCCACCTCATGGGCGCCGAGCAGGTCGACTGGCTCGACCGACTCGCCGCCGACCACGGCAACCTCACCGTCGCCATCAGACGCGCCGTCGCCGCCGGGAACGCTCAGCTCGCCCACCGCCTCGTCGCCCCCATGGCCTGGTACTGGTGGATGCGCGGCTACCGCAACGAAGGCCAGGAGGTGACCCGCGAGGTCGCCGCCATGACCGGCCCCGTGGAGCCCCTGTACCGCGCCATCGTCGCCATGTCCGGCAGCTGGGGCCTGTGGGCCGGGCGCCTCAACCCGGCCGACATCGACGCCGACTTCGCCGAAGCCCAGCGCCTCAGCGAAGCCCACGGACTCTACGAGATCGAGCCGATCCTGAAGATGGTGCCGCTCATCCGGTCCCTCCTCGCCGGGGACGAGGCCGCCCTGCGCGGCGTCACGGCCGGACTCGACCCCGAACGCGACCCGTGGGTCCGCGGCATCGCCCTCCTCTTCGCCTCCGACTTCTCCTACCGGACCGGCCGCACCGAACTCGCCGCCCGAGAACTGGCCGAGTCCAACGCGATCTTCGAACGGCTCGGCGAGCGCTTCGGGCTCATCCTCTCGCTCCAAGGACTCGCGTCCGACCGCATGGCCGCGGGGGACTACCCGGGGGCGCGCGCCATGCTGACCCGGGCGCTGGAGGCCGAATCAGAGTTCGGCGCCGATCTCGCCGACTCGGTGATCGCCGAGCACCTGTGGCGCATCGACGCCGAGCACGGGGACGACCCCGGGGCGACCCTGGGCCGGATGCGGGAGGCGGCCGCGCGCTCGCAGCGGATCGGCAACCCCGAGAACGTCCTGGCCGCGCGGATCTCAGCCTCGATCTGCCTGCGCCGCATGGGAAAGCTGACCGAGGCCCTGGAGGAGCTGCTGGACGCCGAGACCGGACTGCCGCGGTACCTGGGCTTCTCGGAGGTCACCCTCCAGCTCTACCGCCAGCTCGCTGTCGTGGCACGCGAGATCGGCGACCCGGACCTCGAGGCCCGGGCCGCCGGCATGCTCGAAGGGAGCACGTGGCCGTTCAGTTCGTGAGCCGCTTGCGGTAGGCCCGCAGCGACAGCGGCACGAACACCGCGATGATCGCCGCACTCCATGCGAAGAGCGCGATCAGCTCGCCGCCCGGGGTCTCCCCGTCGAGGAGGACCCGCACCGAGTCGGACATCGCCGTCAGCGGGTTGAGCTCTGCCCACCATTGGACGGCGCCGGGGAGCGTCTCGACCTCCACGAACGCCGAAGAGGTGTAGGCCAGGGGCATGAGCAGGCTGATCATCCACGTCTGGATCTGCTCCTCGCTCTTGGCGGTGAGCCCGACCAGGGCCATCGTCCAGGACGAGGCGAACAGGAACAGCAGGATCACCCCGGCGGCCCCGGCTGTGCCGAGGACGCCGCCTTCGGCGCGGTAGCCGATCGCGAAGGCGACGCCGCCGACCACGAGCAGCGCCCACGCGTGCTTCGCCATGTCGGCGGCCACCCGCCCGGCGAGCAGCGCGAACCGCGACACGGGCATGGCGGTGAGGCGGTCGAACACGCCTTCCTTGATGTCGCCGTACAGGCCCAGGCCGGTCGAGGGGACGGCGAAGAACAGGCCCATCGCGATGATGGTCGGCCCGGCGTACTGCAGGAAGTCCTGCCAGGAGCCCATCATCTGGCCGCCCATGAAGAAGGTGACGGACAGCAGGATCATCAGCGGGATCATGAAGAACTCGACGAGCTGGGCGGGGGCGTGCCTGATCGAGGCGAGCGCGCGCCCGGTCATCGTGGCCGCCTGGGCCAGCGGCCCGCGCGTCGTCGTCCACGTCGTCTCGGCGCTCAGTGCCTCGGTGGTCAGGGTGCTCATGCGGCCATCTCCTTCACGGGTTCGTCGTTGCGGGTGCGGTGTCCGGTGAGCTGGAGGAAGACCTCGTCGAGGGTCGGCTCGTGGAGCCCGAAGGCGGTCAGGTCGATCCCCGCCCGGCCGACGCGGGCCATGACGGCCTGGGCCTCACCGGTGTGGGCGATGGGCACGATCACCGCGCCGTCCTCGTTGCGGGCGTCGAAATCGGCGGCCAGGAGCTGGACGAGCTGCGGGGCGGCCTCGGGCCGGGCAGGGGACAGGCGCAGGACTCGGCCGCCGACGGCCCGCTTCAACTGGGCGGGGCTGCCGGAGGCGATCACGCGGCCGGTGTCGATGACCGCGATCGAGTCGGCGAGCTGGTCGGCCTCCTCCAGGTACTGGGTGGTGAGCAGGACCGTGGTGCCCGCGGCGACGAGCTCGCGCACGACCTCCCACAATCCGTTGCGGCTCTTCGGGTCCAGGCCCGTGGTGGGCTCGTCGAGGAACAGCACCTCGGGTCGCCGCACGATCGAGGCGGCGAGGTCGAGTCGGCGGCGCATGCCGCCGGAGTACCTGCTCGCGGCCCGGGTGGCGGCGTGGGCGAGGTCGAACCGCTCGAGGAGTTCGTTGGCGCGGGTCTTGGCCTGGCGCCTCGACGCGCCGAGGAGCCGCGCGACGAGGACGAGGTTCTGCTCGCCGGAGAGGTTCGGGTCGAGCCCGGCGTACTGGCCGGTGAGGCCGATGCGCTGGCGCACCTGAGCGGCCTCCTTGGCGACGTCGAGGCCGAGGACGCGCGCGGTCCCCGCGTCCGGCTTGGTGAGGGTGGACATGACGCGGACGGCCGTGGTCTTCCCGGCGCCGTTGGGGCCGAGGACCCCGAGCACGGTGCCGGGGGCGGCGGCGAGGTCCACGCCGTCGAGGGCGTGGACCTCGCCGAAGGACTTCTTCAGTCCCCGGACTTCGATGGCGTACTTCACTGGAGTGCCTTCCTGGTTCGCTTCCTGTGCGACCAGCGTGCGCGCCTTGGCTTTCACCCCGATCTCACTCGACTTTCACTGCCGCAGGGCACGTGAAAGGGCCGCCTCCCAATGGGAGACGGCCCTTCGCACCGGGGGTGGTCAGCCGGCCACGGCGAAGCCTGCGAGCCGTGAATCAGCCCTTGATCGCGCCGGTGATGACGGCCTTGGTGAAGTGCTTCTGGATGAACGGGTACATGATGACGATCGGGACGATCGTGCAGACGACCACGGCCATCTTCAGAGCCGAGTCGGGGGCGGCGGTCTGGTACTGCGAGACGTCCGCGGCGGCCCCGGGCAGGCCCTGCGTGGACATCAGCATCCGCTGCAGGACGACCTGGATCGGCTGGGTCTCCATGCCGGGGATGTAGAGCACGGCCGAGAAGTAGATGTTCCAGTAGCCGACCGCGTAGAACAGCGCGATGACGGCGAGGATCGCCTTCGACATCGGCAGGACGATCTTGAAGAGCGTCCGGAACTCGCCCGCGCCGTCCATGCGGGCGGCGTCCAGCAGCTCGGTCGGGACCGAGTTCATGAAGAACGAGCGGAGCACGATGAGGTTGAACGCGTTGAGCGCCATCGGCAGGATGAGCGACAGGTAGCTGTCGAACAGGCCGAGCTTCTGGACCACGAGGAAGCTCGGGTACATGCCCGGGGCGAACAGGAACGTGAACAGCACCAGCATGAGGATCGGGCGGTGCAGCAGCGAACCGGGGCGCGAGAGCCCGTAGGCGGCGCCGATGGTGAGGATCATGCTGAGCGCGGTGCCGCCCGCGGTCAGGCCGATCGTCAGCAGCAGCGACCTGGTGAGCGTGCCGCCGTCGAAGATCTCCCGGTAGGCCTGGAGGCTCAGGTCGGTCGGAATGAGCAGCAGGTTCCCGCCGGCGCGGGTGAGCGATTCCTCGCTGGCGAAGCTGGTGGCCACGACGGCCCAGATCGGCAGGACGATGGCGGCCGCGTAGCAGATCAGGAAGAGCGCCTTGGTGATCTTCCCCCCGAGCGAGGGCTCCTCGTCCCAGGATGGACGGGCGTTCTTCTTGCGGCGCGGCGTGACGCGAATGTCGGTGGCGGTCATGACTTCTGGTAGATCCCTTGCTCTCCGAGGCGGTGCGCGACGTTGTTGGCGACGAGGACCAGGATCAGTCCGATGACGCCCTTGAACAGGCCCGCGGCGGTGCCGAACGAGGGGCCTTCGGTGCCGATGACACTGCGGTAGTAGACGAAGGTGTCGAGCACTTCGGTGGTCTGGAAGCCGACGGCGTTGCGCTGCAGCTGGTACTGCTCGAAGCCGACGTTGAGGATGCCGCCGATGTGGAGGATGAGCAGCAGCACGATCACCGGCCGGATGCCCGGCAGGGTGATGTGCCACATCCGCCTCCAGCGGCTGGCGCCGTCGACCGCGGCGGCCTCGTAGAGGCTCGGGTTGATCGAGGCCAGGGCGGCCAGGAAGATGATCATGCCCCAGCCCGCGTCCTTCCAGGCCCACTGCAGCCAGGCCAGGAACATGAAGCTGTCCGGATCGGACATGAACGTCATCCGGTCGCCGCCGAGGCCCAGCAGCCAGTTGGAGACCAGGCCGTCGGAGCCGAGTGTCTGGACGAAGACCGTGACGACCAGGACCCAGGAGAAGAAGTAGGGCAGGTACACGACCGACTGGAAGAGGCTGCGGATCTTGGTGGAGACCACCGAGTGCATGACCAGGGCCAGCACGATCGACAGCGGGAACAGGAACAGCAGGTTCGCGAACGCGAACTTCAACGTGTTCAGCAGCGCCGGCATGAAGTACGGGTTGGCGAACAGCCGCTCGAACCAGGCGAAGCCCACGAACGAGTTCTCCCAGAACGGCTTGTGGGGGCTGTAGTCCATGAACGCGATGATGTTCCAGGCCGAGGGCCAGTAGAAGAACACCGCGAGCTGCGCCAACGCCGGGACGGTCAGGATCAGCAGGGGCCAGTCGTGCCGAAGCCGCTGGGCCACGGTCCGCTTGTTCCTGATGCGGGGGCGGTCCTGCCCCGGGCTCGGGGCCGGGCGCGCTGAGGTCTGGAGAGCTGCCATCGCTTGTGTGAATCCAGTCAGTGAGTACCTGTGCGGGGGACGGGGACGGCCGGGACGCGTCGACCTGGGTTCGGCTCGGAGGCCTCGCCGAGGTGTCGCGACCCGGCCGGGCGTCTTAGCCGTGCAGCTTTTCGTAAGCGGCGGTGTAGTGCTCGCGGGCGGCCTCGCCGCCGTTGTCGAGGAACGTCTGGACCATGTCCGGGATCGTGGACAGGTCCGCACGGCCGAAGGCGATGTCGGCCTCCTGGTCGAGGCGCACCTGCGACGCGGACTTGAAGTCGGCCGGGCCCTCGACGCGCATGCCCTCGAAGATGTTGACCTCGGCGAAGTCCTTCATGGAGGCGTTGTACTCGAAGCGGGCCTGGACCATGTCGGGGGTGCCGGTCAGGAACTGCTGCACGTGGCCCGACATCGTCTTGTGGTTCACGGGTGCCTGGACGACCTTGGTGCCGACCTCGTTGAAGACCGGGGAGCCGTCGGGGCCGTAGGTGAAGTGGGTGCCCTCGACGCCGTAGTTGACGATCTCGTACTCGGTGGTGCCGTAAGGCGCCGAGCAGAAGTTCGCGAAGTCGAGGAACTCCTCGACCTGCTCCTTGGAGAGGTCCTTGTTCAGGAACGTCCAGGCGTCGACGCTGGTGTTGACGTGGACCAGCGGCTCCCGGCCCTTAGCGGAGAGCGCGCCGAGCGGGGCGATCGTGCCCCCGGTGCCCTCGGCGGTGGCCTGGTCGACGAAGCCCTGCCACCACGACATGCCGTCGAGCTGGAACAGGATGGTCCCCGCCTTGTGCAGGGCCTGGCCGTCGAGGGTGCCCGTGGGGATGTCCGGGTGGACCAGCTTCTCGTCCCACGCGGTGCGGCGGAACTCGAGCCACTCGGTGTACTCGGGGCGCTCGCAGTTGTGCACGAGCTTGCCGTCGATGTAGGCCCAGCCGTCGCCGGCGCCCGCGAGGCCGAACCACGCGGGGGTCAGGTAGTCGAGGCCGCCGAAGGCCCAGCGGCCCGCGGCGTCGTCCGACCAGGCGCGGGCGACGTCGAGGAGCTCTTCGACCGTGGTCGGCATGGCGAGGCCGTCGGCCTCGAGCAGGTCGGTGCGGGCGAACACGGCGTTGCCCGGGCCGCCCGAGAAGGAGCCGGGGATGCCGAAGACGCGGGCGGTCTCGGGGTCCTCGGGGTCGGTCGACCAGACCGCCTGGCCCCACGAGGCCGTCGGCAGGCCCGCGAGCAGCGGCCAGCGCTCGGAGATGTCGCCCTTGACGATGTCGGTCAGGTCGTAGAAGGAGTTGGTGACCGTCTCCTGGAAGTTCGGGTGCGCGAACAGCATCCAGCTGAACAGCATGATGCCGTCGCCGTACTCGTTCGCGTTGAGCCACTGCACGGAGGTCTCGGCGAAGGTGTTGCCGTCGGCCTGGCGCAGGTTCACGGTGGTCCCGCCGCTGGCCTCGGCGACCGCCGCGAAGTAGGGGTCGTCCGCCGGAGGGGCCTCGCCCCAGAACGGGACGGTGATCTCGAAGGTCCCGCTGTTGGAGGGGACGTTCTCGATCGCCGGGACGGGCTCCGGATAGGTGGTGAAGCCGGACGGGTGGTTCGGCGGCTCGCCGACCAGGTCGGGCTCGACCGGGAGCGGCCATTCCTTGTAGGTGGGGAGGAAGTCGAAGCCTTCGGTCGCCTGTGAGGTGCCGCCGCCGGATTCGATGTCGCTGCAAGCGGCGATGACAGGAAGGCCCGCGGCTCCGGCGACGCCGAGACCGGCGGCCTTGAGGAGGGAGCGGCGCCGGAAGATCGACCCGTCTGAGGGAGTAGCCACGTTGCTGTCCTTTCGGTCGTACTGCTTTGTGAGGGTCTTGTGGGGGGTGTGGCCGGTAATTAGTTCGGCTATTCGATAAACTAAAGTAGCGCACGGTGGCACCCGACACAAGTCGGGGGTCAGGCGAAACGGACGCGGATTGGTCACGATTCGAGTACGGCCCTTGTGGTGAAACGCTTCGCTGCGCAACCGTCAGGGACCGCACGGCGACGGCTTGTCGCCATCCGTGACAATGCACAATTACGGCTGGCAAGCGGCGCCGAGGGGGCCAAGCCAAGGCTCCGCACCCGGTGCCATGGGCGGGCCAAGAGAACAGCAGGAGGACGAGACATGGCGATGCGCATAGCGTCGAAGTCGGCCGGGACCGTCGGCGAGGAAGCGCGGGGCCGGGCCAAGCGCGCCGACTTCACGGACGTGCGGGCCAACAACCTCGGTTTCGTGCTGCGCCAGGTCCGCGCCGAAGGCCGGTGCTCCCGCGCCGACCTCGCCGCGAAGACCGGCCTGAACAAGGCCACCGTCTCCTCGCTCGTGGCCGAACTGATCGAGCGGCGCGTGCTGCGCGAGTCCGGTTCCGTCATCGGCAACATCGGCCGTCCCGCCGTCCTCCTCAGCGTCGACACCGGCTACTACGCCTCACTGGGCGTCGAAGTCAATGTGGACTACATGACCCTCGTCGCCGTCGACCTCGCCGGGAACCGCCTCCTGTCCTGGCGCCGCGCCCACGACGGCGCCGGGTCGACCCCCGGCCGCTCCGTCTCCGCCCTTGCGGGCCTTGCCAAACGCGCCGTCGACAAGATGGACGCCGAAGGCCGCCAGATCCTCGGGCTCGCCGTCGCCGTACCCGGCATGATCGGCAACGACGGCGTCGTCCAGCGCGCCCCGATGCTCGGTTGGGAGCACTTCGATCTCACCGGCCGCCTGCGCCAGGCCATGCGCGACCCCAAGTACGCCGTCACCGCCGACAACGACGCCAACCTCGGCGCCGTCGCCGAGCAGCGCTTCGGCTCCTGGGCCGGGGTGTCCAACATGATCTACCTGACCGGCGAGATCGGACTCGGCGCGGGCCTCATCATCGACGGCGAACTGCGCCGCGGCGCAACGGGATTCGCCGGAGAGATCGGCAACCTCCTCATCGACGTCGGCGGCCGCGTCGGCCGCGTCGAGGACTTCGCGGGCATCAGTGCCGTCCTGAAGGAACTGTCCGAATCGGACGACATCTCGGGCGCCGAAGTCGAGGCCGAAGTCGAGGACGTGGTCACCCGCGCCCGCGCCGAAGAGCCCCGCGTGCTCGAAGTCCTCGACCGCATCGGCCGCTCGCTGGGGGCCGGCATCGCGCTGGCCGTCGACCTGCTCAACCCCGAAGCGGTGGTCCTCGGCGGCCACTACCAGGCTTTGAGCCCCTGGATCGGCCCCGCCGCCGAAAGCGAACTCGCCGCGCGCACCCACGCCTCCGGCGCGGGCGGGGCCGAGATCGTGGTTTCGGCCCTCGGGCACGAGGCCCCCGCGCTGGGCGCGGCCACCGGCATCCTCAACGACATCGACGCAGGGAAGATGCCGACTCCACTGGGCGGTTAACGCCTCTGTTTCACGATTGTTACCCCGTTTGTTTCCGCAGGTGAAAGGCCTGCGGAACAGGCGAAACCCGTCATCCGCGCACGTTGTCGCGCCCTGGCCGTCTTGACTCGGGGCGAGGCTGAGGTGTAGAAATCTTGCATCCTCAATCGAAGCGCTTCGACAGACCCCACTTGGCAACGACATCAACGCCGTAATGCCGCAGTCATCGAAGCGCTTCGACGGACCTTCAACGACAGCGACGTCCAAGCAAGGAAGTCCACCATGAGCGACAACCCGCGTCCCGCCTTCCGCGACCCGAGCCTCCCCCGCGCCGAGCGCGTGGCCGACCTCCTCTCCCGCCTCACGCTGGACGAGAAGATCGGCCTGCTGCACCAGTACCACCGGCCGGTCGAGCGACTCGGCATGGGCCCCTTCAAAACCGGCACCGAAGCGCTGCACGGGCTCGCGTGGCTCGGCGAGGCCACCGTCTTCCCGCAGGTGGTCGCCCTGGGCGCGACCTGGAACCCCGAGCTCGTGGAGCAGGTCGGCGCGGCCGTCGCCGACGAGGTCCTGGCCTTCAACCACGAGGACCCGGTCAAGGTCGGCCGCAACGTGTGGGCCCCCACCGTGAACCCGCTGCGCGACCCGCGCTGGGGCCGCAACGAGGAGGGCTACTCCGAGGACGCCGGGATGACCGGACGCATGGGCGCCGCGTACGCGCGGGGCCTCAAGGGCGACAACGGCTCCGTGTGGAAGACCGCCCCCACCGTCAAGCACTTCCTCGCGTACGGCAACGAGGCCGACCGCTGCATCACCTCCTCGAACATGCCCCCGCGGGTCCTCCGCGAATACGAGTTCGCCGCACACCGCCCGGCACTGGCGAGCGGCGACGCGGTCGCGGTCATGCTCTCGTACAACCTCGTCAACGGCCGCCCCGCGCACGTCACGCCCCTGGTGAACGACGAGCTCCGCACCTGGACCGACGAAGAGGTGTACATCGTCTCGGACGCATACGCGCCCAACAACCTCGCGAACCTCCAGGGCTACTTCGAAGACCTCCCGACCGCGTACGCGGCGGCGGTGAAGGCCGGGCTCGACTCGTTCACCCAGGACGACGAGAACTCGCGCGACGTGCTCGTCCACGTCGAGGCCGCCCTCGAGCGCGGCCTGCTCGACGAGAGCGACATCGACAGGGCCGTGCGCCGCAACCTCCACGTGCGCTTCGGTCTCGGCGAGTTCGACCCTGAAGACCCTTACGCGCACATCGGGAACGAGGTCGTCAATTCTCCTGAGCACCAGGCCCTCGCCCGCGAGGCCGCGACCCAGTCGATCACGCTGCTCAAGAACGACGGCATCCTTCCCCTGAAGGCCCCGAAGAAGATCGCCGTGATCGGCCCGCTCGCCGACACCCAGATGCAGGACTGGTACTCCGGCACCCTCCCGTACGCCGTCACCGCCCGCCAAGCGCTCTCGGCGCGCGCCGAGGTCGTCTACAGCGAAGGCGTCGACCGGATCCGCCTGCGCCACAAGACCGGCTACGTGACCGCCGTCGAAGACGGCAAGGCGCTCGACATCACCGACACCACCGGCGCGGCCGCCCAGTTCGACCTGTTCGACTGGGGCGGCTGGTCCTACACCGCCCGCAACGTCGCCACCGGCAAGTACGTGGACGGCCGCCTGGACGGGACCGTCGGCGCCGACTCGGTCGGCCCGCACGAGTTCGACGTGCACGAGACCTTCAGGATCATCGAGGTCGAAGGCGGCAAGGTCGCCGTCCAGCAGGTCCACAAGGCCGAAGGCGCCGAGGACAGCCGGTGGTTCGCGCTCGAAGACGGCCGGATCACCTTGAGCGACAACCGCACCGACGCCGTCGAGTTCGACTTCGAGTTCGTCGTCAAGGGCCGTGAGGTGGCCGCCGACCTGGCGCGCGAGGCCGACATCGTCATCGCCGTCCTCGGCGACCACCCGCTCGTCAACGGCCGCGAGACCGAGGACCGCACGGACCTGCGCCTCCCCGACGCCCAGGAATGGCTCCTCCGCGACGTCCACGCGGCGAACCCGAATACGATCCTTGTCATGTCCGCCTCCTATCCCTACGCCGCCAACTGGTCCGAGAAGCACGCGCGCGCCGTGGCGTGGTCGGGCCACGGCGGCCAGGAGTGGGGCAACGCGCTCGCGGACGTCCTCTACGGCGACCGGGACCCCGAGGGTCGCCTCCCGCAGACCTGGTACACCGACGCCGCCGAGCTGCCCGCGATGCTCGACTACGACATCGTGGCCTCGGACGCGACCTACCTCTACTACCTCGGCCAGCCGCTCTACCCGTTCGGCCACGGCCTGTCCTATGCGGACTTCAAGTACGCGAACCTGAAGGCGGACCGCGAGCAGGCCCGCCCCGGCGACGACCTCACCGTCTCCGTCGAGGTCACGAACGCCTCGGACCGCGACGGCGTCGAGGTCGTGCAGCTCTATACGCACCAGTGCGGCTCGCGCGTCAAGCAGCCGCTGCGCCAGCTCCGCGACTTCGCGAAGGTCCGCCTGGCCGCGGGCGAGACCCGCACCGTCACCTTCACCGTCGCCGTGGACGACCTCGCCCACTGGGACAACGTGACCGGCCGGATGATCGTCGAGAAGTCCCGCCAGCGGCTCATGATCGGGCGCTCCGCCACGGACATCGTCCTGTCGGCCTCGGTGCGCGTGGACGGCGAGACCGTCGGCGCCCGGGACCTCTCGCAGCCCTTGGCCGCCACCGCGAACGACCTCTACGAGGGCGTGCTCTGGCGCGATGAGAACCGGACCTCCGGCGACGTGATCGCCGCCGAAGAAGCGGGCGGCTGGATCATGCTCGGCGACTGCGACTTCGGCGGAGCCGAAAATGGGCACAGCGGTGGAGCCGAAAATGGGCACAGCGGCGGAGCCGAACAGGGGCACAGCGGCGGAGCCGAACATGGGCACAGTACGCCTGAATACTCCACTGTGACCGCTCGTGTCGCAGGGCACGCCTCGCAGCTGTCCCTGCGCGTGGACGACCCGCTCGACGGGGACGTGCTCGCCAAGATCGACACCCCGGCGACCGGCGGCGTGTACGACTACACCGACGTCACCGTCGATCTCGGCCGCGTCGAAGGCGTCAAGGACCTGTACGTGACCTTCGAGTCCGGTCCCGTGCGCCTGGCCTCCCTCCGCTTCGGTGGGGAATCCTAGTGGCCGGCCGAGGCGTCACGATCGCCGATGTGGCGACGCGGGCCGGCGTCGCCGCCAGCACGGTTTCCTATGTGCTGAGCGGGAAGCGGTCGATCTCACCGGAGACCGCCGACCGCGTCATGGAGGCCGTGGCCGACCTCGGCTACCACCCGCACGCCGGGGCGCGCTCGCTCGCCTCCCGGCGGGCCGGGGTCGTCGCGATGATGCTCCCGCTGCGCGACGGCATGCACCTGCCGGTGCTCATGCAGTTCGCCTCCGGCGCGGTCACCGAGGCCCGCCGCCACGACCAGGACGTGCTGCTCATGACCGCCGACGAGGGCCCGGCGGGACTCGCCCGGGTCGCCGCCTCGGCCATAGTGGACGGACTCATCCTCATGGACGTGGAGGTCCGCGACCCCCGCGTGGAGACCTTGCGCCGCTTGGGACTCCCGAGCGTCCTCATCGGATTCCCGGCCGACGCCGAGGGACTGACCTGCGTCGACCTCGACTTCGAGGCGGCGGGCCGGGTGTGCGCGGACTACCTCGTGGAGCGCGGCTGCGGCGACATCGCCCTGCTCGGCGCCTCGGAGGCGGTCTACGCCCGCCGCACCGGCTTCGCCGAGCGGGTGATGGCGGGCTTCCTGAGCCGGGGCGTCGCCCGCGCGGAGGTCTGGCCGTGCCCCGACGACGCGGTCTCCGTGCAGCGCACCGTGAAGGAACTGCTGACCTCGAAACCGGACCTCACCGGCCTCGCCGTCCACAACGAACCGGCGGTCGGGCATGTCATGCACGCCCTGGCGGACTCGGGCAAGCGCGTGGGGGAGGACTTCCACGTGGTCGTCATCGGGCCTGACGAGGTGGCCGAGCGGACCCACCCGCAGCTGCCCTCCGTGCTGGTCCCGGCCGAGACCCTCGCCGAGACCGCGGTGCGCCACCTGATGCGCAAGCTCGACGGCCACGACGTCCCGGACTCGACGCTCATCGAACCGCAGCTCACCCTGCGCTAGCGAGCAAGACGGCGGCCCGGGGGAGATGAACCCCGGGCCGCCGCTTCATATTCACTTGTAGGAGAGAGAAAAGTCTTCTCGGCCTCAGCCGACGTCGATGCCCTGGTCTTCGAGCCAGGCGAGCGAGTCGACCTTCTCGCCGTCGATCAGCACCTCGAAGTGCAGGTGCGGACCGGTCGAGCCGCCGGTGTTCCCGGAGAGGATGATCGTGTCGCCCTTGGAGACCTTGTCGCCGACCTGGACGGGGACCTCGGAGGCGTGGGCGTACCGGGTCTCGATGCCGTCGCCGTGGTCGACGTAGACCACGTTGCCGTAGCCGCCTGCCTCGTAGCCGACGTAGGTCACGGTGCCGTCGCCGACCACCTTGATCTCGTCGCCTTCCCAGTTGCCGAAGTCGGTGCCGCCGTGCAGCCTGCCGTCGCGCATCCCGAAGTACGAAGTGATCCTTGCGTCCGACGGGGCGGTCCACGGGTTCGCCGCCTCAGCGGCCGCTTCAGCGGCCTCCGCTGCGGCGCGCTCGGCTTCCTCAGCGGCCAGACGGGCCGCCTCTTCCTCGGCGGCCTTGACCGCGGCTGCCTCCGCCTCCGCCTTGGCGGCGGCTTCGGCGGCGGCCTTCTCGCGAGCGGCCTGCTCGGCCACCCACTCGGTCTCCATCCCGGCGAGGACGGTGTCGACCGGCCATTCGGACGCCACGACAGTGTCGTTCTGCTCTTCCGCGGCCTCCGCGGCCTGCGCCGCGGCGTTCTGCCCTGAGAGCGCGGCGAGCCCGGACCCGATGAGGATCGCGGCGGCGAGGCCGCCGTTCACGAAACGCCAGCTGTGACGTTCGCGACGGATTCGGCGACTGCGGAGCACGGCCCGGAGTCGGCGGCTGGTCAATTCCTTGCCAGCTGATTCGCTGGTGTCGTCATGTTTGCCCATAGCGCGGGGAAACGTAACAGACCCGAATTGGACACTAGGCCTATGACCAGGCGATACAACGCCCGAACTGGTCCTCTTGCGGCAGAGGTCGGCACCCCGGGGCGGCCGCGCCTCCTCCGAAAGGACGAGGGAGATCACTAAGAGTGAGTGCTCGTTCACATTCGGCAGGACGGCTTATATCGGCATGACCGTGACGCACGACGCCGCCTAAACTTGGAAAGTCTGCGGCAAAGTCGGCCGCCCATCACCAGGTTGCCGTCATCCGGTCGCCATCGCCTGAAGGAGTGCCCCATGATCACCGCCACCGGTCTCGAGCTGCGCGCCGGTTCGCGCATCCTCCTGTCCGGGGCCGATCTGCGGATCCAGCCCGGCGACAGGATCGGCCTCGTCGGACGCAACGGCGCCGGCAAGACCACCACCATGAACGTCCTCGCAGGGCTCACCCAGCCCTACGCCGGGAAGATGGAGAGCACCGGCCCCTTCGGCTACCTGCCGCAGGACCCGCGCTTCGCCGACCTCACGCAGACCGCCTCCAACCGCGTGCTCTCCGCCCGCGGCCTCGACCAGCTCCTGTCCGACCTCGCCAAGACCGAGGCCGCACTCGCCGAGGTCGCCGACGACGCCAAACGCGACAAGCTCGTCAACCGCTACTCGCGACTCGAGGAGCAGTTCTCCGCCCGCGGCGGCTACCAGGCCGAATCCGAGGCCGCCCGCATCTGCTCCAAGCTCGGCCTCGAGGACCGCATCCTCGCCCAGCCCCTGCAGACCCTCTCCGGCGGGCAGCGGCGCCGCGTCGAACTCGCCCGCATCCTCTTCTCCGACGACGGCGACGGCATCCTCCTGCTCGACGAGCCCACCAACCACCTCGACGCCGACTCCATCAACTGGCTCCGCGGCTTCCTCGCCGGCCACAAGGGCGGCCTGGTCCTCATCACCCACGACGTCGAGCTCCTCGAAGAAGTCGTCAACACGGTGTGGTTCCTCGACCCGACCCGCTCGGTCATCGACTCCTACAACCTCGGCTGGAAGGCCTACCAGCGCCAGCGGGCCGAGGACGCCGAACGCCGCCGCCGCGAGAGGGCCAACGCCGAGAAGAAGGCCGCCACGCTCACCAAGCAGGCCGCCAAGCTCGGCGCGAAGGCCACCAAGGCCAAGGCCGCCAAGGGCATGATCCGCCGCGCCGAGGAGATGCTCGACAACCTCGAAGAGGACCTGCTGCAGGAGAAGGTCGCCGACGTGCGCCTCCCGCAGCCCGCCCCGTGCGGCAAGGTCCCGCTCACCGCCAGCGGACTGTCGAAGTCCTACGGCTCGCTCGAGATCTTCACCGGCGTCGACCTCGCCATCGACCGCGGCTCCCGCGTGGTCATCCTCGGCCTCAACGGCGCGGGCAAGACCACGCTGCTGCGCATGCTCGCCGGCACCCTCGAACCCGACACCGGCCAGGTCGAACCCGGCTACGGCCTGCGCATCGGCTACTTCGCGCAGGAGCACGACACGCTCGACCACACCGGCACCGTGCTGGAGCAGATGCAGTCCGCCGCCTCCGACTCGGGCGCGAACCTGCCCGACGCCGACCTGCGGAAGATCCTGGGCGCGTTCCTGTTCCCCGGCGACGACGTGCACAAGCCCGTGCACGTGCTCTCCGGCGGCGAGAAGACACGGCTGGCGCTGGCGAGCCTGGTGTGCTCGGGCGCGAACGTGCTGCTGCTCGACGAGCCCACGAACAACCTCGACCCGGCGAGCCGCCAGCAGGTGCTCGACGCCGTCGACGGCTTCACCGGCGCGATCGTGATGGTCACCCACGACCCGGGCGCGGTCCAGGCCCTGCGCCCCGAACGCGCGATCCTGCTGCCGGACGGCGACGAGGACCTGTGGTCGGACGACCTGATGGAGCTCGTCGAGCTCGCGTAAGCGCACACGATCGAGTGACACGGGGGCCGTGAGGCCCCCGTCTTGTCGTACCCGCGCGGGACGAGCCCGATCCCGGCCTCGGGTGCCGACACGACCGCTCCGAGAAAAAACCGTGCACTGTAGGCAACCCTGGGTCCGACCCACTGCGTACTTTGGTCAGCACTCGGTCCAAATCCGTTGGCGCCGAACGCATTCCCCGCCTGCGCCCCGCCTCGGAGCGCGGTCACGACCATCAGAGAGGCATCCCCCATGCGCAACCGCTTCGCGGCGCTCCTCGCCGCGCTCGCCGTCCCCCTGTTCGCCGTCCTCGGCCTCGCCACCCCGGCGTTTGCCGCGTACGAGCATGACTGGACGACCAACGTCACCTGGTACGAGGACAGCTCCAGGGAGTGCGTCGAGAACCGCTACGTGTCCGGCTGCGTCCAGCCTTACGGCGACTACATCTGGCTCAAGAACAACGGCTCGGCCGACTACGTCGTCAAGATCACCTGGTGGGACCTCGACGGCGACCGCGAAGGCTACTGCACCAACAACTTCGCCCCTTCGGCGGGCTGGACGGTGTGCAACAAGGACTTCCCCGAGGGCCACCGGATCGCCTGGTACGTCGTGTACCACGCCAACGGCCAGTGGTGGTCGGGCTCGAACCAGACCACCACGGTCTAGATGATTGATTCCAGGGGGTCGGCCAGGTTGGCGCCCTTGCCGACGGCATGAGAAGACGGAGTCCAGACTTGTTGTGCGGCACCAAAATCAGATTTGGACTCCGTGACGGTCGATGACCTCGTCAAGGAACACCCCGACCTCATACGACCACTGACCCCTTGGAATCAATCATCTGGTGGTAGGCGCGCTCGGCCTGAGAGACGTGCTCAGCCCGAATACATCAGCACGATCGCCGCGCAGGCGCCCGCTCCGGCGGTCACCAGCGGCACCCGTACGGAGTGCTTGCTCCGCTCGGCGCCGAGCGGAGCGCGCATGCCGTGGATGCGGGGGGCGGTCGCGGCCACGATCAGCCAGGGGCACAAGGCGATCCAGCCGTACTCGGGCTGCTCCGGGTTCGAACCGCTCAGCGGCGCGATCATCAGCGCCATGAGCGGCCCGATCATCAAGGGCCACGCCGAGCTCGATCCGAAGCGCCGCAGACTCTCGATCACCGCGGGGCCGCACGCCACGCACACCAGCGCGGGCATCAGCGCGAGCCACCACAGCTGGCCGGGGTGCGCGGCGATCTCGCCGATCGCCGCGTTGTAGGTGTCCACGAGTCCGTAGGGCCACGAGTTCCCCAGCGTCGCCGCCACCGCCAGCACGGCCAGCGCCGCGCCCGCCGCGACGAGGATCTGCATGGAGCGTCGCCGTGCGAAGTACAGGCACAGCAGCGATACCGCGAACCACGCCGCCCCGTAGGACAACAGTGCCGCGATCGCGAGCAGGCCGCCGGAGGCCGCCGCGCCCCAGAACGCGTCCGAGCCCTTCACCCGCCGCTCCGACACGACCGCGCCGCAAGCGAGCACGGCCGCGCAGGCGGCCGCGGAGATCCCGTCGATGCCCAAGGTGGTCCAGGCCGCCCACGGCCCGAGGATCAGCACCGGTGAGAGTGCCCGCGCCGCAACGGGTCCGGCGACGGACTTCACCGCGACGAGTGTCAGCGGCACCGTCAGGCACGAGATCGCGACGACCGTGATCGCCAGGCCCGCCTGCGATCCGGTGTAGGAGACGAGCAGCGCGATCGCTTGGCGCGCACCGGCGGTCGCCGTCGTCATGGTCGTCGGGTCGACGTTGGTGTGCAGCGCGCCAGACCATGTGATCGAGGCCAGATAGGACAGTACGAGCAGCGTGTTCCACGACATGCGCGCCGCCGCGGGCCGCGAAGCCACCGCGAGTACGGCTGCGGCCGTGAGCGGTGCGACGACCATGCCGACGGTGACGTGCAGGGAGAGGTTCTGCGCGGGCCACCACGGCAGCGTGGTCGGTCCGACCACTTCGGAGGTCTCGACCGCGACCGACGCCACCGTCAGCGTCGCCACGAGGAGCGCGATCCAGATCCCGATGTCGCGCAGCCGGCCCTGGCGCTGCCGGGCCGGGGCGAGGGAGTCCACCCGGTCGGTGAATGAGGTCTGCGGTGCGGTCACGTTACGAAACTATCGGGTATCCGACACAAGCGACCGCCGGGCGAGAAAACTCCGGCAAACTTCACAACACACCTTGATCACCCTCCGTGCGTAGGAAAGGACACATGGCACCAGAGGTTCCACCCCGCAGCAGTGGCGTTCCCGGCGGTCCCCCGGTCGAGTCCGCCAGGACCGACCCGAACCGGCAGGTGAGAGGGGACGAACGCCGCGAACTCACCGAGTACGTGAGCGTCGAGTACGAGAAAGGGCAGAGCATCCGGGACATCGCCTCAACCATAGGGCGCTCCTACGGGTTCGTGCACCGGCTCCTCGCCGAAGCCGACGTCGACTTTCGGACCAGGGGAGGGGCTCGCAAGAGCCCGCGGAAATAAATCGGGCCGGGCTGGGCGTTGACGGAGTCGATTAGACAGCAGACTGTGCCTATTGACGGCTCGCGAGCTTCGCCAAGACCCGCCCAAGCCACCCGCGCTCCGCCTTGCAGACAGACGACGAGCGCGGCCGACGACGCACCTGGGCACACCTGAAAATTGGAGGCCCAGTGTCATCGATGGGACCTGCCGGATGGGACGCGATGCGCTCCATGCGGCGCGCGGACGACCTCAAAGGGGTCAAACTCTCCCCCGGCGTGAAGCGCCGCATCCTCCGCTTCGCGAGGCCCTACCGGCGCGACATCGGCTTCTTCATCGGGCTCGTGACGCTCATCGCGGCGATCGGCGTCGCCACGCCGGTTCTCGCGGGCGACATCGTCAACGAGCTCACCGGCGCGAACGGCACCCAGCGCGGGGTCGTCACGATCGCCGCGGTCATCGCCGGGCTCGCCGCGGTCGAGGGCATCCTCAACCTCGCGATGCGCTGGTACGGCGCGAAACTCGGCGAAGGCATCATCTTCGACCTGCGGCGGGTCGTGTTCGACCACGTCCAGTCGATGCCGGTCGCGTTCTTCACCCGCTCGCAGACCGGCGCGCTGGTCTCGCGGTTGAACAACGACGTGATGGGCGCGCAGCGCGCCTTCACGAGCACGCTCTCCGGGCTCGTCTCGAACGGCATCGCCGTGGCGCTCATCATCGGCGTGATGTTCTTCCAGTCCTGGCAGATCACGCTGCTGTCGCTGGTGCTCGTCCCGGTGTTCCTGATCCCCGCCAAATGGGTCGGCCGCAAGCTCGCGGCGCTCACCAAGGAGGGCTTCGACCTCAACGCCGCCATGAACACGCAGATGGCCGAGCGGTTCAACGTGGGCGGCGCGATGCTCGTGAAGCTCTTCGGCCGCCCCGCGACCGAGTCGTCGGAGTTCTCCGACAAGGCCGACCGGGTGCGCGGCATCGGCATCACCACCGCGATGTACGCTCGCACGTTCATCGTGGCGCTCACGCTCGTCGCCGGCCTCTCGCAGGCCCTCGCGTACGGGCTCGGCGGCGCGC
The DNA here is from genome assembly GCF_042647865.1 of Glycomyces rhizosphaerae. NCBI lineage: Bacteria > Bacillati > Actinomycetota > Actinomycetes > Glycomycetales > Glycomycetaceae > Glycomyces > Glycomyces rhizosphaerae. Next base: position 103,827 of record NZ_JBHRWO010000015.1, read on the forward strand.
TGGTCTTCGCCGGGCAGCTCAGCCCGGGCACCGTGGTGACGCTGGCGCTGCTGCTCACCCGCCTCTACGGGCCGCTCACGGCGCTGTCGAACGTGCGCGTGGACGTCATGAGCGCGCTCGTGAGCTTCCAGCGGGTCTTCGAGGTCCTCGACCTCCAGCCGCTCATCCGCGAGAAGCCGGACGCGAAGGAGCTGCCCGAAGGGGCCGCCTCGATCGCGTTCCGCGACGTCGACTTCCACTACCCGGGCGCCGACGAGGTCTCCCTCGCGAGCCTGGAGGACCTGGCCCGTCCCGACCGCTCGGACAACGGCCGCCAGATCCTGACCGGCGTCTCGTTCGCCGTGGCCCCGGGCGAGCTCGTGGCCCTCGTCGGCCCCTCGGGCGCCGGGAAGACCACCACCGCGACCCTGGTGCCGCGCCTGTACGACGTGTCGAGCGGCACGGTCGAGGTCGGCGGCGTCGACGTGCGCGATCTCTCGGCCTCCTCGCTGGCCGACCACATCGGCATGGTCACCCAGGACGCGCACCTGTTCCACGACACCGTGCGCGAGAACCTGCGCTACGCCAGGCCCGGTGCCACCGACGAGCAGATCTGGGAGGCCCTCGACCGGGCCCAGATCGGCGAGACGGTGCGCCGCCTCGAATCCGGTCTGGACACCGTGGTCGGCGAGCGCGGCTACCGGTTCTCCGGCGGCGAGAAGCAGCGCCTGGCGATCGCGCGGGTCCTGCTCAAGGCCCCGCCGATCGTGATCCTCGACGAGGCCACCGCCCACCTCGACTCCGAGTCCGAGGCCGCCGTCCAGCGCGCTCTCGACTCGGCCCTCGAAGGCCGCACCTCCCTCGTGATCGCCCACCGCCTCTCGACGGTGCGGCGGGCCGACAGGATCGTCGTCCTCGAAGACGGCCGCGTCGTCGAGTCCGGCACCCACGAGGCGCTCGTCGACCGCGGCGGGCTCTACGCGGAGCTGTACAAGACCCAGTTCCAGGAGGCGGGGGTATTGTAGGGTGCAGAAACCGGTTCGGCGGGATATCCGACGAAGTGGCGGAAGGCCGGCAACGGCAGCACATCCCAGACAGCGGCGCCCGCTCCGCACCGGGGAGCACGATCCCCGGAACGGAACGGGCGGCGAGTCTGAACATCAACATCGCAAGGAAACACAGTAATGGCGCAAGGCACAGTCAAGTGGTTCAACTCCGACAAGGGCTTCGGCTTCATCGCCCCTGATGGCGACGGTCCCGACATCTTCGTCCACTTCACCGCGATCACCGGCAGCGGCTACCGGTCCCTGGAAGAGAACCAGCGGGTCGAGTTCGACGTGGAGCAGGGCCAGAAGGGTCCGCAGGCCGCCAACCTGCGCGCACTCTAAGCAATAGGCGAGCCGAAGCCGCTGCCCTTCATGCGAAGGACAGCGGCTTCTGTAGTGCCTACGGCCTACCAGGGGTAGTAGGAGACCAGTTCGATCACGACCTCCTGGTACTCGGCGGGCAGCTCCCGCTCGTCGATGACGTTCCCGTCCTGGCCGACGAGGTACTGCGTCGTCGTCCCGCCGTCTTCGACCAGGATCAGCATCTTGCCGTCGTCGAGGAACACCACCTGCTCGTCGCCGTCGCCGCTGACGGGCAGTTCCAGCGGTCGACCGGTCTCGGCGTCGACGTAGTACTCGCACTTCCACGGATCGATGTCGCCCTCCTCGGCGCGGTACTCCTGGATGCAGACCTCGCCGCGATCGGCTGCGATCCCCGTCGGCCACCACAGGTCGTCGCCTTCCACGTCGCGCGAGAGCCCGGGCAGCGCTACCGCGTCGGAGCCGTCGGGCCGCATGACCGTGTCACCGGTCCACACGTGCTCGCTGTCGGGCAGCCAGACACCGCCGCAGTACAGCTCCTCCGCCACCTCCGTGATCTCGCCGGTGGCCACATTGAGCATGTAGCTCTTGGGGTCCTCGAACCCGACCGGTTCGGTGAACAGGACCTTGTCCGAGTCGGGGGACCACCTGATCGGGCAGTGCACCGGCTCGACCGAGAACGCCGCGAGGTTCGGGTTGGCGGAGTCGTACCCGATCTCCACATAGGCGGCACCGCACCCGTCGGCGCGGTTCACCGCGATCACCCGGTTCGAGTCCGGGGCCACGTGGTACTCGTACTCGCCCCCGGCGTCGATGCCCTCCGCCGTGCCGTCCGCGAAGATCCACCACGAGCTCGGTCCGGCCTCGGCATCGGTGAGCCGGTAGATCGGGTTCTCCGGGATCTCGTCCAAGGACCTGAGGGTGCCCGACCCGTCCATCGCCGGGAACTCGAAGCCCTGGTCCGCCCAGTCCTGCGGTCGCATCCCGCATTCCGTGGTGATCTCCTCCGCGCCGTCGACGTTGTCCGAGTCCTCGTCCGGGCTCGGCTCCTCGACCGTGGTCGGGTCTCCCACCGGAGGCGTGCCGTCGCCGTCTCGGTTGCCGATCAGGCCGGCCGTTCCGGCCCCGGCCAAGGCGAGCGCGGTGACCGCGCCGATCGCCCCGGCCGCGAAGCGGCGGCGCCCGATGGAGCGGGCGCGGCTGACGGCGCCCGCCGCGAGGTCCCGCGAGGGCCCCGGGTCGTCCCCCCCGATGTCGTGCAGCAGCGTGCGGATCGACTCAGGCATGGCGTTCTCCTCTCTCGGCCTGGAACTCTCGCTCCCATTGGGCGAGCTGCACTTCCGGGTCCCCGTCGAGCACCAGCTCGGGGAGGGTGCTCCGGAGCCGCCGCAGGCCCCGCTGGACGCGGGCCCGCAGGGTGGTGACCGGGCAGTCCAGGATCGCCGCGGCCGCCGTCTCGGTCTGGTCCTCGAAGTAGCGCAGCACGATCGCCGCCCGCTGCGTCGCGGGCAGTGCCAGCAGCGCCGCGTGCACGGTGAGGCGCAGCGCGGTGTCCGCCTCGCCGCGGACATCGGCCCGGTCGGGCACCGCACCGGTCGCGAACTCCGCGACCTTCTTGCGCCGCCAGAAGCTCACATGCAGGTGGTACATGGTCCTTCTCGTGTACGCCTCCGCGTTCGCGGTGCGGTGCAGGCGCTTCCACGAGCGCCAGGTGCGGGCGAGCGCGTCCTGGACGAGGTCCTCGGCGAGGCCGCGGTCGCCGGTCAGCAGGTAGGCCGAGGCGCACAGCGCCTTCGACCTGCCTCTGACGAAGTCCTCGAACTGCGTCCTAGGTGGAGCTTCCGGTGGTGCCCCTGACGGGTGAGTCGATCCGCTCACGGTCGGTTCCGTTTCTGTCGGCAGAATGCGGTGGAGATACCTGCTAAGACGGGAAAGCGGGCACCGGTCCGCATCCTACGAACGGTCAGCTACGACTGGCCGAACGGACAGGGTCCGAATCACCGAAACCGGATTGAGACCATCGGCCACCACCAGGCACACTGTCCCAGTGGAAATCATCGAATTGAACGCCGAAGACCCCGACTTCGTCGAACAGGCCTTCGCCGTGCTGACCGCCGCCCACCACGCGGACACCCCCGAGAACCCCGCGCCCGTCGAGCGCTTCTTCAAGACCCTCTTCACCCACGCCTTCCCCGGCCGCGCCAACCACTGGTTCGGCTGCGTCGAGGACGGCGCACTCCTCGGCCACACTCGCGTCGCCTTCTTCACCGACGAGAACCTCGAACTCGCGATGCTGCGCTTCGGCGCCGTCCACCCCGACCACCGCGACCGCGGCGTCGGCACCGCCCTCCTCGACCACGTCGAGCGCTTCAGCGCCGAGCACGGCCGCACCACCGCCCTCACCAGCGCCCCGGTGTACTGGGAGAACGGCCCCGCGCGCGACGAGGACTTCGCGCGGCTCCTCGAATCCCGCGGCTACACCAAGGCCCTCACCACCGTCAACCGCCGCAGCCCCGTCGACCCCCTCGGGCCCGAACGCGAAGCCGAGCAGTACGCGAAGGCGCTGGCCGCCGCGGGCGACGCCTACGAACTGCGCCAATGGGTCGGCGCCGTCCCCGACGACCTGCTCGACACCATGTGCCGCATGGAGACCATGATCATCAGCGAGATTCCCTTGGGGGAGATCGAGATGGAGGTCGAGCACGTGACCCCCGAGAAGCTCCGCGGCCGCGAGGCCGTCTACGCCGCCGAAGGCCGGATCATCTCCCACACCGTCGCCGTCGAGCGCACCACGGGCGAGATCGTGGCGTGGACCGAAGTCGGCATCGACGAGGGGGACTACCGCGACGCCCACCAGGCCATCACGATCGTGGATCCCGCCCACCGCGGCCACCGCCTCGGCCTGCTCCTCAAACTCGCGAACCTCCGCCAGATCCGCGAGCGGTTCCCGCATGTCGAGTACATCTGGACCGACAACGCCGACGTGAACGCCCCGATGATCGCCATCAACGAACTCCTGAAATACACCACTGTGGATGCCAGCGCCGAGTACCAGCTCAAGCTGGAGGCACAGTGATGTCGGAAAGCCCAGCGGCGGTGGAGATCCGCCGCGTACACCTGGAGGACAAGGACGCCCTGAAGCAGGTCCACGAACTGTTCGAGCTCGTCCGCGCCACCGAGACCCCTGAACTCCCACCCGTACCCGAGGACCGCTACGCCGGGGCCCTCGAACACCCGCCGCCGAACTCCGAGTACCGCTGCTACACGGCGGTGGACGACGGCACGGTCCTCGGCCAGACCTGGGTCTACCTGCCACACGACGAGAACGCGCACTACGCCGAGATCGAACTCGCGGTCCACCCCGACCACCGCCGCCGCGGCCTCGGCACCGCGCTCCTCGACCACTTCCTGCGGCTCTCCCGCGACGAGCACCGCAGCGAACTCGTCATCCGCGTCCGCGCCGCCGTCGAAGGCGGCCCGAGCCGCCCGGAAACCGGGGCGAGATTCCTCGAGAAGCACGGCTTCACCAAGGCGCTCACCGAGATCGACCGCAGCCTCCGGATCGACGCGATCGACCCGGAGGCGGAGCAACGCCTCTGGGACGCGTCGATCGCCGCCGCCGAAGGCTACGAGATCGTCTCCTGGATCGGCCGCAGCCCCGAGGAGTACGTCGAAGGACTCGGCCGGATCGACTCCCAGATCTTCGCCGAAGTCCCCCTCGGCGAGCTCGACCTGCGACCCCGCACGGTCGACGCGGATTTCGTCCGCACCCGCGAGGATCGCGCCGAAGCCAAGGGCGACATCCTGGTCCGCACGATCGCGGTCCACCAGGCCGGCGGCGACCTCGCCGCCAACACCCTCATCTACGCCCATGAAGGCGAGGAGCACGCCGGCCAGGCCATCACCATCGTCGACCCGGCCCACCGCGGCCACCGCCTCGGCCTCCTGACCAAACTCGCGAACCTCCGACAACTGCGCGAGCACCACGGCCACGTCACCACCATCTGGACCGGCAACGCCGACAACAACGCCAACATGGTCGCCATCAACGATCAGATGGGCTTCCGCCCCGTCGACGCACTCCTCTCCTACCAGCGCAAGCTGGACGTCTGACCGGTTCCGCCCGCGCCGGACCGAACGGCGCGGGCGGAACCGGAAAATTCGGTTGCCGCAGGTCCCCGGCGCTGTCCACACTGACGTCATGGAAATCATCGAACTCGATCCCGCAGACGGTGACCTCGTCTCAGGCGCCTTCGACGTCATGCGGGCCACCCACGCGGCCGATCACCCCGAGAGCCCCGCCCCGCACCGGGCCGCCTTCATCAAGGGCCTGAGCTACCCGCCGCCGGACGAGGACGAGGCCCACTTCGTCGCCGTCGAGGACGGCCAGGTCCTCGCCCAGCTCGGCATCGGCATGCCGAACCGCGCCAATCTCCACTTCGCCTGGGCCTGGATCAACGTCCACCCCGACCACCGCCGCAAAGGCATCGGTACGGCCCTGTTGGACCACTTCATCGCGCACGCGCGCGAGCACGGCCGCACCGAGATCACCCTCGACACCCATATGACCTGGGAAGACGGCATCGAACGCTCCAAGGCCGGGCAGCTGTTCCTCGAAAAGCACGGCTTCAAGCTCGCGCTCACGGTGATCAACCGCCGCTGCGCCGTGGACGCCCTGGGCACCGACACTGAGCAGGCACTGCTGGAGAAGGCCCAGGCCGCAGCCGGCGACGAGTACGAGATCATCTCCTGGGTCGGGCGCACACCCGCCGAACTGGTCGAGACGATGGCCCGCATCGACTCCACCATCCTCGCGGAAGTCCCGCTCGGCGACCTCGACCTCGAACCCGAGACCATCGACGTAGAGCTGAGGAACGCCAAGGCCGACCGCACCGAGGCCATGGGCATCGTCCCGATCCATACGGTCGCCCGCTACCGCCTCAGCGGCGAGGTCGTCGCCAACACGGCAGTCTTCGTCCACGACGACGGCGAGTTCCCGGACGCTTACCAGGGCATCACGATCGTGGACAAGAACCACCGCGGCCACCGCCTCGGCCTGCTCCTCAAGATCGTCAACCTGCGGCTGTTGCGCGAGAACTTCCCGCACGTCCGTGCGATCTGGACCGACAACGCCGACGTCAACGCCCCCATGATCGACATCAACGTCACCCTCGGGTACGAGATCGTCGACGCCGGAGGCGAATTCCTGCGCAAGCTCGAGGCCTGACCCGAATCGGACCGATCCGCCGGGGACATCGCCTCGAAATGGTGTCTCCAGGCACAAGCCGACCGTGTAGGTGGCATTCGCCGCCCACGGTCGGCTATTGTCAACAGCTGGCCCTCTTTGTGGCCCGATCAGGCGCGTCCCGCCCCATCACCGTCGGCTCATGGTGAACCAAAGCTCCGCGGAACGTGCGTCACTTTACGAAGTCGTTCTCGCGGAAGGCGAACCATGACTCTTGACAAAACTGTGCCCGATGCTGCCGTCAGCGCATCCGACGCCGCACTCGAAACCACCGAAGCCCCCGAAATCGCCGAGGCCCCCGTCGCGGAAGCCGTCGAGGTGAACGAGGCTCCGGCCGCCGCCGAGACCGCTCCGGTCGAAGCCGTCGTCGAGGCCGCTGAAGCCGTGACCGCGGAAGCCGCGCCGGCGGAATCCGTCATCGAGACCGTCGCCGACGAGGCTCCCGCCGAGGAGTTCTCCGTCGAGACCGCCGACGTCCCCGCTTACACCGGCCCGTCGTTCGAGGAACTCGGCCTGCCCGAGAAGATCACCGCCGCGCTGGCCGAGCAGGGCATCATCACGCCCTTCCCGATCCAGGCCGCGACGATCCCCGACGCCCTCGCCGGGCGCGACATCCTCGGCCGTGGCCAGACGGGCTCGGGCAAGACCCTGGCCTTCGGCCTGCCGACCCTGGCCCGCCTCGCCGCGGGCGGTCGCACCAAGGCCAAGCGGCCCCGCGCGATCATCATGACCCCGACCCGCGAGCTGGCCATCCAGGTCGCCGAGTCGCTCCAGACCTTCGGCGACGCCGTCGGCATCGACATGAAGGTCGTCTGCGGCGGCACGGCGTTCAACCGCCAGATCGACGCGCTGCGCTCCGGCGTCGACATGCTCGTCGCCACCCCGGGCCGCCTGCGCGACCTGATCCGCCGTGGCGAGTGCTCGCTCGACTCGGTCGAGCTCGCCATCCTCGACGAGGCCGACCAGATGGCCGACATGGGCTTCCTGCCCGAGGTCGAGGAGCTGTTCGACATGCTCCCCGTCGGCGGCCAGCGCATGCTCTTCTCCGCCACCCTGGAGAAGGAGATCGACGTCCTGGTCCGGAAGTACCTGTCCGACCCGGTCACCCACTCGGTCGACCCGTCGGCCGGCTCCGTCACCACCATGTCCCACCACCTGCTGCTCATCGGCCCGCGCGACAAGGCCACGATGACCGCGGCCGTCGCCGCCCGCCCGGGCCTGACGATGGTGTTCGTGCGGACCCAGCTCGCCGTCGACCGCATCGCGGACGAACTGCGCGAGGCCGGCGTCAAGGCCGAAGGCCTGCACGGCGGCATGTCGCAGGTCGACCGCTCGAAGGTCCTGGACCGCTTCAAGAACGGTCGCCTGGACGCGCTCGTCTGCACCGACGTCGCGGCCCGCGGCATCCACGTGGACGGCGTCGACATGGTCCTCCACGTCGACCCGCCGAAGACCCACAAGGACTACCTGCACCGCGCCGGGCGCACCGCCCGCGCCGGCCAGTCCGGGCATGTGGCGACCCTGGTGCTGCCGCACCAGAACCGCAGCATGTTCAGCCTGATCGAGCGTGCGGGCGTGGAGGCCCAGCGCCACTACGTGAACGACAACTTCGACCCCGAGCTGACCGCGCTGATGGGCGCCCGCAACTTCACCGACCTGCGCGCGGTGGCGGCCGACCACCAGGCTTCGCAGAACGACGCGGAGGCGGCCCGCCTGGAGCAGCAGATCCAGCGACTGAAGGAGGACGCCGAGGGCCTGCGTGCCCAGGCGACCCGTCTGCGCGAGCAGGCCGAGCGCGAGATCCTCGACCCGCCGAAGCGCCGCGACCGCGATGACCGCGGCCCGCGCCGTGAGCGCGACGACCGCGGCGGCGAGCGTCGCGGCGGTTCCAGCGGTGGTTACCGCGGCAACCGTGAAGGCGGCAGCGGCGGCGGCTACCGGGGCAACCGTGAAGGCGGTTCCGGTGGCGGCTACCGGGGCAACCGTGAAGGCGGTTCCGGTGGCGGCTACCGCGGCAACCGCGAGGGCGGTTCCGGCGGCGGCTACCAGGGCAGCCGTGAAGGCGGCTACCGCGGCAACCGCGAAGGCGGTTCCGGTGGTTACCAGGGCAGCCGTGAGGGCGGCTACCGCGGCGGCGAGAGCCGCAGCGGGGGCTACTCCGGTGGCGGCGAGCGTCGCAGCTACGGCGACCGCGACAACCGCAGTGGCGGCTACCGCGGCGGCGAGAGCCGCAGCGGCGGTTACAGCGGTGGCGGCGAGCGTCGCAGCTACGGCGACCGCGACAACCGCAGCAGCGGTGGCGGCGGCTTCCGCAGCGACGACCGCGGCAGCCGCGGTGGTTTCCGCGGCGACGACCGCGGCGAGCGCGGCGGCTTCCGAGGCGACCGCGAGCGTCGCGACCGCTGGTAAGCACCGCATCGTCGGGCGATACTGACTGAGCAAGCGGCCCTGGGGAACTCGTTCCCCAGGGCCGCTTCGCGTCCACCGAGCGAACGATGCGGCCTTCGACGGGTCCGAGTAACCTGTATGAGCCCCGATCCGCCCCCTCGCAGAAGGCTCTGGATGGACTCCGCCCCCCGAACGGCAGCCGCGCTCGGCATCGACTTCGGCACCCACCACACGGTCGCCACGGTCCTCCGCGACGACGGCCGCCGGCACCAGCTGCTCTTCGAAGGCACGCCACTCCTGCCTTCAGGGATATACCTCGACTACGAGGCATCCATTCATGTGGGACGCGACGCCGCCCGCGAGGGCCGCCGCCGTCCCGAACGCTACGAGCGGAACCCGAAGCTGCGCCTGGACGCCTCGTCGATCCTGTTGGGGGACCAGGAGGTCCCGGTGCGCGAGGCGGTCGCGGCGGTACTGCGCCGCGTCATCGCCGACTGCGGCGCGATCGCGGGCGTGCCCCGGTCCGTCACGGTCACCGTCCCCGCCGGGTGGGGCCCGGCGCGTCGCCACATCATCGGCGACGCGGCCGTCGCCGCCGGTGCGGTGTCGCCCGTGCTCCTGCCCGAACCGGTGGCCGCCGCCCGCTACTTCGCGGAGGTGCTCGGCCACGACCTCCCGCCCGGCCGGACCCTCGTGGTCTTCGACCTCGGCGCGGGCACGTTCGACGCGAGTGCGGTGGCGCGCACCGACACCGGCTACGAGGTGCTCGCCGTCGACGGCTCGGACCGCATCGGCGGCCACTACCTCGACCAGACCCTCGTGGACTACTTCGGCGGTCGCTTCGCCGCCTCCGAGGAACGCGCCGCAAGGTGGGCGGCGCTGCTCGACCCGGACGCCGGCGCCGAGAAACTGCGGCAGCGCTTCATGCTCTACGACGAAGTGCGCGAAGCGAAAGAGCGCCTGTCGCGCCACACGAGCACCGAGATCGCGGTGCCGGGCTTCGCCATCGAGGAACTGCTCACCCGCTCCGAGCTCGAACTCCTGGCCCGCCCCCTGATGGCCCAGGCCGTCGAGATCACCAGGGCCGTGATCCGCGAGGCCGGGCTCGCGCCCGAACAGCTCGCGGGCCTCTTCATGGTCGGCGGCGCGAGCCGGATGCCCTTGGCCGCCACCATGATCCACCAGGAACTCGGCGTCGCGCCGACGCTCATCGAACAGCCGGAACTGGTCGTGAGCGAGGGCGCCGTCGCGATCCAGGCTCCGGTGCAGTCGCCCGCGCCGCCGCTCACACCGGCGGCCGCCGCGCCGCCCCACACGCCTGCCGTCGGCGTCACCGCGCCGATGTACACCCCGTTGCCGCCACCGACGCGACCGCTCGCCGCCGACCCGACGCCCGAAACCGTCCAAGGCCCGCCGACCACCCCGATGACCGGCGCCCTGCCGCCCTTGACCCCTCCCTCGCCAAAAGCGCCTCAGCGCTCGCCGCGGCCGTCGACCCTCTTCATCTTCGGCATCCTCATCGCGCTCGTCATCGGCCTGGTCCTCTCCGCGCTCCAGAACGGCGGTGACGGCGATCCGGGTGGCGATCCGACCTCCAACGCGGCCTCGGAACCCGAGACGAGCCCGACGCCCGACGACCTCGTCGACGGCGACGTCGTCTCCGAATGGGCCGAGGTCGAGATCGTCGACGTCCAGACCACCGCCAGCTCGATCACCGTCGTGACCAACGCGGCCGAGGAGCTCGGGAGCTGCTTCGCGGACATCAACGGCGCCGAAGCGGCGGCCCCCATGCTGCCGGTGCCATGCAATCGGGTCAGCGTGACCGGCCTGTGGGCCTCCGAGACTTATGAGGTTCGGGTCTACCGTGCGGATCCGGACGATGACGCTCTTTTCGTAACGGCCGAAACCGAGACGGTCGTCGGCGAGGTCTACTGGGACTGCCCGCAGACCCGCGAGTACTGCCAAGACCAGGGCGGCGAACCGGGCATCCGCGGTACCGCCACCGTCCCCGGCAGCAGCATCGGCACCGCCGCCGTCGGCGAGACCTTCCACCTCAACTGCACCTACGCCGCCGAGGAGATCACTCCGCGCGGAGAGGAGGAAGACGGCTTCTGGGACTACCACCCGGGCAAGGACGCCTCCGACCTCATGATCCAGGTGGAGCTGCCCGACGGCGCCAAGGGCTACATTCCCTTCGTGTGGCTCGTGATCGACCCGGAGGACCTGAACTCCCTGGGGGGCCTTCCCGAGTGCTGAACCAAGGCACGGTTACAGCGGCTTGAACCCGCGCACCGGTCCCGCCCCCTCCTCGGCCAGCGCGTCCTCCCGGTTGTAGATCGTGCACTTGTCGATCGAGAGGCAGCCGCAGCCGATGCACCCGTCGAGGTCCTCTTGGAGCCCCCGCAGGTGCGCGATGCGGTCGTCGATCCGCCGGCTCCATTCGGCGGAGAGGCGCTGCCAGTCGGCGCGGTCGGGGATGCGCTTGTCGGGCAACCGGTCGAGGGTCTCCTTGATCTCGTCGAGGGACAGGCCGATCGACCGGGCGGCGCGGATGAACGCGACGCGGCGCAGTTCGGCGCGGCGGTAGCGGCGCTGGTTGCCGCCGGTGCGCATCGAGCGGATGAGGTCGAGCGACTCGTAGTAGCGCATCGCCGAGGTCGTCACGCCGGCGCGCGCGGCGAAGTCGCCGATGGCCAGCATCGTCGCCGGATCGTGGGAAGTCATGTGGCCCTGCTCACTTCGGTCTTTACTTCAAGTCGACTTGAAGTTACATGATGCTCCGCGTGAACGTCACTTTCGAACAGGTCCGGGAGCTCGCGCAGCGCACCGTGACCGATGTGCGCTATCCGGTCGTCAAGAGCTACACACTGGACGCGATCTGGGTGCTCTACGACCGGGTCCTGCGCGTCGACCCGCAGCGGCTCGACGATCCGTCCCGGGACCGGTTCCTCCTGTCGAAGGGCCACGGGCCGAGCGCCTTCTACGCGGTCCTGGCGGCCAAGGGCTTCATCCCGGCCGAGTGGCTCGACGGCATCGCGGCCCTCGAATCCCCGCTCGGGTCCCATCCCGACGCGACCCTGGTGCCGGGGGCGGAGATCTCCTCGGGATCGCTGGGCCACGGCCTGCCGCTCGGGGTCGGGCTCGCACACGGCCTGCGCGCCACCGGATTCGGCGACTCCCGCGTGTTCACGCTCGTGGGCGACGCCGAGCTCGACGAGGGCTCGAACCATGAGGCGATCGCGTACGCCGGGGCCGTCGGTCTCGCGAACCTGAACGTGATCGTGGCCGACAACGGCTCGGCCTCGCACGGCTGGCCCGGCGGCGTCGCGTCCCGCTTCACGGTGAACTGCTGGAGCGCCGCCACCGTCGACATGGCCGACCACGAAGCGCTGTATCGGTCCTTCACCGCGCCCCATCCCGACCGGCCGCACGTCACGGTCGCCGTCTCCGAGACCACCCCCCACTGACCCAGGAGAGAACCGATGGTGTTCCGTACCGACCCGTTGACCGATGACATGCAGCCCTTGACGATGCGCGACGCCTGGGCCGCGCGCACCAATGAGCTGCTCGAGGCCGACCCGCGCGTCGCCGTCGTCCTGGCCGACATCTCCGCCGACCTGTTCCGCGAAGCCGCTGCCGCCCATCCCGATCGGGTGATCAACGTGGGCATCCGCGAGCAGCTGATGGTCGGCGCGGCCGGGGGACTGGCGCTGGCCGGGCTGCGGCCGATCGCCCACTCGTACGCGCCGTTCCTGGTGGAGCGCGCGTTCGAGCAGATCAAACTCGACTTCGAGCACCAGGGCACGAGCGGCGTCCTGGTGAGCGTGGGCGCTTCGTACGACTGGGCCGAGGGCAGCTTCACGCATTTCAGTCCGCGCGACGTGGCGCTGTTCGACACGCTGCAGCGCTGGCGGGTGTTCGTGCCCGGCCATGCCGCCGAGGTTCCGCCGCTGCTGGACCGGGCGGTGCGATCCGACGAGGGCGCCTACATGCGGCTCTCGCTGCGCCACAACGAGAACCCGTACGCCGTCCCGGACGATGCGCTCCTGGTCCTGCGTGAAGGCAGGCGCGCCACGGTGGTCGCGGTGGGCCCGCTGCTCGACAACGTCCTGGAAGCCACCGCCGATCTCGACGTCACGGTGGCGTACACGAACACGCCGCGCCCGCTCGACATCGAAGGCCTGCGGGAGCTGGCGGCGGACACCGGCGACGCGGTGGTCATGGTCGAGCCCTATCTGGAGGGCACCTCGGACTGGCTGGTCTCGCGGGCCTTCGCGGACCGGCCGCACCGGCTGCTGTCGATCGGGGTGGGCCGAGATGAGCTGCGCCGCTACGGCACCGCGGCCGAGCACGAGCACCTGCACGGCTTGGACGCGGAGGGCGTCCGCGCCCGTGTGCGCAAGTTCCTGGCTCTGCTCTGAACGACCGTCTCATGGAAGGCCGGAGCCTCCGAGCATGAATCGCTCGGAGGCTCCGGGTCCAGTCGTACCGGTTACGCGAGGCTCTCGGCGCGCAGCGGTTCGTCCTCCTTCTTCTTTTCGCCCACCTTGTTGAGCCAGAGCGAGTCGACTGCCAGTGCGCCGCCGCCGGAGAAGCCGATGGCGAGGGCGACGGCGGCCAGCAGGAGCACGTACTCGTAGCCGCCTTCACGGGAGAAGAACGCGCCGTTGAGGGGGTGGACGAAGTACATCGCACCGAGCATGACGCTGGCGAGCCAGAGTCCGGCGAGCGGTAGGAGCGCTCCCACAATAAGCATCGATCCGCCGATGAGTTCGGCTCCGACAGCGAAGTAGGCCGACAGCGTGGGTGCCGGGATGCCCAAGCCCTCGAAGCCCTGCGCGGTCGCGTCCATGCCGTTCTCGTTGAACTTCTGCCATCCGTGCGCAATGAAGACGACGCCGAGGACGACGCGTCCGATGAGGAGACCGATCGGTTGGAGTCGGTTGATCATTTATGCCCTCCAATAGGGGTGTCATGCCGCGTCCGGCCTGCGAGAGGCACTGGGGCGGTCGGTGCCGACCGCTGCAGCGGAGGAGCCTGAAGCGACTTGTTGCCTTTTCAGCTAAAGGAGAAGTTTAGCAAAATGTAATGATGGAAGTAAATATCTGCTGGCTAGGAATACCATGCGCGTTTTGCGTCGTGCTGACGCGTGACAAATGCCGGAAGAGCGGGCACAATGCGCGCACCTTCCGCCGCCGTCCGAGGCGGCCCGCTCAGTGGCGGCGCACGGCCTCTTCCACGAGCTTGAGGATGCGGGTGATCTCGAGGTCGTCGCGGCCCGTGGCGAGATAGCGCACCAGGCCGTCGTACATCAACTGCAGGAACCCGGCGAGGACCTCGATGTCGACGTCGGTGCGCAGCACCCCGATCTCGCGCTGGTGCTCCAGGCGCTCCCGGCTCGCCTCCGCGATCGCCTCGCGCCGCCGCCCCCAGGCCTCGGCGAACTCCGGGTCCGTGCGCAGCCGCCGGGCCACCTCGAGCTGCGTGCCCAGCCAGCCGGCGATCTCGGGCTTGTCGGCGCCCGTCGTCAGGTCCTGCATCACGCCCACCAGGCCCCGCTCGGCCACCGTCGCCGCCATCTCCGCCGCGTCCACGGACGCCACCGCCAGGAACAGCGCGTCCTTGTCCCGGAAGTGGTGGAAGATCGCACCGCGCGAGAGCCCCGTCGCCTCCTCGAGCCGCCGCACGGTCGCTCCCTCGTATCCGTACTTGGCGAAGCACGAGCGGGCGCCGTCGAGGATCTGCTGACGGCGGGAGTCGAGGTGTTCTTGGCTGACGCGAGGCACCCGGCAATCTTGCCACCTGGGATTGGCCCTGCCCCACTGAGTCGCCTACCGTTGTCCTACGAGAACGGCGGGAACGACGCATCGACCGGTGCGGCAGGCAGGGGAGCGGCGCATGAAGCAGAGCGATTTCTGGGACCGGATGAACGAGACCTTCGGGGCCGCCTACGCCCGGTCGGTCGCCTCCGACCACTCGATCGGTCAGCTCGGCGGCCGCACCATCGACCAGGCGCTCGCCGAGGGCGAGAACGCCAAGGCCGTGTGGATGGCCGTCTGCCGCGCCTGGCCCGAACGGATTCCCTCCCGGCTCGTGCGCTGACCGCGCCTCCGGGATCCGCGTTCCTCGTTTCTGCGAACCGCGCTCACCTTATTTCCGCGAACCGTGCTTCCTTCATCTCTGCGAGATGTGCCCTGTTCGAACAAGCCGTTGTCCTAGGTTGTCGGAGGGGGCGGCTACCGTATTCGACATGGCTAAGCAGACAGGTTCCAGGGGAGGCGGCATGAACTCCGCACAAGACAAGTCGAAGGCGCTGGATCTCGCGCTCGCGCAGATCGACAAGCAGTTCGGCAAGGGCTCGGTCATGCGGCTGGGGGAGAAGCCCAAGCAGAACATCAAGACCATCTCGACCGGCTCGATCGCGCTCGACGTGGCGCTGGGGGTCGGCGGTCTCCCGCAGGGCCGGATCATCGAGATCTACGGTCCCGAGTCCAGTGGTAAGACCACGATCGCCCTGCACGCCATGGCGAACGTGCAGGCCGAAGGCGGCGTGGCCGCGATGATCGACGCCGAGCACGCGCTCGACCCGATCTACGCCGAGAAGCTCGGCGTGAACGTGGACGACCTCCTGGTCAGCCAGCCGGACAACGGCGAGCAGGCCCTGGAGATCGCCGACATGCTGGTCCGCTCCGGCGCCGTCGACCTCATCGTCATCGACTCGGTGGCCGCGCTCGTGCCGCGCGCCGAGATCGAGGGCGAGATGGGCGACTCGCACGTGGGTCTGCAGGCCCGGCTCATGAGCCAGGCCCTGCGCAAGATCACCGGCGGCCTGAACAACACGGGCACCACGATGATCTTCATCAACCAGCTGCGCGAGAAGATCGGCGTGATGTTCGGCTCGCCCGAGACCACCGCCGGTGGTAAGGCGCTCAAGTTCTACGCCTCGGTGCGCTTGGACATCCGCCGGATCGAGACGCTCAAGGACGGCGGCGAGGCCGTCGGCAACCGCACCCGCGTCAAGGTCGTCAAGAACAAGGTCGGCTCGCCGTTCCGCCAGGCCGAGTTCGACATCCTCTACGGGCACGGCGTGTCCAAGGAGGGCTCGATCATCGACATGGGCGTCGAGCACGGCATCGTGAAGAAGTCCGGCGCCTGGTACACCTACGAAGGCGACCAGCTCGGCCAAGGCAAGGAGAAGTCCCGGACCAACCTCAAGGAGAACCCGGACCTGGCCTTGGAGATCGAGAAGAAGATCAAGGAGAAGCTCGGCGTCGACGCCGCCGCCGATGCGCCGGACGAGGTCGAGATTGAAGAACCCCCGGTCGACTTCTAAGCCGAACGATCCCGAGGCGGCCCGGCAGTACTGTCTCCAACTGCTGTCGGGCCGGCCCCGCACGCGCTCCGAACTCGGCGACTCGATGCGCCGCAAGGGCTTCGAAGAGGAGATCGTCACCGAGATCCTGCAGCGCTACGCCGAGGTCGGCCTCATCGACGACGCGGTGTTCGCCCGCGCGTGGGTCGAATCCCGCCATCGCAGCCGCGGCCTCTCCAAACGGAGCCTGGCGGGGGAGCTGCGCCGCAAAGGCGTCGACCCCGACTTCGTCGACGCCGCCGTCGAAGCGGTCACCGACGAGGACGAACGCGAAGCGGCCCTCGCCCTGGCCAGGCGCCGCTACCGGTCCCTGGCCGGCCAGACCGACGACACCGTGCTGCGCAAGCTCGTGGGCATGCTCGCCAGGAAGGGCTACGGGTCCGGCATCGCGATCCCGGTGGTCAAGCAGGTCCTCGCCGAAGCGGAGAGCGATGCGGCCGAACTCCTCGACGAGGACGCCAATTTCGAGTAACACTGAGTCTCACGAAGCGGACCGCGACTCGTGAGGTGCGCACCGCCTCAGCCGTGACCTGTGGGGTCTGACCGGCGATGGGTGTTCCAGGATTCGGAATGCGGCAGGTCGGTAAGGAGCCGTTAACGCGTTCGACATACCATTGGCCGCGACGACGCAGCGCCGCGCCCGGTCCTCCGTCTCTCCTTACCTTTGCGAGGTATCCATGACCGAACCGAAACCCGTCGTGGTCATTGCCGACCCGCTCGCGCCCGCCGCGATCGAGGTCCTCTCCGGCGACTTCGATGTCCGGGAGATCGACGGTACGAACGTGGAGTCCCTCCACGCCGCGCTGGTCGAGGCCGATGCCGTGATCGTCCGCTCCGCCACCACCATCGACGCCGCCGCTCTCGAGCACGCGCCGAAACTCAAGGTCATCGCCCGCGCCGGCGTCGGGCTCGACAACGTCGAACTGCCCGCCGCCACCGAACGCGGCGTCATGGTCGTCAACGCGCCGACCTCCAACATCGTCTCCGCCGCCGAGCAGGCCATCACGCTGCTGCTCGCCAGCGCGCGCCACATCGCCCGCGCCGACGCCTCGCTGCGCGCCGGGCGCTGGGACCGCAAGAAGTTCACCGGCGTCGAGATCCAGGGCAAGACCCTCGGCGTCATCGGCTTCGGCAAGATCGGCCAGCTCGTCACCACCCGCATGCAGGCCTTCGACATGGACGTCGTCGCCTACGACCCGTACGCGCAGCCCGCGATCGCCGCGAAGCTCGGCGTCAAGCTCGTCGACCTCGACACGCTGCTGGCCGCCGCGGACTTCATCACCATCCACCTGCCGAAGACCCCCGAGACCGTCGGGATCCTCGGCGAGGACGCGTTCAACAAGGTCAAGCCGGGCGTGCGGATCGTCAACGCCGCCCGCGGCGGCCTCATCGACGAAGAGGCCCTCGCGGCCGCGCTCCAGGACGGCCGCGTCGCCGCCGCCGGCCTCGACGTCTTCGTCAAGGAGCCGTGCACCGACTCGCCGCTGTTCGCCCTCGACAACGTGGTCGCCGCCCCGCACCTGGGCGCCTCCACCCGCGAGGCCCAGGACAACGCCGGCCTCGCGGTCGCCAAGAGCGTCCGCCTCGCGCTGTCGGGCGAGTTCGTGCCCGACGCCGCCAACGTGCAGGCCGGCGGTGTCGTCCACGAGGACGTGCGCCCGCTGCTGCCGCTGGCCGAGCGCCTGGGCCGCACCTTCAACGCGCTGGCCGGCGCCGCCGTCCAGTCGCTCACCGTCGAGGTCCGCGGCGACGTCGTCGACCACGACGTCACGGTGCTGCAGCTCGCGGCCACCAAGGGTCTGTTCGTGGACGTGGCCGACTCGGTCACCTACGTGAACGCGCCGCTCGTGGCGGACCAGCGCGGGGTCGAGGTCGGCCTGTTCACCTCGAAGGAATCGCCGGAGTACCAGACGCTGATCACCTTGCGCGGCGCGCTCGTCGACGGGCGGAGCCTCCAGGTGTCCGGCACGATCAGCCCCGGCCCGCACGGCGGTCTGCGCCTGACCGAGATCGACGGCTTCGAGCTCGACATCGACCTGGACGGCTCGCTGCTGTTCCTGCGCTACACCGACCGCCCCGGCGTCGTCGGCCTCATCGGCGGCGCGCTCGGCGATCTGAGCATCAACATCGCCGCGATGCAGGTGGCCCGCATGGCCGCGGGCGGCGAAGCCGTCATGGCCATGGCCCTCGACGCCCCGGTGCCCGCCGAGCTGCTCGGCCGCATCAAGGAGTCGGTGGGCGCCACCGGCGCCAAGACGGTGACCCTGAAGGATTGACGGGCTCGGCGTTCCACTCATGTGGCGCGCCGGACCGATTCCACCTATTGAGAGTCGTTCGTCGGAATGCGGGACGGGTGCGTTAAGGTGAACGCACTCGCCCCGCATTTCCGCGTTCTCCAAGGGGGAACCGGCCGGTCTGGGACCGGAAGCGGCGCACCAGTTCGCGTCAGCGACTGAGGACGAAACCAGAGAGGCAGCATGAGCAGGATCGCGGTCATCCCGGGCGACGGGATCGGGCAAGAGGTCATCGCCGAGGCGCAGAAGGTGCTCGCCGTGGCCCTTCCCGGCTACGAGTCGACCGAGTACGACCTGGGCGCCCGCCTGTACAACCGCACCGGCGAGGTGCTGCCCGAAACCGTCCTGTCCGAACTGGACGAGCACGACGCGATCCTCCTGGGCGCCATCGGCGACCCGTCGGTCCCGCCGGGCGTCCTCGAGCGCGGCCTGCTGCTGAAGCTCCGCTTCGAGTTCGACCAGTACGTGAACCTGCGGCCCAGCCGCCTCTACCCGGGCGCGTCCTCGCCGCTGGCCGACGTCAAGCCCGGCGACATCGACTTCGTGGTCGTCCGCGAGGGCACCGAGGGCCTGTATACCGGCGCCGGCGGCAACCTCCACACCGGTTCCGCGGCCGAGATCGCCACCGAGGAGTCCCTGAACACCCGCTACGGCACCGAGCGGGTCATCCGCGACGCCTTCGAGCGGGCCAAGCGCCGCCGCGGCCACCTGACCCTGGTGCACAAGACCAACGTGCTCGTGCACGCCGGCGGGCTCTGGAAGCGCACCTTCGACGAGGTCGCCGCCGAGTACCCGGGCATCACCACCGAGTACCAGCACGTCGACGCCGCGGCCATGTTCCTGGTGAACCGGCCCCACACGTTCGACGTGATCGTCACCGACAACCTGTTCGGCGACATCCTCACCGACATCGCGGCCGCGGTGACCGGCGGCATCGGGCTGGCGGCCACGGGTTCGATCAACCCCGACCACACCCACCCGTCGACGTTCGAGCCCGTCCACGGCTCGGCCCCCGACATCGCCGGGCAGGGCATCGCCGACCCGGTCGCCGCGATCTCCTCCACCGCGCTCCTGCTCGAGCACCTGAACCGCCCCGACGCCGCTGCCGCGGTGAACGCCGCGGTCGAGCGCGAACTGGCCGGACGCGACTCCGGCACCAAGATCCGTACCGGCGAGGTAGGCGACCGAGTAGCCGCCGACGTCGCCGGACAGCTCAGCTAACACCAAAGCAGCTTCGACGCCCGGCGGGCCAGCGCTCCGACAAGAGCGCCTCGCCGGGCGTTTTTCCGTGTCAACGTCGACCCGGGCCACGCGCCGCTCGACCACCTGAACGAGCGGTAAGTTAGGCATCAGGACCATGAAGCATCGCCATACTTAAGCCATTCGCACTGAAGGACAGATCAATGACCAGCGAAGGTCTTCCCGACCTGCGGCACGAGCCGCACCCGAACCCGACTCCGGCCGCGATGCGCGAGCGCATCCTCGACAACCCGGGGTTCGGCACCAACTTCACCGACCACATGTTCCAGATGACCTGGACCGAGGGGCGCGGCTGGCACGACGCCGTCGTCAAGCCCTACGGGCCCCTGACGCTCTCCCCGGCCGCTGCGGTCCTGCACTACGCCCAGGAGATCTTCGAAGGGCTCAAGGCCTACCGCTACCCCGACGGGGGCATCGGGTTGTTCCGCGCCGAGGCCAACGCCCGCCGGCTCAACATCTCGGCGCAGCGCATGGCGATGCCGTCCCTGCCCGAGGAGTGGTTCCTCGCCTCGATCCGCGAGATGATCGCCGTGGACGGGGACTGGGTGCCGAGCCTGGAGGAGGCCAGCCTCTACCTGCGGCCGTACATGTTCGCCTCGGAGGCGTTCCTCGGCGTGCGCCCCGCGAAGGAGTACACGTACCTGGTCATCGCCTCCCCGGCCGCCGCCTACTTCAAGCACGGGCCGAAGCCGCTGACGCTGTGGGTCTCCGAGGAGTACAACCGGGCCGGGCCCGGCGGCACCGGCGCGGCCAAGGCCGGCGGCAACTACGCCGCGAGCCTCCTGCCGCAGGCCGAGGCCATCGAGCACGGCTGCGACCAGGTGGTCTTCCTCGACGCCGTCAAGTACGAGAACGTGGACGAGCTCGGCGGCATGAACCTGTTCTTCGCCTATGAGAACGAGCGGGTGCTCTACACGCCGAAGCTCGGCACGATCCTGCCCGGCATCACCCGCGACGCGATCTTCACCCTCGCGACCGAGGCCGGCTGGGAGGTCCGCGAGACCGAGTACTCGCTCGCGCGCTGGAGGGACGACGCCCAGTCCGGCATCCTCTCCGAGGCCTTCGCGTGCGGCACCGCCGCGGTGATCACCCCGGTCGGCACCGTCAAGGACCGCTCGGGCGAGTTCCAGATCAACGGCGGCGAGGCCGGCAAGTTCACGATGCAGCTGCGCCAGACCATCCTCGACCTGCAGCACGGCCGCGCCGAGGACACCCACGGCTGGACCGTCAGGGTCGCCTGAACGCGAATCGACGAGCGGCGGGGAGCGGGCTTCGGGCCCGCTCCCCGCCGCTCGTTCGGGACCGGTACCGGCAACGCGGACTTATCGTGGGGGCATCCCGGATCGGGCAAACCCGGGTGCAGTGTCGCATTACCCCCGTAACCTTGTACTCCACGCGCGGAGTGCTTGCGGCACTCCGCGTCTCGTGCGCAGCGGACAAGGGAGGGACGTTGGCCGAGGTCACCATCCAGTTGAACAAGTTCGGGGTCGAGCGCGGCCGCATGTGGCAGGCCGTCGTCGCGGCCCTGGCCATCGCGCTGCCCCTGGCGTTCTGGATCGGCATCGAACGCGCCCTCGGCGACTCCGTGCAGCAGATCGACCCCGGCGAGACCCTCTACCTCCAGTCCTATCCCGTCACCGGCGCCAGCCTCGAGTTCCTGCTCCCCGGCGAGGGCTGGACCTCCCCGGGCATCCACATGGCCGACCAGCTCCAGAACTTCAGGCACGGCAGCCTCACCGCCGCCGTCGAGGTCGACACGAACGTCGAGAGCCTCGAGAACCTCCTGGTCCGCCGTGCCGACCCGATCATCAACGAGCGCGGCTACGCGTACAACAACGAACGCGCCTACACGAACGAGGCCTCGGGCCTCTCCGGCTACCGCGCCGACATCGTCGGGCTCGACACCGCCGGGTCGATCACCGTCGTCGGCGAGGACGGCGGGGCGGCCGCGATCCTCATCCTCATCGCCCCGGGCGACGACCCGAACAGCGCCACCGTCGACCCCGATCCGATCATCGACACCTTCGCACTGGAGGGCAAGTGATCGTCCGGACCGAACGCGTCGTCGTCGAAAGCCAGGGCGCCTTCATCCGCATCAGGCGACCCGCCTACTGGCTGTTCGTCGCCTGCCTCGTCTACGGTCTGCTCGAACTCGGCCGAGTCCTCTCACCCGACTACGGCGACATCGCGACCGCGCTGTGGGCCTCCATCGGCGTCAACGCGGTGCTCGCGTACTTCTTCCTCGACATCCTCGCGCGCCTCGACCTGTTCGAACGCGAACCGCCGACCGTGCGGGCCGCCGCGATGTGCTGGGGCGGCCTCACCGCCGTCGCCTTCGCGATGTTCGCCAACGACGCCGCGCTCGTCGTCCTCGCCGAGTACACCGACGCCCAATGGGCCCGCACCTGGGGCCCGTCCATCGTCGGGCCGCTGAACGAGGAATGGCTCAAGGCCATGGGCGTGGTCATGCTCGTGCTCATCGTCCGCGAGCACTTCGACCGCTCCATCGACGGCCTCATCTACGGCGCGCTCGTGGGCCTGGGCTTCCAGGTGGTCGAGAACCTCACGTACGCCATCAAGTACGCGGTCATGAACCCCAACTCCGACCTGACCGGCGCGCTCACGGTCACGTTCACCCGCGTCCTGGTGGCCGGACCGTGGTCGCACCCGCTGTACACCGGCGCGGCCGGGCTCGGCATCGCGTTCTTCGTGACCCAGACCCGGCGCCGGCTCAGCACCCGCTGGGGCGTCATGATCGGCCTCTACGCGCTGGCCCTGGGGATGCACGGCCTGTGGAACCTGCCGCTGCCCTCGAGCCTGCCGCCCGCGCTGTCGATCCCGCTGAGCTACGGCAAGGGCCTGATCATCCTGTGCCTGTTCTTCGTGCTCTACCATTTCGCGGCCCGCGCCGAATGGCACTGGTTCGTCACCACGATGTCCGATCAGGACGAAAGCGTGATCACGACCGGGGACCTCACCGAGATGCGGTCGCTGCGCAGCAGGCGCAAGGCCCGGCAGCGTGCGCACAAGCGCTGGGGCAAGGAGGCGTCGCAACTGCTGGGGCAGCTCCACCGGGAGCTGGTGAACCTGGCGGCGCTCGTCGCCCGCGACCAGCGCCGCGGCGAGGACGTCCCCGACGGGCCCGACGTGGCCGCGGTGAAGCGCAACATCGCCGCGATTCGGGCCGAGCTGGCCGAGGCCATGGCGAAATAGCGGCTCAGCCCTCGATGGGGCCCTTGCGCGGGATCGGCGCCCTCGGGCCGAGCGTGGCCCGCTCGGCGTTCGGCTCCGCGGTCGGCGTCGACGTCGGTTCCTGGGTCGGCTCCTGCGTCAAGTCTTCGGTCGTGGTCACCGTGGGGCTCGGCGTCGGCTCCTGTGTGGTCGGGGCCTCCGTGGTGGGCTCCTCAGTGGGCGCCTCGGTCGTCGGCGCTTCCTCGGTCGGCTCGTCCGTCGGTTCCTCGGTCGGCTCCTGCGTGGGGGAGGGCGACACTTCGCCGTCCTCTTCCTCTGCGGGGCGCGAGGTCTCGTCGCCGACCGGCACCAGCCCCGGCGCCTCCCCGACGGTCTTGCCCCGGGCCTCGACCTCGGCAGTGGAAGTCGCGGCCTCCGGATGCGGGGCTTCGTTCGTCCCAGTAGAGGATTCGGCTTCTGAAGATTCCGCGTCCTGGCCGGTCGTGTCGGCGCCTAGGCCGAACCAGCCTTCGGTGATGTCGGAGTCCTCGTCGCCCAGTCCCACCATGCCCGGCACCGGTTCTCGCAGGAACGCCCCGGTCGCGATCACCCCGCCCGCCACCGCGACTACCGTGATCGCCCCTATCCGCTGAATCCGCCGCGAGCGGCGCAGATCGTAACCGAGCGATCGGAGCGCGCCTTTGGTCTCGCGCCCGATGGCGCCGAAGAGTCCCACCTGAGTCCCACCGTCCATTCGTTTCCTTCACTCGAATCAACGAGCGAGGCGACCGGTGGTAACCGTTGGGTCACTCGTGCGTGGAACATAAGGCCCGTTCGGGTGAACGCATCCGGACCGAAGCGCCTAATTCCAACGTGGACGGATCTCAGAAGTCGCGTTTGACGGCCTTGACCAGCAGGCCCGCGAAGACCTGCAGCGCCGCCGGATCGACATCTGTGCGAGAGGCCTCCAACGCGTCCTCGGCCTCCGCCGCGAGCGCCGCGATGCGCTCCTCGGTGTCGGCCAGCGCCCCGGTGTCCATCAGGACCGCCCGCAGCCGGACCACCCCGGCCTCGTCGAGGTCCGGGTCGCCCAGCCCCGAGTCCAGGGCCGCCCGCTGTGCCGCGTCCGCCGCGGCCGAGGCGCGCGCGATGAGGAACGTGTGCTTGCCTTCGCGCAGGTCGTCCCCGGCGGGCTTGCCCGTCTGCGCCGGGTCGCCGAACACGCCGAGCACGTCGTCGCGCAGTTGGAACGCCTCGCCCAGCGGCAGCCCGATCGCCGAGTAGTGCTCGCGGATGCGCTCGGGAGCGCCCGCCAGCGACGCCCCGATGAGCATCGGGCGTTCGATCGTGTACTTCGCGGACTTGTAGCGGGCCACCTTCGCCGCCGTCGTCTCCGAGACGTCCCGGCGCACCTCCGAGAGCACGTCCAGGTACTGGCCGGCGCTCACCTCGGTGCGCATCAGGTCGAAGTCCCGCCGCGCCGCCGCGACCGCGGCCACGGGCATCCCCGCCGAGCACAGCAGCTCGTCCGACCACGCCAGGCACAGGTCCCCGAGCAGGATCGCCGCCGCCGTGCCGAACTCGTCGGGCCGTCCCGACCAGCCCTCGCGCTCGTGCAGCGAGGCGAAGCGGCGGTGGATCGAGGGCATCCCGCGGCGCGTGTCCGAGCCGTCGATGAGGTCGTCGTGCATGAGCGCCGAGGCCTGCAGCAGCTCCAGGGAAGCGACGCACGCCACCAGCTCGTCCGAGTCCGCGAGCCCCGCGCCGCGCGCGCCCCAGTACGCGAACGCCGGACGCAGGCGCTTGCCGCCGCGCAGCACGAAATCGCGCACGGCGTCCGCGTACGCGCCGAGACTGTCGTCGATCCCGCAGATCACGGCGGCCTGCCGGTCCAGGAAGACGGTGAGGGCGGCGTCGATGCGCTCGTTGAGCTCCACGGGTCGAACCCTAGGAGACCGGCACTCCGTCCCAACTATTGGGTGGTCCGCAGTGCAGGTCAGAACACGTGTACCCGTGCCGTTACATTTGTGGGCATGACTCTCGGAGTGCCCAGCGTGATGCCGCAGAAGACCGCCAAGATCGGCGATCTGCTGCGCTCGGGCATGCCGAAGTTCTCGTTCGAGATGTTCCCGCCCCGCGACGAGGCCGCCGACGGCGTGCTGTGGCGCACCATCCGCGCCCTCGAGGGCCAGAACGCCGACTACGTCTCCGTCACGTACGGCGCGGGCGGCTCGACCAGGCAGAAGACCGTCGAGACCACCGAGCGGATCAACTCCGAGACGACCCTCTTGACCATGGCCCACTGCACGGCCGTGAACCACTCGATCGCCGAGCTGCGCAACCTCATCGGCCACTTCGCCAACGTCGGCGTGCGCAACATCCTCGCAGTCCGCGGCGACCCGCCGGGCGACCCGCGCGCCGACTGGGTCCAGCACTCCGAAGGCGTCCTCCACGCCCGTGAACTCGTCGAACTCATCAAGGAGTCCGGCGATTTCAGCGTCGGCGTCGCCGCCTTCCCCGAAGGCCACCCGCGCGACGTGGACTGGGACACCGGCGTGCGCTTCTTCGTGGAGAAATGCCGCTCCGGGGCCGACTTCGCGATCACCCAGATCTTCTACGACGTCGAGGACTACCTGCGCCTGCGCGACGCCGTCGCCGCCGCCGGCTGCGACATCCCGATCGTCCCGGGCATCATGCCCGTCACCAACATCAAGCAGATCGAGCGGTTCGCCGTCCTCACCGGCATGGTCTTCCCCGAGGCGCTCGCCGCGCGACTGCGCGCCGTCGAGCACGACAAGGACGCCATCCGCGACATCGGCGTCGAGGTCGCCACCGACATGGGCGCCCGACTCCTCGCGGAAGGCGCCCCCGGGCTGCACTTCACCACCCTCAACCACTCCCGCTCCACCCGTCGCGTCTGGCAGAACCTCCGCCCGTAGCGGCCAGCGAGTGTCGGCTACCCGATCGAGGGGTTGTGGTCACCGCACGGACACGTAGAGTCCTCTTCTATGTTCGATGCTGCGAATGCGCGGTTGGAGCCGTCTGCTACAAAAACATCCATGCGCACCCGAGTGCCCGCCGACTCCCTTGTAGGGCGGGTCATCCTCTCCACCCGGTTCCAGCCCGGCGCCGTGGTCGGCGTCGGCCTGATCGCCAGCCTCCTCATCCCGCTCTGCGTCCTCCTCGGCGGCCCGATCATCTTGGTCTCCTTGCCGCTCATAGCGATCACGGCGCTGGCCGACGCGTCGTACGCGCTCCTCGCGGCCCGCTCGACGAGCCTCTCGCGCCGCGTCCTGGTGTTCGAACCGCTCGGGGCCCGCATCTCCGAGGGGGCCTGGCTGCTCGCGCTGTGGTTCCTCGGCGCGCCCGGCTGGGCGGTCACGATCACCGGCGCGCTGTGCTGGCTGTACGTGCTGACCCGTTCGCGGGCAAGGCAGGTGGGCCTGCGCGACCTCGGCATGACGACGCTGGGGGAGCGGTCGGTGCGCGAGTTCGTGGTCGCGCTCGGCCTCGGCGCGGCCGGGGTCATCGCCGTGGCCGGCGGCGGCCAGTACCAGGAGTGGACCGGCGGCGCGATCACGGTGACCGTGACCGCCTGGATGCTCCTGGCCGCCCTCGGCCTACTCCAGCTGGTGATCGTGGTCGCCACCGCGCTGCGCAACGACTGAGCGCCGGGAATGATCTGACGAGTCGTCGCGTTGTCCCCGGCATGCGCTACGAAGACATCACCGACGACCAGATCGCCGCCTTCATCGACTCCGACTCGCGGCCGCGCCAGGTCCCCGAAGAGGTCCGGCGGCTGCGCGACGCCGAGGAGATGCTCTCGCTCAAGGACCCGCTCGGAGCGCTGCAGTTCCTCGCGCCGCTCCTCCGCGAGCACCCGGACCACCCGGACGTCATGCTCATGGCCGCGCGCGCGTACTTCAAGTCCGCGCAGCTGAACAAGGCGCTCGAACTCACCGAGAAGATGGTCGAGGCCAATCCGGCGGACTTCTACGCCCGGATGCTCCTCGGCCGCACCCTCCAGCGTCTCGGTCGCGCCGACGAGGCCCGAGGCCACCTCCGCATGATCGACGAGATCGCCGAATAGTCCGAACCACGCGGGCTACCGAGCGCAGGCGCCCGCGTTTTTTCGAACACCCGGTGTGCCTCAGGCGAATGACAGGGGTCGTGAACCGTCAGGTTCACGACCCCTTTCTGTTGCCGCCCAATGACAATCCTGTCGGATGCGCGACAGTCTGTAGCGATTTGCTGCTTTCCGGCGACGATGGGGGTTGGAAATGTCGGACCCCTGTGGTTCCATATTTCTCGAACGCAAGTTCGAACAGGTTTAGGAGGCCCACGTCATGGCAGCTTCTCGACTGAACTCTTCTCGACCGGGCGCCCCCCGTTCCGCTTCGCCCATGGGCGCTCGCGGCGGGAGCGGCCCCCGACTCGTGCAAGCCGGCACCGTGCAGAACTCCCGTCTGCGCATCCCCGCCGACCAACTACCCAACCGCTCCCCGCTCCAGCTGCTCGCCACCGCCCGAGTCGACCTCGATGACGCGGCCGAGCGCACCCGGCCCGGCGAGCGCTACGCGGAGGCCCACCTGGCCGCCCTCAGGGTCGCTGTGGCCGTGCTCGCCGTGCGGGCCGGCGACGCGACCGGCAGGCGGCGGCCCGGCCGCCCGTCGAGCACCTGGGAGCTCCTGCGGGGGGTCGCCCCGGAACTGGAGGAATGGGCCTCGCACTTCGCCCGCACCGCCCGCAAGCGGGTCCTGGCGCAGGCCGGCATCCCTGACATCGTCACCCCCGAAGAGGCCGACGCGATCGTCGCCGACGCCCGCCGGTTCCTCGACGTGGTGGTGCGGCTGCTGGGGTTCAGCGCGCTCGCGTGCTGAACGAGAGGTGCAGTAGCGCGCTCGCGTGCTGAACGAGAGGTGCAGTAGCGCGCTCGCGCGCTGAACGAGAGGTGCAGTAGCGCGCTCGCGCGCTGAACCAGAGGCGCAGCGGGCGCCGCGCGTTGAAGGATCGGTGCTCCAAGACCGCCGCGCCTTTCGAGGGCGCGCGGCGTGACCTGCGTGACGCCCGCCGTGGCGGACGGCACGGCCGAACGGCTTCGGCACGGGCGGTTATACGATTGCTGCTGGCACCGGGTTCTCGAGAGAATGTCATAGGCCCCGGCTCGCATCGCGAGCCTCGGCACGGCGTTCCGGGCGAAGCCCGCGGGCCGTGAACCGGCCCCGCCGGTCCAATCGACCAACCGTTTCCTTCGAGGAGTTTTGAACCCGTGTATCGGACACACCTCGCCGGCACGCTGAGTGCCGCTGACGTCGACCAGCAAGTCACCCTCGCCGGATGGGTGGCGCGTCGCCGCGATCACGGCGGGGTGGAGTTCGTGGATCTTCGCGACGCATCAGGCGTCGTCCAGGTCGTCTTCCGCGACTCGGAGGCCGCCGAGGCCGCCCAGAAGCTGCGCAACGAGTACTGCGTCTCCGTCACGGGCACCGTCACCCGCCGCCCCGAAGGCAACGAGAACCCCGACCTGCCGACCGGCGAGATCGAGATCAACGCGACCAGCCTCGAGGTGCTCTCCGAGTCCGCGCCGCTGCCGTTCCAGATCGACGACCACGTGGACGTCTCCGAGGACATCCGCCTGCGCCACCGCTACCTCGACCTGCGCCGCACCGGCCCGAACCACGCGATCCGCCTGCGCTCCAAGGCCAACCACATCGCCCGCAACCTCCTGGTCGAGGACGGCTACGTCGAGATCGAGACCCCGACGCTGACCCGCTCCACCCCCGAGGGCGCCCGCGACTTCCTCGTCCCCGTGCGTCTCCAGCCCGGCACCTGGTACGCCCTCCCGCAATCGCCGCAGCTGTTCAAGCAGCTCCTCATGGTCGGCGGCTTCGAGAAATACTTCCAGATCGCCCGCTGCTACCGCGACGAGGACTTCCGCGCCGACCGCCAGCCCGAGTTCACCCAGCTCGACATCGAGGCCTCCTTCGTCGACCAGGACGACGTCATCGACCTCGGCGAGCGCGTCGTCAAGGCCCTCTGGGCCGAGCTCGCCGACTACGACATCCAACTGCCGATCCCGCGCTTGACCTGGCACGACGCCATGGACCGCTACGGTTCCGACAAGCCCGACCTGCGCTTCGGCCAGGAACTGGTAGAACTCACCGACTACCTGCGCGGCACCGAGTTCCGCGTCTTCGCCGGCGCCATCGAAGCCGGCGGCTACGTCGGCGCGGTCGTCATGCCCGGCGGCGCCTCCCAGACCCGCAAAGAACTCGACGGATGGCAGGACTGGGCGAAGGCGCGCGGCGCCAAGGGCCTCGCCTACATCACCTTCAACGCCGAGACCGGCGAACCGAAGGGCCCCGTCGCCAAGAACCTCTCCGAGGACCACCTCGCCGGGCTCGCCGACGCCGTCGGCGCCAAGGCCGGCGACGCGGTGTTCTTCGCCGCAGGCGCCCACCGCCGCGAGGCCCAGGAACTGCTCGGCGCCGCCCGCCTCGAGGTCGGCAAGCGCGTCGGCCTCATCGACGCCGACGCCTGGGCGTTCTGCTGGGTCGTCGACGCCCCCATGTTCGAGCCCACCGACGACGGCGGCTGGACCGCGATCCACCACCCCTTCACCTCGCCGAACCCCGAGTGGGTCGACAAGTTCGAGTCCGACCCGGGCAACGCGCTCACCTACGCGTACGACATCGTCTGCAACGGCAACGAGCTCGGCGGCGGCTCCATCCGTATCCACGACGCCAAGGTCCAGAGCCGCGTCTTCGACGTGCT
The DNA here is from genome assembly GCF_042647865.1 of Glycomyces rhizosphaerae. Taxonomy (NCBI): domain Bacteria; kingdom Bacillati; phylum Actinomycetota; class Actinomycetes; order Glycomycetales; family Glycomycetaceae; genus Glycomyces; species Glycomyces rhizosphaerae. The sequence continues at coordinate 133,677 of NZ_JBHRWO010000015.1, forward strand.
CGGACTCACTCACGAAGAAGCCAAGGAGCAGTTCGGCTTCCTGCTCGAGGGCCTCAAGTACGGCGCTCCGCCGCACGGCGGCATCGCCCTCGGCTGGGACCGCGTCTGCGGCATCCTCGCCAAGACCGACTCGATCCGCGACGTGATCGCGTTCCCGAAGTCCGGCGGCGGCATGGACCCGCTGACCTCGGCTCCCACCACGATCACGCCCGAGCAGCGCGCCGAGGCCGGCATCGACTACGAGCCGGAAGAGGAAGCGGGTACCGACGCGCTAGCCGGTTAGCCCTACGATGTCGTAGTGGGCGGTCCGGGCCTACGGCCCGGGCCGCCGTTCGTTCGATGTGTGCCCGGTTGCCCCTCAGCCAATTCCGACTGGCAGGAGTCCGTGTGGGCGGTGGCCGCGGCCCGTTAACGGCTGCTATATGTAGCATCCGGCCGATGCAGGAGTAAGAGGAGCGGGTTCGACGTGCAAAGCGGGACCTTGGTGGCGGGTCGCTATCGATTGGATGAGCGGCTCGCCGCAGGCGGCATGGGAGAGGTCTGGAAAGGCACCGACACCCGACTCGGTCGCACTGTGGCCATCAAACTCCTCCATGCGGGACTGTCGAGCAACGAGAAGTTCCGCACCCGCTTCCAGCTCGAGGCCCGAGCCGTTGCGGCCCTGCAGTCCCCGGGCATCGTCGCGCTGTACGACTACGGCGAGGAGACCAATGACGACGGTGAGGTCTCCTACCTCATCATGGAACTCGTGCGCGGCCGCTCGCTCGCCGAGATCCTGCGCGACCGCGGACCGCTGCCGCCCGCCGAGGTCATGGCGATCGTCGCCGCCGCCGCCGATGCCCTCGAGACCGCGCACCGCCACGACATCATCCACCGCGACATCAAGCCCGCGAACCTCCTCGTGGACGAGGAGACCGGCGCGGCGAAGATCGTCGACTTCGGCATCTCCGCCGCCCGCGGCGCCTCCGGCCTCACCGAGACCGGCACCGTCATGGGCACCCTCGCCTACGCGTCCCCCGAGCAGCTCAACGGCGCGGAACTGACCGGCGCCAGCGACCTCTACTCGCTCGGCATCGTCGCCTACGAGGCCCTCATGGGCCGCCCGCCGTTCGTCTCCGACACGCCGGTCGCGGTCATGAACGGCCACATGACACAGGCCCCGCCGCCGCTCTCCCGCGAGATACCCGCCGGGATCGCCCAAGTCGTGCTCCAGTCCCTCCAGAAGGACCCGCGCGCCCGCTACACCTCGGCCGCCGAGATGGCCCGCTCCGCCCGCGAAGGCCGCGTCGTCACCGGCGGCATCCCGGTCGTGCCCTCGACTCCGCCCGACGGCCAGGCCCAGTACTTCGGCTCCGACCAGACGGCCCTCCTCGGCGCGGGCATCGGCGGCAACACCGCCGAGCAGCCCACCGGCGCGATGGTGCAGGAGGAGGACGACGGCAACGTCACGCCGTGGATCATCACCGCGGCCGTCGTCGCCACCCTCGTCGTCATCGGCCTGCTCATCTGGTGGGGCGTAAGGCAGAACGAGAACCCCGGCGCGAAGATCGACGAGAACTCGACCACCGTGACCGAGTCGCCCACCGAGACTGAAGAGCCGACTCAAGAAGAGACGACCACTGAAGAGGAAGACACCCACTGGGACCCGACGACGGAGGAGGAGACCTCCGAGACGCCGAGCGAGAGCCCTTCGGAGGAACCGACTTCCGAGGAGCCGACCACCTCGGAACCGCCCACCTCGGATCCGCCCACCTCGGATCCGCCCACCTCGGAGGACCCCGTCGACCCGACGACCGAAGCCGGCGCCAGCGAAGGCACGAACTAGCAACGGCTGCAATGGCCCGCGGCAGCATGCCGCGGGCCGCTTCGCGTTCCTAACCGCCGATCGGCCGGTACCGGACCACCTTGTCCTGGCCCCCACCGTTCGATGTGGTCACCCACAGCCAGCCGTCCGGACCCAGTTCGACCGTGCGGATGCGGCCAAGCTCCGACTCCAGCACCGCGACCGGTTCTCCCGCTTCGCCTCCCGCGACGGGCACCGTCCACAGTCGCTGGCCGCGCAGGGCCGCGACGTACATCGTGTCGCCCACGACCTCAGCGCCCGAAGGCGAAGCCTCGGCCGTGGTCCAGGTGACCAACGGGTCGACGAACTCCGGTGCGCCGCCGGTCCCCTCGACTTCGGGCCAGCCGTAGTTCGCGCCAGGCTCGGCGTAGTTCAGCTCGTCCCAGGTGTTCTGGCCGAGCTCGGAGAAGTAGAGGCCGCCGTCGGCGTCCCAGGACAGGCCCTGCACGTTCCGGTTGCCCCACGTGTAGACCAGTGAGCCTTCGATCGGGTTGTCCTCGGGCACCGAGCCGTCCGCGTTGACCCGCAGGATCTTCCCGCCGAGACTGTCGAGGTCCTGCGCGTTCGCCGTGTTGTTCGCGTCCCCGGTCGTGATGTACAGCTTGCCGTCGGGGCCGAAGGCCAGGCGGCCGCCGTTGTGGTTGAGCGCCGAGGGAATCCCGGTGACGACCGGTTCGGGGTCGAAGGTGTCGAGCGTGAAGCGCACGACGCGGTTGTCCTCTGCGGTCGACACGTACGCGTAGACCCATCCATCTGTCGTGAAGGTGGGGGAGACGGCCAGGCCGAGCAGCCCGCGCTCGTCGAACTGGCTCGTGCCGCCGACGACCTCGAGGTTGCCGAGGACCACCGGGTCGGCGTCGGTGCCGATCCGCAGCACGTCGCCCGAGTTGCGTTCGGCGACGATCCCCGATCCGTCCGGGAGGAAGCCCAGGCCCCACGGGATCGTGAGGCCGGTGGCGACCGTGTCGCCGGTGTTGAAGTCGAACGCGGGCTCCTGGAGGGGCCTGGTCTCCGGGCCCTCCTCGGCCGCCGCGGTGGCCGTCCCTACGGCCAGGGCCATTCCTGCGAGCGCCGCGCCGATGGCGGGCAGTCTGCGTCGCATGGCTGCTCCTTGTCTCTCTTTGTGCCGGGTAAGAAAGCGAAGAAAAGCTGATATAGAGCCATATCAATTGAATTGCCATCGTAAGCACGAATGGCCCGGATGTCCAGGCGGCCGGAATCGACGAAATCGATCGAGAATCGTGACATTCGCATGTTCGCTTATGCCGATGGTTGGAATAAGCTGGCCTGAGCCCCCTGTTGGTTACCGTTCACGCAGCTCCCCACCTGCATGGTCGGTCGAGTGAAGATTGGTTGGACAGTGACGTCTAAACGATTCATCGGCGCCCTCGTTGCCATTGCGGCAGTGGCGCTTCCGGCCTCCGCGGCGGTCGCCGCCCCGGCCGACGGACCCTTGCTCTGGTACCAGTTCGACGAGGCCTCCGGCACCGTCGTCACCGACGCCTCCGGGAACGGCCGCGACGGCACCCTGGTCGGCGGCGGCACTTGGAACGACGGCCTCGAGCTCGACGGCGTCGACGACTACGTCGACATGCCCGACAACCTCCTGACCGGCCTCGACGCGATCACCGTGACCGCCGAGGTCTACATCGAGCCCGACCAGTCCGGCGCCTACTTCATCTACGGCCTCGGCAACTCCAGCGGCAGCTGGGGCAACGGCTACCTCTTCACCACCGGCAACGGCTACCGGACCTCCATCTCCACCTGCCACTGGACCTGCGAGCAGAACGCCTCCACCGGCTCCAACCTCGCCCGCGGCACCTGGAACCACCTGGCCTACACCCTCGAAGGCGGCACGGCCGTCCTCTACCTCAACGGCCAGGAAGTCGCGCGCAACGAGTCCGTGACGATCAGGCCGGGCGACATCGGCTCCGGCACGACCGTCGCCAACTACCTCGGCCGCTCGCTCTACAGCGGCGACCGCTACCTCCACGGCAAGTTCGCGGACTTCCGCATCTATGACGGCGCGCTCACCGGCGCCGAGATCGGCGCGCAGGCCGCCCACATCAGCGCCGAGAAGGCCGCTGAGGACGCCGCCGCGATCGACCTCGGCGACACCTCCGCCGTCACCGCCGACCTCGACCTCCCGACCCGGGGCGCGAACGGCTCCCAGATCACCTGGGCCTCAAGCGATCCCGAGGTCATCGGCACTGACGGCACGGTCGCCCGCCCGGCCATGGACGCCGACGACGCGACGGTCACCCTCACGGCAACCGCTATCCTCGGCACTGTGCAAGAACAACGCGACTTCACCGCCAACGTCATCGCCGAGTACGACGACCAAGAGGCGGTGGCCCTCGACGCCGCCGCCGTCTCGATCCCGAACGTCAGCGACGTGCGCTCGGCGATCAACCTGCCCACCTCCGGCGACAACGGCTCCACGATCACCTGGAAGTCCGACAACCCGGCGGTCATCTCGGCCGACGGCCTGGTGAACCGCGACGAGCCCGGCGGCCAGACCTACACCGTCAAGCTCAAAGCCACCGTCGAGCGCGGCGGCGAGAAGACGAAGCTCTCCTACACCGCCACCGTGCCGCCGCTGCCGGCCCCGGCCGACTACACCGGCTACTTCTTCACCTACTTCACCGGAGAAGGCACCGCCACCGGCGAGCAGGTCTACGGCGCGCTGAGCGACGGCAACGACCCGCTGAGCTTCACCGAGCTCAACAACGCCGCCCCCATCCTCACCTCCGACCAAGGCGAGCAGGGCGTCCGCGACCCGTTCCTCATCCGCTCGCCCGAAGGCGACCGGTTCTTCCTCATCGCCACCGACCTCAAGATCAACGGCAACGGCGACTGGAACCGGGCCCAGCGCCACGGCAGTCTCTCGATCATGGTCTGGGAATCGGACGACCTGGTGAACTGGTCCGAAGGCCGCCTCGTGGAGGTCTCGCCCGAGAACGCCGGCGCCACTTGGGCTCCCGAGGCCTATTGGGACCCCGAGCAGCAGGCCTACGTCGTCTACTGGGCCTCACCGCTCTTCACCACCGACGACCACTCCGAGGGCTTCTACCACCGCATGATGTACGCGACGACCCGCGACTTCGTGCACTTCTCCGAAGCGCAGGTGTGGGTCGACCAGGGCTACTCCACGATCGACTCGACCATGATCGAGGATGACGGCACGTTCTACCGCTTCACCAAGGACGAGCGCGGCAACTCGCCTTCGACGCCCTGCGGCAAGTTCATCCTCGCCGAGACGGCCACTTCCCTTGCGGCCGATGCCGAATGGCAGTTCCTCGCCGACTGCATCGGCTCGGGCGCCATCAACGCGGGTGAGGGCCCGCTGGTCTTCAAGTCCAACACCGAGGACAAGTGGTACCTCTTCATCGACGAGTTCGGCGGCCGGGGCTACGTCCCGTTCGAGACCACCGACCTCGCCTCCGGCGAGTGGACGCCCGTGGCCGACTACGACCTGCCGTCGAGTCCCCGCCACGGCACCGTCCTGCCGATCACTGCCGCCGAATACGAACTGCTGCAGGCGACCTGGTAATGCACCCCCCGGGGTGCCGCCCTTGAGCGGAACTGACCCCGGGTGCCCCCGCGCATGAGTAGAGACGGCCTCTGTACCTTCGGGTGTGGAGGCCGTCCCTTATGCTCGGGACCGGAATCCAGATCCCCCGATACCAGGAGCACCCATGTCTTCCCGCACCGCAACCCGCCTCATCGGCGCGTTCGCCATCCCCACCCTCGGCCTCGGCCTGGCCGCCTGCGGCTCCGACGAGAACCCGTCCGAAGGTTCCAACGGCGGCAACGAAGGCGCCGTCGCCGCGCTCAGCCCCCAGGAGGCCGTCCTCGCCTCCGTCGAGGGCCTCGACGCCTCCTCGTACAAGATGGAGTCGACGATGACCGTCGACGGCACCGAGTTCATGGCCATGACCGGCTCCTACGAGGGCGAGAGCTCCCAGGCCAGCGCCGACATCTTCATGAGCGCGATGATGGAGGCCTCCGGCGAGACCATGACCGCCGAAGAGGAGGCGATGATGGGGGACATGTTCGGCGACATGCACACCGAGACCATCGTCGTCGACCAGGTCATGTACATGCAGATGAGCGGCGGCATGTTCGACGCGATGGCCGAGAGCTACGGCGAGGACGCCTGGTTCACCATGGACCTCACCGGCGACGAGGCGCTCGCCGAGATCTACTCGCAGTACGGCGGCATGGACCTCGGCGCGCAGACCGAACTCATGCTCACCGAGCTGGAGAACGTCGAGGAGACCGGCGACAACACCTTCACCGGCACGCTCAGCGCCGACTCCGAGGCCATGTCCGCCCTTTCCGGTTCCGGCCTCGGCGCCGACTCGGACGCGGCCGCCGCGATCGACGGCACCGAGGTGACCGTGACCCTCGACGACGACGGCCTGCTGAAGACCATGACCATGGCGATGCCCGAGATCGAGGGCATGACCATGGAGATGACCAGCGAGATCGTCGAGGTCGGCGGCTCCTACGACATCAAGGCCCCCGAGTCGACCAACCTGCACGACTTCGAGGAGTTCACCTCCGCTCTCGGCGGCGGTATGTAACTCCCGCAACGCGAAAGGCCGCCGCACCGATGCTGGTGCGGCGGCCTTTCGCTTCGTCTGCGAACTGCTCCAACGCCTACGGCGTCAACGCGCGAAGGCCCGCGCCGCTCCGTCGACGGCGACCGACACCGACTGCCCCGCAACCGGAGCCCCACCCAGCACCCTGGAACGCAACCGCACTCCGTTCGCGAATTCCAGCGTCACCAGCGCGTCGTGGCCGAAGTACTCCACTGCCGACACCGTCGCGTTCGGTGCCCCCTCGCTCAGACGCAACTGCTCGGGCCGCAACAGCAGACGCGCCGGACCGTCAGGGCCCTCGACCGCGACATCGCCGACCGCGGTCGCGGCCGTATCCCCGTCCACATCGCCGTCGAGCCAGACCGCGTCGCCCACGAACGACGCCGTCCACGGGTCGACCGGCGACCGGTACACCTCGGCCGGAGGAGCGAACTGGACGATGCGGCCCTCCCGCATCACCGCCACCCGGTCGGCCAGACTCAACGCCTCGTCCTGGTCGTGCGTCACCAGCACCGCCGTCGCACCGGCGGCCCGCAGCGCCGCGGCCACCTCGCCGCGCAGCGACTGCCGCAGCCCGGCGTCGAGCGCGCTGAACGGCTCGTCGAGCAGGATCAGCTCGGGCTTGGGCGCCATCGCACGCGCCAGCGCCACCCGCTGGCGCTGGCCGCCCGACAATTCGTGCGGCATTCGCCGTGCGTACCCGTCCAGACCCACCAGATCGAGTACCTCGGCGACACGGCCGCCCCGGCCCGCGCCGTGCAGCCCGTAGGCGACATTGCGGCCCACCGACAGATGCGGGAACAGCGCCCCCTCCTGGGGGACGACGCCGACCCGCCGCGCCTGCGGAGGCAGGTGTTCGATCCGCCTGCCCGCCACCGTGATCGAACCGCCGTCGGGCCGTTCGAACCCGGCCACGCACCGCAGCAGCGTGGTCTTCCCGCAGCCCGAGGGACCCAGCACGGCGACCAGTTCGCCCTCGGCGACGGCCAGATCCGCACCGGCGAGGGCGACGGTGTCGCCGAAGGTCTTGTGCAGGCCTTCGATGTGCAGTTCGCTCATGGCCGGAGCCTCCCGATTCTTCTGCTGAGCAACCAGATCGGCACCGCCGAGGACACCACGATGAGCGCGGCGTACGGGGCGGCCGCCGAGAAGGCGGCGACGTCGGTGTAAGTCCACAAGCGCGTCGCCAGCGTCTCGGTCCCGGCCGGGCGCAGGAGCAGTGTCGCCGGGAGTTCCTTCATGGCGGTCAGGAACACCAGCGCTGCCCCGGCGGCGATGCCCGGCGCCGTCAGCGGCAGCGTGATCGTCGCGAATCGTCTGACGGGCCCGGCGCCGAGCGAGGCGGCGACCTGCCCCAGCTGCGGCGACGCCTGGGCCGCGCTGGCCTTGACCGCGCCCATTCCCAAGGGCAGCAGCAGGACCGCGTAGCCGAACACCAGGAGCGGGACCGATTGGTAGAACCGTTCGTAGACCCAGTCGAGGTTGATCGCCAGGAACACCAGCGACAGGCCGATGACCACTCCCGGCAGTGCGTAGCCGAGGTAGACGAGGCGTTCGGTGACGGCGGCGAGGGGGCTTCGGTGCCGGGCGACGTAGAGCCCGACGGGGACGACGAGCGCCATGGTCAAAGTCGCGGCGGCGGCCGACAGGCTCAGCGAGGTCCAGGCCGCGGTCCACACCTCGGCGGGATCGGTGGTGGAGACGCCGTCGAGTGTCCAGCGGATGAGACTCCAGGCGGGGACGCCCAGCGAGAGCACGGTGAGACCGGCCAGTCCGAGGTAGGCGAGCGGCGCGGCGCGCCCGAGCCGGAGTCTGGCCGGTTCACGCCCGGAGGAGCTTTCGCGCCGGGCTCGCCTGCCGGGCGCGGTGGCGGCCCATTCCCCGCCGAGGAGGATCAGTGCCAGGACCGCGAGCGCGGTGGACAGGACCAGGGCGCCCGTGCGGTCGAATCCGAGCCGCCAGGCCGAGTAGATCGCGGTCGTGAACGTCTCGTATCTCAGGATCGAGACCGCGCCGAAGTCGTGGAACACGTAGAGGGCGCACAGCAGCGCTCCCGCCACCGCCGCCGGGGCGATCTGGCGGAGGGTCACCTTGAAGAACGTCCGCCACGGCCCGTCGCCGAGGATTCGCGACTGCTCTTCCAGGGCCGGGTCGGTGCGGCTGAGCGCGGCGGCGACCGGCAGGTGCACGTACGGGAAGCTGGACACGGTGAGCACGAGCGCCGAGATCCAGAAGCCCTCGGTGCCGGGGAAGGCCGCCCGCCACGAGAAGGCGGCGACGTAGGTGGGCACGGCGAGCGGCAGCGAGGCCGCGAGGTTCACCGCGGTTCGGGCGCGCAGGTCGGTCCGCGAGACGAGGTACGCCGTGGCGGTACCGATGACCAGGCAAGCGGCCGTGACGGCCGCCGACAGCAGCAGCGTGTTGACGGTCATCTGGGTCAGGCGAGGGCGCGCCAACTGCTCCAGGACCGCCGCACCGCCCGCTTCGGTTGTGCGCCAGGCCAGGTAGGCGACCGGCACGAGTGCGGCGATGACGGCCGGCAGGCACCACAGCCAAGCGGCGGCCGACCCGGCCCGGCGCAGGAGCGCCGGGCCGGGCCGGGAAGTCGCCGCTCGATCGCGGTCGGCGGTGGTACTTGTCATGCGAAATCCGATGCGATGGTCCGCCGTGCTCTACGCGAGCCCGGCTTCCTGGATCATCTGGACCGTCGTCTCCAGATCGTCGAGGTCGTTCAGGTCGATCGCGGGACCGGCGAGCTCGGCCAGCGCGGGCTGGCCCGCAGGACCGGCCACGCCCTCGATGAGCGGGTACTCGAAGGTCGTCTCGGCGAAGTAGGTCTGGGCCTCGGTCGCCAGCAGGTAGTCCAGCAGCGCGGCGACGTTCGCCTTCTCGGCCGAGTCCCCGAGCGCGCCGACGCCGGAGACGTTGACCAGCGCGCCGGGGTCGCCGGGGGCGAAGTAGTGGAGCGCCGGCCCGTATTCCTCGACCGGGACGCCGGCTTCGGCGGCCATCTCGTAGACGTAGTAGTGGTTCACGAGGCCGGCTTCGAGCTCGCCGGAGGCGACGCCCTCGACGATCGGGCCGTTCTTCTCCAGCTGCGGGGCGTCGGCCATGCCTTCGAGCCATGCCGCGGCCGCGTCGTCGCCCTCGGTGACGCGCAGTGCCGTCACGAACGCCTGGAACGACCCGTTGAGCGGGGCGATGGCGACCCGTCCGTCCCAGGCTTCGCCGGTGAGGTCCAGGACCGAGGAGGGCAGCTGGTCCGCGGTGATCTTCGCGGGGTCGTAGACCATCACACGGGAGCGGCCGGTCAGGCCGACCCAGGCGCCCTCGGAGGAGCGGTACTGCTCGGGGACGAGTCCGAGGAGGTCGGCGTCGAGTTCGCCGAGCAGCCCGGCCTTGGCGACGGCGCCGAGCGCGCCGGCGTCCTGGGACAGGAACAGGTCGGCGGGGCTGCGGTCGCCCTCTTCGAGCAGCAGGCCGGCGGCTTCGGCGGAGTCGAAGTAGCGGACGTCGACCTTGATGCCGGTGTCGGCGGTGAACTGGTCGAGCAGCGGCTGGATGAGCTCTTCGTTGCGGCCGCTGTAGAGGACGACGGGCTGGTCCTCCGCGGCGGTCTCGTCGGCGGCGGGCTGCTCGTCAGAGCCGCACGCGGCCAAGGGGGCGGCAAGGGCGGTGGCGCCGAGGAGGGCGAATCCCCGACGGGTGATGTGTGCAGACATGGCTGGGCCTTTCACAGAAATGAGCCATGCGTGTTCGTGGGCCGAACAAGCGAGGTAAGCCTAAGCTAAGCTTTGTGGAAGTTTCAAGCAACCCCGGGTGATTCGATGAGTACTCGCAGATGGCTTACGCTGGTTGCGATATGGACGCACCAGGGTTGTTCGACAACGCCGGCCCGCCCGAACCCCAGGGCTCGGGCATCCTCGGCACCGGTTCCTCCTCCGGCGACGAGCCGCTCGCCGTGCGCATGCGGCCGCGCGCCCTCGACGAGCTCGTCGGCCAGGACCACCTGCTCGGCGCCGGTTCGCCGCTGCGCCAGGTGGTCGAGGGCCGCCAGCCGCTCTCGGTGATCCTGTGGGGCCCGCCCGGCTCCGGCAAGACCACCATCGCGCACCTCGTGGCCCAGTCGGGCGACCGGCGCTTCCGCGCGATGTCGGCGCTCAACTCCGGCGTTAAGGACGTGCGCGCGGCGATCGACGAGGCCCGCCGGATCCGCCGCACCGGCGGCCCGCAGACGATCCTGTTCATCGACGAGGTGCACCGCTTCACCAAGACCCAGCAGGACTCACTGCTCGGTGCGGTCGAGGACCGCACCATCACGCTTCTGGCCGCGACCACCGAGAACCCGTACTTCTCCGTGGTCGCCCCGCTCGTGAGCCGCTGCGTGCTCCTCACCCTGCGCGAACTGGACGCCACCGACGTCGGCGAGGTCGTCGACCGCGCCGTCGCCGACGAGCGCGGCCTGAACGGCTCGGTCACCCTCGAACCCGAGGCCCGCGAGCACCTGGTGCGCACCGCCGCGGGCGACGCCCGCAAGGCCCTCACCGCGCTCGAGGCCGCCGCGCTGACCGTGCAGACCGAGGACGACGAGAAGCAGCCCGCGCTCACCGTCGCCGTGGTCGAGGCCGCCATCGACACCGCCGCGGTCCGCTACGACCGCGACGGCGACAGCCACTACGACGTCGCCAGCGCCTTCATCAAGAGCCTCCGCGGCTCCGACGTGGACGCCGCGATGCACTACCTGGCGCGCATGATCGTCGCCGGCGAGGACCCGCGGTTCATCTCCCGCCGCCTGGTCATCTTCGCCTCCGAGGACATCGGCATGGCCGACCCGACCGCGCTCCAGACCGCCACCGCCGCGGCGACCGCAGTCGAGCGCATCGGCCTGCCCGAGGCCCGCATCAACCTCGCCCAGGCGGTCGCCCACCTGGCGACGGCCCCAAAGTCGAATGCCGTCATCACCGCGATCGACGAGGCGATCACCGATGTGCGCCGAGGGAAGATCGGGCCCGTCCCGGCCGACCTGCGCGACGCCCACTACCAGGGTGCCGGGGCGCTCGGCCACGGCAATCACTACAGCTACCCGCACGACGACCCGCGCGGCGTGGTCGGGCAGCGGTACGCCCCGGACGTGGTCGCCGGGCGCGACTACTACCGGCCGACCCGGCACGGCAACGAGGCCGAGATCGCCGACCGCCTCGAGAAACTGCGCCGGATCGTGCGATCGGGCCGCGGCGCGAGACCGGCCGATGGCGACTGACCGCCCGCAGCGCGACGGGCGTGCCTCGGACCGCATCGCCGCGGACCTCGAGCAGTCCGGTGCGCGCATCGAGAAGCTGCGTATGACCGTGCTCGCTATCGCCGTCACCGCGGTGCTGCTGGTCGCGGCCGTCCTGTGGCTCGGCCGGGCCTTCAGCGTGGATCCGACGCGCCGGGCCGTCGACGAATTGAGGGTCCCCGGTTGGGCGGCGGTGAGCGTGCACGACGAGACGTACGGGAGCCGCTGGTGCCTGGGGGAGTGCCGGGTGCGGATGCGCACCTGGACCTCGGAAGGCACTGTGGACGACACGGCGAACGAGTACTGGCAGGCGGTCCTGAACGCGGGCTGGACCCCGGCCGATCCGGAGCTGTGCGTGGGCGGCCTCGGCGAGGAGGGCTGCTACGTGCGCGACGAGCTGTACCTCGAGATCTGGGTCGTCCCGGTCGACTGCGGCGACCGCTACGAGTTGTGCGTCGGATCCGAGGTCACGGCCGTGATAGCCGCCCAGGCGGCCCTGCCGCGCCTCGCCGAGGAACGCATCACGGCGGCGCCGTTAACTGGAGAGTGGACTGACGGCCCCATTGTGCTAGATGTCCGGTCCCGCAAGGTAAGGTCGGTAACGCCTGCACGAAGGCCCGGCCGGTGCGCCGGAGCCGCGTCAGCCGCATTCAGGTCTGAGAGGACCGAGACCACACACTTCATCGCCGGCGGCGCCGGCGATATCGCGACAGGGGGAGACCGTGCCTGAGGAGACCGTGGCGGCAGGATGGACCGGGAGCGTCTGGGAGCTGGGGGTTCTGCTCGCCGGACTCGGCATCTTCCTGCTGTGCGTCATGCTCGCGTTCCGCCTCATCAACAAGGCGACCGCCACCCTCAAGCGGGTCAATTCGACCCTGGACAAGGTCGATCACGAGATCGGCCCGATCCTGCGCAACGTCAACACGACCCTCGACAACGTCAACGGCTCCCTCACCCAGGTCGAGGGCGAGCTGGAGAAGGTCGGCGCCATCACCGGGAACGCCGCGCACATCTCGTCGAACGTCGCCAACATCACGAGCCTGGTCGTCTCGGCCGTCGGCTCCCCGCTGGTGAAGGCCGCCGCGTTCGGCTTCGGTCTGCGCTCGGCCGTGAAGAAGCGCAACCAGGGCGTCGACGAGCAGCAGGTGCGCCGCATGGTCGAGGCGTCCCGCCAGACCAGGCGCCAGGCGAAGCGGGCCAAGAAGTCCCGCAAGAAGGCCGGCGAATAACCCGCCTCGCGATTAATAAGCTTGAGGAGTTCCCGTGTTGAAACGGATGATCTGGGTAGGCATCGGCATCGCGGTCGGCGTGGTCGTGGTCCGCAAGCTCACGAAGGTGGCGGAGTCGGTCACTCCCGGCGGGGTCGCCGAGCGCGTGGGCGACGCCGGTGCTGAAATGAAGCAGTCGTTCAAAGCGTTCTGGGCGGACGTCTCTGAGGCCAAGCAGGCCAAAGAGGCCGAGCTGTTCGACGCGATCGAGCGGGGCGAGGACATCTCGCCGCTGCTCGCCGAAGACGAAGACGAAGACGAGCAGGCCTTGAAGGGCCGGCCGTTCTAGACCTTGAAGGAGGTGCCCCATGGAGACCGCTGAAATCCAACGCCGGTTTCTGAAGTTCTTCGAGTCCAACGGCCATACGGTGGTCCCCAGCGCACCGCTGCCCGCCTTCGAGGACCCGAACCTCTTGTTCGTGCCCGCGGGCATGGTCCCCTTCGTGCCCTACTTCCTGGGCCAGGCGACCCCCGACTGGAACCGCGCCACGTCGGTGCAGAAGTGCATTCGCACGCCCGACATCGACGAGGTCGGCAAGACCTCCCGCCACGGCACGTTCTTCCAGATGAACGGCAACTTCTCCTTCGGGGACTACTTCAAGGAGCAGGCGATCCGCTTCGCCTGGGACCTGACCACCGGCTCGGTCGAGTCCGGCGGCCTGGGCCTGGACGGCGACAAGATCTGGGCCACGGTCTACCTCGACGACGACGAGGCGATCGACATCTGGCACAAGCAGATCGGGCTGCCGCTCGACCGCATCGTGCGCCGCGGCCAGGCCGACAACATGTGGTCGATGGGCATTCCCGGCCCGTGCGGCCCCTGCTCGGAGCTGTACTACGACCGCGGCCCGGACTACGGTCCCGAAGGCGGCCCGGAGGTCGACGAGGACCGCTACCTCGAGTTCTGGAACCTCGTGTTCATGCAGAACCTCCGCGGCGGCGGCCCCGCCAAGGAGGGCTACGAGGTCACCGGCGACCTGCCGAAGAAGAACATCGACACCGGCATGGGCATGGAGCGCATGGCCGCGCTCCTCCAGGGCGTCGACAACATGTACGAGACCGACCAGGTCCGGCCGATCATCGACAAGGCCTCGGAGCTGACGGGGAAGCGCTACGGCGTCTCGACCTCGCACACCGCCTCCGAGTCCCACCCGGACGACATCCGCTTCCGCGTGATCGGCGACCACGTCCGCTCCTCGCTGATGCTCATCGGCGACGGCGTCGTGCCCTCCAACGAGGGCCGCGGCTACGTGCTGCGCCGCCTCATGCGCCGCGCGATCCGCGCCGTGCGCCTGCTCGGCTACGACAAGCCGGCGATGCCCGAGCTGCTGCCGGTCGCCATGGAGCGCATGTCCGCCGCCTACCCGGAGCTGCGCACCGACTTCGAGCGGATCTCCTCCTACGCCTATGGCGAGGAAGAGGCCTTCCTCAAGACCCTCAAGCACGGCACCACGATCCTCGACACCGCCGTGTCCGAGACCAAGACCGAGGGCGGCAAGACCCTCTCCGGCTCCAAGGCGTTCGAGCTGCACGACACGTACGGCTTCCCGATCGACCTGACCCTGGAGATGGCCGAGGAGCAGGGGCTCTCGGTCGACCAGGAGGGCTTCCGCAAGCTCATGACCGAGCAGCGGCAGCGGGCGAAGGCGGACGCGGCGGCCCGCAAGACCGGCCACGCGGACCTGTCGGCGTACTGGCAGCTGCTCCAGGAGCAGGGCCCGACCGACTGGAAGGCCTACGAGACCCTCGAGACCGAGTCCCGCGTGATCGGCCTGCTCAAGGACGGCCAGTCGATCCCCGCGGCCAAGGCCGGGGACATCATCGAGGTCGTGCTCGACCGGACCCCGTTCTACGCCGAGTCCGGCGGCCAGCACGCCGACGCCGGCAAGCTCGTCGGCCCGAGCCTGTTCGCCGAGGTCCTCGACGTGCAGCGCCCGGTGAAGAAGCTCGTGGTCCACAAGGTCCGCGTCCTCGAAGGCGAACTGGTCATCGATGACAAGGTCGAGGCCTCGGTCGACCACGAGTGGCGCCTCGGCGCCCGCCAGGCGCACTCGGGCACGCACGTCGTGCACGCGGCCCTGCGCGAGGTGCTCGGCCCGACCGCGCTCCAGTCCGGCTCGTTCAACCGGCCCGGCTACCTGCGCCTGGACTTTTCGTGGCGTTCGAAGCTCTCCGATGAGACGCGCAGCGAGATCGAAGAGGTCTCCAACCGCGCGGTGCGCGACGACCTGCCGGTCGCCGTCAAGTACATGACGCTCCCTGAGGCCAAGGACTTCGGCGCGGTCGCGCTGTTCGGCGAGACCTACGACGAGACCGTCCGCGTCGTCGAGATCGGCGGCCCCTGGTCGCGCGAGCTCTGCGGTGGCACGCACGTGTCGCACTCGGCCCAGATCGGCCCGCTCGTCCTCACGGCCGAGTCCTCGGTCGGCTCCGGCCAGCGCCGCGTCGAGGCCGCCACCGGCATGGAGGCCTACAAGTACCTCGCGCGCGAGCGGGACCTCGTCTCGCAGATCGCCGAGGAGATCGGTGCGCAGCGCGGCGACGTGCTCGAACGCGTGCGCGCGATCCTGCAGCGCACCAAGGACGCCGAGCGCGAGCTGGCGACCCTCCAGGCGAAGGCCGTCTCCGGCCGCGCCGCGGAGTTCGCGGCCGCCGCGAAGCAGGTCGGGGCCGTCAAGGTCGCGGCCGTGCAGGCGCCCGAGGGCACCAAGGGCGGCGACGTGCGCAACCTCGCGATGCAGATCCGCGGGCACCTGCCCGAGGACCAGCCCGGTGTCGCGGCGGTCGTCGCGACCGCGGGCGGCAAGGCCAGCATCGTCGTCGCGGCCAACAAGGCCGCGCAGGCGCAGCACGTCTCGGCCCAGGCCCTCGTCAAGGCCGCGCTGTCCGGCAAGGGCGGCGGCAACGACGAGGTCGCCCAGGGCGGCGGCGTCCCGGCCGACCAGGCCGCGCAGCTGCTCGCCGCCGTGACCGGCGCGATCAGCGCGTAAATGAGCGAATCAGCGAACGGCCCCGCATCCACCGAGTGGGTGCGGGGCCGCCGTCTCGGCATCGATCTCGGCAAAGCCCGCATCGGAGTCGCCGTGTGCGATCCGGACGGTCTGCTCGCGACTCCAGTCGCGACGGTTCGTCGCGACCTCAAAACCGCTGGTGAGGACATTCCGAGCGATATCCGCGAAATCGCCGAAACAGCCCGCGAGTACGAGGTTGTCGAAATCGTCGTTGGCCTACCCGTTACTCTTTCGGGTGAGGAGGGGCCGGCTGCCGCTCACACCCGAGCCTGGGTGCAGCGATTCGCCGATCACGTCTCACCCGTTCCGGTGACCCTGACCGATGAGCGCATGACCACCGCCGTCGCCACCCGCAGACTGAACGAAGGCGGCGTGCGCGGCAAACGGAAGCGCTCCATCGTGGACCAGGCGGCGGCGGTGGAGATCCTCCAGCAATGGTTGGACCAGCGGCGGAGGTAAGCACAGGATGCTCGGCGATTTCAGGACCGAGGACGAGCGGGATGCGGCTCCCAGGAGCCACCGACGCAAGGACTCCGGCAAGTCCCTGATCGCGATGACCCTGGTCGTGGCCCTGTTCGCAGTCATCGGCGTCGGCGGCTGGTGGGCGTACAACAACGTCATCAAGGACTACTTCATCGCCGAGGACTTCTCCGGCGACGGCAACGGCAACCAGGTGGTCATCACCATCGAAGAAGGCTGGCTCGTCGCCGACATCGCCGACCACCTCGAAGCCGAAGGCGTGGTCGCCTCCGCGAGGGCCTTCCTGAACGCCTCCGAGGACGACGGCAACTCCGGCCAGTCGATCCAGCCCGGCGTCTACGCCATGGAAGAGGAGATGTCGGCCGCCTCGGCCCTCGCCTTTCTCATCGACGAGGCGAACCTGACGCTCGACCACGTGGTCGTCCCCGAAGGCAAGCGGTCCTTCGAGATCTACGAGATCCTCTCCGAATACACCGGCGTGCCCGTCGCGGACTTCGAGGCCGCCGCCCAGGACCCGGCGGCGCTCGGCGTCGAACCGATCTGGTTCGAGGGCTTCAGCGACCGCCAGGTCAAGTCCGTCGAGGGCTTCCTCTTCCCCTCCGCGTACGAGTTCGACGAGACGATGACCGCCGTGGAGATGCTCACTGAGATGGTCTCCCGGTTCAACGCCACCATCGATGAGATCGGCTTCCTCGACAAGCTCGCCGCCATCCAGGACCCCGACCCGGACTACGACCCGGGCGCCATGGAGAACCAGACCTTCTACCCGCCCACGAACGGCGAGTTCAAGATCCAGCCGTGGATGGCGCTCCAGATCGCCTCCATCGTCCAGTCCGAGTCCGGCATCGCCACGGACGACCCCAAGATCGCCCAGGTCATGTACAACAAGCTGTACATCAACCCGTACTCGCACGAGCAGACCAACTGCAACTGCTTCGAGTCCGAGGCGATCTGGAACTACGGCCGCCTGCTCAACGGCGACGACGCCATCACCTCCGGCGAGGACATCGACTGGGGCTCGGTCATGCGCGACCCCGACAACCCGTGGTCGCCCAGCGCGCCCCAGCACGCCGGCTACCTGCCGAGCGCGATCTCGAACCCGGGCGCCGCCGCGCTCGAGTCGGCCGTCAGTCCCGAACCCAACGACTACCTGTTCTTCGTCACCGCCTTCGACGACGGCAGCGCCCTGTTCGCCGAGACATACGACGAGCACCAGACGAACATCGATACCGCCGAGGAAAACGGGATCCAGTAATGCGCGCCGCCGTCCTGGGCAAGCCCATCGAGCATTCGCTGTCGCCGGTCATCCACAACGCCGGGTACGTCGCCGCGGGGCTCGCCGACTGGACCTACACGCGACACGAATGCGACGAACCCGGGCTCGCCCGCTTCGTCGACTCGCTCGACGAGACCTGGGCCGGGCTCTCGCTCACCATGCCGCTCAAGGAGATCGCCCTGGCCGTCGCCGACGAGGCGACGCCGGTGGCCGAGGCCATCGGCGCGGCCAACACGCTCGTGCTGCGCGGCGGGCGCCGCCTCGCGGACAACACCGACGCACCCGGGATCGTTGACGCGCTGGCCGAGGTCGGCATGACCGAAGCCGACGAGATCGCCGTGCTCGGCGCGGGCGGCTCGGCCCGCGCCGCGCTCGCCGCCGCCGCCCACCTCGGTGCGACCACCGTCAAGGTCTACGCCCGCCGCCGCGAGGCGATCGCCGAACTCGAACCGGTCGCCTCCGCGCTCGGGCTCCGGCTGGTGGCCAAGAGCTGGGAGGAAGCCGTGCACGTCGGCGGCGCCGACCTCGTGATCGCCACGGTCCCCAAGGGCGTCACCGATGACCTGCACCCGCTCTGGAAGCCCGGCGCGGTCCTGTTCGACATCCTCTACGACCCGTGGCCGACCCCGCTCGCCGCGGAGGCCGAGCGCGACGGCGTCCAGGTCCTCGACGGCCTCGCCCTCCTGCTCGCCCAGGCGGTGCGGCAGTGGACCCAGTTCACCGGCCTGGACGAGGCGCCCGTCACGGCCATGCGCGAGGCCCTCTACCGGGCGGTACCGTCGAGAACGAACGCTGAAACGAGGCCGGCATGACCCACACCTTCCTCTACGACGGGGACTGCGCCTTCTGCACCAAGGCCGCCCAGTTCCTCGAGAAGCACGTCCGCACCACCGCCGAGGTCACGCCTTGGCAGTGGGCCGACCTCGCTGGGCTCGGCGTCTCCCAGGCCCAGGCCGAGGAGGCCGTGATCTGGGTCGAGGCGAACTACCAGCAGGCCGGGCCGGACGCGATCGCGGTGCTCCTGCGCCGCGCCCAGTGGTACTGGCGGCCCATCGGCTGGTTCCTGTCGTTCAAGCTCGTCTCGAAGGCCGCCTGGCCGGTCTACCGGCTGATCTCCCGCAACCGCCACAAGCTCCCCGGCGGCACCGCGGCCTGCTCGCTGCCGCAGGCCGAACGGGACCGTCTCACCGGCCGATGACGTTCCGTCGCAGGCTGATTTAGCCGGACATGGCATACTCGCCCGGTGCCCAAGGACGCTGCCGAGCCCCCGTTGACGCGCCGAGGGAAGATCGTGCGGATCGCCGCCACCCTCGCGATGACGCTCGCCCTCATGGCGACTTCGCTGTGGGGCACTGACGACTTCTTTCCGTTCGCGCCGTTCAAGATGTACTCGCACGCCCATGACCCCGACGGCTGGGCGAACAGCACGAGCCTCGTCCTCACCGACGCCGACGGCCGCACCTTCGCCATCGGCGACAACGACACCGGCTTCCGCCGCGCCGAGCTCGAAGGCCAGCTGAGCCGCTTCCGCGAGGACCCCGCGCTCCTGGCCCTCGTCGCCGAGGCCTACGAGGACGCCCACCCCGACAGCCCCGAGATCGTCGCCGCCGAGGTGCAGATCGTGAGATACGAACTCAAGGACGGCGAGCGCACCGGCGCCGAGACCGTCGAGATCGCGGCCGCCTGGACCGAAGGGGCCGCCTCATGAGCTCCGTGACCCGCTACGTGAACGGCTTCTTCTTCACGCCCGTGGCGCTCGGCCGCGTGGCCGCCATGCGCTTCCTCGCGGGGCTCTTCGTCTGGATCGAGTGGTGGGCCTACAAGCCGTTCATCATCCAGCACCGCTTCCTGCCCGAGGACCTGTACCAGCCGCTGCTCATCGGCCGCGTCCTGCCGATCCCGGCCCCGAACTACTGGATCGTCACCGGCACCCTGGTCGTGATGCTCGCGGCCGCACTGCCGGTGATGCTCGGCTACCGCCCGCGCCTGTTCGGCTGGATCCTCTTCATCGCGTACTTCGAGTGGAT
Source organism: Glycomyces rhizosphaerae (assembly GCF_042647865.1). NCBI lineage: Bacteria > Bacillati > Actinomycetota > Actinomycetes > Glycomycetales > Glycomycetaceae > Glycomyces > Glycomyces rhizosphaerae. The sequence continues at coordinate 153,467 of NZ_JBHRWO010000015.1, forward strand.
GCTCATCTACAACTCGTACGGGAAGGTCGACCACGCGAGCTTCGGCTTCATGGCGCTGCTGCTCGTGCTCTGCATGATGCCCGAGGCCCGCTGGGGCGACCGCGAGCACCTCTCGCAGCGCGTGGGCTGGGGCTTCAACCTGGTCCAGATCGCCGTGGTGTGCACGTACTTCCTCTCCACCTGGTCCAAGTTCCGCTACGGCGGCCTCGAATGGGCCAACTCCGGGGTCTTCACCTGGGCGATCATCCGCCGCGGGACGGTCTTCTCGGACTGGCTGCTCGACTTCCCGCAGCTGCTCACCGCCGCCCAGTGGGGCATGATCGCGTTCGAGCTGCTCACGCCCCTGGTGCTCTTCGTCTACCCCTGGAAGCGGATCCAGTACTCGATCATCGCGTTCTTCTACGCCTTCCACGTCGCGATCTTCGCCGCGCTCACGATCAGCTTCCTGCCGCACCTGTTCGCCATGGCCTGCTTCCTGCCGCTGGAGCGGATCGACCCGAAGGACCTCGCCCGCCGCGCCCGCGCGAAGCTGCAGGGACGCAAGGGAATGCCGAATCCACGCGACCGCGGTGAAACCGACCCGGAACTGACCGCGACCGGCTGACTCGGGCGAGTCCCCTGTGGCACACCCGTGCCATACTCTTGCCGTGGATACCCAGTACGCGAAGGTCCGGCCCCTCGGGCGGGCCGTACGAGTCACGATCAGCTTGGTCGTGCTCGCCCTCGTCACCGCCACCACCTTCTGGGGCGGCGACGACTTCTTCCCCTTCGCGCCCTTCAAGATGTACTCGTCCTCCATGGAACTCGACGGCTGGGCCGGATCGACCCGCGTCGAGGCCGTCAACGAGGAGGGCGAGCGCTTCAGCCTCCTGGAGTCCACCACCGGTTTCCGCCGCGCCGAACTCGAAGGCCAGAAGAGCCGCTTCATCGAGGACCCCACACTCCTGGAGTACATCGCCCAGGCGTACGAGAACACCAACCCCGACAAGCCCGAGCTGGTCACCGTCGAGATCATCGAACGCCGCTACCGGCTCGAGGACGGCCACCAGACCGGTGAGGTGACCGAGGTCGTCGAGGCCACCTACACGCGCGAAGGAGCGAACGCATGACGCAGCTTCCTTTGGCGCAGAAGGCTGTCGGCTGGTTCTTCCAGCCCGTCGCGCTCGGCCGGGTCGCCGCGATGCGCTTCCTCGCCGGAGCGTTCATCTGGGTCGACTGGTGGTGGTACATGCCCTGGATCCTCGGCCACCGCCACGTCCCCGGCGAGCTCTACCAGCCGCTGTTCATCGCCCGCGTGTTCCCCGTCTTCCCCGTCCCGGACTACTGGATCGTCGTCGGCACCCTCGTCGTGCTCCTCGCCGCCTCGATCCCGATGATGTTCGACAAGGCCCCGCGCCTCTTCGGCTGGATCGTCGCGATCGCCTACTTCGAGTGGATGATCATCGCGATGTCCTACGGGAAGGTCGACCACGGCAAGTTCGGCTTCCTCCTGCTGCTGTTCCTGCTGCCGACCATGCCCAAAGCCCGCTGGGGCGACCGGAAGACCCTCTCCGAGCACGTCGGCTGGGGCTTCAACCTCGTCCAGATCGGCGTGGTCTGCACGTACTTCTTCGCCGCGTGGGCCAAGTTCCGCTACGGCGGCTTCGAATGGGTCAACTCCGCGACCATGACCTGGGCGATCCTGCGCCGCGGCACCGAGTTCTCCAACTGGCTCCTCGACTATCCGATGCTGCTGCGCCTCTCCCAATGGGGGATGGTCGGCTTCGAACTGCTCAGTCCCATCGTGATGTTCGCGGCCGCCAAACGCCTCAAATACGGCATCGTCGCGTTCTTCTACCTGTTCCATCTGACGGTGTTCCTCGCCGTCGAGATCAGCTTCCTGCCCCATATGGTCGCTATGGCCTGTTTCCTTCCCCTGGAGAGGATTCACCCGCGTGAGCTGATTCGCAAAGCGCCGGAGCTGCCCGGCCTCGTCCGCCGGAAACTGAAGGCCCGCAAGGCGATACCTGCGCAAAGGACACCCGACGAGACGGCCCGGGAGCCCGAACCGACGTCCTAAGTCGCGGAAAACAAGTGGCCCGCTCCCACCGGATTTTCCTACGGTGGACGCATGCCGATTCTCGAAGCCCAATCCCTCACCAAGAACTTCCGCAGGCCTGACAAGGCCTCGGGGTTCAAGGGCGCCGTCAAACACCTGATGCAGCGCAAGTACAAGAACTACACGGCGGTCGACGGGATCAACCTCTCGATCGAGGCGGGCGAGTCGGTGGCCTACGTCGGACCCAACGGCGCGGGCAAGTCCACCACCGTCAAGCTCCTCACCGGGATCCTGCGCCCCTCCGAAGGCACCGTCCGGGTGATGGGCCGCGACCCGCACACCGAGCGCATCGCCAACGCCCACGACATCGGCGTCCTCTTCGGCCAGCGCACCCAGCTGTGGTGGGACCTGCCCGTCGAGGAGTCCCTGAAGCTCCTCAAGCACATGTACGGCGTCTCGGACGCCGACTACAAGCGCCGCATCGAACGGTTCGACGAGCTGCTCGACCTCAACGAGTTCATGCCGGCGCTCGCCCGCACCCTCTCGCTCGGCCAGCGGATGCGGGCCGACCTCGCGTGCGCGCTCATCCACGACCCGAAGATGGTCTACCTCGACGAACCGACCATCGGCCTCGACATCTCGGTGAAGGACCGCCTTCGCGCGTTCCTGCGCGAACTCGTCAACGACGGCACCACGCTCCTGCTCACCAGCCACGACCTGGCCGACATCGAGGAGGTCTGCGAGCGGATCGTCGTGATCGACAAGGGCGCCATCGCCTATGACGGCTCGATCGAGCGGCTCAAGGCCCATTACATCACCACCAAGGCTGTGAACCTCTACCTCGAAGGCACCGCCGACGTCCCGGCCCTGGCCGAGAAGTTCCCCGACTACGAGTGGACCGCGGGCGAAGCACCTTCCGAGGTCGTCGTGACGTACGAGTCGAGCCGCTTCACCACCGCCGAAGTGCTCGGCTCCCTCACCGCCCAGCTCTCCCCGAGGGACCTCTCCCTCTCCGAGCCGAGCATCGAGGACGTCATCCGCCGCCTGTACGCCGGAGAGCTCTCCAAGTGAGCCACAGTCTCGCCGTCGACCGCGCGCTCGTGGTCATCGCCTTCAAACGAAGACTCGCGTACAAGTCCCACTGGTTCTTCGGCCTCGCCATCGGCGGCGGCTCCATGCTCATCGCGATGGTCATGTGGCAGAACCTCATCGGCACCGGCACGCTCTCGGGGTACGACTGGGACTCGATGCGGGCCTACACGATCATCGGGTTCGTGGCCGCGACCATGGTCTTCGGCGCGGCCGACTGGATCATGGCCGACCGCATCCTCGACGGCCACATCGCGGTCGACCTCACCAAGCCCGTCGACTTCCAGCGGGCCCGCGCCGCCGAGTACATCGGCTCGATGCTCTCGACGTTCCCGACCGCCCTGATGGGCGTCGTCGCCGCCTGGCTCCTCTTCGAACCGCCCGGTCCGGCGACGCCGCTCGCCGGGCTGCTCACCGTCGTGAGCTTCGCGCTGATGTTCCCGCTGGCATTCGGCCTGACGTACCTCTCGACCCTGGTGTGCTTCTGGACGAAGCGGTACCTGGGCATCATGTGGCTGCGCGAGGCCCTGCTGAGCTTCTTCTCGGGGCTCATGATCCCGCTGGCGTTCATGCCCGGCTGGCTCCAGGCCATCGCCTGGGCCCTGCCGTTCCCGCACTTCACGACCACGCCGTCCGCGATCTACCTGGGGCGCATCGACACCGCGGGCGCCCTGGGCCTCCTCGCGGCCGAGGCCGCCTGGGCCGTCGGCCTGTGGGTGCTCGGCTGGCTGGTCTTCCGCAAAGCAGTGAAGAAAGTGACGGTGCACGGTGGCTGACACGCTCACCCCCGGATACGCCGTGCCCGCGCGGCACGTGTTCGCCATCTATTGGCGCACCTGGTTCGCGCAGATCCGCTCGATCGTCGAGTACCCCGCCGACCTGTGGGTCATGGCCTCGGCCGGGGCGGTCTGGAACGTCCTGCAGTTCGCGTTCCTGGCCGTCCTCTTCGCCAACGTGCCCGATGTGGTCGGGTGGGGCTACCACGAGATGCTGCTGCTCTCGGGGCTCCTCAGCGTCGCGGGCGGCTGCAACGCGCTGTTCTGGGACGGCGCGTGGGGCACCGGCGCGATGGTCATCAAGGGCGACATCGACTACCGGATCACCCGGCCGGCGCCCGTCATCATCCAGGTCGGCAGCTCCCACATCGGCATGCAGTCCATCGGCGAGGTGGTCTTCGGGTCCGCGATGTTCGTCTACGGCTGGATCGGGGCCGGGATCGGACTCGCCGCCATCCCGATCGGCGTCCTGGCCATGGCCTGCGCCGCCGTCATCCAGTCGGCGCTCGTGACGGCGCTGTGCGCGGTGAACTTCTGGATCAAGGGGCAGGCGTCGATCTTCGCGTTCCTCATGATCGAGCTGCAGGGCAACGCGATGAAGCTGCCGCTGGGGATCTTCCCGATCGGCGTGCGGGTCGTGGCGATGTTCCTCGTGCCGGTGGCGTTCATCAACTTCGTGCCGGTGTCGGTCCTGACCGGGCACATGTCCGCATGGTGGCTCGTTGGGATCCCCGCGGCCGTGATCGGCTCGGTGCTCCTGGCCGTGGGCGTGTACCGGCTCGGCCTTCGCGCCTACGACTCGGCGGGGCACTGACATGGCGAACCTGGACGTCGCGCTCGCGACCATCTCGTTCAAACGCAAGATCGCGTACAAGTCCACCTGGTTCTTCTCCGTCCTCTTCGGAGGATGGTCGCTCCTGGCGGGCCTGGCCGTGTGGAACCACCTCATCGGCGACGGTGAGATCGGCGGCTACGACTGGGACGCCATGAAGGCGTACCTGATCATCGGCTTCCTCACCGGGACGCTCGCCTGGGCCGGGTCCGACTGGGAGATGGCCGGCCGGATCCTCGACGGCATGGTCGCGATCGACCTGACCAAACCGATCGACTTCCAGCGGGCGCGCGCTGCGGAGTACATCGGCGGCATGACGGCCTCGATCCCCTCCGCGATCCTCGGGACCGCCGCCGCGGTGCTGCTCTTCCGGCCCGCGGGCCCGGTCTCGCCGCTCGCGGCGGCGCTGACCGCGTTCAGCCTGCTGTTCATCTTCCCGCTGGCCTTCGGCATCAGCTACCTCGCGACGCTCGCCTGCTTCCTGACGCAGCGGTTCCTCGGCATCCAGTGGGCCAAGGACAGCATGGTGGCGTTCTTCTCGGGGATGATGATCCCGATCGCGCTCATGCCCGTCTGGCTTCAGGGTCTCGCCTGGGCGATGCCGTTCGTCCACTTCACCACCACGCCCGCTTCGATCTACCTGGGCCGGGTCGACACCGCGGGCGCTCTCGGCCTCATCGCCGCTGAAGCCGCCTGGGCCGTCGGTCTCTGGGTGATCGGGCGCCTCATCTGGCGCCGGCTCGTCAAGAAGGTGACCGTCCATGGCGGATAAGGGAACTGCTCTCCACGCCGCGGGCGTCTACCGCCGCTCCATCGGCGCCTACCTCAGGTCGATCGGGGAGTACCCGGCGGACTTCTGGGTCATGACCGTCTCGGGGACCTTCTGGCAGGGCATGCTGTTCGCGTTCCTGAGCATCCTGTTCGCGAACGTCAAGGCCATCGCCGGATGGGACTACCACGAAATGCTGGTCCTAGCGGGCTTCCTCGCCACCTCCTGGTCCGCCACGGCGCTGCTGTGGGACGGGATCTGGGAGACCGGCAAGATGATCGTCGAAGGGGACTTGGACTACCGGATCACCCGGCCCGCGCCCGTGCTCGTCCAGGTCGGCTCGAAGCACGTCGGCATGCAGGTCTTCGGCGAAGTCACCATGGGCCTGGTGATGCTCGTGATCGGCTGGACCGGCGCCGGGCTCGGCCTTGCCGCGATCCCGGTGGGGCTCTTCCTCCTCGCGTGCGCGATCGTCATCCAGGCATCGCTGCTGACCGTCGCGAACGCCGTGAACTTCTGGATGAAGGGACGCACGCCGGTCATCGCGTTCGCGCTGACCGAACTTCAGAACGAGGCTCTGCGCTTCCCGCTGACGATCTTCCCGGTTGCGGTGCGTCTGGCCCTGACCTTCGGCCTGCCGCTCGCGTTCGCCAGCTTCATCCCGGCTCAGATCCTCACCGGCAGGCTCTCCGAATGGTGGATCCTCACCCCGCCGATCGCAGCGGCGGCGACCGTGGCCATCGCGATCTGGAGCTTCCGTGCGGGCCTGAAAGCCTACGACTCCGCCGGCCACTGAACCGAACACCAGGCAACGGTCAGGAAGGCGAGGCGACGTTGATGCCGTTGAGGTTCGCGACTTCGAGGAGCCGCTTGTCGTAGACCAGCATCCAGTCGATTTCCTTGCGGAACTCCATCACGGACGCTAGATGGATTGCGTCGAGTGATCGCAGCAGCGGCGGTTGGCACGTGGACGCGTAGAGCAGGATGCCGTCGGACAGCGGGACTCGGACCATGCGCGTGATGAGCTGCTGGGCTTGCAGCAGTGCCATAGGCTGCCTGCGCATCACACCGCGGAGTAGTTCGACCCGGGTCAGATCGCTTGTGGCCCAAGGCTGCTCCGGATGGCCGTCAAGCCATGCTTCGAGTGGGGCCGTCTCGTCCTCGGTGACCACGAGCTTTATCAATGCCGAGGTGTCGAAGTAGATCAAAACCTGTCCTCGCGCAATTCGTCGAGGATTTCCTGGCTTGACGCGGCGCCGGAAACAGCGGGGATGCTCTTGATGTCCCGTGGATTGCCGGGATCTTCGGGACCGATAAGTCGGCCGGAGCGAATCAACGCCTCTATCCGGTCTTCATTCGGGTCGTCGATCGGCACGAGCCGAGCCGCCGGACGGCCGTGGTTGGTCACGATGAGCTCGTGGCCCTGGCCTACCCAGGTCAAGTACTCGCTGGCGTTCTGCCGGAGTTCGCGAATTCCGATTTCACTCGGCTTCTTGAGTCCCATAATGGTTACCGTATCATAATTTGTGTACCAGGTGGCGCGCGAGGACGGTACCGCGCCGGCCCGCCGAGGTCCTCACCGCGACCCGCTCAGCGGAATTGGCTTTGACGCAGGAACCGTTGCAGTGCAAGCTGGTTCCTCGCCTTCCCCTCGAACTCAGGACACTGATGCCGTTGACAGCCGCACCCCTCCGAGTGCGCCCCAGCGCGTTCTCCGTCGATCTCGCTTTGGCCGTCGTCGCGCTGAAACGGCGCCTCGCCTACCGCATGAACTGGATCTTCGGGGTCGTGCTCGGCGGCGGCGAACTCCTCGTTTCACTCACCTTGTGGGGGACCATCCTCGCCGAGCAGGGCTCGGTCGCCGGTTACGACTGGGACGCGATGCGCACCTACTACGTCATCGGCTTCGTGACCGCCACCTTCATCTTCGGCGGCTCCGACACCGCCCACCGCATCCTCGACGGCAGCGTCGCGATCGACCTGCTCAAACCCGTCGACTTCCAGCGGGCCCGGGCCGCGGAGTTCTACGGCGGCCTCGCCGGCTCGCTGCCGACCATGGCGGTGGGGCTGACCATCGCCCTGATCTTCTTCACGCCGCTGCCGCCGGCCTCCTTCGCCGCGGGACTGCTCACCCTCGTCAGCATCGCCCTGATCGCGCCGATCGCGTTCAGCGTCGTCTACCTGTCCACGATGCTGTGCTTCTGGACCCGCAGCTACCACGGCATCATGTGGGCCCGGCAGACCGTCGTGGCGTTCTTCTCGGGGGCGATGGTGCCCTTGGCGATCATGCCCGGACCGCTGCAGGTCCTCGCCTGGTGCCTGCCGTTCGTCCACTTCACGACCACCCCGTCCCAGATCTACCTCGGCCGGGTCGACACCCTGGGCGCGATCGGGCTCATCGCGGCCCAGCTCGCGTGGGTGGTCGCGCTCTGGTTCCTCGGGCGCTGGCTGTGGAGCCGCGCGGTCCGGGCCGTCACCATCCATGGAGGCTGACATGCGCCGTACCGCGTCCGTATACGCGCGCCTGATCGCGGCGCAGTTCCGCTCCATCACCGAGTACCCCGCCGACTTCTGGACGATGGTCTCGGTCGCGCTGATCCAGCAGGCCGCGCAAATTTCCTTCATCGCGGTGATCTTCGCGCAGGTCACCACCATCGACGGGTGGGGATTCCCGGAGATGCTCATGCTCATCGGCTTCATGGTCCTCACCGATTCGGTCACCGAGGTCGGCTGGGACGGCATGTGGACCGTCGGCCGCAAGATCATCGACGGCGGGCTCGACTACGCGGTGGTCCGCCCGGCCCCGGTGATGATGCAGATCGGCGCCAGCGCCATCGGCATGCAGTCGGCGGCGAACCTGACCACCGGCGCGACGATGATCGTCATCGGCTGGAGCGGCGCGGGCATCGCGCTGTCGATGATCCCCGCGGCGGTCCTGCTCTTCCTCTGCGGCGTCGTCGTGCAGCTGACGGTCATCACGGCCATGAACTGCGCCAACTTCTGGCTCAAGGGCCCGAGCCCGGTCTTCGCCTGGCTGACCGCCCAGACTCAGGAGACCGCCACGCGCTTCCCGCTGACCATCTACCCCAGGGCGGTTCGCGCCCTGCTCACGTGGGCCGTCCCGCTCGCTTTCGTCAACTACATCCCCGTCCGCATCCTCACCGGCGACCTCCCCGCTTGGTGGCTGGCGATCCCGCCGTTGGTCGCCCTGGTCCTCTTCGCCGTCGCCGCCCTGGTGGCGAGAGCGGGTCTGCGGCGCTACGAATCGGCAGGTCACTGATGTGGCGGGGCACACGCGGAAAAACCACTTGCGCGAGTCCGACGGGATCCGCTAGGGTCTTCGAAGCTGCCTGAGGTGCGAAGCCTTGGGGCTCTTAAGGATTGGAGGTGTCACTGATGGCTGTCGTTGTCCGCGCTCATGCCTTGAAACTCAGTTCACCTCCCGTCGGCTCGCGCTGATTCCGCAGCGAGCGACGGACCTTCCTCCAGGAGCTCGCCACCTTGGCACGCAAGTCTGACTTTTCCGAATCCTTCCAGTCCATCAAAAGCCGCAAGTCCAAGAACAGCCGGATCTTCTCAGAGGAAGACCACGCGCGGTTCGAGGAGATGCGCACCGACTTCGACGAGATGCCGCAGGACGACGGCCCGCCCAGCGGCGACCGATGGTCGATCTGGTGGGACTCCGAGCCGCTGCAGCGCGGCCCTGAACCCCGGCCGGCGTGGGTCATCACCGACCACGGGGCCGTCGACTACGAGCTCGGCGTCCTCAAGACCGGCAAGGAAGCCGACGTCTTCCTCATCGAACGCGCCGTACCCGGCACCGACCGGGCCGTGATCCTCGCGTCGAAGCGCTACCGCAGCGCCGAGCACACCCAGTTCAACCGGGCCGGGGACTACATGGCCGGGCGCGGCGCGAAGCGCTCGCGCGACGCCCGCGCGATGGCCAAGCGCACCACGTTCGGCCTCGAGCAGGCCGCGGGACGCTGGGCCGCCGCCGAGTTCGAGGCGCTCAAGCGCCTCTACAACGCCGGGGTCGCGGTCCCGTACCCGGTCCAGGTCCTCGGCCGCGAAGTGGTCATGGAGTTCATCGGCGACGGCCGCACCGCCGCGCCGCGGCTCGCCGAGACCAAGCCCGACGCGGACGAGCTCGAAAGCCTATGGGAGCAGGCCGCCGAGTCGCTGCGGCGCATGACCGAGCTCGGCTTCGCCCACGGCGACCTCTCGCCGTACAACACCGTGGTCGACGACGGCCGCCTCGTCGTCCTCGACCTCCCGCAGGTCGTGGACATCTACGCGAACCCGCTCGGAATGGGCTTCCTGGAGCGGGACGTCGAGAACCTCGGCTCGTGGTTCACCGCGCGCGGCATCGCCCGCGACGAGGTCGAAGACCTCCAGGCGGAGCTGAAGGCCTTGGCGGCCATGCCGTAGGCACGGGTGTGTCGGGGGCGGGTCATATCCTTATGGTGTGGCAGTTGATTACCGTCCCGCCCCCGGCACCATCCCGACAGCGCCGGGCGTCTACCGCTTTCGGGACCGCGACCGGCACGTCATCTACGTCGGCAAGGCCAAGAACCTCCGCAACCGCCTCAACTCCTACTTCGCAGACGAGACGCGGCTGCACGAGCGAACCCGCCGCATGGTCACCACGGCGCGCAGCGTCGAGTGGACCGTGGTCGCCACCGAGGTCGAGGCCCTCCAACTGGAGTGGACCTGGATCAAGGAGTACGACCCGCGCTTCAACGTCATGTTCAAGGACGACAAGTCCTACCCGTGGCTCGCCGTCACCGTGGGGGAGGAGTTCCCCCGCGCCCAGGTCATGCGCGGCTCGCGCCGCAAAGGCGTGCGCTACTTCGGGCCCTTCGGCTCGGCCTGGGCCATCCGCCAGACCCTCGACCTGCTCACCCGCGTCTTCCCGATCCGCACCTGCTCCGACTCGGAGTTCAAACGCTGCGAACGGATCGGACGCCCCAACCTGCTGGCCGACATCGGCAAGTGCTCCGCTCCCTGCGTCGGGCGGATCTCCGCCGAGGACTACCGCGAACTCGTGAACGGCTTCTGCGCCTTCATGTCCGGCGACCACGCCCCCGTCCGCAGGCGCCTCATCAAGGAGATGCAGGAAGCTTCCGAGGCCCTCGAATTCGAGAAGGCCGCGCGTCTGCGCGACGACATCGGCGCGCTCGACAAGGTCCTCGAACAGCAGGTCGTCGTCCTCGCCGAGGACGTCGACTGCGACGTGATGGCCGTGGCCGACGACGAGCTCGAAGCGGCCGTCCAGGTCTTCCACGTGCGCGGGGGCCGCATCCGCGGCCAGCGCGGCTGGGTCATCGACAAGGCCGAGCCGGTCGACCTGCCCGGGATCGTGGAGCGGTTCTGCCTCCAGTTCTACGGCGAGCAGAACGAGGTCGTGCCCCGCGAGGTGCTCGTCCCGGCCCTCCCCGACGACGCCGAAGCCCTCGCCGAACTCCTGTCCGAGCGCCGCGGCTCCAAGGTCGATCTGCGCGTGCCGCGCCGCGGCGACAAGCGCGCGCTCGCCGAGACCGTCGAGAAGAACGCGATCGAGAACCTTCAGCGCCACAAGCTCAAGCGTGCCGGTGACCTCACCGCCCGCTCGAAGGCCCTCGAAGAGCTCGCGGACGCCCTCGACCTGCCCGAGGCGCCGCTGCGGATCGAATGCTACGACGTCTCGCAGTCCCAGGGGGAGGACGTGGTCGCGTCGATGGTCGTCTTCGAGGACGGCCTGCCGCGCAAGAGCGAGTACCGCCGCTTCGTCATCAAGGGCGAGCGCAAGGACGACCTCGCCTCGCTCCAGGAGACGCTGCGCCGGCGCCTCGCGAGGCTCGCCGACCAGCCCGCCGGCTCGCCCACCGAAGAAGACGAGGAGCCCAAGCGCGGCTTCCGCTACCCGCCGCAGCTGCTCGTGGTCGACGGCGGCCAGCCGCAGGTCGCCGCCGCCGAGGCCGTCTTCGCCGAGCTCGGGATCGACACGGTCAACCTCGCCGGGCTCGCCAAGCGGCTCGAGGAGATCTGGCTTCCCGGCGAGGAGTACCCGGTGATCCTCTCGCGCACCTCCGAGGCCCTGTATCTCATGCAGCGCGTCCGCGACGAGGCCCACCGCTTCGCGATCTCCTTGCACCGCACCAGAAGGCGCAAGAGCCTGATCACGTCAGCCCTCGACGGCGTGCCCGGTCTCGGCGAGTCCAAGCGCAAGGCCCTCCTCAAGCAGTTCGGCTCGGTCAAGCGCATCCGGGAGGCCGAACTGTCCGATTTGGAAGCCGTTCCGGGGATCGGGCCGAAACTGGCCGAGGCTTTGCAGACACATCTGCGTAATCCCGATGACAACGGGGCTTGAGAAGCGGTAGGTAGTAATACGCTTGTCAGTTCGGCAAGCACATCGGCGCCGTGTCACCACGGCGGCAGGATCGATCTCGGGGATACTTGACTTATGGGTGTGGCAGCAGTGCAATCGGGTTCGACCGACCGCGGCGAATTGGACCTCGTCATCGTCACCGGCATTTCCGGCGGCGGCCGCTCGACGGTGGCGCGCGCACTGGAGAATGTCGGCTATTACGTCATCGACAACCTCCCCGAGTCGCTCGTCGGCCAGGCCGCCGAGTTGGCGGCGGCCGGGGGAGAAGAGGTGCGGCGCACCGCGATGGTCCTCGACGTGCGCTCGCGCGCGTTCATGACCGACCTCGTGGGGGTCATCGAGGACCTCCGCAAGGGCGGCTTCAAACCCCACCTGGTGTTCGTTGACGCCGATGACGACATCATCATCCGCCGCTTCGAGAAGGTCCGCCGCGCCCACCCGCTCCAGGGCGACGGGATGCTCGCGGACGGGATCGCCGCCGAGCGCCGCATCCTGGAGCCGGCGCGCGGTTCGGCCGACACGCTGTTCGACACGACGCACATGAACGAGAACCAGCTGCGGTCCCGCGTCGAGGAGGCCTTCCTCGCGCCCTCGACCCCGGGCCTCTCCTTCACCTGCATGTCGTTCGGTTTCAAGTACGGCATCCCGCGTGATGCGGACTACGTCGCCGACGTAAGATTCCTTCCCAACCCGTACTGGGTTCCCACCCTGCGCGAGCACACCGGGATCGACCAGGACGTCTCCGACTACGTTCTGGGCCAGGACGGCGCCGAGGAATTCGTCGCCGCCTACGCCTCCCTGCTGCTCGGCACTACCCGAGGGTTCGAACGGGAAGGCAAGCGATACATGACGATCGCCATCGGCTGCACGGGCGGCAAGCACCGCTCCGTCGCCATCGCCGAATCACTGGCGAAGCGTCTGAACGCCGCCGGGTTCCCAGCGAACACCCATCACCGCGACCGGGGCAACGAGTGACCGACGCGCCCAGTGGTTCGGTGACCGCGGCTTCGCCGCCGCAGCCGGACCGGTGGGCGCCAATGCCTCGGTCCGCCCACGCACCCCGATACCGAGGTAACCGCATGCTCAAAGTCGTGGCATTCGGCGGCGGGCGGGGCCTCTCGGCCTCGCTGCGCGCTCTCACGAAGCTCGACGTCGAGCTGACGGCGGTAGTGACCGTGGCCGACGACGGCGGCTCCACCGGGGACATCCGCGCCAACCGCCCGGTCCTGCCCCCCGGCGACCTGCGCAAGGCCCTCGTCGCCACCGCCGACCCTGGCAAGTCCGAGACCGCGCGCCTGTTCTCCCACCGCTTCGGCGGCGACGACTTCCTGACCGGCCATCCCGTCGGCAACGTGGTCCTCACCGGGCTCCTGGAACTCCACGCCAACCCGGTCGACGCCCTCGATTTCGCCGCGCGCCTCCTCGGCTCCCGCGCCCGCGTCCTCCCCATGTCCCGCACCCCGCTCGACATCGAGGCCGACCTCGAGGAGGGCCCCGGCATCCGCACCATCGTCGGCCAGCACAACGTCGCGATCGCCGACGGTAGCGTCAAGGACGTGCGCCTCCTGCCGGCGGTCGCCACCGCCTGCCCCGAGACCCTCGCGGCCGTCGCCGACGCCGACTGGCACATCTTCGGCCCCGGCTCCTGGTACACCTCGGTGATCCCGCACCTGCTCCTGCCCGACCTCCGCGAGGCCATCGGCGCCTCCAAAGCCAAGCGCATCGTCGTGCTCAACCTCTCGGAAGAGAAGGAGACCGACGGCCTGACCCTGGCCGGTCACGTCGACACGCTGCGTCGTTACTCCGAAGGTGTCCGGTTTCACTACGTCGTCTCAGGCGACACCCGAACCCTCGCCGATCCCGGATCGTTGAACAGTGCGGCACAATCGTTGGAGGCAGAGCTGGTCGCGGCGCACCTCGCCTCCGACGGCGTGACGCACGACGTCAGCGCTTTGGCTGCCGTATTGGGAAATCTGCTGGTCGAAGATGGTGGTTAACGAATGGCGATGACCTCGGAGGTCAAGGACGAACTCAGTCGCATCGAGGTGACGAAGTCCTGTTGCCAACGTGCCGAGCTGGGCGCGCTCTTCCGCTTCGCAGGCGGGCTGCACCTCGTCGGCCAGGGCAACGTCGTGGTCGAGGCCGAGGTCGACGCCGGCAACGTCGCCCGCCGCGCCAAGCGCATGATCAACGATCTGTACCACTACGAGTCCGAGATCCACGTCCTCGTCGCCGCAGGGCTGCGCCGCAACAACCACTACCTGCTGCGCGTCATGGCCGACGGCCAGGCGTTCTCCAAGCAGATCGGCCTCACCGACCAGCGCGGCTACCCGATCCGGGGCCTGCCCAACCACGTCGTCGGCGCCTACCCGTGCTGCGCCGAGGCCGCCTGGCGCGGGGCCTTCCTCGCCCGCGGCTCGCTCACCGAGCCCGGCCGCTCCTCGGCCCTCGAGGTCACCTGCCCCGGCCCGGAGTCCGCGCTCGCGCTCGTCGGCGCCGCCCGCCGACTCGGCATCGCCGCCAAGTCCCGTGACGTGCGCGGCGTCGACCGCGTGGTCATCCGCGACGGCGACGCCATCGGCGAACTGCTCACCCGCCTCGGCGCCCACTCCTCCGTCCTCACCTGGGAGGAGCGGCGCGTCCGCCGCGAGGTCCGCGCCACCGCCAACCGCCTCGCCAACTTCGACGACGCCAACCTGCGCCGCTCGGCCCGCGCCGCCGTCGCCGCCGCCGCGAAGGTCACGCGCGCCCTCGAAGTCCTCGGCGACGACGTCCCCGGGCACCTCGCCTCGGCCGGGCGCCTGCGCCTCGACCACCGCCAGGCCTCCCTGGAGGAGCTCGGCGCGCTCGCCGACCCGCCGCTCACCAAGGACGCGATCGCCGGGCGGATCCGCCGCCTCATCAACATGGCGACCAAGCGCGCCCAGGAGCACGGCATCCCTGGTCCCGACGATGTTGTCGCCGAAGAGGAAATGCTCGTCGGCTGAACCGCGGACGACCTTTCGTCCATGGGCGCGGTACGTCGCACCGGCGGACTTCCAAGAGCTACGCTTAACCGCGATGTCACACCCCCGTCCCGGGTGTGACATGATCGGGGGGAACCGGCCGCTAAGGGTTCAGGAACCACAGCGGTAGGGTCAAAGAGTGCTCGGCGACGAGGCCGAACAGCGATCTGTTCCACCGTCGCTATTCGGTTGAACGGATCGTGTGCGAGACCGCCTCCGGTCTCAGTCAGTTATCCGATCCTGTTCAAGCGAGGAGATGGCCAAGTGACCATCCGCGTTGGCGTCAACGGCTTCGGCCGCATTGGGCGCAACTTCTTCCGGGCGGTTCTCGCCTCCGGTGCCGACATCGAAATCGTCGCCTTCAACGACCTGGGCGACCTCAACACCATCGCCAACCTGCTCAAGTACGACTCGATCCTCGGGCGCCTGCCGTACGAGGTCAAGGTCGGCGAAGGCGAGATCACGGTCAACGGCAAGACCATCAAGGCCTTCAGCGAGCGCGACCCGAAGAACCTCCCGTGGGGCGAGGTCGGCGCCGACGTCGTCATCGAGTCCACCGGCTTCTTCACCGACGGCACGAAGGCCGCCGCCCACATCGAAGGCGGCGCCAAGAAGGTCATCATCTCCGCTCCGGCGAAGAACGAGGACATCACCATCGTCATGGGCGTGAACAACGACCTGTACGACGGCGAGAAGCACCACATCATCTCGAACGCCTCCTGCACCACCAACTGCCTGGCTCCCATGGCCAAGGTCCTCAACGACGCCATCGGCATCGAAAAGGGCCTCATGACCACGATCCACGCGTACACGCAGGACCAGAACCTGCAGGACGGCCCGCACAGCGACCCGCGTCGCGCCCGCGCCGCCGCCCTGAACGTCGTGCCCACCACGACCGGCGCCGCCAAGGCCGTCGGCCTGGTGCTGCCCGAGCTCAACGGCAAGCTCGACGGCTACTCCCTGCGCGTCCCGGTCCCGACCGGCTCGATCACGGACCTCACCTTCGAGGCGTCCCGCGAGGTCACCGCCGAAGAGGTCAACGCCGCGCTCAAGGCCGCCGCCGAGGGCCCGCTCAAGGGCATCCTCTACTACACCGAGGACCCGATCGTGTCCAAGGACATCGAGGGCGACCCGCACTCGTGCATCATCGACGGCCTCCTGACCAAGACCATCGGCAACCAGGTCAAGGTCTTCGGCTGGTACGACAACGAGTGGGGCTTCTCGAACCGCCTCGTCAGCCTCGTCGAACTGGTCGGTTAACAGTCTGATGAAGACGCTCGACGAACTCCTGCAGGAGGGCGTCAACGGTCGGCGCGTACTCGTACGCGCCGACCTCAACGTCCCTCTCGACGGGAAGAACATCACCGACGACGGCCGCATCCGCGCCGTCGCCCCCACGGTCAAGGCGCTGGCCGAGGCCGGCGCCCGCGTCGTGGTGTGCTCGCACCTGGGCCGCCCCAAGGGCGAGCCCGACCCCGCCTTCTCGCTGGCCCCCGTGGCCCAGCGCCTCGGCGAGGTCCTCGGCCGCGAGGTCGCCTTCGCGACCGACACCGTCGGGACGGACGCCGAGAACAAGGCCGTCGCCCAGAGCGACGGCGACGTCCTCCTGCTGGAGAACCTGCGTTTCAACAAGGGTGAGACCAGCAAGGACGACGTTCAGCGGGCCGAGTTCGCCGGCCAGCTCGCCGCGTTCGGCGACGTGTACGTGGACGACGCCTTCGGCGCCGTACACCGCAAGCACGCCTCCGTGTACGACGTGGCGAAGCAGCTCCCGCACTACGCGGGCTGGCTCATCGCCAAAGAGGTCGAGGTCCTCTCGAAGCTCACCGGCAAGCCCGAGCAGCCGTACGTGGTCATCCTCGGCGGCGCGAAGGTCTCCGACAAGCTCGCGGTCATCGACAACCTGCTCGACAAGGTCGACACGCTCATCGTCGGCGGCGGCATGATGTTCACCTTCCTCGCGGCCCAGGGCTACGAGGTCGGTTCATCGCTGCTCGAGAAGGACCAGATCGAGGTCTGCAAGGACTACCTCGAGCGCGCCGCGAAACTCGGCGTCGAACTGCTGCTGCCGGTCGACACGACCACCGCCGCCGAGTTCGCCGCCGACGCCGAACCGCTCACCGTGGGCGTCGACGCGATCCCGGCCGACCGCATGGGCCTGGACATCGGCCCCGAGTCCGCGAAGCTCTTCGCGGCCCGGATCGCCGGAGCCAAGACCGTGTTCTGGAACGGCCCGATGGGCGTCTTCGAATTCCCCGACTACGCTGCCGGCACCAAGACCGTCGCGCAGGCGCTCGTGGACTCCGAGGCGTTCAGCGTGGTAGGCGGCGGCGACTCCGCCGCCGCGGTCCGCACCCTCGGCCTGCCCGAGAACGGCTTCGGCCACATCTCGACCGGCGGAGGGGCGAGCCTCGAATACCTCGAGGGCAAGACCCTGCCCGGCCTGGACGCACTGGAGAATTGAAGATGACTCAGACCCGCAAGCCGCTCATCGCCGGCAACTGGAAGATGAACCTCAACCACCTCGAAGCGATCGCACTGGTGCAGAAGCTGGCCTTCAGCCTCACCCGCGAGCAGCTCGAAGCGGTCGAGACCGTCGTTCTCCCGCCGTTCGTCGACATCCGCAGCGTGCAGACGCTCGTCGACGGCGACAAGCTCACCATCGGCTTCGGCGCCCAGGACCTGTCGGCGCACCCGTCCGGTGCCTACACCGGCGAGATCGCCGGCTCGATGCTCGCGAAGCTCGGCTGCTCGTACGTGGCCGTCGGCCACTCCGAGCGCCGCCAGTACCACGAAGAGGGCGACGAACTGGTGGCCGCCAAGGTCCGCCAGGCCCTCAACAACGGCATCAGCCCGATCCTGTGCGTCGGCGAAGCGCTGGACGTCCGTGAGGCGGGGAACCACATCTCGCACTCGGTCAGCCAGCTGATCGCCGCCGTCGACGGCCTCACCGAAGAGGAGCTCGAGAAGGTCGTCGTGGCTTACGAGCCCGTCTGGGCCATCGGCACGGGCCGCACGGCCAGCGCCGAGGACGCCCAGGAGGTCATCGGCGCGCTGCGTCAGGCACTCGCCGACAAGTTCGGCGCCGTGGCAGAGCGGGTCCGGATCCTCTACGGCGGTTCGGTGAAGTCCTCCAACGTCGCCCAGATCATGGGCAAGAAGGACATCGACGGCGCCCTTGTCGGCGGTGCGAGCCTCGACGCCGAAGAGTTCGCCAAGATCGTGCGCTTCCCGGAACACGCGGGAGCGTAAGCAAATCTGCCCACAGCGCCGAGCTGAGCGCTGAGGGCGTCAAGCAGGGCCGCCGCACAGCGTTGTGCGGCGGCTCCTTTGCGTTTCAGGCTGCGGTTTCCCACTGGGGAGACTTCGCGGTCCCGGGAAAGACCATGGTTTGGTTTTAAGTTAGACTCGGCCGTGGCCCGCGCCCCATAACGGGCCAGAATTGCTGAGAGGACACCCGATCACCGATGATGACGGTTCTGAGTTACACCCTGATGATCCTGCTGCTGGTCTCCAGCGCGGTCCTGATCCTCATGGTGCTGCTGCACAAGGGCAAGGGCGGCGGTCTGTCGAGCATGTTCGGCGGCGGCATGTCCTCGGTCGCCTCGGGCTCCTCGGTGGCGGAGAAGAACCTCACCCGGATCACCATCGGCGTGGGCGTCATCTGGTTCGCCTGCATCGTGGCCTTCGGCCTCCTCCTGCGCGCCGTCGTCTAGGCGACAACAGAACTTCACTGAAGGCCCCGACCGCGAAGCGGTCGGGGCCTTCAGCTCACCGCCCGATGCCAGGGCGGCCCCGCACCCCTCTGGAGCACCCCCATGAACTCCTTCATCAACCTTGCTTCGATATTCGTCTTCGCCTTCTTGATCGGTGGGTCGGTGTACGTCGGGCTGCGCTTGGTCTTCCGGGCTGAGGACTCCCCTCGGACGAAGAAGATCATCAAAATCTCCGCTCTTTCTGCAGTGCTTCTGGCCTATCTCGGATTCGGGCTCTCCTCGATGCGCTCGCCGGAAGAGGATCCAGTGGTGGCGGCCGGAACGTTGACCTTGGAGTCGGACGTCGATTTGAAGGTGTCGGTCGAGGTCGAGGAATGGAAGCAGTCATTCGACGGATTCGGGTTGGTCTGGCCGCCCGCCGGGGAGCTGGCCGCACCGGGGCCCGGTGAACAGATCCTGGGAACCATCACAGGCGAGCTCGCAGATCCGGTGCTGACCCGACGAGCCACGATCGGCATCGGAGGCGGTGGGATCACCGGCTTCAAGTGCGAGGTCGAAGGCATCGAAGACCAGGCGCAGACGGTCGCCTTCCTGAACGCCTGCTGGGAAGCCGCGAAGGTGAGCGGTGTGGACACCAGCGCTGGAAGCGAATGGATCACCGAGGCGGTCGCGGCGGCGTTCGAGCAGGAATCGGAGATCCTCCGCTCCACAGAGACGGTATGCCCCGCCGAACTCACCCTGTTGTCGGTCGCCACCGCAGACACCTACCACGTGCTGACCTTCAACGTCTTCCCGTCGCAGACCGACTGCTGAGTCGAGTCAGGTCGGTTCGCTGTGTACGGGTAGAACTGATCCATGGGTTTTCACGATGGCGAGTGGATCGGGAAGCGCGCTGCACGGCGCTTGGCCGAGTTCGGGCACTGCACGATCCTTCCCGGGCTTTCCGAGGACGAGTTCGAGCGCATCGAAGGCGAGTTCGGGTTCGCGTTCGCCGATGACCACCGGGCATTCCTGGCCGCCGGTCTACCGTCCGGGCCCGGTAGGTGGCCTGATTGGCGCGCAGGCGATTCGAACGCGCTACGCGGTCAGCTCGGATGGCCGGTCGAGGGGCTGCTGTTCGACGTGGAGAACAACGACTTCTGGGTCGAGGACTGGGGCGACCGCCCAGACTCCATGGATGATGCCTTCGCTGTTGCAGGGCGTCACCTGGCCGCGGTGCCGAAGATGGTTCCGATCTATGGACACCGGTACCTGCCTCCGGGCCGGGGAACCTGGGGCCACCCTGTCCTGTCGATGCACCAGGCGGACATCATCTTTTATGGAGCCGACCTGGTGGACTACGTCGGCAGGGAGTTCGCGCCGGACCGGACGCCAGTGGGTGCGGATGTCGTGGCGACGGTGCCGTTCTGGACGGATGTGCTGGATGCGAACAACGACCCCGAAGCGACGTACCCGCTGAAGCTCAAGCCCCGATGAGGGTTGGATTGCGAAGTAGGCGAACCTCGCCTGGACACTGCTGATTCGTGGTGGGATGCCATTCATGAAGGCAGTGGTGTTGCCTCGCTATGGCGGGGCCGATGAACTCGAGATCGCCGATGTTCCGCAGCCGCCTTGCGGGGCGGGCGGGGTGCTCATACAGCTCAAGGCGACCTCGGTGAACCCCGTGGACTGGAAGCTCGGGGCCGGGTACCTCGATGCGGGCATTCCGGGGGAGTTCCCGCTCATTCCCGGGTGGGACGCGGCCGGGGTCGTCGTCGAGGTCGGGGCGGAGGTCACCGAGTTCGCGGCCGGTGACGAGGTGTTCGGCTATGTGCGCCGTCCCGTCGCCAAGTGGGGGACCTACGCCGAGTACACGATCGCCGAGCCGGGCATGATCACCAGGAAGCCCGCGAACCTCGACTGGGGGTCGGCCGCAGGGCTGCCGCTCGTCGGCTTGACGGCGCTTCAATGCCTTGATGCCGTGCGGGTCAAGGAAGGCGACACTGTGCTCGTCCATGCCGCCGCGGGCGGGGTCGGGACCATGGCCGTCCAGATCGCGAAGGCGCGCGGTGCCCGTGTCATCGGTACCGCGAGCGAGCGGAACCACGACTACCTTCTCGCGTTCGGCGCAGAGCCGGTCGAGTACGGTCCCGGACTGCTGGAACGGATCAGACGGCTGGTTCCGGAGGGCCCGGATGCCGCGTTGGATGCGGCAGGGGGCGGCGCGATCGAGTTGTCGCTCGAGGCCGGGACGGATCCGTCCCGGGTCGTCTCGATCATGGATCCCGCGGTCAGAGAGCAAGGCGGCGAGTACGTGTTCGTGAGCGCGGACTCGGAAGACCTGCGCCAGCTCGCGGCGCTCACCGAGGCGCGGCACCTGACCGTGCCGATCTCGGAGACGTATCCGCTGGATCAGACCGCGGACTCCTGGCGTGCGAGTCAGACCGGCCGGACCCGGGGGAAGATCATTCTTCGTATCTCCTAGGGACGGACCGACTCTTGAAGGGGCCGTGCGTGAGTGCACGGCTCCTTCCTTTATGTGAAACCATTTCGTTGCAGTCTTTACAGTGTGTGCTTTACGTCATAGAATTGCTGAGGGCGGTGCCCCAGCCGCTCCGGCCGGTGACTCCACGGCGACACCCAGGGGAGTCGCGCGGTCTCCCTACCCGCGGACGCCCTGTTGTGGTCGTGCGGTCACGGCGTCGCCCGCCGGCGGCGAGTGCGCACGGTCGATATCCACAGAAGATCCCCCGGTCTGTGAGGAGCGATCACACATATGTCCAACGGACAAGCCATCCGAGGCACTCGAATCGGCGCCACCCCAGGACTCCACCTGGAACGCGGCGAGCCGGTGCCCCGGCAGAACATCAAGTACTGGTGCGCCAACGGACACGAGACAGCACTGTCATTCGCGCTCTACGTCGAAGTGCCGAACGAATGGGACTGCACCTGCTGCGGGTGGCCCGCCAGCCCCGACCAGGACAATCCCCCGGAACGCCGTACTGCCAAACCGTACAAATCCCATCTCACGTACGTACGCGAGCGCCGCAGCGATGAAGAGGCCGAAGACCTCCTCGCGGAGGCCCTCGCCGCCCGCGCCGCCGCGCGCGGCGAGCGCTCCCTCTACTAGCCCCCTTGCGAGGCCGGGGATCGAGCGGCCCTGCATATATTGATGGCCCGGATCGAACGATCCGGGCCACGAGTCTGCCTGCAACTGGGTCTCGCACCCTAGCGTCGCTGGAGCTGATTGGTCATTTGACCAATCCAGGCATCGATCTGCGTTTGGAGTCTCGGGTTCGATGCCAGCATGGTGCGGACCTCGGGCCAGGCCGCATGGACCCGCTTGGCGACGTCTGCCGCAAGCTCGGGAAGATCGGCTTCAAAGGTCCCGAGACGGTTGCGGATTCTGAACGCGAGGCGCTCGAATCCACTGAGAGTGACATCCTGGAATCTTCTGCTGCCGTTGAACTTCAAGCCGAAATCCTCCGGCTCATCTGAAGGGCGGTATGGCGCAGTCGCGACGAGGTCGTAAGCCGGTGACAATTTCGGGCGTCGACGGTCGCGATAGATCAGCGACCAATTCTTGAGGTGAGCATCCCCGTTGCCGATCACCGCATTGAATGCGATTCGACGAGTCGCTTCTACAAGTGAGTCCTCGTCATGGCCGCGGTATGCCGTCAGCAGGACCGTCGCGAACGAGCTCGCGTACTTGCCGCTGCCATGGTGTGGTTCGGTGGCCCAACGATCGAGTACCTGCGCAAAGTCCTCAATATGCACGAGACTGCGTTTTTCGGTTCGGTCGAACCTCCGAACCGCATAAGCAACCGACTCGCGATTTGGCCACATCACGCTGGGCAGGCCGTCAAGCTGGTCGCGATGGACGAGCGTAACTTCCGGGATCTCGATCCCCGCCCGAGCTGCGAGTGTCATCATCGCGTATTCGTTGAGCGGTACATCCGGGAACCGATGGTCGGGGAATTTTACGATCCAGTCCCCGCGCTCGTCGGCTGCCGGGACCGAGAGCCGATCGCCATGGCGGAGCATTGAAAACTTCAGCGCAACACCTGCGAAGGAAAAACGCCATGGTGAGGATGACCCAGCAGCGCCCGGCGGCTGCGGGCGGTGGATGACCTCGTCTTCCGGCCAGATGGACTCCTCTGAGTCACCGTCCACCGGTGCGACCCTGATGGCGCCAGGGAGATCTGCGCCAAGCTGAGCAAGCAGCTCCATCTCGCGGTCAGAGGAGACGTCTCGGTCTCTAGCGACCCACTGCCTCAACGGTCCTTCTGGAAGAAGGTTAGAGAACCACGGAGGGAGCCGGAGCGCCGCCCGATATGGCTGATCACGGTGTTGTTCGAAACGCAACCCCAGCACGGGCCTGGCTGGATCGTCGAAGTAGTCGTCGCTGAAGTTGAAGCGTGTCTCGTCCCCTCGCTGAACGAGTGTTCCGACTCGCAGCTCATACAGATAGACGCCGTAGCGGCGCTCGGGAGGAATGGGCACCGGCCGATCCTAACTGTCCCCGTCGAGTTCGAACAACGCGATATCGGGGGTATCCTCGAGGTCCCACTCGGTCATACGGATCAAGAACCTCCGGAGTTGACGGTCGATGGCAGCACCTCGATGTTCAAGGAAGCCGTGGAAATCATCGCCCCGGAGCATGTTGACTGCGGCTTCGTCGAGAAGATGCGAGTGGAATGTTGAAGCGGTTGCCTGTTGGTCGACAATCGGGCTGGAGAGCACGGACACCAGGTCGTCCACAGGCTCCGAAACCGAAGGGAGCAGCAGATAGTTGGCGGGAGAGGACGATCTGCCTCCGCGCCGGGGAATGTACAGCTGTTGGACCGCATCGCGTGCGGTGCTGTTTCGGTCGATCGCGGCTTCGATGTCGGCGATGGTGAAAGGTTCCCCGGTCTCGAATGATCGCGGCCGCAATTCCCACCAAGAACAGAGAATGTGCTTGGAAGACGCGGTGTTCGTGCGCAGCATTTCCGGCGTTGGGGGAATCTCATGTTTTCCAGCAATGGCTGCCAGAAGCCCTTGGACCGATTCGGTTTCCTTCCCAGGGACGATCCTACGTGGCAAGGCGCGGTTCATTTGAGTGAAGCTGCCTTTGAAAATGGTTGGACCCGCGATTGCCGTACGCCAGTACCAGCGGCGCAGTAGCAGCAAGGAGTTGGACGAGGGGTCAGGGAAGTGAGCGAAGAACCGTGTCAGGACCACGAGAAGTGATTCATACGAGAGCATCGAGATATGAGGGACTCCGGCGGAGTGCTGAAGGAAGTGCACGGCTTGCTCCAGCGCAACTGCACAGTTTTCGCGTGCCTCCTCGTCGGTTTCCTCGGGGAAGTCGCCTGAACCCTGATCACTTCGCTGATCGAACTCAGAGCGGACATCGCGCATCGGGTCGGTGCCCCTTCGAGCGAGGAACGCAGCAAGAATCGCCCGTTCAGGGATAATGCCGAACTGCGTGGTGGCGTTGATTCTCTCTGCGATCTTCGACAATGTCAATTGCTTGTCGGCTTCAGCCTCAGGCGATGCAGTGAGCGCTTCAAAGATTTCTGAGCGGCTCAGCCTCTTCCCATAATTGTTCATACGGTCGAAGATGTCGGTGAGAGTCGCCTGATCGCCGTGCTCGACGAGGTAGGCCGGGATGCGGTATTCCCGCAGCCGCTTTGCAACACGGGTGGCCTCTGCCAGGCGCTCGGGGTTGTGTTGCACTCCGCGCTTCGCGAACCAGCCGAGCAGTTTCTCGAGGTCCCACAACACCGGAAGTGGGATAAGAGATTCTGAGGATCGATTGCGGGCAGACGGCGTAGTGAAGTTCTTGGTGTCGAGGTCGTAGTAAAGGTTGAATCGATCGTCTCCGGCACCATCGGAATGTAGCGCGTTTGCGAGTGAGATGATGCGCTGCTGTCCATCGACGACCCACCAGGCCTGATCATTGGCGGGTGCCTCGATCGACAACGCTCCGAGCGTCAGAGTTTCGGCGTCGGCGTTCCGGACCCAGAGCAGGAGGCTGCCGATCGGATAACCGCGAAGGATGCTGTCGAAG
Source organism: Glycomyces rhizosphaerae (assembly GCF_042647865.1). NCBI lineage: Bacteria > Bacillati > Actinomycetota > Actinomycetes > Glycomycetales > Glycomycetaceae > Glycomyces > Glycomyces rhizosphaerae. The sequence continues at coordinate 178,093 of NZ_JBHRWO010000015.1, forward strand.
AGTCGGATGACGTCCTTGGATGACCATCGAAACCCGCGCTGAAAGTGAGGGACGCGGATGATGCCCTTCCAAGCGTATCTCATCACATCGTCCATGGGGAATGCGTCAGCGCGGGGCTGGGCTTCAAGCCGCTCTTCGGTCACAGGTGAGTCTTCCTTGACAGCTGGTACTTAGGATTCCAGTACAAGAATACGTTGTGAGTCAAATCGGGACGTCACACAATGCAAGCGAGGGCCCGGATCGGACGATCCGGGCCCTCGGCGTTGGTGCTAGAACTCCAGGTGCTTCAAGTTCGCCGCAGCGTCCTTGTCGATGAGCCACCTGGTGTGGCCCACAGCCTGGACGCGGCCCGCGGGCAGCTCCCGCTTCGAGAGCGCTTCGTCGACCGCTTCGGCCTTGCCCGCACCCGAGGCGATGATCCACGCCGCCGTGGCGGAGTTGATCGCCGTCATCGTCAGCGAGACGCGCTCCGGCGGCGGCTTGGGGGAGTTGCGAACCCCCACGGCCGCAACCGCATCGACGTCGAGCGCCGGGTTCCCCGGGAACAGCGACGCGACGTGCCCGTCCTCGCCGATGCCCAAGAGCAGCAGGTCGAACGCCGGAGTGCCTTCGCCGCCGGCGGCTTTCGCCAACTCGGCCCGGTACAGCTCAGCGGCTTCCTCGGGAGTCGCAACGGCGTCGGCCGCGGCCATCGGGTGGACCCTCGCCGGATCCACCTTCAGGTGGTCCAGGAACGCCTCCCGCGCCTGCGTCTCGTTCCGCTCCGGGTCGCCGGACGGCAGGAACCGCTCGTCGCCCCACCAGAAGTCGACCTTCGACCAGTTCACGACCGTGCGGATCGGTGAACCCAGGATGTTCTGGTACACCTTCGCCGCGATCCGGCCGCCCGTCAGCACGATCGACGCCTCGCCGCGGTGCGCCTGCGCGTCCGCCAGCCGGTTGATCAGCCGCGAGGCCACGGCCTCGGCGAGGACGTCGGCGTCGTTGTGGACGATCACCGCACCCGAACGGCTCATGCGCTCGCCCGCTCGGCCACGTAGTGCTCCTGGAAGGTGTCCAGCACCTTCCGGTAAGCCGTGTCGGGGTCGATGTGCCGCAGCTCCTCGGCGAGCAGCTGACCGAGCGTGCGGCCCTGCAGCGTCTGGCGGCGCTTCGGCAGCCCCGCCTGGCGCAGCACGGTGGTGCCGTCGGCCTTCCGCTCGACCTCCATCGTCTCGCCGCCGGCCATCGTGAACGCCACCGAGGCGATCGCGGGCAGGTGCTCGGAGTTGCGCTCCACCTCGGTGTCGACGATCTCCGGCGACACGCCCAGACGCGTGTGCAGCCACGCGGCCATGAGCTGCGCCGACGGGTCGTCGTCGTCCGCCTTGATGGTGATCTTCTCGACCGCGTGCGTCACCCCGTCGAAGGCGCTGGCGATGAGCGAGCGCCACAGGCTGATGCGGGTCCAGCAGATGTCGGTGTCCCCGGCCGCGTACGTCTCGGCGCGCCGGTACAGCGACTGCACCGGGTCCGAGGCGCGGGCCGAGTACGTGATGCGGCGGTCGGCGAAGCTGCGCAGTTCCTGCTCCAGGCCGTAGCGGACCGGGTCGAGGAGCCACCAGGTGACCACCGGGACGTCGGAGGCCAGCATGGGCAGCACGATCGAGCTCAGGTGCGCGGCGGCCGGGCCGTCGAGGCGCAGGATGATCGCCTCGGCGGAGCCGAGCCGCTCGCCCACGGTCACTTCGGCGTCGATGCGCGGCTCGGTGGCTTCGAGGTCGCGCGGGATCGCCATGATGAGCCGGTACGGGTGTTCCTGCGCGGCGACCGAGGCGGCGTTCTCGACCTCTTCGCGTTCGTCCTCAGTGGTCAGCGCCACGAGGTTGAGCGCGAGGCTGGAACCGCCGCCGACCTCATGCAGGAGCCCGTCGAGGGCCTTCATGATGCCGCCGGTGGTGGTGTCCTTCAGATGCACTTCCAGACTCCCCTTCTAGGCCCGGCGCCAGCGGCGGCCGGATGCTTGCAGCATGAGATCGGCGCCCGTCGGGCCCCAGGTCCCGGACTCGTACGGTTCGGGCTTGGTACCGGCCCAGAACTCCTCGAGCGGGTCGACCACGGCCCAGGACGCGTCCACTTCCTGCGCGTCCGGGAACAGGGTCTTGTCGCCCAGCAGGACGTCCAGGATGAGCCGCTCGTACGCCTCGGGGCTGGACTCGGTGAAGGTCTCGCCGTAGCCGAAGCCCATCGAGATGTCCCGCAGCTCCATGCCGGTGCCGGGGACCTTCGAACCGAACTTCACGGTGATGCCCTCGTCCGGCTGGACGCGGATGACCAGCTGGTTGTTGCCGAGCGTCTTGGTGTCGTAGTCGGCGAACGGCATGTGCGGGGCCTCCTTGAAGACCACCGCGATCTCGGTGACCCGCTTGGGGAGCCGCTTGCCGGTGCGCAGGTAGAACGGGACGCCGTTCCAGCGCCGGTTCTGGATGCCGAGCTGGACCGCCGCGTAGGTCTCGGTGGTCGAGGTCGGCGGGATGTTCTCCTCGGCCAGGTAGCCCTGGACGGGGCGGCCCTGGACCCAGCCGTCCGCGTACTGGCCGCGGATGGCGGTGGCTTCGAGGTCGTCGTGGAGCTTGATGGCCCGCAGGACCTTCAGCTTCTCGGTGCGGATCTCCTCGGCCTCGAACCCGTTGGGCTGCTCCATGGCCGCGATGGCGAGGAGCTGCAGCACGTGGTTCTGGAGGACGTCGCGGGCGGCGCCGTTGTCGTCGTAGAACCCGGCCCGGGAGCCGATGCCGACGTCCTCGGCCATGGTGATCTGGACGTGGTCGACGTAGTTGGAGTTCCAGATCGGCTCGAACATGGCGTTGGCGAAGCGCAGCGCGAAGATGTTCTGCACCGTCTCCTTGCCGAGGTAGTGGTCGATGCGGAACACGTCGTTCGCGGTGAACACGTCGTCGACGAGCTGGTTCAGCTCGGCCGCGGAGGAGCGGTCCTCGCCGAAGGGCTTCTCGACCACGACGCGGCGCCAGCCGCCGCCGTCCTGGCGGTTGTCCGACATGCCGGTCCGCTTGAGCTGCTTGAGCACCGTGGGGAACGCGAGCGGCGGAATCGAGAAGTAGAACGCCGCGTTGCCGACGATGCCGTGCGTGATGCGCAGCTCGTCGACCGTGGCGTCGAGCTTGTCGAACGCCTCGTCGTCGTCGAACGTGCCGGGCACGAACTTGAAGTTGCCGGCGAGCCGGGCCCAGACCTCTTCGCGCCACGGGGTGCGCGCGTGGGACTTGGCGGACTCGCGGGCCATCTCCTCGAACGTCTCGTCGCCCCAGTCGCGGCGGGCGAAGCCGACGATCACGAACGACGCCGGGAGCAGGCCCCGGTTGGCGAGGTCGTAGACCGCCGGGATCAGCTTCTTCTTCGCGAGGTCGCCGGTGACGCCGAAGATCACCAGAGCGCAGGGCTCGGGGATCCGCGGGAGCCGCCGGTCGGCGGGGTCGCGGAGCGGGTTGGTGGAATGCAGGGTCTCGCCCATCTAGCTCAGCTCCCTCACGGCGTGGAGCAGCTGGTTGACGCCGCGCTTGCGGTCGGTCAGGTGCAGGCGCACGAGCGGGCGCTCGCGCGATTCGAGGGCCTGGCGGTCCCCGGCGGCCTGCGCGGCCTGGAGCCCGGCGAAGGTGTAGTCGCGGCCCGGGATGACCAGGTCTTCCCCGACCTCGCCGGTGATCTGCAGGAACACGCCGGTCTGGCGGCCGCCCTTGTGGAACTGGCCGGTCGAGTGCAGGAAGCGCGGCCCCCAGCCCCAGGTGACGGGCGCGCCGGTGCGGTCGGCCAGCTCGGCCCGGAGCTTCGCCACTTCGGCGTCGTCGATCCGGTCCAGGTAGGCCATCACGGCGATGTAGGCGTTGTCGCTGTCGGCGTCGAGCAGGAGCTCGCCGAGGGCGCCGGTCACGGTCGTCGAGTGCGAGCCGTAGATCTCCACCGCGCCGTCGACGGCGTGCGGACGCTCGTCCGGGAGGCCGTCGGCGAGGATGCGGTTGGTGTTGTTCTTGGACTCGGTCACGTTGGGCTGGTTGAACGGGTCGATGCCGATCAGGTAGCCCGCGTACGCGGTCGCGAGTTCCCACGCGAGGAACTGGGCGCCCAGGGGGCCGTTGACGACCACGTCGGGCATCGCCAGCGCCGAACCGGAGTTCGGCAGGCCGGTCGAGGAGCCCCCGACGGTGGCGTACACGCGGTCGGAGCCGCGCGAGCCCGGTGCCGAGAGGCTTTCGAGCACGACCGGGAGCGTGCCCTTGCCGTTCTTGCCGAGGGACTCGGCGATGAGCTGCTCGGCCCAGTCGCCCAGGCCCACGATGCCGGTGCCGTCGTCGGCGATGGTGATCGTCGGCTTGGCCGCGATGACCGCGCCCAGCACGACCGCCGGGTCGTCGTCTTCGCTGCCGATGGTGGCCGCGAAGGCCTCCGCCTGATCGATGAGCTCGGCCACGTCGGCGCCCGCGAGCGCGGTCGGGACGAGCCCGAACGCGGTCAGGGCCGAGTAACGCCCGCCCACGTTGGCGTCGGCGAGGAACAGGTGCGAGCCCTGCTCGGTCGCGAGCGCCTCGAGGGCGGAGCCGGGGTCGGTGACGAACACGAAGCGGTTCGCGTGCTCGGTGATCCCGACGCCCTCGAAGGCCTTCTCGAAGGCGCGACGCTGGGAGTCGGTCTCCACGGTGGAGCCGGACTTGGAGGACACGACGACGGCGGTGCGCCGGAGCGAGGCCTCGCCGAGCTCGGCGATGATCTGACCGGGGTCGGTCGTGTCGAGGATGCTGATGCCCAGGTCCAGGGTCCGCGAGATGACCTCGGGGGCGAGCGAGGAGCCGCCCATGCCCGCGAGGGCGATGTGGTCGATGCCCTGCTCGTGGAACTCGGCGCGCAGCTTCGCGAGCGGCGCGAGGAGCTCCTTCGACTGGATGAAGGTGTCGACCCAGCCGAGCCGGATCGCGGCCTCTTCTTCGGCCTCGGGGCCCCACAGGGTGGCGTCTTTGGCGGCGACCTTGGCGGGGATGCCCTCGCCCCGGAGCCGTGCGATCGCCGCATTCACGTCTACGCCGGTGGTGACCGCGAGGCCTCCGGCGGCTTCCATCTTGCCCATCGGATCGCTCACTTCTGTTCTCCACTCGTGCTGAGCTTCGACTCGATCTGGTCCAGGAGCTGCTTCCAGCTGACGATGAACTTCTCCACGCCCTCGTCCTCGAGGACCTGGACGACGTCGGCGTAGTCGATGCCGACGTCCTTGAGGCGGAGCATGACCTCGGCGGCGTCGTTGTAGAACGGGCGCACCGTGTCCGGCTCGGTCTCGCCGTGGTCGGCGTAGTCGCGGAGCGTGCCTTCGGGCATCGTGTTGACGGTGCCGGGGGCGACGAGGTCCTCGACGTAGAGCACGTCGCGGTACGAGGGGTCCTTGACCGACGTCGACGCCCACAGCGGGCGCTGCGGGTGGGCGCCGGCCGCGGCCAGGGCCTCCCAGCGCGGGGACGCGACGACGTTCTCGAACTCCTGGTACGCCAAGCGCGCGTTGGCGACCGCGGCCTTGCCCTTGAGGGCCAGCGCGAGGTCGGTGCCGATGCCGTCCAGCCGCTTGTCGATCTCGGAGTCCACACGGGACACGAAGAACGAGGCGACGGAACGGATCGCGGAGAGGTCGATCCCGGCCGCCTTGGCGGACTCCAGGCCCGCCATGTAGGCGTCCATGACCTCGCGGTAGCGCTCGAGCGAGAAGATCAGCGTCACGTTGACGCTGATGCCCGCCGCGATCGCGGCCGTGATGGCGGGGAGTCCGGCCTTGGTGGCGGGGATCTTGATCATCGTGTTCGGCCGGTCCACGGCCCACCACAGGGCCTTGGCCTCGGCGATGGTCGCCTGCGTCTCGTGGGCGAGGCGCGGGTCGACCTCGATGGACACGCGGCCGTCCTGGCCCCCGGTGGTCTCGAAGACCGGGGCCAGGACGTCCGCCGCCCAGCGGATGTCGAAGGTGGTGATGGCGCGAGCGGCCTCGTCGACGCTCGTTTTGCGGACCGCGAGGTCGGCGATCTGCTCGTCGTAGCCGCTGCCCTTGGCAAGGGCCGCAGCGAAAATGGACGGGTTCGAGGTGACGCCCACAACGGACGACCCGGCGATGAGGTCCTTCAGGTTGCCCGTTTCCAGGCGTTCACGCGAGATGTCGTCCAACCAGACCGACACACCCGCTGCGGACAATCCCGCGAGGTTCTCGTTCGCGCTCATCGGTGTTCCTCCAGCTTTCCAGCTAGTTCTTCGACGTTGCTACTGCTGTGCCTTCTTGATGGAGGAGCGGGCCGCGTCCGCCACGGCGGCGGCGGTGATGCCGAACTCCTCGTACAGCTTCTGGAACGGCGCGGAGGCACCGAAGTGTTCCAGGGAGACGCTGACTCCCGCGTCACCCACGAGGTCGCGCCAGGACAGGGCGATGCCGGCCTCGACCGACACGCGGGCCTTGACCGCCTTGGGCAGCACCGACTCGCGGTAGTCCTCGTCCTGCTCGTCGAACCACTCGATCGACGGGACCGACACGACGCGGGCTTTGACGCCCTCGGAGGCGAGCGACTCGGCGGCCTCGACGGCCAGCTGGACCTCGGAGCCGGAGCCCATGAGGATCACGTCCGGGGTGCCCTCGGTGTCGAGGAGCGTGTACGCGCCCTTGGCGGCACCCTCGGCCGAAGCGAACTTCGTGCGGTCGTACACCGGGATGTTCTGGCGGGTCAGCGCCAGCGCGGCCGGGCGGTCGTTCTTCTGCAGCAGGGTCTTCCAGACCACGGCGGTCTCGTTGGCGTCGCCGGGGCGGATGACGTCCAGGCCCGGGATCGCACGCAGGGACGCGAGGTGCTCGACCGGCTGGTGGGTCGGGCCGTCCTCGCCGAGGCCGATCGAGTCGTGCGTCCACACGTAGACCACGGGGGTCTTCATGAGGGCCGCGAGACGGACCGCGCCGCGCATGTAGTCGGAGAACACGAGGAACGTGCCGCCGTACGGGCGGGTCGGGCCGTGGAGCTTGATGCCGTTGAGGATCGCGCCCATGCCGAACTCGCGGATGCCGAAGTGGAGGGTGCGGCCGTACGGGTTGCCCGGGTAGGCCTTCGTCTGGCGCGACAGCGGCAGGAACGACGGCTCGCCGTCCATCGTGGTGTTGTTCGAGCCCGCGAGGTCGGCCGAGCCGCCCCACAGCTCGGGCAGGACCGGCGCGAGCGCCGAGAGCACCTTGCCGGAGGCGGAACGGGTGGCGACGCCCTTGGCGGACGGCTCGAACTCGGGGAACGCGTCCTCGAAGCCCTCGGGGAACTCGCCGGCCCACAGGCGGTCGTGCAGGGCCTTCTTCTCGGGGTTCTCGGCGGCCCAGTTGTTGAAGTCGGTCAGCCACGCCGAGCGGTCGGCCTGGCCGCGCGCGGTGGTGCCGCGCGTGTAGGCGAGCACGTCCTCGGGCACGTTGAACGACACGGCCGGGTCGAAGCCGAGCAGCTCCTTGGTCGCGGCGATCTCTTCGGCGCCAAGGGCGGAGCCGTGCGCGGCGTAGGAGTTCTGCTTCTTCGGGGCGGGCCAGCCGATGATGGTCTTCAGACGGATCAGCGAGGGCTTGTCGGTGACGGCCTTCGCGGCCTCGATGGCCTCGAACAGGGCCTTCGTGTCCTCGTGGTACTCAGCCCCGGCCTTCCAGTCGACGGTCTGGACGTGCCAGCCGTAGGACTCGTAGCGGGCGGCGGTGTCCTCGCCGAGGGCGATCTTGGTGTCGTCCTCGATGGAGATCTCGTTGTCGTCGTAGACGACGACGAGGTTGCCAAGCTCCTGCACGCCCGCGAGCGCGGAGGCCTCGTGGGTGACGCCCTCTTCGATGTCGCCATCGGACGCGATCACGTACACGAAGTGGTCGAACAGGCTCTCGCCGACGGCCGGCTCGGGGTCGAACAGGCCGCGCTCGCGGCGCGCCGCCATCGCCATGCCCACGGCGGTCGCCAGACCCTGGCCCAACGGCCCGGTCGTGGTCTCGACGCCGGCGGTGTGGCCCACCTCGGGGTGGCCCGGGGTCAGGGATCCCCACTGGCGCAGGCTCTGCAGGTCCTCAAGCTCCAGGCCGTAGCCGTGGAGGTACAACTGCACGTACAGCGTCAGGCTCGAGTGCCCGCACGAAAGCACGAAACGGTCGCGGCCCTCCCACTGCGGCTCACTCGGGTCGTGCCGCATGACCTTCTGGAACAGGGTGTGCGCCACCGGGGCCAGGCTCATAGCGGTGCCGGGGTGGCCGTTGCCGGCCTTCTCCACCGCGTCGGCGGCGAGCAGCCGCGCCGTGTCGACCGCCTTATCGTCAAGTGCGGTCCACTCGAACTGTGCCACTGCGATACTCCTTGGTACTCGTCGTATTTGGGCCATTGACGTGTGCCTTCTGACCCTACCTACACAGGCTGAACTTTATGCGCAGTCTCTCGGAGGGCGGAATTTCGCGGGTTGTGAACCCGCCCACGAGCAAGTCTCCCATCCGAAACCCCCAGGTAGGGGCCCTTGCCCCAGGCCCAGGTCACCTCCTCACTGCCCGTATGGTGAGCGGTGATGAACGAGGACCCGACCCGCGCCCTGGCAGATCCCCCCCGGCCCCAGGCCCGCAAGCGAATCGAACTGCCCGCGCCCGGCGCCGAAGCACCGGCGAAGCCGGACCTGCGCACCCTCATCGGTGCCTACGTCTCGCTGACGAAGCCGCGCATCGTCGAGCTGCTCCTCATCACCACGATCCCGGCGATGCTCGTGGCCGCGCGCATGGAGTTCGACGCCCTGCCGTCGCTCACCGCGGTCCTCGCGACCCTCATCGGCGGCGCCCTCGCCGCGGGCTCGGCGAACGCGATCAACTGCTACATCGACCGCGACATCGACCAGCTCATGGCCCGCACCTCGCGCCGCCCGCTCGCCAAGCACCAGATCCCGCCGCGCAACGCCTTGATCTTCGGCCTCGTCATCGGCGCGATCGCGGTCCTCGGCATGGGCTTCCTCGTCAACTGGCTCGCCGCGCTCCTCACCTTCGGCGCGATCGTCTACTACGACGTCGTCTACACGATCTGGCTCAAGCGCACCACGCCGTACAACACGGTCTGGGGCGGCGCCTGCGGCGCGGCCCCCGTGCTCATCGGCTGGGCCGCGGTCACCGGCCACATGTCGTGGATGGCCTGGGTCCTTTTCGCCATCGTCTTCCTCTGGCAGCCCCCGCACTTCTACGTGCTCGCCATGAAGTTCAAGGACGACTACGCCGCCGCGGGCATCCCCATGCTCCCCGTGGTCGCCCCCGCCAAGCGCGTCGCGATCGAATCGGTCGTCTACGGCTGGTTGATGCTCGTCGTCTCCCTCGTGCCCGTGCTCCTCCAGCCCGGCGCGACCTGGCTCTACGGCGTCGTCGCGCTGGTCACCGGCGGTCTGTTCGTCCTGGAATGCCACAAGCTCCTCGGCCGCGTCAACCGCGGCGAGGACCCCAAGCCGATGCGCCTCTTCCACTGGTCCACCAGCTATCTCACCCTGCTCTTCCTCGCGGTGGCGGTCGACTCCTTCCTCATGTAATGCGCTGTTCGAAGGCCCGGCTCCGGCCGGGCCTTCGGCGTTCTTCCGGGGTGTCGCACCGCGGACCTATCGTCGTGGGCGACACACTCGGCCGCACGAAGGGCTCCGATGACCGACCACGTTGCACCCCAAGAAGACCAGCTCGAGATTCCCGCCGCTTGGAGCGCCAAGCTGCTGCCGTGGCGCGGCAGACGGGACGGGAAACCGGTCGAGCTCGCCGACCCCGAATGGCTCGGACGGTGGCAGCGGGGGATCGCGAAGCGGGAAAGGCAGCTGCGTGCCGCGCTGGCGATGCCCGGGAACGCTCCGTTCGCCGCCGCGGCGGAGGCGTACCTCGAAGGGAAGCCCGATCCCCGCGGCGCGGCGGCGATCGCGACGTTGATCCTCGACTACGGCGGGCGCGCCGATGCCTCGCGACTGCGTCCGGAATTCGACTGCTGGCTGTACGAGCACGGCCTGGCCTTCGCGACGGCCGCAGCTGTCGAACGCCTCGCCGTCGACCCGGCCACCGACGGGTACTTCGGGGGCCAGGCCATCGCGAAGCGCACCGTCACCGAGCACCAGGTCGAGCACCCGGACACCCATGAACTGACCTACGGCGGGATCGCCGCGGTGCGGTCGATCCTGGCCGCCGCCTCCGACGAGGAGTACGCCGAAGTGGTGGCGGCGGTCGCGGGGCACCGCGATACCGGCCCGAAGCGCATCGCCGCCATGCTCCTGCTCCCCACCGAGCCCGCATGGGTCCTCGAGGCCTGCACCGACTACGGGAAGGCCAAACACTGGTCCTCGGGTGAGTGGGCCATCCTCCTCGCCGCCAGCCGCGCCGAGCACCTGGCGGCTGCGGGCGTTACCGAAATCGAGGACTACATCGGGAACGTCGAGACCGTCGTCGTCCTGCTCGGCGGCCTCGGCACCGGCGCGCTGCCGGTCCTCCTCGAGACCGAGAAGATCCGCCATTATTACAACGACGGCTTCAGGAAGCAGCTCTACCGGGCGATCGCCCTGATGCCCAGCGACGAGGCCACGGCGTTCGTCTTCGAGCGCCTCGACTTGCCGAACGTGTGGGAGTCTGCGACCGAGGCCGCCGCCCGCTTCCCCGTCCGCGTCCTCCGCGTCGCCGCGCGGCTCGCCCCGGCGGCGAACGCCGACGTGCGCCTCTGGCTCACCGCCGTCGTGAACCTCGTCGACCGCGAACTGCACGTCCACTTGAGTGACGCGGACCGGGCGGTGCTCGCCGACCTGCTCGCCGGCGACGGCCGCGTCCCCGAAGCCTGCCCCGCTGACCTGCCGCCGCTGCTGGTCACCCCGCCCTGGACCCGCAAGCGGCCCAAGGCGAAACCGGTCGTCATCGAAGGCCTGGAACCGCCCGCCGAATCGCACGTGGCCTGGACCGAAGCCGAGAAGGACCGATGGCACGGCCAGAGCCTCTACTACCGCGACGAGCAGCTCTGGGACGGCGACCTGGAAACCAAGCTCGACGACTACGAACTCGCTGCCGCCGTGGCGTACGCGCCGCCCGAGCAGGCCGAAGCGATCCTGGCGCGCTGGAACGGCGAGGCGGACGCCGACTATCCATACAACCTCTTGCGCATCCTCGCCCGCTACGGCGAGCGCGTGATCGACCGGGTCCTCAAGGTCCCCGCCGCCAATCACCGCTGCCAGGCCCTCCCCGGACCGATCCTGAACCTGGCCGCCGCCCGCATCGCGGCCGAGCGTCTGGAGCGGCTCAAGTCCGCCAGGACCAGCGCGATCGAGTGGTTCGAGCGCCACGGGCTCGCCGCGGTGCCGTTTCTGGTACCCGACGCTCTCGGGTCGGACAAGCGCCTCCGCCGCTACGCCGAGTTCGCGCTGGCCCACCTCGCCTCGCGCCACGGCAAGGAAGCCATCACGGCTGCGGCCGCCGAGTACGGAACCGAAGCGGCCGAGGCGATCACGGCCCTGCTCGAGGTCGATCCGCTGGTGCCGCGCGTCAAGGTCCCCAAGCTCGGCAACTGGATCACCCCGCTGATCCTTCCGCAGGTCCTCCTCAAGGGCGGTGAGCGGGCGCTGCCCGCCGAGGCGATTCCGCATCTGATCACCGTGCTGGCCTTGGGGACCCCGGATTACGCCTATCCCGGCATCGCAGTCGTCGCCGAAGCCTGCGACCGCGATTCGCTCGCCCGGTTCAGCCGGGCGCTGTTCGACCGGTGGACCGCGATCGGCGCCCCCGCAAAGGATGCTTGGGCGCTGACGCAGCTCATCCATTTCGCCGACGACGCGACCGTGTGGGCCCTTGCCCCGCTCATCCGCGAATGGCCCGGCGAGAGCCTGCACAAGCGGGCCGTCACCGGCCTGGAGGTGCTGGGCGCGATCGGCACCGAGGAGGACCTGCGGGCGATCCAGACCATCGCCGACAAGGTGAAGTTCAACGCGCTCCAAAGAGAGGCAGGTCGCCAGATCGAACGCGTCGCCGAGGAACTCGGGTTGAGCCGCGAGCAGCTCGCCGACCGGCTCGTGCCCGACTTCGGACTCGGCGAGGCGGGCGCGCTCGTCTTCGACTACGGGCCGCGCACGTTCACCGTGGCCTTCGACGAGCAGCTCCGGCCGCTCGTCACCGACGACACGGGCAAGCCGCGCAAGAGCCTGCCCAAGCCCGGTGCGAAGGACGACCCCGACTTGGCTGAAGAGGCCTACCAGCGTTTCGCCGCTTTGAAGAAGGAACTGCGCGGCGTCGCGGTCGACCAGGTGCGCCGCATCGAGACCGCCATGGTGTCCGGCCGCGACTGGTCCGTCGAGGAGTTCCGCCGCTGCTTCGCCGAGCACGCGCTCACCAGACACCTCACGCGCCGCCTCGTGTGGCTGGCCGAAGTGGAGGGCGACCGGTTCGGCTTCCGCATCGCCGAGGACGGGACCTTCGGCGACGTCGAGGACGAGGCGGTCGATCTCCCCGAGACGGGCCGCATCCGCGTCGCCCATCCGGTTCAACTGGGCTCCGAAGCCGCCGCTTGGGCCGAGGTCTTCGCCGACTATGAGATCCTGCAGCCCTTCGACCAGCTGAACCGCCCCGTCTTGGCCTTCACCGAGGACGAACTCGCCACCGGCCGACTCACTCGTTTCGAAGGCGTCCAGGTCGACGTCGGGCGGATCCTCGGGATGACGAACCGCGGTTGGTTCCGGGCCGCACCGGAGAACGGCGGAGTCGAGCCCGGCATCGCGCACCGGCTGCCCGGCGGCGGTTTCGTCACCGTGACTTTGGATCCCGGCATCTACGTCGGCGACGTGAGCGAGCATCCGGTGCAGACGATCACGCGCGTCCGGCTCAGGACCGACGCGAGCTTTGACAAGTACTACGCGGACGAATCGGGCTTTACGGTCGCCACCGACATCGACCCGGTCACCGCCTCCGAGATCCTCGCGTCGCTCGCCCGGCTCACCGGCACTGCATAGTGTCCATTCAGTGACAGAACGGGAATGTCGCACCGGCTTTCTAAGCTCGGTGCGACATTCCCGGCCGCACGAAGGACGCTGATGACGGAAGCCCTTGCACCCCAAGAAGACCAGGTCCACTTCCCCCGCAACTGGGAACGGTATTTGAAGCCGACGCGGTCCTCGGGGAAACCACGCAAGGTCGCACTCGACGAGGACCAAGGCGGCCTGCTGTACGCCGAGCACGAAGTCTGGGCCCGCGCGATCCTCGACCAGATGCTCCACGAGCGGTTCAAACCCAGCGGCTTCGCCTTCCTCGACGGCACCCCCGACCCGGTCGGCGCGGCCGTCGTCACCACCGTCATCTGCCACAACATCGGCGGCAACCCGGTGACGACCGAGTTCATCGAGCGCAAGGCGGCCGCGTCCCGGGCCATGTTCCACCGGCTCATCGCTGACCACGGCCTCCCGTTCGCCGCCGAGGCCGCGGCGATGTTCTTCACGCTCGACACCGGCAGGGACCCCGGGAAACAGGTCCGCCTCCGCCAAATGCACCTCAACGGCCACGGCTGGGGCCGCAGCGTCCCGGACGGCCTCCTCACCGACTTCCGCCACCTGATCACCGCCGCCTCGGACACGGAGTACGCCGCCGTCCGCGAAGCGCTCGCGCGCCAGCGTACGAACCCCGCCGAACGGCTCGCGGTGGCCCTGCTCGTCCCCGACGAACGGGAATGGACCGACGAGGTCTGCAGCGAGCACCGAGGCCAGAACCGGGGCGTCGACGTCACCGAACTGCTGCTGCTGCAAGCGGTGACCACCGTCGATCAGCTGGACACGCTGCAACCGCTCCGGATCCCCCCTTACCACCTCAATAACCCGGAACTCGCGTGCCTGGTCGGCCGCCTCGGCGCCGCCGCCGCGCCGATCGTGATCGACAGCGTGAAGGACACCCACCCCGTGGCCTGGCGCAGAAGACTCCACAAGGCGCTGGCGATGCTCCCCTCCGACGAAGCCGCCGACTATCTCGCCGAACGACTCTACGAGAGCGACGTCATGGGGTTCGCGATCGAGTTCGCGCAGCGCTTCCCGCTTCGGATGCTCCGCGTCGTTGCCGACCGTCTCCAGGGAGCGGGCCCCGCCAGGCGCGAATTGCTCTTCGCGCTCTTGAACGCCTTGCCCGCGTTCGGCTCCGCGCTGCCGCACCTGGACACCGAGGCGCGTGCGGTCCTGGAGCCGCTATTCGCCGACGACCGGCGCCTCCCCGAAGCCGACCCGTCCGAACTGCCGCCGCTCCTGACCACCCCGCCGTGGACCGCCAAGGGCCCCAAGAGGAAGGCCGTCGTCATCGCAGGCCTCGAGCCGCCTGCGATCAACCGGGTCGTGTGGGCCGCAGACGAGCGCGAGGTCTTCGCGAACGCCGGATACGACTTCAGCGACACCCACGACGAGGACCGCTGGGACCAGGACGCCCGCCGGCTCGAGCTGCGCAATCTGCCGTCGGAGGACGGCCTGCACCTTCTCGCCCACGCGCCATTGGCGATCGCCGCGCCGCTCGCCGACCGCTGGCATTTCAGGCCACCGCTCGGCATCTGGGCCCGCCATGAGCTGCAACGGGTCTTGGCTCGCTTCGAGGCGACCGTTTCCGAGCAGGTCGCCAGGGCCGCGAGCGCCGATGCGAGCTGCCGCGAGGCGGCGCTGCCGATCGCGAACCTCACCGCGGCCAGGGACATGGCCGACGCGTTCACACGGCTCAAGTCCTTGCGCACCATAGCTACCGCTTGGCTCGACCGGCACAGCGCCGACGCCGCCGTGCTTCTCATTCCGGACGCACTCGGGGCGGATAAGAAGGCGCGCAAGCCCGCCGAGACCGCCTTGCGCTATCTCGCCGCGAGCCACGGGCCCGACCTGGTGCGCGAGGCCGCCGCCCGGTACGGCGACGAGGCCGTGGCGGCACTGGCGGCGATCGAGGAAACCGACCCGCTCCTGCCAGTCGGGGTGAAGATCCCCAAACCGGTCGCCTGGGCCGCACCGGCACTGCTGCCGCAGGTGCTCCTGGCCGGTGGCGAGCGGGCCCTGCCGCTGGACGCGGTCGAGCACCTTCTCACCGTCCTCGCGTTCACGACTCCCGAGTTCGCTTACGCCGGTGTCGAGGTCATCGCCGAGACTTGCGACCGCGCGTCGCTCGGCCGCTTCTCCCTGGACGTCTTCGAGCGGTGGTTGAACGCCGGGGCGCCGACCGCCGAGTCCTGGGCGCTCAGCCAGCTCGCGCATTTCGCTGACGACCACACCGTCCGCACCCTCGCGCCGCTCGTCGCGGCCTGGCCCGGGGTGAACCAGCACCAGCGGGCCGTCAAGGGCCTGCAGGTGCTCGGCGCGATCGGCACCGAGACCGCCATGCGCGCGATCCAGACCATCGCCGAGAAGGCCAAGTTCGACGCGATCCGCTGGGAGGCAGGCCAGCAGATCGAGATCATCGCGAAGCGACTCGGTCTGACCGCCGAGCAGCTCGCCGACCGGCTCGTGCCCGACTTCGGGCTCGGCGACGCGGCCGCGCTCGTCATCGACTACGGGCCCCGCAAGTTCACCGTCACGTTCGACGAGCAGCTGAAGCCGTTCGTCCGCGACGGTGACGGCAAGCCGCGCAAAACTCTCCCCAAACCCGGCGCGAAGGACGACGGAGCCGCGGCCGAGGACGCCTACCGGCGGTTCACCGCTTTGAAGAAGGACCTCCGCACGGTCGCGGCCGACCTCGTGAAACGCCTCGAAGCGGCGATGGTCAACGGCCGCACCTGGACCGTGGCGGAGTTCGGCGAGCACCTGGTGCGGCACGCGCTCGTCGGCCACCTCGCGCGGCGGCTCGTCTGGATCGCCGAGCACCAGGGCGCCCGGACCGGTTTCCGCATAGCCGAGGACGGCTCCTTCAGCAACGTGGACGACGAGACCTTCACGCCCGCAGAGGCATCGACGATCCGCGTCGCCCACCCGGCCCTCTTCGACCCGAAGACGGCCCAGGCCTGGGCGGAGCTGCTGGCCGACTACGAGGTCCTGCAACCGTTCGACCAGATGAACCGCCCGGTCATGGCGTTCACCGAAGAAGACCTCGCCACGGGCCGCCTCCCCCGCTTCGAAGGCGGGACCGTCGAAGTCGGCCCGCTCCTGGGGATCACGAAGCGGGGCTGGCTCCGGGCCGCCCCGGCGGGCGGTGGCGTCGAGCCCGGGATCTCCTTCGCCCTGACCGGCAGCGGCTACCTCACGGTGATGCTGGACCCCGGCATCTACACCGGGAGCGTGAGCGCCCTCCCGGACCAGAAGATCGTCAGCGTCTGCCTCTCCCAGATCGAGGACTACGGGGTGCCGCTCGCACCCGACGGCAAGCGGCTCAAGGACATCGACCCGGTGTCCGCCTCCGAAGCACTCGCCGGGCTCGCCCGACTCACGAAACGGCAATGAGGACACTCGCGCCGACGGTGCGGTCCCGGGTCGGGAGGCGGTTTCTAGGCGTGTTTTGCAGCACTGATGGTTATTCGTTGTCGCCCAGGAGTTTAGCGAGGCGCTCGGCTGGGGGGGTTTCTCAGAATAGCGGTACGGGGGTGTGACCGTGGCCGGGTTGGTTCGGGTCGGGGTTCGGGCGGTCAGCGACGGGAAGCGGGGCGGCCGTGGCGGGGGCGTGACCGTGGCCGGGTTGGTTCGGGTCGGGGTTCGGGCGGTCGGCGACGGGAAGCGGGGCGGCCGGTGCGGCCGGACTCCGGCCCGCGGTGGGCGCTCGGCTCGGCTCGGCCGCGCCGGTCGTCTCGGAGCGCGCCGAGTGTCTTGTGGTGGGGTGCTTGGCGGCTCGCGGGGCCTGCCGGTCGGCATCGACCGGGTTGGGGCGCGGTGGGCGCGGCGGGTTCGTCATGGCCTTCGTATCTCCTTCCGGTCTCGGTCCTGCGGCTTCGCTCTGCCGACCTCCACTTCCCGGCTGCTGCTCTCCAACCCCAGCCCCAGCCCTCCGGCTTCCGCCTTTCTCCAGCCCCAGCCCTCCGGTTTCCGTCTTCGGGCCTTCCGCCTTCGGGCCTTCGGCCTTCACGGCTTCGGGTTGTCGGGCTGCTCGCTCCCCGGGGGCTGATGCCGTGCAGGCTGTCCCGGGCAGGGCCCGTCTCGTGCAGGGCCCTGGTGTGCCGCTGTTGAACGCCGCGGCGCATCGCTTCGCTTCGCGTGTGCTTGGTGTGCCTCGTTCCGGACACT
>NZ_JBHRWO010000016.1:0-501 GCF_042647865.1 Glycomyces rhizosphaerae
CGCAGCCTCACACGTCCTTCATCGGTCATCCGGCACCAAGGCATCCACCATGCGCCCTACACAACTTAACAAACCAACACCACAAACTAGACCGCTCACAAAACAACCAGCAACCACAAGTGATCACTGGAGTCAGAAGAAGCGATCCAGCCCGGTCAGTTCAAGTAGAACAAAGACACTCACGCACACTATACAAATCTCAAACAACACAGCTGCCATATCAGTGGGCCCGCTACGAGCGGACGTTCCGATATGACAAGGCTCAGAGACGTGTTGTCTCAGAACCCCAACAGGGTGCGGCACCACGACCCGCAAGGGAAACATGATGCCAAGGATGGTTTTTCCAACGTGCAGTCGACACACCATTAAAACATTTAGTCCATACACACCCGAGCAGTAACCGATGCCAGCATAGTGCCGACATACGGGCTCGGATGGTTGACGCCCCCCGCAGGGGGGTCGGGACTCCTTAGAAAGGAGGTGATCCAGCCGCACCTTCCG
>NZ_JBHRWO010000017.1:0-506 GCF_042647865.1 Glycomyces rhizosphaerae
CGCAGCCTCACACGTCCTTCATCGGTCATCCGGCACCAAGGCATCCACCATGCGCCCTACACAACTTAACCAACACGGTCAAATCAGATAGAAACAAAGACACTCACGCACACTATACAAATCTCAAACAACACATTGACCACACCCGACACACACGTCTTCGTCGTCCCACAGGACCATCAAGACATCACCGCATGTCCGCGGCATGACCAGGCTCAGAGACGTGTTGTCTCAGAACCCCAACAGGGTGCGAGACCCAAAGTCACCACAGCGAACCCCGAAAGATTCGATGCAGAGACCATTGAGTCTCAAGGATGGATTGACGAGCCAAGCTCGTCCAACGTGCAGTCGACACACCATTAAAACATTTAGTCCATACACACCCGCTAGAAACCCTGCCACCAATATGGCGACCGGGCCGGCCATAAGACCGGAGCGGATGGTTGACGCCCCCCGCAGGGGGGTCGGGACTCCTTAGAAAGGAGGTGATCCAGCCGCACCTTCCG
>NZ_JBHRWO010000018.1:0-82821 GCF_042647865.1 Glycomyces rhizosphaerae
CCAGATCAGACCGTGGAAAGTTTCCTATGACCCGAGACATGGGTTTCCTATGTCCTGAACCAACACACTGTCACTCCTGCAGATTGTGTGAAGGGCCTCTCCGATACGTCGGGGAGGCCCGTTACGTTCCCTATTCGCGCACGTGGATAGTTGCCGAGTTTCGGTGGGCCTCAGTTCATCGAAGCGGCGGTCACGGCAGGTGCGCGCCGCCCCAGAGCGCGGAGAGGGGAACGGCCGCCATGTCAGGTCCGAACGGCCTCAGCTCCTCACCCAGGTAAAGGACATAGCCCGCGCGGAATCGGTCACCGAGTCGATCACGGAGCCAATGGAGGTGCTTGAACGAGTCGGACCGCACCGTCGCCGAGGCCTTGACCTCGATGGCCACTACTGTTCCGTCTCTGCGTTCGAGTACGAAGTCGATCTCGCGGCCGTCCCTGTCGCGGTAGAAATGCAGTCCAGCCCTGATCGCACTCACCGTCAGCTGTCGGGTCAGCTCGGCGAACACGAAGGTCTCCACCAGTGGTCCCGCGAGAGGGTGCCCGGGGGCGGACACCGCTTCCAGATCCGCTCCGAGCAGTGATGCCGTCAGACCTGAGTCGGTGACGTAGGCCTTCGGGGTCTTGATGAGCTTCGAGGTCAGGTTGGTCGACCACGTCGGCAGTTTCGCGGTCAGGTAGACGATGTCGAGATAGCCGAGATAGTCACGGACGGTAGCGTGGTTGAGTTCGAGGCTCTTGGCGAGGTCGGAAAACACCAGGTTCGACCCGCTACGCGCGGCGACCAGGCGCAGGAGCTGCGGCACCAGGTTGGCATGGCGAACGTCTGCGAACTCCGCGACGTCCCGCAATACCACCGTGGACACATAGCTGTCGAACCAGTCCGCGCGAAGCGATTCGGACCGGATTCGGATCGCCTCCGGATAGCCTCCCTCGCAGATGAGTTTGAAGTAGTCGCCCCTACCCCACTGCGACGCCGGCGATGAGTTCAACAATCGCTCCCGATCGAACAGGAGCGCAGGCGCATCGACCTCTGACCTCGTCCGTTCGGCGGCGCTCAACGGCCAGAGGTCGACGAACACGGCTCGCCCCGCAAGTGACTCTGACAATGTCGGTACCGTCAGAAACCGCGTCGAGCCCGACAGCACGAACTGGCCGGGCGCATCGTCGAGATCCATGAGCCGCTTAACCGCAAGCAGAAGATCATTGCCACCGCGTTGGACCTCGTCGAAGATCCGCGGCGCCGAACCATATCCTGCGAATCCCGACGGGTCGGCCCGGACCGTCTGGAGAACGGTCGGATCATCGAGTGTCGCGAAGGTTCCGCCTCGTTCAGCATGCAGCTGCCGCAGCAGCGTGGTCTTTCCCGCTTGCCGAGGACCACCGACCACGACCGCTCGGAACGCGTCAACGCGCTCGTTCAGATGGGAGAGCGCTCGGCGAGGCAGAAGGTTCGACATGCGGCGACGGTATCAGACGGATTCATGATTGTAATAACAGATCTGCCGATACTACAGTCATAGTTTCGCCGCGATTCTGATCCGAGTCCGGCCGCGCTCAGCACTGGTTACATCTGCCGTCTTCCAGCCAGACTGACCCGCCATGCGGGCGCGAAGGGCGTCTACCTGCGAGAACAAGTTCCCATAGGCCTCGATGATCCCTGCAGATGCACAAGCAGGCCCAGACCATCAGGTCTGGGCCTGCTTCTTTACGTACCGACAATTCTGGGTGTAACACTCGCTGTGGAACGTCCCGAGGCTGCCCCCAGCCGGGTCGATGTCCGTTCCGGAACGCGCGCCAGGTTACTGTCGTGGCGGAGACGTGAACCTCCGCGTACAGGGGCCAGCATCCCCAATCACCCCAATCGCAACCGAGCAGCACCGTGTCACGGTCGCCGGTCCCGGGCAACGCCGGTGCTCCGAGGAAGTGCCGACTCCGCCAACGGACAGCGTCGAGATGCGTGAGGCCGCCGTAGGCCCCAGCGAGGTGCTCCTGTCGATCAGCCCTAGCCGACCTGAGCTCGGCTCGCCGGGCGTGCTCTTCGAGAGCCACACCATCGACCACGATCAGACACGGCCCATCGCCGGTAGCAATGGTGAATTCGACGCGGTTCATACCAGCATCGTATGGAACACCCGGGGAGTCACGGGCTGCCGGATGGTCTCACTTGTCCTCAGGCGCTGTTCGGGTCTTGGCAAACAGAGATCTGACCTGCGGGTACAGGTTCCCATAGGCGTCGATGAACCCTGCAGACGGATAAAAGGGCCCAGACCGTTTGGTTTGGGCCCTTTGCTGTCGTCGTTACTGGTTCTCGTACGTGGTCCCAGCTAGGCGAGCCCGGTGAGGTCTCACTCGCGGTACTCGGCGGTCACTTCGATGCGGCCGACGATGTGACGGTTGAAGTCGTCGAGTTCTTCTGCGGGGACCCAGAGTTCGAGGATGGTGCTGCCGCCGGCCTGCTGGACTGGGTAACGCTCGGCGAAGGCGCCGTCGAGCTGGAAGCGGGTCACGTATCCGACACCGTCTCGGGGCGCGTTCCAGTCGCGAGCGATCTTCCTCGCGTAGTCCTCGTTGAGGACCGGGTAGAAGATCGGCTGGTCGGGCAGGCGAGGAGGCCAAGCGGTCCATCCCGACTCGCGGACCAGCTCAAGCTCGGCCGGACCGCATGGGCGCCACAGGGTCATCGTCTTCGAGTCAGGCATCGCGCAGGTCCGTTCGTTGAGGGAGTGGTCTGACTTTGACATGCCCAGGGCTCGACGCGCATCTGGTTTGAGCGTGGGCAAGTCCTGGGCAAGGCAGATCGTGCGCGATCTACCCCTGTCCGGCCGCCGCGCATAAAGGCGTTCTCCCGGATCGGCGCGAGGGGTCGAACGAGTGCTGGCCGAGGCTTGACCCTCAGGTAACCGGAGCCCATAGCGTGGTCGGCATGAGTCACCGCGAACTGCTCAGCATCGGCGAGTTCTCCGTCAAGACAGGCCTGTCGATACCGGCACTGCGCCACTACGACGAGGTCGATCTGCTGCGACCGGCCCGGGGCGATCCCGGCACCGGATACCGGCGCTACCGACTCGACCAATCCGCGCAGGCGACGCTGATCCGCCACCTGCGGTCAGTGGACCTGCCCATCGACCAGATCCGGACCCTGCTGGCCGACCAGAGCGGCCAGGACGCCGCGACGGTGCTCCAAGCGCACCGCGAGCGGCTCCTGGAGCGGGCTCATGCCATCGCACGACTGGCCGAGACCATCGGCCGGCACTACGAAGAAGGGACTGACATGACGACAGTGAAGGAGGACCGGGTGGTACAGGTGACCATTCCGGCTCGGAACCTCGAAGCGACCGTCAGGTTCTACACCGAAGCCTTCGGCCTCGAATACGACCAGAGCATCGCCTCGTTCCAGTTCGGCGCGTGGGAGACCGACTCGTTCTTCCTGCTGACGCTCGATGCATCGGCGGGCAAGGGCGGCCAGTTCGGTCCCGCGATGTTCGGGCTCTACGTCGACGATCTGGACGGCGCGCACGACGCCTTCGCCTTAACAGCCACCGCCCGCGACCGCCGCCTGTTCGCTCCGATTTGGAGGATCCTTACTTGTCGTTCTCGCCCCGGTCCCCACCGGCGGTGCCAGCGCGACGGCGCTTGAGCACCAGCACGACGACGCCGGCGACCAGTGCGGCGGCGATGCCGACGACCGTGGGCAGGGTCGAACCGGCGACGGGGAGCGTCGCCTCCGACTCCGGGGAGGTGGCCTCATCCGGGCTCGCGAACTCGATCTCCGTGGCAACCCTGTCGCTGATCTGCGAGGCGAGGATCAGACGCTGCCCCTCGGTATCGGCGCCGCTCTCGTCGACGGGAGCGAAGGTGCGCCCGACCGGTGCGATCCACGTGGCCGTTTCAGCGGTGACGGTGACGGGGCCGGTCTCCTCCCCATCGAACTCCACCCAAATGGCCTGGCCGTCCTCGAAGCGGTCGAGGGCGTCGCCACGCTCGTTGACGAGGGTCGCGCCTTCGGGCTGGGTGAGACTGATCGGCGGCAGGATACTGGTCGGACTGTCCGGACTGTAATTGGTCGAGACGGTGAACGGCCCGACCTCGGAGCCGTCGGTGACGGCTTCGGCATTGTCGATCGCGAAGTGCGGCTCGGGGTTCGGCTCCTCGATCGGCTCGGCGTTGTCGATCAGGTAGTCCATGACGGCGAGGACCTGCTCGTCGACGTCGTCGACCTCGTCGGTCGGGTCCTCGGCGTCGATCTCCCAACCGTCGGTCAGGTGCCAGATGGCGGCCTGGGTGCCGGCATAGGCGATCTCCTCGACGCCGTACTCGTCGGTGGTGATGGCCGAACCGGCGCCGGCGGCATCGAGCACCCCAGAGGCGTAGTCGCCGTTGTAGCCGTTCGCAAGGACGCCGAGCACGAGCGGCAGGTTCTCGACCGGGACGTCCCCCCAGGCGCGCTCCTCAAAGGGGTCCAGCGTTTCGGGTTCCATCTCGACCTGGACGCCGTAGACGGTGTAGGGCCAGTTTTCCACGACCAGTTGGTGCATGTAGGCGTTGACGGGCATGTCCTCACCGTCCAACTGACCATTGAGGTCGAGGCCCGGCCCGCCGGACGGAGTGCCCGAGGCGAAGTCCTCGGCGGGTTCGTCCTGCGCGAGCGCGCTGCCGACACCGCCGAGGACGAGCGCGAGACCCGCGGCGGCGGCCAGCGATCCTTTCAAGGCTGTTCTTGTCATTGGTGAAGACCCATTTGCTGATCGAGGGATTGTCGCGCTGATACTGAATGGGCACATTAAGGCCCTCGCGCTCGTCGTCAGCGGTGTGGCTTCTCAGACACCCGGCGCACGGCCACTCAGGGTCGCGCGAGGCGGAGTTGACTCGGACTGAGGTGGCGGCGGCGGTCGGTGATGACGATGGTCGCCAGCGCCCCGACGACCAGCCAGACCGTGAGCAGGATGACGCCGGTGGTCATTCCGCTGCCGCCGAAGGCGGCCCCTCGCAGGGCGATCACCGCGCCGTGCGTCGGCAGGAGACCGACGATGCCGTAGAGCGGTGAAGGCACAGTGGACACCACTCCCAGTGCGGCCGTGAGGACGAGTACGGCTCCCGAGACCAGTCTTCCGGCGCGACCGAAGATCGCGACGGCCGCCTGGTTGAGCGCGACGAACGCGACCGCGGCCAGCACTGCCACGCCCAGGAAGCGCAGACCGCGCGAGGCGCTGAGGTCCAGGACCGGTACGGCGATCGCGGTGATCGCGAGGGCGGCGACTCCTGCGGCGGCGGCGCCGGGCGCCGCGGCGCGGACGATGGCGTGCGAGGTCGACTCGCGGGAGGTCACGATGCCGGCGGGCACGGCCCGGGTGACGAGGTAGGCGGCCAGGGCAAGTGTCCACAGCGCCATGGTCGCGAACAGGGGCAGCGCCAGTTCGCCGGTGCCGGTGGCATCGATGTCGGCCGTGGTCGGATCGGCGGCGACGGTCTTCAGGTTGTCGCGTTCGTCGTCGGTGTAGGTGGGGACGCCGTCGGCCCCGTCCGAGAGCTGCGAGGCGAGGTCTTCGGCGCCGTCGTCGACCTGCTCCGCACCGTCGGCGAGGTTCTCGGCGCCTTCGTCGACTTCGCCTGAGGCTTCGGCGAGTTGCTCCGCGCCCGCGTCGACCTCTCCTGCGGCTTCGGCGAGTTCCATTGCGCCCGCGTCGAGCGCTCCTTCGGCTTCGGCGAGTGCTTGCGCGCCATCGTCGACCGCTCCCGCGGCCGCGGCGAGCTCGACCGCCCCCTCATCGGCGCGGACGGTGCCTTCAGCCAATTGGCCGGCGCCGCTTGCGAGTTCCTGTGCGCCGTCGTCGGTCTCCTCGGCGCCGTCGGCGAGTTCGCTCGCGCCGTCGGCGGCCTCGGTGATGCTCGAGGCGAGCGAGGGCATCTGGTCGGCGAGTTCGTCGTTGCCGTCGGCGACTTGCTGGGAACCGGAGGCCAGGGCCTCGACCGCGTCGCGGGTCTCGACGATGTTCCGGCGGATCGAGGCGACGCCGTCGTCGATCGTGACGGCGTCCTCCGAGAACTGGTCGGCGGTTTCCTGGAGGTCCTCGCAGAACCGGCCCGGGCCGGGCAGCGGCGTGCAGCGGTCAGCGAGGTCCTGGAACTCGTCTGCGGCGTCTGCGGCGGAGGGCAGGTCGTCGATGGCTTCGATGATCCGGTTCGCGAGAGGGACGACGCTGTCGGCCAGTTCCTCGTTGCCTTGGGCGACCTGTTCGGCGCCGTCGGCGAGCTGCCGGGTGAGTTCGGGCAGTTCGTCGGCGGCGGTTTCGACTTCGTCGAGGCCGTTGGACAGTCCGGCCGAGCCGGTCGCGAGTTGCGCAGTGGCCATGGCGAGAGCGTCGGCGCCCATCGACAGTTCCAGCGCGGCGGCACTGAGTTCGGTGGCGCCCGCGGCGAGGCCGTCGGCGCCGCCGGCGAGTTCGGCGGTCCCTTTGGCGAGGCCGTCGATGCCGCTGGAGATCTCGGCGGTCCCCTCGGCGAGGCCGTCGGCTCCGCTGGCGAGTTCGCCGGTTCCTTCCGCGAGATCGTCGGCTCCGCTGGCGAGTTCGCCGGTGCCGTCGGCGAGGCTGTCGGCGCCGTCCGCGAGCTCCTCCGTGCCTTCGGCGAGTTGGCCTGCGCCGTCGGCGGCCTGCTCGAGCTGGTCGTGGATGTCGTTGAAGGCGACGTAGACGTTGTCGAGATAGGTCTCGACGACCTGGTCGTTGAGGGTCTGCTGGGTGGTCTGGGCGATCGATTCGGACAGTGCCGGGTCCGCGGCGCCCGCATCGTCGGTGGTCTTGATGGTGACGACGGCCTTGGTGGCGTCGAGCGGTGCGGCGGTGGCCGAGGAGGTGGCCTTGGCGGAGAAGTCCTTGGGAATGGTGACGACAGCGGCGTAGTCGCCGTCGGCCAGGCCGTCGGCGGCGTCGTCCTTGTCGGTCAGGACCCATTCGTAGGCCGAGTCGTCCGAGTGCGTCAGATCGCCGGCGAGTTCGCGTCCAAGGGGGACGGTCTTGTCGTTGATGGTGACGGGGTCGTCGAGGTTGACCACCGCCGCGGCGGCAGTGCCGTGGTCGGCATCCGGAGACCAGAGGGCCCAGGTGAACAGGCCCATGACGAGGACGGGCACGATGATGAGGCCGGACCAGGTCTTCCAGTTCGGCGTGTCGGCGGCGACGCTGCGGGCGGGGTCGGCGAACGGTTTGATCATCGGGCCACCTCGGCTGTCTGGGCGGTGAGGGCGAACGGCTCCGCGTCCGCCGGGATCAGGTCTCCGATGCGGTCGGCGTCCTGACAGGAAAGCACAAAGGACACGGGCTCGCCGGCGGCGTTCCGGCGGGCGCCGATGAGCGCGCGCAGGTGGTCGCGGGCGGCGGTGCGCAGCACCAGGTCGACGTCGTCGAGTACGACCAGGCCGACCCCGTCGGCGAGGGCGCGGGCGATGATCGGCCCCGGGTCGGGTTCGCGGCGGCATTCGATGACCTCGACTTCGGGGCGTAGCGCGCGGGCATGCTGTGGAAGGACGTGCCCGAGCACTTTCAGATCCCCTTTGACCGCGGGGACGCGTCCGGCGAGGGCCAACAGCAGCGCGGTCTTGCCTGCGGGACCGGCGCCGGCGATGACCAGGGCGCTGCCTCGTGCCAGGTGGATGTCGACGCCTTCGAAGACGGTCCGGCCGCGGTCGTCCTCGAACCTCAGGTCGCGGGCGGCGACGGCTTCGTCGCTGCCGGGTGCCGGCCAGTCCGCGAGGCGCAGTTCGCGGACGAGGGCGTCGCCTTCGGCGTCGAACACCGGCAGGAGGCGATCGAGTCTGGGCGGCAGACCCCAGGCGTGGTGGCCGAGGAGCCCGAGCACCGCCGGGACCAGCGTCATGCGGATGATGAACGCGTCGATGAACACCCCGAGCGCGAGGCTGAACGCGATCGGTTTCATCGTGGCGCTGCCGTCGGGGATGAACGCGGCGAACACGGAGAACATGATGATCGCGGCGGAGGTGACGACCCGCGATGCGGAGACGAATCCCGTCTCGATCGCGCGGTGCGGGTCGCCGTGGTGGACGTAGTCCTCGCGGATCCGCGAGACGAGGAAGACCTCGTAGTCCATGGAGAGTCCGAACAGGATGCCCATGAGGATGATCGGCAGGAAGCTGATGACGTTGCCGGTGCTGGACACGTTCAGGACGTCGGCGAAGTGTCCTTGGACGAACACGAACGAGGTCGCGCCGAACGCCGCGCCGACCGACAGCAGGTACCCGGCGGTGGCCTTGATCGGCACCCAGATCGAGCGGAAGACCATCGCCAGCAGGATCAGCGACAGGCCCACGACGAGGACGCCGAACGGCACGAGGGCGCTGCCGAGCTGGGCGGACACGTCGATGCCGACCGCGGTGAGGCCGGTGACGGCGGTCTGCGCGTCGTAGGTCTTGAGGAAGTAGGGCTCCTTGCCGCGAAGTTCAGTGACGAGGTCCTTGGTCTCGGCGGAGTCGGGGTCGCCGGTCGGGATGACCTGGATGACGCCGGTGTCGCCGTCGGGGTCCGGGGTGGCGAGCGGCACCGAGGCCACGCCGTCCATCTTGGCGATGTCCGCGGCGATGTCGTCGACCAGGCCGACCGGGTCGGTGCTGGTGATGACGTCGGCGGTGACGATCAGGGGGCCGTTGTAGCCGGGACCGAAGTACTCGTCGATGACGTCGTAGGTCTCGCGCGCCGGGGAGCCCTCCGTGGCGTCGCCGTTGTTCGGTAGCGCGAGTTCCAGATCGGCTGCCGGGAGGGCGCAGACGCCCAGGCCGAGGACGACGATGGCGATGGTCACGATCGGGGCCCTGGTCGCGGTGTTCACCCACCAGCGCCCGAACTGCGGCTTGTGTCGCGGCTGCTTCTTGCGCCGCTTCGATTTTCGCGGACGCAGGTGTTCGCCGACGAGGGCCATGAGCGCCGGCAGGAGGGTGACCGCGATGGTCACGGCGATGGCGACGGCGAGCGCGGCCGAGACGCCCATCGTCGTCAGGAACGGGATACCGGCCACCGACAGGCCGAGCAGGGCGATCACGACGGTGAGTCCGGCGAAGATGACCGCCGACCCGGCGGTCGCGGTGGCCCGCGCGACCGACTCCCGGACCTCCATGCCTTCGGCGAGCTGGTCGCGGTGGCGCGAGAGCAGGAACAGGGCGTAGTCGATGCCGACCGCCAGACCGAGCATGACTGCCAGCATCGGAGCGGTGGAGGAGACGGTCGCGAACGCCGTGGCGAGGTAGACCAGGCCTACCGAGATGCCGACGCCGAGGATGGCGGTGAACAGCGGCATCACCGAGGCGATGAGCGAACGGAACATCAGCAGCAGCACGATCAGGGCGACGGCCAGGCCCAGGGCTTCGGTGACGTCGAGCCCGGGGATGTCGTCGGAGAAGGCGTCGCCGCCGGTGTAGGCCTCGGCGCCGTCGCCGACCTCGGCGGCGAGGTCATCGGCGATCGCGGTCAGGTCGTCCTTGGTGGACTCCTCGACATCGGCCTGCCCGACCGTCAGAAGCACGCTGATGATCGCGGCCTGGTCGTTCTCAGAGACCGCCCCTGAGACGTCGTCGCTGAAGGGGTTCGCGACCGCGGCGACCTGACCGACCTTCTCGGCCTTCGTGACGGCGTCGGCCACGTC
Source organism: Glycomyces rhizosphaerae (assembly GCF_042647865.1). Taxonomy (NCBI): domain Bacteria; kingdom Bacillati; phylum Actinomycetota; class Actinomycetes; order Glycomycetales; family Glycomycetaceae; genus Glycomyces; species Glycomyces rhizosphaerae. The sequence goes on from NZ_JBHRWO010000018.1 coordinate 9,648, forward strand.
CTTCTGCGTCTCGTCGGCGTCGACCTGCTGCCCTTCGGGGACGGTCAGGACCAGACTCGCGGAGGTGCCGGCGAATTCCGGGAAGACCCTGTCGAGGTAGTCGAGGGCGTCCTGCGATTCGGAGCCCGGGATGGTGAACGTGTCGTCGGTCCCCTGGTTGAACAGCGCCGCCGCGGTCCCCGCAGCCAGCAGCGCGGCGATCCACAGGGCCACGACCAGGTAGCGGCCTCTGGCGCAGGCAAGCCCGAGCCTGTAGAGCACCGAGGACATGCCAACCCCCTACGTTGGACGGTGCCCCTGATCGTAGGCGCTAGTCGGGTCGGTTTGACCAATTTGCACACTTGGTCGCTGTCGAAGGAACCGCTCGACTCCGGCCGGAGCACGGCGGCCCTCAGGACGCCGACTTCGACCAGGGCGGCCGAGCAGAACGGGCCCTCGCCATCGGCAGGGGCCCGTTCGGTTTCCAGATGATCAGCGGATGGAACTCACGATCTTGTCGAGCGGCTCGAAGTCGATCGATGGGGGTTCGGTCGTACCAATCGATTCGGCTCCGACTCCCACTACCCAGCCGTCGGCCGCGCGGTGTTCGATCGAGGTCGGGCCCGGGCGGACGTCCACCGAGGTGCGGTGCACCAGTCCGGTCGAGTCGTTCGGCTGGGAGTAATCGCACTCGAAGTGGTCGCAGTTCGCGTAGTGCTCCGCCGGTCCCTGCGAAGCGCCACCGTCACCGGGGGATTCGAGCGGGGTCACCTGCAGGAAGAACCTGACCCGCTCCTCGTTGACCGTCGCGTCGGCGTAAGCGATTCGGGTGTTGTCATTGCCGTAGCGATAACCCTCCTCGTAGGCCTCGGTCTGCTCCTGTCCGGCGAACTCGACTTCGGTGGCCGGAGGGACCGTCGCGCCGGGGAACTGCTCCGCGATGCCGTCGATGAGAGCCTCGGCCAGGGCGGCGTCGTCGGGCAGCGTGTAGCCCTCGGTGCCGTCCTCTTCGGTCTCCGAGGCCTCCTGTCCGACCGGGATCGCCCGCGCGATATCGGCGAGCTGCTGGGGCGTGGTGCTGAGCGTGCCCGTCCTGAGCGCCTCTTCGAGCTCGACATGGACGATGACGCGGTCATCGAGCTCGAGCAAGGCGGCCTGCACCGGAACCTGATCGCCCTCGGGGTTCTCCTCCGCGTCCACGACCACCGTCCGAGTCTCCTCGACCAGCAGCAGCGGCTCGGTATCCTCAGCCTCGTCCCAGGTGCACTCCACGTCTGCGCCGCCGCAACCGGCGAGACCCTCCATGCGCTCCGCGCCCGGGGTCTCGTTCGGCTCCAAGACCTCGACCCGCAGGATCGCGTGCTCGCCCGAGTCGGAGAAGATCGCGAACTCTTCGTAGCGGTAATCGCCGGCTTCGGCGTCGAAATAGAAGCCGTCGTATTCGGGCTCGCCCCCACCGCAGTAGCCGCCGAGGCTCGCGCCGATCGCGGTCATCGCCGTCTCCAGCGCCTGGTCGTACATCGCGGCGGTGGCCAGTTGCTCGTCGCTCTGGTCGTCGGGGGCCTCGCACGTGTTCGTGTCAGGGATGACCGGCCCCTCTTCTTGGGTGCCCCACCCGGCGGCGTCGAGCGGGGTCGGCCAGCCCGTGAGTGCCATCGGGATCGCCACGGCTGCGGCGAGAGCCGCAACTCCCGCAATCACGCCGGTCCCGATCGCCGCGCGTCGGCGCCGTGCTCGGCGCCTGCCGGCGGTGACGATGTCGTCGGTGCTCGAGGTCGGGACCGGACGGGCTCCGTCGAGCGCTTCGTTGAACAACCCGCGCATGTCGTCTGGGTTCATGATTCGGCTCCTTGGCCTGCGAGATTCGATTTCTCATACAGGTCGCGCAGCGTCTGCAGCCCCCGCGCGGTCTGGCTCTTGACGGTGCCGGTCGAACAGCGCATGATCCGTGCGGTTTCATCGACCGTGAGGTCCTCCCAGAAGCGGAGGACCAGGGTGGCCCGCTGCCTGGGTGGCAGCATGGCGAGAGCGGAGACGGCGGTGAGGCGTTCCTCGGGACCGGTCCCGTCGGCTATGCCGTCGGGCAGGTCAGAGTAGGAGCGTTCACGGCGGAACCAGCCGCGCCGGGACTCGTCGATCAAGGTGTTGGTGACGATCCGGCGTGTGTAGGCGTCGGCCGTTTCAAGCCTGGTTTTCGACCACGCCCCGTAGAGCTTGATCATCGAGCTCTGCACGGCGTCCTCGGACCGGTGCCAATCGCCGCACATGAGGTACGCGGTTCGGAGCAGGCCCGACCGGCGAGCCTGGACGTACTCGCGGAATTCGCGTTCCTGCTGTGGAGTCATGGGGGCCCTTCGTCGCGTCTCTGTCCCCGTTTCTACGGAACCGGGACCGCCGCGGGTTGCAGTGGGTTCGCCCTTGATTTTCGATCAGCGCCCAAACGCACTGCCAAGCCTGAAGGGGCCCGCCGTTGAGGCGGGCCCCTTCAGGCTTGGCAGTGCGGGGATTCAGGCGAGCGAGCCGACGCCGATGTACCGCTGAGCGGCGTCGATGAACGCCCGTTCGTAGGTCTCGGCCGGAAAGTCGCCGAGGTAGTACACCTTCTCCTGGACCCGCTCACGCGCGAGCGGGTCGGTCTTGAGCAGATCGTCGAGCACCGAAGCGAGGTTCGCCCCGGTGCTGTCGATCCGGTAGGCGACGCGGGCGAGCGGGAAGGTCTCCACGAAGTTCGCGCCTTCGTCGCGGGCATCGACGACCGCGAACGGCTTCTCCGTGTAGAGCCAGTCCGAGGCGACAGCGCTGACATCGCATACGAGGGCGTCGGAGGCGTCCACGCAGTCGAACAGCGTCATCTCCTCGCAGGCCTTGGCCCCCCACAAGTGGGCGCGCCCGGTCTTGGCCGCGTCAGCACGCAGCAGGTCCTCGGTCTCGACCCGCTTGCGGGCCGCGCCATCGTCGCGGTCGGTGTACGGGTGCGGCCGGAAGACGACGGTCGCACCCCGCTCCAACAGCGTCTTCACCAGCTTGGGCCCCAACGGGAGCGAGCAGTAGTTCGCGTCCTCGTAGAAGCCGGTCCACGTCGGCGCGTACAGCACCGTCGGGGCCTTGACGTCGCTGATCTCGGTCCGAGGGATATCGAGGATCGACACCTGCGGGCGCCCGACGATGTCGAACTTGTCCGCCGGGATCGACACGCCGTGGTTCTTGTATCGGTCGATGCCGGCCTGTCCGGCGACGAAGATCCGGTCGTACATGCCCGTGACCGGGTTGTAGCTGGAAACCTTGTCCGAGTCACCGTGCAGCAGCTGGATGTGCCGCAGTTCGGGGTTGCGGACCAGGTGAGTGTTCTTCATGCCGTTGTTGACGTAGAAGACCGTACTCACCGACTCGGGGATGACCCCGTCGATCGGGCCCTGGCCCTCGACGAACACCACCGGCCGCTCGGTGGCCTTGGCGAGGGCCTGGAGGTTATGCCGCTCGCGGGTCATGATGAAGTACCCGCCGTAGATCTGGTCGAAGTACGGCAGCCACATCTCAAGCTGGTAGGTGGTGTTCGGCGGCCCGGCGAAGTAGACCATGAACGTCGGATCGAGTTGGTCGAGCGCGTCCGCCACCGTCAGCGCGATGTCCTCGGTGGAGGGCAGGACGCGATGGGTGAGGTCCAGGAACTTCGCCGCGGCCAGCACCGCCGTCGGCAGTGCCGCCAGTGCGACCGCGAACGGAGTCGCGGCCGCGACTCCAGGGGCCGCCAGCGGCACCTGCACGGCCAACACCGCGAACGTCGACAAGTAGTACAGGACGGTCCGACGCAGGAACGAGTCAGCGGTAGAAGGATTGGTGGGAAGGTGCGTCGTCGCGATCTTCGCCGCCGACACCACCCGGCCCAGCAGCACCTCCACGGCGATCATCCCGGCCGTGGCGAGCGCGGCCAGCGCCCACGCGACGGGCACCTCCGAGCCTGCGGCGACGGCCGCGGTGAACGGCGTGAACGCGAGCACCATCCGGCCCGGCGCGTAGCGGCCCGGCACGTTGGCGCTCCTGGGGTAGCAGTAGAACACCAGCGTCGCCGCCACCAGTGCCAGTCCCACTGCGGGCCAGGCCCCCGAGACGCCGAAGAGGATGGCGGCGTGGCACAGCACTGGAAGTGTGTTCGGCAGGAGCGCCCGGATGTATCTGAGCTGCGTGATCTTGATGAGCATTCGAGTGTCTCTTATCGACGGACGACGAAGTTCTGGCTGTCGACGAGGTGGCCGACATCGGAGGCGAGCATGTCGATCACCGAGGCGACGTGCTCGGGCTGCATGATCGTCGAGGGGTCCTCGTCGGGGGCGAGTTTTCGGCGCAGGTCGGTCGCGCAGCGGCCAGGAGAGATGCAGACGACGCGGGTGCCGTAGATCGACAGCTCCTCCTTTATCGCCTCGCTCATATTGATCACCGCCGCCTTGGAGGCTCCGTAGGTGAGCCAGCCGGGTCGACCGCTCATCCCGGCGGTGGAGGCGATGTTCACGATGAGCTCGAAGGTGTTGCCGCAGTGGAGCAGCTCCTGCACGATCGTGAACGGCGCGTATACGTTCACCCCCATGGTGCGCTCGAAGTCGGCGAACGAGATCTGCTGAAGCGCGCACGGGGCCGTGTATCCGGCGTTGTTGATCAGGATGTCGACCTTGCCCGCCTCGGCCATGACATCGCGCATGAGCCCGACGATGCGGGCGCGGTCGGCCAGGTCGATGAAGTGCGGCAGGACGCGCTTGCCGTAGGGGTTGTCGTCGGTCAGCCGCGCGATGAGCTTCTCGAATTCCTCGGACTCGCGGGCGAGGAGGATGAGGTCGGTGACGTCGTTGTCGGCGTAGAAGAAGCGCTCGGCGGTGGCCGCGCCGATGCCTTTCGAGGCGCCGGTGATGAGAATGGACTTAGACATCGTCGTCACCTCCGAGGAGGAAGCCGGCGAGCTTGACGTCGGTCGGGGTGGTCACCTTGATGTTGGTGTCCTGACCGTCGATGAAGTAGACCTCATGGCCGGTCACAGCGCACAGGGTCGCGTCCTCGGTGAACACCAGATTTCTGTCGCGAGCCTGTTCGTGCGCGTCGGCGAGATCCGCTTTGAGGAATTTCTGCGGAAGCTGGACGTTCCGCAGCCGGTCGCGTTCGAGCGAGCCGGTGACCAGGGTCGTGTCGGGGTCGACGGGGGCGACGGTGAAGGGGATGGGGAGCATGAGACTCACGTTCTCGCGGGGGTCGGCGACCAGCTGTTTGAAGTCGGCGGCGCCGACCAGCGGACGGGCGGACTCGTGGATGAGGACGCGGTCGTTGCGGCACTCGGGGAGCATGGCGGCGACCGACTCGTGCCGGTTCGCGCCCGCCGTCACATAGGTGACGGGCGTCTGGATGGCATAGTCGGTGACCAGGCGTTCGATCTCCTCACGGAACCCCTCGGGGTAGTTGAGGACGATCTGGTCGATCTCGGGTACGGCGTCGGCGGCGACCAGCGAGTAGATGATGATCGGGCGTCCCGCCACATCGATGAACTGCTTGGGGCGACCTGCCGCGACACGGCTTCCGATTCCGCCGTTGAGCAGCATCAGGCTGTACATCTGGGGTTTACCTCCGCGATGGGCGCACGAAGTTCTGAGGGAACTCTCGAATGGATGAAGAAGGGGGCATTCGTGACAAAAGAGGACAATAGTGCCAACCGCGCCGATGCGGTCTCCACTGCTTCAAGGCGATCTAGTTGCCTCGACGATCAATGAATTCCGTCACAGTAGCAGTCACAGTAGCACGATTCAAGCTCACGTTCGCTTGTGCGCAACCTCTGGTTCACTCGGAAGCAGCCAAGAGTTCCGCAGGTCAATGGTGCGATCGGGCAGTGATCGGCCGCATGCCGCACCAAAGGTGCAAGCGTTCCCTACGGAACGTCACCGTGGGTTCATCTCAGCGTCATCGCGGAAATCCTGCGATCTCGCAGAATTGGCATGGATTGAGCAAGACGGGCCGAGCCCGGTGGTGCGCGGTGACGGTGACGGTGACGGTGAGGGCGTAGCGGGTGCAGTCGCGCTGGCCCCGGCGGCGTGGGGTCATGGGCTCATCGCAGCTCACGCAGTTGCTCGGAGAGGTGGCGGTGTCCGGCCTCGGCGGCGAGGCCGGCCAACCGGGCGGGGCTGATCGGGTCGAGTTCGAGCCGTTAGCGGAACAGGGTGATGCGCTCTTCGACCTTGTCGGCCTTCGGCGACCGCAGGGTAGACGGCGGTGCGATCCAGAAGCGCCCTCGTCCGAGCGTGCGGAGAACCACACCACAGTTGCAGGATCGTGTCGCGGGCCGCGGCGTACTGGCCGATCTTCGCCGTCGTGAGACGGCCTCGACCTCCGAATGCTCGCTCCGGCGCCTCCACCCGCCACACGCCACGGACCCGCTTGACCGGTACTCGCGAGTCGAGTCCTTTGTCTTCGAGCCATTCCGCGATCCGTTTGTGGTCGAGTCCGGCAGCCCCTGCGTCTCCATCTGTTCTAGCCGTGCAGCGAGGAACGCGTGCCGCGTATAGGCATCCGAGAGTTCGGCGTCGTGCTTGCCGCCGACTTGCGAGTAGACCAGATAACGGGGGGCGTCCGCCGCCTCGCGGTTCGATGGACACGCTGTCCTTCGATGAGGGGAGTGTGCGGTAGTGGGGATATGCCGGAGAACGTCTACGTCATCGGCACCATGAACACTGCCGACCGCTCGATCGCGCTGCTCGACGCCGCGATCCGGCGACGGTTCGCGTTCGAGGAGATGCACCCCGAAGAACCGCCCGTACGGGATCTGCTCCGGCGATGGCTGGGTCCCAGTGGCACCGATGACCCCCGTCCCGCGCTGTTGCAGGCCCTGAATGCGGCGATCCCCGAGTCGGACCGCGATTTCAAGATCGGTCCTTCGTACCTCATGCGCTCCGATGCCGGAACCGATGCCGGGCTTGCGAGGATATGGCGGCATGATCTGCTGCCCCTGCTGGAGGAGCACTTCCACGGCAGGTTCAGCCGCGCCGACGTTCACGACCGATTCGGCCTTGAAGCCATCAGGCGGGCAGCAGGTGTGGCGGTGGGTCCCGATGCGGCAGAGGAGCGTCCTTCGACGTGACCGAACTCGTGGTGCTGGGCGAATTCCAGAAGGAGCCCGTGGTCCGCGCCATCGATCACGGCACCGCTGCCGCGCTTTCGGAAACCGGACTCGTCAAGATCGCACCCGAGTCGGGTGGACGATGGCGGCTGAGCGGCACCGGCAAGGTGGGCGCGGTTCGCATCGGCGACCTGGACGTCCAAGTGAAACCGAAGATGGGCATCTCGCGGCTGCTGTTCCTGCTCGGGTACGCCAAGAACCCGAACTTCCTTCCCGAGGACGCACCCGGCGCTGCTGAGGACGATCTCTGGCCCGCACTGGCCGAGTCGCTGGTCCGGTACTCCGAGCGCGCGCTGGCTCGCGGGCCGATCCGGGGGTATGCGTCCGTCGATGCCACCCTGCCGCTCGTCCGGGGCCGTCTGAGGGTGGCCGATCAGATCGCCGCCCGTCCTGGGCAGTCGTTCCCCTTGGAGGTGCGACACGACGAGTACTCGACCGACGTGTTCGAGAATCGGTTGCTCAGGACCGCGTTGCGGAGCATGGCCCGTGTCCCGAGGCTTCCCGACGGGATTCCGGCGCGGATCGCCCGTCTCGATGCGCGCCTTCATGATGTCCGCTACCTGGCCGGCGTGACGTCGGACCAGGCCTGGTCGCCCACACGCCTCAACGCGCATTACACCGATGCGCTCCGGATCGCGGAAATCGTGCTGCGCCACCAATCCTCAGAGACCAGCCCGGGCGATTTGAACGTGGCGTCGTTCGTGGTCCCGGTGCACCAGGTCTTCGAGGAGTTCGTGACCGTGGCGCTGCGGGAGTCGTTCGCCCGCTTCCGAGGTCGGGTCGACGACCAGTTCCACGGCCACCTCGATGACCAGCGGACCGTCCGAATCATCGCCGACATGGTCGTCTCCGTCGACGGAGCTCCGAACGCGGTCGTAGACGCCAAGTACAAGTTCCAGGACAAACGGGGAACGAACGGCGACCACTTCCAGATCGTGTCGTACTGCACCGCGCTCGGTGCGACGACCGGGTGCCTGGTGTACGCCCACGGCTTGCAGGATCCCGAATGGCTGAGCATTCGGAACTCCCCCATCCGCATCTTCCGGTTCCCGCTCGACCTCGCCGCCCCGCCGACGGCGATCCTTCGAACGATCGCGCGGCTAGCTGAAGAGCTGCTCGACCGTTCCTCAAGGGCCGCTTCCAGCACCAGGGCAAACGCTAGAACATCGGGTGTCTTATTGGTCCGGAAAGATCTCGAGCGCGGGGAGGGCGTCGACGATCTTCATGGTCTCCAGGCTCACGGTCACGATCCTTTTGAGCAGGTCGATGATGTAGCGCGGATCCTCGGACCAGTCGTTGGGGTCGTTGACGATGCCGCTGGCCTTGTCGGTGCGGACGTAGTAGCGGTCCATGATCCACTCGACGGCCGAACGCGAGCCGATCTGGTAGCGATAGGCGGTTTCCGGGATGTCGGCGAGCGTGACGTGCGAGTTGTAGACGATCCGGGTGCGATCCTGCCTGGACGCGAATCGCATCTTGCGGTCGACGCGATAGAGGTCCCCAGGGTCGGCCGTGGCGGTCGCACTGACGATCTCCCGGATGCGAGAGCACGGTTCGACCGTCTCGTAGGCGAGGTGCAGCCGCATGAGCCGACTGCCCGAGCGGGCGAAATCGTGGAACCGCTCGACTTTGGGGATACGAGGCAGCGACTTTCGAAGGTCCGCTTCGAACTCCGACCGGTAGCCCGGCGAGTGCAGAATGCCGTAGACGTAGTGGAAGATGTCGTCCTTCGAGATCGAAGCGTCTCGGTAGGTTTCCTGGTAGTCCATCAGGGCGGCATCAGTGATGTTGTCTTCTCGTGTGTACTGGGAAGGCTCCTGGTCGAACAGCGTTCCGCCCGTCGCGTTGGCGTGATATGTGAAGCGTGGGAAGAACTGTCCGCCGCTGCCCGCTCCGGTTACATGAAGGTTTGGCACGGCATCGGTCACCAAAGCTGAAAATGGGACAGCAGAACCTGCGCCGACGACGTAGAAGCCCACGTTGCCGAGGTCGGAGGCTGGAAACAATCGTTCCAACTGATAGACGCGGTCACTCGTGGCGGCGGTGAAGTAGACGTACTGCTTGGCGAACGGACGGTAGGTACCCTGGAAAACCCGCTGTTCGTCAACGCTGAGCCGTTCTCCACGCAGTAGTCTGCCTCGGTCGGCTACGTTCCAACTGAAACGGCTCCCATCTGCAACCAAGAAGTCACCATTCACGGCCGATGCCTTGGCCGCGCTGGCTTTGCTGGAGGATTCCGTCTGGTCCACTCGACCGTTGTAGAAGTCGATCATCGACCGCACGTTGCTGATTACTGAGGCATTCGAGAAGTTGTAGGCCCAAGCATCCCGGCCAGTTGAGAGCCCTCGGGAACGCACCCCGAAGATCGGGGAATCGAGTTCTCCAGGCCCAGCGGTCTGCCCCATCACGCGGAAACTTTGGAAGCGCTTGTCTCTGATATTGATCCAATCGCCGTCGGCTTCCGGGTCGAGCTGCTGCCATCCAAGGGCGTCCAGGCCTTTCGCCCGGATGAGGTCGGTCCCGTTCGCCACGATCTCCAGCTTGCGCTTCCGATCGTGGTAGTCGCCGATGTCCCGGTAGAAGAGGTTGCACGCTTCGCCTTCAGCCGCACTGCCGCCTTTGACGAGCAGGATCACCGCGATTCCCGCCCGGCTGCTCGAACCGAAGATCTTGCCGCCCTCCTTCTTCGAGAGCTCGCCGGCGGTCCGCTGGTTGCCTCGGAGGTTGAAGCAGTAGATAGCGTCGAACTCCTCGGTGAGGGTGCGGCGCAGCCCTGCGGCGGTGTTCCCGTCGATGAACCCGTTGTTCAGGACGAGGCAGATCACGCCGTCGTCCTCGATCCGGTCGCTCGCCCAGCGCAGCGCGCGCACGTACGAGTCATAGAGCGAGTTCTTGTTGGTGGCGGTCGACTTGGCCGCGTATGTCTCGCGGATGCGCCGGTCGAGCTCGGGGTACTTCAGGTTCTGGTTGCCGTCGTTCTGGTTGTTCTGGCCGACGGAGTACGGCGGATTGCCGATGACGACGATGATGGGGACGCTCTGCTGGCGCACCGCGCGTTCGGTGTTGCCGCCGAGCACACCGTCCGAGGCCTCATGCCGGCTTTCGTAGAGCTGGAACGTGTCGGTCAAGACCATGCCGTCGAACGGCCGGTAGCCCGCTTCCCCAGACCTGCCGTGGAACGCCTCTTCGATGTTGACGGCGGCGATGTAGTAGGCGAGCAGGACGATCTCGTTGGCGTGCAGTTCACTGCCGTACTTCCTGACGAGATCCTCAGGGCGGACGAGGCCCGATTGGAGAAGCCTGACGAGGAATGAGCCGGTGCCCGCGAACGGGTCGATCACCTGGACCCCTTCGTCGCTCAGCGAGGCACCGAGGTACTTCCGCAGGCCTTGATCGGTGAGGTGGAGGATGAAGTCCACGACTTCGACAGGGGTGTAGACGATGCCGAGTCGATCGGACACTTGCGGCATGGCGTTCTTGAAGAACTGCTCGTACAGCTCCAGAAGGACCTTCTGACGCCCCGCAGGGTTGTCGATGCCTTCGATGTGAGTCCGAACTTGCTCGTAGAACCGTTTGAGCGTATCGCGCTCCGAGTCCATGGCCTGGTCGTCCAAGGCTTCGAGCACGGTCTCCATGGCCTCGGAGACCGGGTTGTGCGCGGCGAACTCGTACTGTTCGAAGAGGGCGTCGAAGACCGGTTTCGTGATCAGATGCTGTGCGAGCATTTCGATCGCATCATGCTCTGAGATGGAGGGGTTGAGGTTCGAGCGCAGGGCTGCGACGAACGAGTCGAGTACCGCTCGCCTGCCCGGCAGGTCGAGGGCGTTTCGGATGCGGGTCATGTGGTTTCCCGCGATGGCCGCGATGTCTCTGGCCCATTCCTTCCAGTAGGCCCGGGTGCCGACCTTTTGCACGATCCGTGCGTAGATGGCGTTGCGCCACTCTTCGACCGACGGGATGCCGTCCCGGGCCGCCTGTACGAGGGTGCCGAGGTCGCTCGGGTCGTGGTCGTCGGCGATGTGGCCGATCTGGATCCGATCGGAGCGGGACTTGTTGAGTCCGATCCGGTTGACTTCCGCGTTGAACCGGTCGTCATGGGAGCGAAGGGCGTTGAGAACCTGCCACACCGCCCTGTATCGCTCGTTGTCGTCGAGGGCCTCGTTCGGGGGAACGCCTTCCGGAACGGCGACGGGCAGGATGATGTACCCGTAATCCTTGCCCGGAGCTCGTCGCATCACCCGTCCCACTGCCTGGATGATGTCGATGACCGAGTTGCGCGGGTGCAGGAACAGCACCGCGTCGAGCGCCGGCACGTCCACGCCCTCGGACAGGCATCGGGCGTTGGAGAGGATCCGGGCGGTCCCCTCGCCGGGGTCGGACTTCAGCCATTCGAGTGCCCTGCCGCGTTCCAGGGCGTTCATCGTTCCGTCGACATGCTCGATCTCGCAACGCAGACCGCCTTCGGCCGACCCGCCGAGCCGGTCGGTCACCTGCGGGAAGACTTCGGTCAGGTGCTTCGACGCGGCGATGTTCCGCGCGAAGGCGACGGCGCGCCGCATGGGTGCCTCGCCGGGGCGGAACCCGTTCTCCTCGATCGAGGGTCCGAGGCGCTTTCGCAGGCCGTTCCAGACTCCGATGATCTTGGCGGCGTCGGCAACATTGAGTTCCATGTTGTCGTCCGCGAGCTCCACCTGCATGGTCCTGGCCGCGTAGCCCGCATCGACGCCCAGCACCAGGACCTTGTAGTCCGCGAGGAGTCCGGCTTCGACCGCTTCCCCGAAGCCCAGCTTGTGGAACTCGGGTCCGAATCTCGCCTCGTCGTCCATCGAGCAGAGCTCGACGCTCCTCCGTTGAGCCTCGGCTTTGGCGGGCTCCGTGTAGATCCGCGGTGTAGCGGTCATGTAGAGGCGCCGTTCGGCGATGATGTAGGCCGGATCGTGGATTCGGATGAAGTTGGACTCGTCCCGATCGGTCAGGGCGGCACCGGTGGTGCGGTGCGCCTCGTCGCAGACGACAAGGTCGAACGCTTCGAGGCCGGCGACTTGGGCCGCGGCAATGGTCGGCAGGGACTGATAGGTACAGAAGACCGCTGTCATGCCGGGTCCGTATTCGCCGCCGCGGATCCGATCGACGAGCTTCGCGACGCTCGTCGTGGCGGGCAGGGCGAGGTCGTGCACCGACTGGTCTCCGGAGTCGGTCTGGTTGGCGCGCTTCGAGACCTTCGGGTCGGAACAGACCGCGAACGGCCGCAGAGCGGTCTCGGCCTCGAAAACCCATTCGCGGATCGTCTGAGACAGCAGGGCGATCGAAGGCACCAGGACCAGCACACTGAGCGGCTCTTCCAGTGTGGAGGCGAGCCGTTCGGCAACCTTGAGCGAGGTCAGGGTCTTGCCCGTGCCGCAGGCCATGGTGAGTCGGCCACGGTCGTGCATCTCGAACCCGCTGAGAACTGCTTCGATCGCCTCCTCTTGATGCGCCATGAGCGCCTTCTTGGCGTGCAGGTACTGTGGGCCGAGACGCTCTCCTTCCGCCCATGCGTATTCGGAGGCGACCTTGCCCCAGTCGATCGGGCTTGTGTCGAGTTGGGACATGCCGACCCTGGTCACCTCGACCTGCTGGTCCACGAGTGCGGACTCGGCGTTCGGGCCCCACTTGTCGGTGCTCGAGACGATGATGCGGCGGTTGATGCCCCTCTTGCCCGAGGCGGTGAAGAAGGAGTCGAGGTCGGCCTTTCGGATGACTTTGTCGGGTCCGTAAAACTTGCACTGAATCGCACAGAACGCTTCGGATCCCGCTTCGCGGGCGACGAGGTCGATACCGGTGTCGGTGGCGTTGTGCTCGGCGAGAGGGGAATCGGCCCACATCCACACTTCGGAAAACTGCTGTCTCCATTGCGGATCGGTACGGAAGAACGCGAGCATGAGCTGCTCGAATCGACGGCCGCGCTCCGCGTTGTTCTGCGAGGTCTCGCGAATGTGGTCGAGGATGTCTCGGACGGTTCCGGCCATGGCGCTGCCTCCCAAGGGAAGAAAGGGCGTCAGACGTGCCCACCACTTTGCGTAACGCCTTCAATACATGAGGGACGTTAGCGTACTGCGCTTCTGTCTACAACCCTCAACATCGGAACCGAACCCCAAGGGACGGCGTGCAAGCGCGCTCTATTCGATTGGATCGAACCAGGGGGAACAGATACCCCAGCGGGCAAGGCGATGGCCGCGCCGGCTCAGCCTTGGCGGAGCAGCGGGCTCGGCTCACCTGACCAGACCACCGTCAGATCACGGCAGGCGCGGGTGAACGCCACGAAAAGCAGATTTCGCTCGCGTTCGAGCGCTTGCGCGTGGGCGACCGGGTCGGCGTCGGCGAGACTGGTAGCGAAGCGGCGCGGATAGCGGTCGGCGCCGACCTCGGTGAGCACCACACGGTGGTATTCAGTGCCTTTGAGCCCGTTGATGGTGGTGACGTGGACGCTGTCTCCTTCGGGGATGTCGTCCCGGACCGCAACGGCGGGAACGCCCGCTGCTTGAAGTGCGTCGACGTAGCGCGGGACCGATTTCGCGTTCGGCATGCAGACGACGATGGAGTTGCGTTCGGCGCCGCGATCAGCCCAACTGAGGACCTGGTCGATGACGGCTCGCATCTCCGACCGCTCGTCGCGCTGTGGAAGAAACCTCGGCTCGGCTCCGGAGAGGACGGAGCGATATCCGCTCAAGTCGGTCGCGTCCTCGTCAACCGGGTCGGCTTCGGCATCCGACATGACCAGCATGGCCTTATCGAGGATCTGGCGCGTCGTCCGATAGCTCAAGGTGAGGTTTCGGGACCGGCCCTGAATGTCGATGCCGAGCGGTGCCATTCGCAGTGGCTGCCGGTAGATTCTCTGAAAGTTGTCGCCTGCGATGAACAGGTCGTCGGTCGTTTCAGGGCATAGCATCCGAAGCAGGCGCCAATGCACGGCTGAGAGGTCCTGGGCCTCGTCCACGACGATGTGCCGGTACCGTCGCTTCCCGGTCCAGGCCCGCGCGTTTTCGGCGAGCGCGGCGGCCATGCAGATCTGCTCCCCTGACCAGACCTGCTCGGCGGTGAGAAGGGCCAGGTAGCGCTCGACCAGGTCCCAGACGCGGGCTCGCTGCGCCTTCCCCAGGCGCGTTCCTCGTCCCGGGCGCTCTGCCGCCAGGTAGGCGGACTTGGAGGTGATGAATCCCGCCAGGATCACTTCGCGCCACTCTTCCAGGAGGAAGGCGGCTTCGAAACCGGTCTCGTCCGCTGCATCGAGTACCTGCTGCCAAAGGTCGCGGAGTTCATCGTCGTTCCAGACCGGTCGGCGCCGTTCCCCGGTCAGCTCCCTCGCGATGTCCAACGCGAGGCGGTCGATGTTGACCACGTCCACTCGCGCTCGGGCCGCATCGTCGAGCAGCTTGCCGAGCCTGCGCTCCAGATCGGACTTGAGTCGCTTGTTGTAGGTGGTCAGAAGGATTCGGTCGTTGCCGCCGACCTCGAGCGCCCGAGCGAGCCGGGCGGTCCGGTGCAGCGCCACAACGGTCTTTCCAGTGCCCGGACCTCCTGCGACGCGAGCGGGCCCGTTGTAGGAACGGTCGACGAGCTTGCGCTGGTCGGGGTGGAGGAACAGCTGCCACGCCTCGAATCCGGCGTCGATCATCTTGGCGACCGCAGCATCGGTAGAGGTCACTTGGGAGGCCGGATTCCTCAGGGCGGCGGCGATGTCGCTGACGTCGATCTCGTCGCTGGAAGCGCCGGGACGGGTGATCTGGTCCATGACGGTCTCGTAGGCGACACCGGAAGCGAGGTCGACGACGATCTGCGCGATCCGGTCGTCGAGTCCTTCGGCCAGCGCGAGGACTTCCTCCTCGGTGGCCAGCGGACGCAGCGCTGGTAGGAGCTCCGGGCGGATGCCGAGTTCGGAGAGCTGAGCGTCGGTGTAGGGGTCGAAGACACCGGCCGAGTGTCTCTCAGCAGCAGGACTTCCCAGAGCCTGTGCCTGCACGGGCAACTGGAGTTCGTCGAGGTAGCTGACTTCGAAGTTCGCGAACGTCGGGTTGACGCCCCAGCTGATCACCTTGATCCGGCGATAGGCCTCGTCGTGCGGGGCCACGTCGAGCAGCACGAACTCCTGGTCGTCCGCCTGCAAAAGGATCGCCCGCCAAGCCTGGTTCAGTCGCGCGGTGCGCAGCCTGCGGTCCTTGACCTGCCGGATCGGTTCGAGGTGGATCGCGTTGCGGCGGAAGTCCTCGTTGAACTTCGCGAAGAAGCTCGTCGTCAGTTCGCGGACCTCCGGCGGCAGTTTCCGCAACCGGCGGTTGAGCTGCTTCGGAAGGTAAAGGGCGACATCGGCATTGCCGGACACGGGCACCCCATTCGCGTGAGAGGTTCAGCAGGGTCGGCCACCAACCATACCGGCACGGTGGCAGGGAGCGGTTCCGCCGTCACTCAACGGGGTCGGTGCCGACGATTGCGGCCCAGGCGCTGTCCCGCCAGGCCCGGGTCAGTTCGTTGGTGCGGGCGGCCACATGCTCGGCGTCTACGGCCACTTCCGCGAGAACGGTGAAGAGGCCGGCGTAGCGCCGCTGGTCCTGGAGGTTCGGCAGGGCGACCCGGATTCTCAGCAGGTCACGCATCGAATTGACGCCCATGGACGTCGATGAGCGGGCGAGCTGCTGATGGGCCAACGTGCTGGACAGGAATCCGGCGAGGAACGCCGGGTCGATCTGCCTCGGGTCGGTGCGGATGATGGCCGTCCCCCACGCCGGTGCCGCGTCGAGATCATCCGCGGTCGCCTGGCGGACCCAAAGGCGCTCACCGTATACCGCCGCCAACAAGTCACCTTCTCTAATGCGCGGCACGTGCTGCCCGGGTTCGACCGGCGCTTGCCCTTCCCGGCCGCTGGAATCCGCGTGGACGGTCCTGATCGTCGCGGTTTCCGGCCCTGGTTTCCCTTCCGACGGAAGACCCCTATGGAGACTGACCTCCGAGGCCTGAGCGAGGGACTCCATCGTTTCCCAGCGAACGGCGCCGGTCAGTTCGGGAAGCGTGCCGGGAATGCTCCCCATTCGATCCGCGAGGGCGCCTACCTGAGCGCTGGTCGCAGACCGCTGCTGCTCCAACCATTGGAGGTCCGGAGCGGGCAGCCGGAACGGGAGATAGCGCCCAGGCGTCAAGTCCGCATTGCCTTCGAGCAGCGTCATCACTGACGTGGCTCTCGCCTGGCTGATCGGTAGATCCTTACCTCGTCTGAAGGCTGACCAGGCCGCGACGGCGTCGTTCGCGATGCGGCCCCAGTCTGGTCGGTGCGGTTCTGCCGTGTAGTCGCTGAAGTCCGCAGTGAGGACGTGCTGTTCCAACGAGGGTGCTGAAGATCTGCTCATTAGCCACAGGTGCGGGGCGAGTGAGGTTCCGTGGAAGCTGCCGCGGGGCAGTGCGAACACCGCTTTGATGGCGCCGTCGCTCAGCATTCGCCTCCTGATCCTCTGGCCTGACGGGCGCATGGCCGCGGATGGCGGCATGACGACCGCCGCGATCCCCTCTGGGCGCAACTGGAACAACGCTCGTTGCAGCCATGCGAGCTCGGAGTCTCTGCTGGAGGGGATGCCGTAGATCCACCAGGGTTCGTCCTCTTGGATGTCCTGTGCCCAATTGCGGTCGTTGAACGGAGGGTTCGTGGCCACGGCGGCGGCAGTGCCCGGCCCGAACGGATCGTTGCCGAGAGCATCGACGCGCTTGATCGACACGCTGACAGCGGGTTCGAAGTGCTCCGCTCTCAGGCGTAGTGCGGCCAGTTGCGCACGCGCGGCGTTCGTCTCAGTACCGGCGACCTCGCGGCAGCCATGCCGGGCTGCGGCCATGAGGATGGAGCCGGCGCCGCACGCGAGGTCGACCAGTGGTCCCTCTCCGGGCTCTGCCAAGCGGACCATCAGGTCGGCGAGCTCGGCGGGTGTCGCGGTGTCGCCTTTGCCGAGGCGTCTGGTGACGACTTCGTCGTACAGATCGGCGGCCAGCTCACGAACGGGCAGGTCCCCGGCGGCTTCGAGCGCCGCGTTGAGCATTGTCGCCTGGGCGGTGTCGATGTCGTCGATCGCGTCGCCGTCGGCCAGGCCGGGCTGCTCCTTCGTCAGCCGGTTCGCGTCCGCTTGCAGGCGCATGCGCCAACCGTGCTCATCGGTTCGTTCCTCGCCCGCATGGTCGAGCAGTGCGAACAGGGCATTGCGCAAGGTTTCCGCAACCGGCGTGGTGACGGCGGCGGTGTTCACTGCGTGCTCGAACTCGCGCTGCGAGCCGACGTCGATGTTCCGTCCCTGTGCTGCCAGCCATTGGCGTATTTCGTCCAGGCTGAACCTGGGGCTCTTCTCGGTGCCGCCGACTGGGGCGGGAAAGTCACTGTGGCGGCGGCGCCAATTGCTGACGGCGGTGGGTCGCACCCCTGCCAGCCTGGCGATATCGGCCGAACTCACCTCTACAGCGTCCATGACGTTTCCCCCTTCTCATGTCAGCAGTCCGCATCCTAGGCCAGTGCGGTGCGTGTCGGACCGGGCTGCCGCAGCACGATGGCACCTGGCATGTCCTCGAGCAGCGGCGGTTCCCTCGTCCCCTGGTAGCAGAGGTGCAGCTGGTCCCGGGTGCGGGCGGCGAGCATCGCGTAGGTGATGCGGACGCCGGCATCGGTCGGGTCGATCGCGGCGTCGTTGTGCGCGTCGGCGACGACCGTGATGTCGAATTCGAGCCCTTTGACGCTCTTCCGGTTGACCAGCAGGAGACCTGAACGCGTCGGGTCGACGGTGAGCGGTCCGGGCCGCGAACGGTAGCTCTGCGGGTTCAGGTGGCGGTTGAGGCGGCGCAGGTCCTCCTCCAGTCGCTGGTGTTCGTCGGCGCTTCGGAAGATGACGCCGATGCGCCGACTCGGGTGTTCGCGTCTGAGTCTGAGCACGAGACGGGCGAGGCCCGCCGGGTCACCGACCGGGTGTATTCGCGGCACGCTCTCGCGTGTCGCCTCAGCGGGGACGAGATTCGGCACGCCGAGCCAGGTGATCAGGTCCGCGACGGCGGCGGGGACTCGGTGGCTGCCTCGGACTTCGGACGACCGCTCCACCCCGATTCCGGCGGCGATCTCTCTGAGTGTGGACTGCCGTGGCCCGAGGTGCTGGCATTCGTCGGCGAACACAGTCAACCGTGCACCGCTGAAGCGAGCCAGGTGGTAGCACTCCGGCGGAAGGTCCTGCCCCTCGTCGACGACGATTGCGATGCCCGACCGGGTGGTCCGTATCGCCTTGGGGTACAGATCGTCCCAGTCCGGCCAACCGTCGGCACTGGCGGCATGGGAGAAGCCGAACGACTCTCTGAGCCAGTCGTGGACTGTGGTGACCCGGATGTTCGCGTCTGGGGAGAGCCAGTCGAGGCGGATCTCCAAGTATCGGGCCAGGAGGCGGGATCGGGTCATCAGGCGCACCCGCTTGCCCGCGAGGGACAGCATGACTGCCCAGTGGAGCGCAAGGGTTGACTTCCCCGACCCAGGCGGTCCGGTCACCAGGTGGTTCCGATCGAAGTCGAGCGTTTCGAGCACGTGGCGCTGCGCGTCGGTGAGGTCCAGGTAACGGATTCCCATGGTTCACTCGACCGCCAGAGCGGCGGCGTCGCGGGCGAGCTCGGCGAACGACTCGAAGTACCCGGGAATGCCGTTGCCGCCGATGAGCATTGAGCGGTCCAGGAGGGTGTTGCCGGCTTCGCAGCTGGTCTCTGGGAGCAGGACGCAGGCGTGGCAGGCGGCGCGGTTGAGCTTTTCGTAGCCCTGCCCGGCGTGTTCGAGGCATAGGGGATCCGCGGAGCACCAGGCGGCGGATTCGATGGTGCGCAGCAGCGTCTCGGCCAGGCGCGGTGCCTCGCCTTGACTGACGAGGCCGCCGAGGGTGCCTTCGGCGTCGCCTGCCGCGGTGTAGAGGAGCAGGCCGTGCTGTCCGTGCTCGGGGCGCCCGTAGACGCGTTCCCTCAGGCTCGCGGTGTTGTATCCCGATTCGAAGGACAGCGTCCGGATGAGCAGGTGGGCAAGGGTGTGGAGCAGTAGGAACCGGGGCGACACCCGCGTCCCGGCGGCCGCTTGAAGCCGGGTGAGCTGAAACGAGTGCTGCATGTCGTCGTCCACTTGGGCGGCTCGGGCACGGACACTCGGGACGGATTCCCATGCGGCGAGCCGCTGCTCGTCGAGCGTGATGAAGATGCCTTCCCCGTAGGCTTCGACGGCGGGCAGCCAGCTACTCCGGCGAGTGGTGTTCACCGGAAGCTGCCGAGCTTCGGGCGAGTAGCGGCTGAAGCCCGCCAGTGCCCGGACCTCGCGGAGCCGGTCGGCAAGAACGACGCGACCGACGAGCCCGTCCAGTTCGGTCCATAGGGGATCGGCTTCATCTTCGATCCCGAGCGAGCCGGTGCGAATGTCGAAGTTGCGACTCAGATCGGGCCGGTCGGAAGTGAAGGCCGCCCATTCCTCGCGGCTGAAGTCGGTTGCGGCCGCAGTGGGAGGAGCGGAGGCACCGTCGGTGCCCAGCTCGCCGCGCTCCTCGGCGAGCAGCGTGTCGATGAACGCTTCCGTGGCACCGGTAGCGGCGGCGATGACAGGTCGCAGGGCAGTGATTCCGGCAGTGTCGTCCATGCCGCAGAGCGTGATCCAGAGATCGTGTGCGCGTACTTCGGCTGCGAGCGGATCGGCGTCGCCGTGCCCGCCCGAATGCTGGGGGATGTCAAGCGCCGAGTAGACGGTCGGGTAGTAGAGGTTCCCGGCCGTCCGCTGTACGACGAGGGTCCGCTGCTTGCAGTCCTCGGCCGCGGGCTGCCACGGATTGCGTCCGGTGCAGGCCATGCCGCTGGGTCCGAGGAGCTTGAGCAGGTTGCGCCTGGCCCCGCACTTCGGTGCGCGGCAAACGATGTCGAGCGCTTCGAGGCCGAATTTCCCGTCGGTGACGGTGAAATCGATCGGGCTGTCCTGCATCGTGCACTTGATCGTGGTGCTGTTCTCGGCGTTCCAGTGCGCCCACCAACGCCAGTTGACGTCGCCCAGGTGCCCGTCGCGGCAGATCTGCACCCATCGCATGGGCGAGAGGACGGGCTTCTCGGGGCATCGTTTGCACCGGGGCGCTTCGCCGGGCTGTTCGTCGCGCCAGGTCCAGTGCCGCATGCGGCGGCAGGACCGGCAGAACAGCCAGGCGGGGAAGCGCAGGTACGGCGCGCCCGGTGCATGCTCGGAGTCGAAGCGCTCGTTGAGTGTCGGCGGTGCGGCGTAGAAGCGGGCGACGCCGAGCCGCTGGGCGAGCCGCGGCGCGCGGACCTCGGTCGCCGGTCCGCCGCGTGGCCAGTGCTCGGTGCCTGCGGCGACGAAGGACTCGCCTTGGATGTCGATGACGGCGCCCACGCCGAACGGCACGATCGTCTGGGACTGGCGCACGCGCAGCACTCGGTTCACTTGAAGAATCCCTTCATCACGTCGACCTTGCATTCGCGGTCGACATTGCGCATCGATTGGAGCGTCTCCCAGTGCCCACGCGTCTGACCGAAGTCTTTGATCAGGCGCTGATGCTGCTTGGTCGTGGTGTGGTAGTAGAGGCGTCTGCCCTCGTCGCGGGCCTGCTGCGCCTCGGCGACCCAGGTGGCGAGGATTTCGCCGAGGTCGGCCCGGACCGCCGCGGCTTGTTCGGGTCCGCCGGAGAGCTGGGCCCATCCGGCGATCTCCGCGGCGAGGCGTTCGGCCTCGGGCATCCGGTCGAGGATCTCGCCTGCTCGGTCCTCTTCGGTCAGTCCGAGCCGGTGGCGCACCAGGATCACCAACGCGGCGTGGAGGGCCCGCTTCCGTGACGGGGTTGACCAGGGGGTGACGCTGGTCGGTTCGACATGCCGGTAGAGCGAGCGGTGGTAGATGCCGAAGGACTCGTAGTGCGAGCGGTCGCGGGCCCTGGTGGCGTTGAGAAAAGTGACGACCAGGCCGGGCACGCGGTCGCGGCCGACGCGGCTGGTGGCCTGGATGTACTCGGAGGTGGTCTTGGGCTGGCCGAGCATGAGCATGAGCGCCAGGCGTTTGACGTCGACCCCGACGGAGAGCATGTTGGTGCACGGCAGAAACGAGACTGCTCGGGGATCGGTCCAGGGTTTGGCGAGGTTGTCGAGGATGCCGGGCTGCTCGTAGCGGTCGCGGCGGCTGGAGAGTTCTTCGACGGCGGCTTCCGTGAGCTGGCGAGGCGGGGCGTTGCGGGCGATGCCTCGGAGTTCGGCGGGGAGGTCGTCGGAAGCCGCGGTGACGGTGCGTCCGAGCTCGCGCAGGCTCTGGTGGTAGGAGACGAGCGTCCAGTAGTCGTCGCGGTGCGCCGTGGGGAGTTCCATCGGGCCCTGGAGCATCGCCGCGGCGGTCGCGACTGCGGCGCGACCCGCGGTGTGTCCAGGGGCCATGACACCGAGGTACCGACGGGCCGGCTTGTGGTCCGGGTGCCGTTCGTCGCTGTCCTCCTTGGCGTAATAGGAGTCCCTGGCGTCGAGCCCGGCGGGAGGGAAGAGCTGGACGTCGGAGCCGTAGAGGGCGCGAACCTGGTCGCCGGCGCGCCGGATGGTGGCGGTCGAGGCGATGACCTTGGGGCGAGCGCCGCGTGCGGAGCACAGCCCGATCACCGCGGCCTCGTACACGCCGACGGTGGTGCCGAGCGGGCCGGTGAGGAGGTGGAGTTCGTCCTGGATCACCAGCGACGGTGGCGCGCAGCCGGTTCCGGCCCCGAGCAGTCTTCCCGATTCGCGTTCCCAGGCAAGCCGGGCGAACTTGTCGACGGTGCCGAGCAGGAAGGTAGGCGGCTCGTGGTAGAGATCCTGGTCGATCACCGAGATCGGCAGTCTCCCGTGGAAGCGGCAGGTCTCCCTGGGGCAGAAGAACTCGCAGGAGTCGACTGCGGCCCGCACGCCGTAGTCCCGGTCGTCGTCGGAGTGGTATCGGGGCATGATCCTGGTGCCGCACCACGGGCACCGGTCAAGGATGAAGCGGCCTTCGGGCTCGCTCGCGGTGCGCTCGGTCGCGAAGGCCTCTCGGGCTCGGTCGTGGTGGTTCGGGGTGGTCTGCTCACCGACCCAGAGCCCGAGCGTGATCGCCTTGCCGGGGATGGATTCCGGGTCGTCCTGGCGGAGCGCTTCGAGGGCGCAGACCGTCGCGGCGGTCCGCTGGAACTGCTGGGTGGTGAGCAGGCTGAGCGTGTAGCGGCTGAGCACGGCGGTCCCGCCGCCGTCCGCGGCATTGCGGCGCAGCAGGATCGTGAACGCCGCGACGAGGAGGTACGCCTCGGTCTTGCCGCCGCCGGTGGGAAACCAGATGAGGTCGGTGACGTGCCGGTCCGGGTGGCCCGCATCCGCTGTGCCGTCGAGTGCGAGCAGGAAGAACGCCAGCTGGAACGGCCGCCAGGTCGCGGTCGTCCTGATTTCGGGTTCGAGTGCGGCCGGGTCCAGGCGGTCGCGGAGCCTCCCACCGAGGTCGTCTTCACTGTGGCGCATCTGCAATGCCATGGCGCGGTTGGCGAGGCGGAAGGCCCGCAGGAGCTCGGGTCGAGCCGGATCGCAGAGGGTGCGGACCCCGGACTCGATCCGGTCCACGGCCTGGTCGATGCGCGCGAGGATGCGTGCCGCCGCATCCTCGCCCCAAGGGGGCAGGCTTGCTCGGTGCTGCTCGTCGCACCAGGCGCGGTAGAGCGCGGCGAAACCGTCGAGTTCGGTGCGCAGCTGCTGCACCGGCACCGCCGGGTCCGCGAGGTGGCTGATGTTCAGCACCGGTGAGTCCGGGCCTGATGCCCGGACGCCGGGGACGTCGACCTGCGGCATGAACGTCGCCGAGAGACCGGTGACGATGCCGGCCGCATCAGTGCGCTCC
The DNA here is from genome assembly GCF_042647865.1 of Glycomyces rhizosphaerae. Classification (NCBI taxonomy): domain Bacteria; kingdom Bacillati; phylum Actinomycetota; class Actinomycetes; order Glycomycetales; family Glycomycetaceae; genus Glycomyces; species Glycomyces rhizosphaerae. Next base: position 32,657 of record NZ_JBHRWO010000018.1, read on the forward strand.
TTGACCGCGCAACCGTTGCCGACGGCGTACGTCCGCACGTGCCGGTACTGGAGCCGCAGCTCCTGCTCTTCGAGGTCGCGGCTGACGAGCCGGGCCGACGGGTACTCGAGGAGCCGCCCTTCGGGAATGTCGATGTCGAGACCGACCTGGAAGAGCATGCGGTCCCAGTCGGTGCCGCCGCCTTCGCCCGCGACCTCCTTGTTGGCGAGTGCGACGGTGATCAGGGACCCTGAACCGCAGGGGCGGCGTTGAATGAGCAGTTCCCCGCGGCCCTCGAAGACGCTGACACTGGTCGTTCCCCGCGCGAGCTTGTGGGTCTCGTCGGGCATCGGGATCCGATGCCAGCGCCGGGCGCGGCCGGGCTCAAGCCGGTAGCGGGCGGCCCGGCATCCGACGTTGAGGGTGGCGGCGTCGGTGAAGAAGGTGATGCCCATTGACGAGGGCAGCCATGCGTTCGACTCGGGGAGCGGGTCGACGGCGGGCTGCGTGTCGTCACGGTCGGGCTCGGGCCCTTGGCCGTCGATGGCCTCGGCCGCGGTGTCGAGTCTGGTGTGCAGGTCGGCGTCCCGCGGGTAGAGGGTGCCCATCAGGTACCGGCTGTCAGGCGGCCCTTCGAGGACTTCCTCCTCGCCTTCTGCGGGACCTATCAACTGCCTTCGCAGGTACTCGGTGAGTTCGTCGCGAGGGGACATCGGCCTTCTTCCCTTCCTTTGGTTCGAGGTCAGGTATGTCTTTGGTGGGGTTGGCGATCTCGTGTCGCAGCGCCGCGTGCAGGTCGCCAGTCGAGTCCCGGTAGGCGTGGCGGAGTCGCTTCAGTGCTTTGATCCTGATTTGGCGGATGCGTTCTCTAGTGACGCCGAAGACCTGACCGAGGGTTTCCAGGGTGACCTCTTCGCCGTCGAAGAGACCGAGATTCGCAGCTAGTACTGCGGCATCGCGAGTAGGGAAGAGGTTGATGAGGTTCCGAATTCGTTCAGTTTCGGCCGCGTCGATTACCGGAACGTCAGCTCCGGGAAGTGCGAAGTACTCGCCGATAAGCTCACCGAACGGCGTGTCCTCGTTGACGACCTTGTCCATCGAGACCACTGTCCAGTCGTCGCGCCGGACGTTCTTGACCTTGTCGACGCTCCAGCCGCAGGCTGCGGCGACTTCGGCTATGTCGGGCTCACGACTCTCGGCACGGAGCCGCCGTTCGACCCGGCGAAGCTTGACTAGGTCTTCGAAGGCGTGGATGGGGATTCGGATAGTCCGCGACTGGTCCTTGAGCGCACGCTCGATGAACTGGCGGACCCACACCGTCGCGTAGGTCGAGAACTTGTAGCCGCTCGTAGGGCTGAATTTGCGCGCGGCGCGCATCAATCCCAGCATGCCTTCCTGGGCTAGGTCTTCGTATCCGAGTGCGGGCGACTCCTGCAGGTAGGACCTCATGATCGAGTGAACGAGCTTCTGATTGTGAAGCACGAGCGCGTCCCGGGCTCGGCGCCTGATGTCGTTGGCCGGCAGGTTGGGGAGTTCATGCTTGTCGGGCTCGACCTCAGCGAACTCTGGACCGCCTCGGAGGAGCACGCTGAGGCCGATTTCCTCAGCGGCTGTGAGAAGCCGCCGGTCCAGATGATTGCGGTGACGGTCGTCGTCCATCAATCGGAGGGCCGCTGCGACGGGCTCTCGGAAGTGCCCCAGGTCATCCGGTAGGACGGTTGCACGCAAGCGAGTGAGCTGGGCTTCCTCGTCGGGGAGCCCACAGAGCTCGATGACCCCGGCTAGAACCCCCTCGGTGATACAGCCGGAGGTGTCGGCGTATCGGGCGAGCAGCCTGTCAACGGCGGCGCGCCGTGCACCGACCGCCAGCGGGCTACCGGCCTGCGGTTTCACTGCCCACATGGACCCACCTCCCCTCTATTTTATGACAGCGTTCCGACCTGTGATGTGAAACATTAGCACACAGAGTGGGTTGATCATGTTCACACCAACCGCTACGCTCGGGGCCTCCAGCACACCCTTCCTAAGGAGAGTCGAGCCATGCGACTCAGCTCCGCCGCCATCCGCAACTTCCGCTGCATCCGCGACCTCGCCATCGACTTCGACACCGTCACCACACTCATCGGCCCCAACGACGCCGGCAAGTCCTCGATCCTGCGGGCGATCAACTGGTGCCTCAACGGCTCCGCCAAGGACCTCAGCGAAGAGGACGTGTCCCGTTACGCCGCTGGCGACGAAGAGCCCGTGATCTCGGTGGAGCTCCGGTTCACCGCGATCACCGACCAGGACCGGGAAGTCATCGGAGAGCGGTTCCTGCCGCCCGGCGCGCACTCGCTCACCGTTCGCCGCATCTGGACCGAGGACGGGGACGACTTCACCTGCCTGGTGAAGGCATGCGAAGACTTCGAGCTGATCCGCTCCAAGAAGTTGCTCGAGGAGAAGAAGCAGGCCTACCGAAGGCTTGCCGAGACACCTGCCTACGACGGACTGCCCGCTGCCGACTCGGGCAACAAGATCCTCCGGGCGATGCTCGACTGGGAGCAGGAGCACTCTGACGACCTCAACGAGCTCTTCACAGACGCAACTGAGCTACTGAGCAGGGGAAAGCTCCGGCAGCGCTTCGAATACGTGCTCGTCGGCGCCGACCTCCGCGCGGACGAGCAGGCACGGGAGACGAAGGACTCGATCCTCAGCCGACTGGTGGACGGACTCGACCGGAAGCCGGTCAACGAGCGGATCCGCGGTGTCTGGCAAGGGGCGTGGAAGCACTCCAACACCTTGGCGGAGCAGCAGCTGCGCCAGCAGATGGACGACCTGAGCGACGGTGTCAGCGCCGAGATGGCCGAGTACCGACCCGGCCACCGGATCAAGTTGCGGGCCAACATCCCGCAGCACACGCCTGACGTGAAGTTCGAGATGCGCGTCTACGACGGCACGGTCGAAGTGCCGATCGACCGCCAGGGACACGGATTCCAGCGGACCGTCATGCTCAGCGCCCTCAAGCAGCTCGCAACGCAGCCGACCGGCGGGCATGAGGACCGCGCGGTCATGCTCGCCTTGGAGGAGCCCGAGACCCACCAGAGCGACGTCCAGTCGCGCCAGCTCGCCTGGTCCCTCCGCTCAGCGGCCGAAGCGGAGGGGTCGAACCTCACCGTCGTGTTCGCCACGCACAACTCGGTCTTCATCGACCCTCTGCACCTCAACCAGGTGCGCCGCATCAGCCGCTCCCAGAGCGACACCAGCCCGGCCAGCCGCGTCCACCAGGTGACGATTGAGACCATCCGGAGCCGCGGCGGCGAGCATCTGCCCGCCGCACGGCTTCAGGGCCAACTGAACTCGCTGCTCACCGAGCAGTTCGTGGCGGGCTTCGTCGCCGAGGGCGCCGTGCTGGTGGAGGGCGAGACCGACAAGGCGGTGCTGGAGGAAGCCGCTGCCAGGAAGGCGCCGCTGTTCAAGTTCGGCGTCGCAGTGGTGAACGTCAACGGCAAGTCGAATCTGGTTGCGGCGCAGATTATCTTCGATGAGCTCGGTATCCCGGCGATGACGGTCTTCGACTCCGACGAAGGAAACCCTGCGCGGCTCTTGGAGAAGAAGGGCAAGACCGCCGAGGACGCCGAGTCGGAGCGGAAGAAGGTGATCGCCGAGAACCGCCGGATCCAGGCGTACCACAAGGCCGAGCCGCTGCAGGACTTCCCGAGCGGCCGCTTGCGCGGCAGGCTCTACGTCTGGGATGACAACCTTGAGCAGGTGCTCACCGAGTGGGCTCCGTGGGACGCCGCCATGGACGGGGTCTGCCGTGAGCTCGGCGAAGGCAAGTCGAAGCGGCCCTCCAACTACCGGCAGGCGGTGCGACGCTGCGACGGTGAGCTGTGCACGGCTCTGACCGAGGTCCTCGACATGGCCCGCGGCCTGACCAAGCACTGAGCTCGAGCCGTTCCAGGGACGGTGCTGGACAGTCGAATATCCGTGTGCCACACTGACATTACTGTCAGCGACCGAATGCGGCTCGAACCCCTCGCAAGCCTGGAGGCCCAATGACAGGAGAACCCCTCTACCGGCGCTTCGTCAGGGACGCCTTCAAATCCATGCTCAAGGAGACCACCGACACCGCCTTCGAGAAGCTCTTCCACGAGCTGATGGCCAAGTCGGCGACGGGCGGGTACCTGCCAGTCCGTAGCAGCGGCGACCGAGGCGCCGACGGCTTGGGAATCTGGGACGGGAAGCTTTACGCCTGCTACGGATCGACGACGCAGAACCCTGCCGTCGCGATCCGCAAGTTCCGCAAGGACATTCAGAGCGCGTGCACCAACCGTGCCGGAGAGTTCCGCGAGTTCGTGTTCGTCCACAACGATGCCGGGGGCTCCCACCCCGACCTCGGCAGCGCAATCGCCGCAGCTCAACTGGAGTATCCCGGCATAACCATCACCCCCTGGGGCGAGGACCGGCTCATCGATCTGCTCTTGGATCTTGAACCACACCTCCAGCGCCGCATTCTCAAGGACGAGCTCGACTTCACGATGCTGGTGTCACGCACCGGCATCGAGGAGGTCAGCGACCTGCTCGATACCCTCACCAAGCTCATGCCCGCACCTCGACCCGACGACATGTCCTCCATCCCGCTCCCGAAGGAGAACAAGCTCGACTTCAACCGGATCGTCGACTGGAACCGAGAATGGCTGCGCCAGGCATGGAAGTACACGACTCTGGTCGACACTTATTACGACAGCCACCGTGACGAGATGGCAGAACCCTTCGCCGCTCAAGCGATGAACTCCCGGTACTCGGAGCTATTCGAAGCCGGCTCCGACGCGGACGAGATCATCGAAGACCTCTTGCTTTGCGTCGGGGGCGGTTCACTCGCCGGACGCAAGCTGATGGCCGCCTACACTGTGCTCGCGTACTTCCTTCAGCGCTGCCACATCTTCGAGAACCCGCCCGATGTCGGCACCCAAGTGGAGACTGGATCCCATGCTGCTTCCTAACCGCTCGGTCAGCCCCCAGCGGGCGCTGCTCTCTGTGGCCGCGCAGATCAGCATGCAGCTTGAATCGCCCCGGACGGTCTCGGAGACCTGGACCCGACTCAAGGAGTGGCGCGCAGGCAACGGCTTCGAGCAGCCGATCACCTTCGGATGGTTCCAGCTCGCACTCGACATGCTCTACGCGCTCGGCCTCGTCGAGTTCGACGGCCATACACTGCGCCGCACCGGGAGGCGCTGATGCTCAGGAGACTCAGCGCCGACTACCCCGGCTTCAAGGAGTTCCGCTTCCGGTCCGGCATGAACATCATCGTCGCCGAGCGGACGCAGCACTCCAGTTCTTCCGACAGCCGCAACGGCTCCGGCAAGACCAGCCTCATCGAGGTGCTGCACTTCCTCCTTGGCGCGAACGCCGGCAAGCACCTGTGCTCGCGCGAGGTATTCCTGCCGAGGACGTTCAGCCTCGAACTCGACTGGCCGATCCTCGGCGGCACCCTCGAGGTCAACCGTCAGGGCGGCGCCAAACGCGTGCAGACCTCCCCTCCGCTTGAAGGCAGGGCGTTCGACGGCGTCATGAGCCTGGGCGACTGGAAGACCGAGGTCCAGCGGAACCTGTACCCCCAGAGCACTGAAGTCGAAGGCCTGTCGGCGCGATTCCTCCTCGGCTACACGATCCGCCGCGAGCGCGACGGCGGGTTTCAAGCACCGCTGGAGTTCTCCACCAAGGCGATCAAGAAGACGGTGTTCTCTACGCATCTCGCCTATCTCCTCGGCCTTGACGCCAGGCTCATCGACCAGTACAGGGCGTTGGCCGAGAAGCAGAGTTCCGTGACCGGGCTCAAGCAGGCGCTCAAGGGCCTCGATTTGGGCGAGGTCGTCGGGGATCAAGCGGAGATCGACGGCAAGGTGCGCCTGCTCATGCACGACATGGAGCAGCTTCAAGAGCAGATCGACAGGTTCCAGGTCATACCCGAGTTCGAGCGCTTGAAGACCCGGGCCGACGAGTTGACGACCGAGATCGACCATCTGGCCCGAGCCGACGAAATCGACAAGCGCAACGAGGCGGACATCCGCGACTCCCTCGAACGCGAGCACATCCCCTCCGACGACTACCTCTCGACGGCCTTCCAAGAGCTCGGCATCGCACTGCCGCGTGAAGTGAAGCGCCGCTATGACGAGGTGGAGCAGTTCCACCGGGTCGTCGCCGAGAACCGGCAGCGGTTCCTCCGTGAAGAACTCCAGGAGACGCGCCGGCGCATCGATCAGCGCCGCCGAGAACGCAAAGAGAAGGACGACGAGCGCTCGCTGATCCTTCAGCGCCTCAACCAAGGCGGCGCGCTCCAGGGCCTCCAGATGCTCCAGCATTCGATCGCTTCGAAAGAGGCCCAGCTCCGGTCGCTGCGGGAGCAGACGGACCTGCTCGACCGGATCCAGAACATCCAGGACGAGGTCCGGCTCCAACTGCTGGAACTGAAGAGCCGGGTCCATGAGGATCTGCGTGAACGGGATTCGTACCGAAGCGAGGCTTCGAACCTGTTCACCGACTACGCCCGCCGGATCTACTCGCGGACCCGCGAGGCGTACCTGACGATCAACGAGGGCGAGAAGAACCTCGACATCCGCCCGCACATCGCCAACCAGGAGAGCAACGGCATCGGGAACATGCGGGTGCTGTGCTTCGACCTCGTATGCGCGGTCATGGCTCATCGAGGCGGACGCGGCCCGGACTTCCTGGTCCACGACGGCCGGATCTTCGACGGAGTCGATGAGCGGCAGGTCGCCTCGGGCCTGCAACTCGCCGCCGAAGTGGCGCAAGCCGAGGGGCTCCAGTACATCGTGCCGATCAACTCCGATGTGCTGGCGAAGGGCCGCGACTGCGGCTTCGATCCCGACCCGTACCTGCTGCACCCGCCCTTGACCGACGCGGACGAGACCGGCGGGCTGTTCGGGTTCAAGTTCGACTGACCCGGACGCCCGCTCGAATTCCCCCTATGTCTGGCTCCACTTGGTGGCAGCAGCGTCCCAGCCGGCCGATGCCGACCAGACCTCATGCAGTACCGGGTCGACGAACGCGGCAACCCGACCGAGCACATCCGCAAAATCCTCGGGCAGGGAGGCCACGTGCGCTTGGCGGCGCCTCCATGCCGCCCATCTTGACTGAGCGATCTCCGGCATCGAGGCGAGCTCGGGCAGCAGCGGCCGCAGAACCGCGCCGCGGTACTCGGCGACGACGTCGAGCGCCGCGCGGAGTTCGCCGGCCGCGATGTCACGGCTGCGTGAGATCGTGTGCAGGTCGGCGAAGTCCCTCCACCGGGTGTTGACGGTTCCGCGCTGAATGACGGTGACCGTCTTCTCGGCGATCACCATCGGCAGCGGATAGCCGAGCATCGTGACCGGCCCGCGCCCGTCGTCCACCAGGCGCGGCACGGTGACCTCCACGGGCCGGGGCCAGATCGGGTCCCCGAAGTTCACGTCGACACCGATCGACAATCGCGCCCTGCCGAGCCGGCCCATCAGCTTGACCCGGACACCGTTGTAGTCGTCCCCGTCTCGGATCGTTCGGGCGGCGACGCTCGCGGGGTCGAAGGCGAGACCGTCCTCGACGTCGATGGCGGCGATGACACGGAATCGCTCAGCCACCTCGTCGAGGTCGTTCGCGAGCCTGGTGGCCTGCAGGTCGATGTCCTTGGTGGGCCTGCGGAGGCTGAATGCCGCCAGCAGGACTCCGCCCTTGAGCACGAAGTCTTCGCGGAACGGCGACGTCGCGATACGTGCGAGCAGTCCCTCCAGGGAGTACAGGGTCATCTGCTCCTGGACATCGAGCCGGTGCTTCCGGGAATGCTGCTGAATGGCCAGGAAAGCGTCGCCGGAGGGCGTTCCATGCTGCGGATTCGGACTCAAAGAAGGATCTCCAATGCGGTCCGGAGACTGGGCTCCGCCTTAGGGAAGGATCTCGCCATCGCCATCAACTCGGATGGTGTGCTGCCGCGTCGTCGGAGCCAGCGTTTCAACGCTTCGTGGGCGACGTCGGCTCCGATGTCATGCCGTAGGCGGTAGACGTCGATGAGGGTCCGCTCGGGTGAATACAGGCCGATCTCGATGTCCTCGGTGATGGCGTGCGCTGCCCTGCCGATCGTGAAGGTGGCCTTGTCGAAAGAGTGCCAGTGGATCGGGGCGAAGCGTGTGGTGAGCGTTCGATCGCCCCGCGGCAGGGCGATGTCGGTGGCGGCGGGAATCTCGTCGGTCAGGTCGTGCATCGACAGGGCCGAGGTCAGGCAGATCGTCGCCGACGGGTTCCGTATCGCGATCGACGCCCACGTGGCGGCGGTGTCGTCCATCGCGCCGGCACGGACGTAGACCCCGGGAGCGAACTGCTCCAGCTCCCCGGCCTTCGCCATCGCGTACAGACGATGGGGTGTCAGCCCGAGCCGGGCAAGGTCCGAGCGCTGGAAGATCAGAGGCAAAGGCATACCGCCCATCGAACGACCTCCACGCCGATACAACGAATTGCTTACAGATCAAGTATATCTGTAAGCAATTCGTTTGTCTTCGACACGCTCAAGCCGACAGGCCGGTTCGTTTGATTCGGGCGCGGGCCTGGCGGATCACACCGAGGGTGTTGCCGTAGATGATGCGCGCCCAGGGGTCGCTCGGGGCGATCCAGTTCTCGCGCCAGACCGACACGGGCGGTGGCTCGAAGCGGCCGACGGATTCGATAGCGAGGATCGGGTACGGCTCCTGGATGCCGTCGTCGAGGACGACGCGGACCGTGCCGGGGTCGTGCGGGTCGTCGCCGAGGACGGCGAAGGACAGGACTCTCGCGAATCTGAAGGTGCCGAGCTCGAATTCGGTGCGCGCTGCGGTGCTCATGCGGACGCCTCCATGTCGCGGAAGTAGCGGACTGCAAAGTCCAGCAGGCGGATGCGGGCCTCGCGCGTGCCGGCCCAGGAGCGCTGCTGCGGGTTGACGAGCAGGACCGGACGGCCGAGGTCAGCAGCGCCGACGTCGCCGATCGTGACCACGACGCCGACATCCTGAGACTCGGGGGTGTCGAGCTGGATGACGGTGCGGCGGTTGCGCAGGTCGGCCCACATGCGGATCGCACAGCCCGCGACAACGGTCCTCCCCCACTCATGGCGACCGGCGGTGCGGACCGGCGAGGGCTGCGGACGGCGACTCATCGGCACACCCCCCTTCGCAGCGCCGCAGGGACCGAGGCGATGGAGTGGCGAATCCACAGTGCTGCGACCGCTTCAAGGATGAGCATCCGGCCTTCGAGGTCAACGAGGGACGCGTGGCACGGCTCGACACGGAGCCGGGGGTCGCGGTCGAGCCCGGCCACAATGCCGAAGCGCGAACGCAGGTCGGGGAAGTCGATGGCGACGCCGTCGCCGGAGCCGGGCCAGGTGACGACGGCCCTGTGGCTCTCGATGACAATGTGCCCGAGCCGGATTACGCCCGGTTCGGTCTGCGGTTGCGCTTGCGGCATGGTCTCGCTCCGTCTCATCGATGAGGCGGCGGAAGGAAGCCCCACCAATGGCAGCGCCGAGCCGCTTCCTCCCGCCGAGCCGGTGCGCCCCACCGCGCGCCGACACATTGACCATAGGAGAGTCGAGCGGTCATTCCAAGCCTTTGACCTGGGGTTTAATCCGGCAGTCATTCGCGCTATACGCGGAGGAGGTGCGGTCGGCAGTGGCGTTCAGAGGTGTTGATGATCAACACCGGTATCGAGGCGACCTCGCGTCGACGCCTTTGGTAGCAGCGCCCGCCGGGCGTCCTCGACTACGCGGCAGACATCGTCCTCTCCTACAAGAGGGGAAGCAGGACGGAGGAGACGAGCATCGCGCTCGGTCCCCCTTTTGCGTACTTCGATTGCGGCAGGGATCCGCTACCATGAGTGCTGCTCTGCATTGGATCGATATGCCCCGGAAATCGCCATTGCACCCTAATGAAGAGGAGCCCCCTGACTTGAGCGACAGGAACTTCGACCCCGAAGCGACTCGTGAAGTCGCCAGAACCGACGTGCCCGTCCTCGCCGATGCCTACGAGGCCCTGGAACAGCTCGTGGTCGACGCGGGCGGCCATCTCGAGACCAACGGGATGTCAGCGGAGGTGGCCGCCGTGTTCACCGACTACCACCTGCTGCTTCGCAACGCGGTCGTGGAATCGAGGCAGAACTACGACCGCCTCGGCCCCGAGCTCGAACAGATCGCAGACGACGATGAACTGGCGGAAGGTGAGATCGCGGCTTCCATGAGTGCACTGGAAGAGGCGGCTTCCGCCGATTTCGAGACGGGCGGTTACACACCGATGGAGGAAGGCCAGAGCGGCGATTCACTGACCGAGGCGCCGAGCGAGTTCGACAAGCATCTCGGCGGATCTTCCTCCACCCGAACCGAAGGAACGGCGCTGTGAGCTTTTGGGACGAACTAGCAGAGACTGCCGAGGGCTTGGTGACCGATCCGGTCGGCACCGTTTCCGACCGGGTCTCCGATGCGGCGGACGCCGCCGAGTGGGCGGTCGACGAGTTCCAGGAGGAATACCTCGAACCCGAGACCGGGACCATCACACCCGCTCCCCCGCAACCGGACGGGCCGTACGACCCCACCGGAGTGCCGACGAAACCGGAGATCCTCGCCTTCGTCGAGGGGTTCGAGCCGCCCGTTCGCGATGCGATGATCCGCGAGGTCGCTAAGGAGCTCTACCCAGGCTGGGAGTCCTACATCGACATGTCCAAGGAGCAGTGGGAGGACCACAAGGCCGGTGTCGGCGACAATGTCACCATCGGCGGCGACGGCTGGGGGGCGGAGACGATCACCACGTTCAAGTGGTACGACGGCCCCGAGATCGTCCTCCCCACCGTCGACGGCATGAACTACTACCAGGGGTACGCCCCGATGGGACCTGATCCCGACGCGGTGATCGGGGACATCGAAGCCGCGGGCGAGGAGCGGGCGAAGATCCTGGTGGGCGATCTGCGCACCGCCTGCGATACGGCATTGCAGTTCGACGACCTCGACGGCATGTTCCACACCGCGCAGGCGCATTCGGACCTGTACGCGGCCTTCGACGCGACGCAGAGCGACCTTTCCACGACGCTTGCGCACATCGAGGCGCTCGGCCAGAACTGGGAGGGCAAAGATGCCGAGACTTTCAGGGAGCAGTACTCGGAGGCGGTCCGCGAAGCGCTGCAACGGCATATCGCCATCGCTTTGAACCTGACGCGAGGGGCGGACTCCGACCTGGCGATGCAGATAGGGCTGCACTTCGCGGTGGCCGGAGCCCTGCGGAACGGACAGGCGCGGATCGACGAGCTCTCGGTGCGGCGACTCTTCGGCGACCAGGCGATCAGCGTGCTCACCACCACCGGCCTGGTCACCGGTACGGTCGGGCTGGCTCCTGTTCTCGGCCCCGTCGCGGCGAGCACGATCGGCATCACGGGGCTGCTCTCCACCATCGGCGGGCTCGCGGGAGTCGACGCGACCTTGAACCCGAAGACCGAACTCATTCCTTCAGCCGAGAAAGTCCGCGAAGTCATGACGACTATGGTCGAGGGGGTCGGCCAGGCCGCCCAGGAGGCCTCGGACCTCCGGGCCGAGTGCGCGGCGCAGCTCCGGAACTTGTCCCAGGCGGACTTCGACTTGATCGGCACCACCTATCTTGTGGCGGGAAGCGGGTACTGAACCATGAGACCGAAGTTCGCAGTCGGAGCCGTCGCGGTCTTCATGGCGACCGTCTCCCTCTTCGGCTGTACAGCTGAGGAATCGCCCGACGGTGAAGCAGTGGACCCCGAGACCGCGGAACCCACTACGGTCGCCGAGGCCACTCCTCCTGAGCTGCAACGGTTCGACGACCGCGCCGCCGCGCTGTCCGAGTTCGACGGCGCCTGCCCTGCACTAAATTTCGAGCCGCTCCTCGGCGAGTTCGCGAACGCGGGGACCGTCGACTACACCTCCACCTCGTATCCCGACGAGCCCGACACCGCCTGGACCGGCACCTGCACGGTCTTCGTCGAACCGGAAGAGGGCCCCGGGTTCGACCCCGTGCACGCCGTCATCGACGTGTTCGACACGAACGTGCTCGCGTTCGAGCACTACCAGGACTCGGCCAAGGGGACTGCTGAGTCGTTCAGCGACGCGCCGATCGACACGGAGCTCCAGTTGGAGAGCGGCTCACCCTGGCACGACTCCCGGATCACCGCCCAGGAGACGCCGACCAACCAGACCGCTCAGCGGTCGATGGCGACCGCCGTCCTCCTCGGTGACTTCTACACGGTCGAGATACTGGTGCGGTTCGAACCCGGCGAGGTCTTCGAGGCCGGATGCGAACCCGCCGGAACCGCGGAATGCGCGATGACCGCTACTTCGATGGCCGAGTTCCTCGCGACCAGCGGGTACCTCGACGAGCTGCACGCGAGTATCGAAGCCGCGATCGACGGCGGCATGTAGTGGCGATCGATCCGTTCCTGCCGCTTGAGCGGCACAGCGTCGAGGACCTCGTAGCGGAGATCGGCCGGCTCAATCAGGTGTGCTTCGCGCACGAGCAGGCGAGAGAACACCTGGAACAGGAGATCGCTCGACTCGTTCAGGAGGACGAGGAGAGCGATCGCTCGGAACTCAGCGGATTCCTGTTCGGGGTCATGGTCTGTCTGATGGGGTTCGTAGCGTACCTGGTGCTCTGGAGGTAGCGGGCGGGTCGCACCGGCGAGGGAGTGAGGCGGGTTGGGTCGACCTCCAACCGGATCCTTCCGGAAGTCCATCAAGCTGAGCCGGGGCCCGCGTGTGCGGGCCCCGGCTCGGTGTCGGTAGTTGCGGTTCGGTTGACTGGCGCTTTCGGCTCCTGCCGTTGGTTGCCTGGCCCTCAGGCACCCGCTCGGGTTGTCAGCACCGGGAGGTCTGCGGGCCGACTGGTTCAGCGTTTCGCGTTCTCCAGCAGCGCGACGAAGTCGCCCTGCTCCAGACCGAAGACCGGGGAGTCCTCGGAGAGCTTGGAGTCGCGAACCTCGAACCCGGCCCCGGCGGCACGGGCTTCAACGCAGTCGCTGCCAGCTTGACCGTTGCCGGAACGGCTGGACTTGCGCCACTTCGTTGTCCTCATGACAGTTTGAAATCCTTCATCGGTATGGCCTTCTTGACAGACTCGTCGAAGGCGTTCTGGAAGGAGGCCACCGTCTCCGGCACCTCACAGTAACGAGCCCCTTCAAACGATTCTAGGTAGACCGTCTTGGGGAACTCGCCGCCCTCGAACTCGAAGATCCGATAGGAGCTACCAAGCGAACGGTACGCCCCCGCAGAGAAAGGCACCACAAGGAACTTGAACAGCGAGAAGTCCCGGTCGAGCTGCTTGAGGTGCTCAAGCTGCTGCGCCATCACCTCCGAGCCGCCGATCTCGTGGCGAAGCGCCGCTTCCGAAGTCAGGTAGACGACCTCGGGCAACCAGTCCCGTTCCATGAAGCTGGTCTGGCGGTCGAGCCGGAACCCGGCCGCTCCGGCCGGGCCCTTGCGGTCAGGCGCGTCGTCATCCGTGATGGCGTCCATGTACGCCTCGGTCTGGAACAGGCCGGTGATGAGCTCCGATTCGCAGATCATGATCTTCGAGGCTGTCAGCTCCATTTGAAGGAAGGTGAAGAAGACCGACGGGATCTTGAAGGAGTGGAAGAGATCCGGGGTCTCGGAGGACTCAGCGAGCCGAACAAGATTCTCGGTTTCTTCAGGGCTGAGCCCATAGACGCGTGCGAACGCAAGCATGTCCGCCCACTTCACTTGTGGAGACCGCGCGTGTTCAAGGTCGCGGATCTTCGAAACGCTCATCTGGACCTTGTCAGCGACCGACTTGTGGGTGAGCTTGGCCCGCTTGCGGTACTGCACGAGCAACCGTGCGATCTGGATGATGGTGAGGAAAGCCTTCGCGCTCATGACACGGATAGTGGCAGAAGCACTACAGCAGACACAACCATCAGGACGGCGTTTCCGACAGAACGACGCCCGTAACCCGCCACGTAACCCGGCTTCTGTCGCCAATCCGACACCTTACGATTCACGCGGAGCGTGACGCGGACCTTGGCCGGGAGGAGGCGTCAACCGCGAGAAGAAGTTCTCCCCATCGACAGGCGGGTTCTCGAACGACACTCCGATGGCAGCCATCTGGTCGTAAATCTCAAGGATCAGCTCCTTAGTTCGGAAGCTACCGAACTTCGCAATGTCCTTGCGCTTGACAATCGGGAACGTCTCCATGATGTAATCAACATCCTCACGCTCAATGCCATAGAGATGGAAGAACAAAGCATCCAACTCCGCCCGCATCACAAACCGCCGTTCCTCATTCCAAACAAAAGGTTCGCCTTCATCGCCCAGATCTCGCGCCAAGGACCTCATGTCATTTGAAGTAAACGCAAGTTCGAGTACCCTGGGAGCAGTAAATGCAGTATGCGCGTGTTGCGAAATGGGATCCAACACTGGCAGCTGCTTGGAGATGAAGAAGTTGAGATGTACTCCCCCCACCTTGAGACGAGTTTGATAATCAAAAACGAAGGCGCTGCAATTCGAAATCAGATTTGCCACGTCTATCGTGTCTTTAAGGTTAACGATCGATATCGGCAGATTGTTCCCCACGGCCGCCTTAGGAAACGGGCCAATGATTCCGGTACGTTCATCCGTGGATCGGCAAATATCCCTCCAGCCAATCAGCCATTCGCGATTCCATCCGACTGAATTTAGCCGACTTGAAACGCCCGATTCGTATATGATCTGGCCCTTCTTATCGCGCTTACCGCTATCAACGTCATTCATTGACACCCAATAGCGGGGCTGTACTACATCATTGGACGATTGCTTCTCCGACAGCGTGCAATCGCGGATCGAGCCGTCCTGCCCATAAGTCGCCCAACGATGGTCGTAATGGTGCATCATTTTTGACTCATAGAGCGGAAGCATCCGCTCGTCGCCCCGGATGAAGGTGTTGCCTTCCAAACGCCATCCGTCTTCCTCAAGCCTTTCGCGGGAGCGAAAGAGATGCGAGTCGTTAGACATATGAAACATCGTCATGAACGATACTCCCCAAGGATTCCCGTTCGGGTCGCCTTCCTTGACAAGTACCGGCACCCGGCGATAGATGCCCAGGGTGATCTCAGCATCCCGCCGGCTCCGGAATACCGGGCAGGTTCCGGTGTTCGGGTTCAGGAGCAGAATCTCTTCCGGGTAGAGATTGAAGGACTTCGAGGCATCGTCGAGTTCGGCTGGGTCGTGGAGAAAGAAGGCGAACCTGGCGACTTCTTCGCGCGCAGCCGGGCCTGCAATCGACAGGATGCAGAACTTGAAGGAACGGTGCACGTCGGGGAACACGGGTGCCGAATTCTCAAAGTCGTAAAGCGCTGCAAGTGACTTGGATTCGACTAGATCTCTGAAAAATCTCTGCGTAGTGGCGTCGGTTGCGATCCCTGTCGGGACTATAACGCCGGTCCTGCCACGCGGTCCTGTGATCGTTCGATCGGTCTCAGCGAAAATGCTGTAGGTATTGATGTCGCCCATAGCGGTGAGCGGGCAGCGCCCTGAAGACTTCAGGAAATGAGCGCTTCCGGATGATTCCCGCTTCGCCGCAAGGAAACTCGCGTGAAGCCGCGGATTGTCCTCGCCCAGGTTCGCGATCAGGCGCTTCCGGGCAGCAGCATTTGAAGCCTCAGCGACCTTGATATCTCGTGTCGCGAAGAACTCGAGCTCCTGGAGCTTGATGCGTTCCCAAGGCGGGTTCCCCACAACAGCGTCAAAGCCGCCGTCCCACCCTGCGTGTCCGCTGGCTTTGACTTCGGGCCCTGAGCTGAAAACCTCAGGAAACTCCAAGTGCCAGTGGAAGAAGCGGTTCGCGTCGCCGATCTCGGCGGCCTGCCTTGCGATGGCCTGGCCGATCGGGTTGTCGAACCCGAACTCGTCGAGGTCCCAGTAGGTCCCATCAGTAGGTGCGAGCTCCTGGTCCTCTCGCGCGTCCTTCATCCAGAAGAACGCCGCGCACCAGGTGTCGGCGAGCAATATTTCCTTCCGGTACTCCTCGGACTCCTGGAGCTCCTTGTACGCCTTGGCCTTCCGCCGGACATCGCGAATACTGTCCGAGGGCGCTTCGAGAATCCGCCGCAGGCTCTTCGCCAGCGCAGAGTTCGAGTGGCTGGCTCCCGCCTCAAGCTCGAAGAGCCCGTCCAGTCGACCACCGCCATGCTCGCGTGCGGTCCGCTCCTCCTTGTTACGCTTCTTCAGCTTCCGCGCGATGGCCTTGTCGTCGCCTTCGATCGGATCCCACGCTTCGTCAGGAATCCCCTTGGCCATCAGCGCCGGGTAAGCACCGACCAGAGAGTTCCCGCACCTGATATGGGCGTCAAGGAACCCGAGTGCCTTCCCCGGTTCCAACCCCTCCATCCATAGCGAGACTTTGGCCAGCTCAACTGCCATCGGATTGATGTCGACGCCGTAGATGCATCGGCCGACCACTTCCCGCAGCGCCGCCCGCAGCGCCTTCGGCGTCGGTTCAGGGTTCTGCTCCCTCACGGCTGCAAGTTTCTTCGCGATGCGCCTCGCCGCCGCTACCAGGAAGTGCCCCGATCCGCAGGCCGGGTCACAGACCGTGAGGTCCAGCAGTTCCTTCTCAATGGCTTGTGCCGGATCGGCTCCGCCCTTTGCTTCTCCCCGCTTCACGGCCGCGTCGATCACCGGGTCAAGGGTCGTGTCGAGCAGGCGCTCAATGAGGTTCGAAGGCGTGTAGTACGAGCCGGTCGTCTTGCGCTGGTTCCCGGCCAGCTCTATGAGCTGGAACCGCCGCTGCGCCGGGCTGTACTTAGGCACCAGCTCCAGCAGGAACTCGTACACCGACCCGAGCTCCTCAGCGTCGAGGTGTCGGTAGTCGATGGCCCGGTTGCGTCGGGTCTTCCTGTCGCGCACGACCGCCAGCGCGCGTACCGCGCGCAGCAGGTACTCGTTCGAGAGCCGCAAGCCGTCCAGGACCTCGTCGGCTTCGGTGTCCTCGAAGATGCCGCCGAGCCCCGGCAGCGCCAGTTTCGGTTGCCCGCCTTCGCTTCCCAGCGCACCCAGCACCAGCCTGAGTCCCTGGTACAGGTCTCCATGCGTCGTACCGCGCCGACGCCTGGCGTGCGCTCGCAACCTCGCCGACGAGTAGTACTTGCGGTACCGCTCCTTGGCCTGCTCATCGGCGTCCTCAGGGTGCAGGACGCCCTTGTCTTCTGCCACGAACAGGAACAGCAGGCGGTAGATGACCCGCAGCAGGGCCCGGTGGAACTGTTCGGCGTCGAGGTTGTCGATGAGGTGGCCGTTGGCCGGGTGGCTCAGGTATCCGGTGCCGAGGACAGTGATGGCGTCGCGGACGCCGGTCTTCATCTGGTCGAGGGCGCGCATTCCGGCCTGGATGGCGCTGGTGCGCCACTTCTCCAGCCAGCAGGCCGAGGGTGGGGCGTCGTCGGCGACCTCGAAGCGGGAGACGTGCAACAGCCGGTAAAGCAGGATGAACTCGTTGACCAGCTCGTTGTCAAAGATCGTCTCGAGATCGAACTCGACGTACGCGGTTCCGGCGATGGCCGTGGAGTCGCGCAGCAGCCGCAGTTGGCGGCCGTTGGTGACGAGGCCCCACAGGTGCGTGCCAGTGGAGTTGAGGCATTCCTGTACGAGCGAGTGCGGGGCGGGCTGTCCGGCTTGGCGGTCTTCGAGGCCGGTTGCCCAGTCGGCGAGATGGATCGGGACGTGCGTCCACCGGTGGCTGATCGCGAACCGCTTCTGGCCGTCGTCGGAGGCGATGCCGCCGCCGGTGCTCGCGAGTCGGCCGTAGCCGAGTTCGGAGAACAGCGGTTCGATCCAGGAGCGGCGGGCGGCCCCGGTCGGATCGGTGGGGTGGTCCGAGGCGGGGACGGTGTCGCGCAGGCCGGTCCATGCGGTCTTGAGGTAGTCCCAGGCGCGTTCGGCGTCGTCGGCGACGCTGCGGCGGCCGATGGCGCCGTAGTCGGCGGGCCGGGCGCCGTCGAGTTCGATGCCGCGTTCGATGCGGGTGAGCAGTTCGCCCGCGATGAGGTCGCCTTCGGTGGTGACGGCGGTGTGGCCGGTGGTGGTCGGCATCATGCGGCTCCGGTGGGGACGGGCAGGTAGACGTAGACGCCGAGGAGGTCGGCGGGGCGCTGCGCGGTGACGTCGAGGACGGTGGAGGTCTTGCGGCCGGTCTCGGCGCGGACGCGCTGGTGGGAGTCGGCGAGGCGTTCGGCGAGCCGGTCGGCGGTGGCGTTCAGGTGCGCGTCGAGTCCAGGCAGGCCGTCGAGGATCAGCTTCGCGGCGTTGCGGGCGAACTCGGGAGCGGTGTTGTCGTCCGGTTCGGCGGTGAGAAGGGCCGCGGTCGCTTCGTCGTCGAGCCAGGTCGGGTTGCTCGGCGCGCCTTGGAAGGCGAGGATGCGGGCGTCCTCGGCGACGAGGTGGCGCACGCCGTGACGGGAGGGCATCCGCAGTTGGAAGCGGAAGCGCACCAGCAGGAGCGTGGTGCGCTTGGCTACGGCGGAGGTGCGCATGACCCCGAGGCGGCGGGCCGGGCGGTGGGCCTCGTCGATCGTGTCGTCGAGGGCGCCGTTGAGGACGAAGTCGGCGATGGCGGCCACGGCCGGGTCGGTGCGGACGAGGGCGGCCTCGCCACGTGCGACGGCCGGCTGGGTGTGGAACGGGATGGGCCGGTTCCCGTCCACCGCTTCGCCGCCGAGAGCGGCGGCGAGCGCGTCGCGCAGGCCGACCGGGGTGGCCGAGACGTCGGCGTTGAAACCCTGCGGCCCGGGCGCGGTGATCAGTCCTCCGAGGGCGTGGAGGGCGTGGCGGGTGAACGGGGCGATGTTCTCGGCTTCGCCGAGTGCGTCGCGGACGGCGGCGAGTTCGGTGGCGACCTCGTCGGTGCGGATGGGCTCCTGCGCGTAGCGGGTGCGGGAGGCCTTCTCCCGTTCGGCGGCGGACTGCCAGGCCTGCTCGACTTCGGCTTCGAGTTGGAGGAGGCCGTCCAGGAGCGGCTGCTCCTTGTCGGGCCCGGAGTCGCGCATGAGGACCCATTCGACGACGGCGCTCGTCACGGCGGAGGAAGTCTCGTCGGGGACGGAGACGCGGTAGCCGAGCGTCTCGTAGATCTGGCGGTGCTTCCTGATCAGGACGTCGAGGACCTTGCCGTCGACGCCGTTGTCCTTGCCGTAGATAGTGACGACCTTGACCTGGTCGGTGGACTGGCCGAACCGGTCGACGCGGCCTTCCCGCTGGTCGTGGCGGGTCGGGTTCCAGGCGAGGTCGTAGTGGACGACGGCGTCGAAGTGGTGCTGGAGGTTCACGCCCTCGGAGAGGCAGTCGGTGGCGACCAGGACCCGCCGGGAGTCGGGCTCTTCGGCGGCCAGCGCGGCGAAGGCCTCGATGCGGTCGATGCGCTGCTGCGGGGAGATCGTGCCGGTGACGGCCTTGACGTGGGTCTTCTTGCCGAGGGCGCTGGCGAGCTGTTCGGCGACGTAGTCGGCGGTGCCGATGTACTTGCAGAACACGATGGGGTTGTAGCCGTCCTTCAGGAGGACTTTGAGCTGCTTGATGAGGACGGCGAGTTTCGCGTCGTGCTCGGGGCCTTCGAGGGCTTCGGCCTGCTTCTGGAGCGCTTCGAGGACGGCGGCGTGGTCGTCGTCGACGGCGCCGGGCGAGACGTCGACGCCTTCGATGCGGTCGGCGTCGGTGAAGTCGTAGGCGATGGGGCGGCCGAGTTCGTCGGCCTCGTCGATGGACCCGGCCTGGGCGGTGCGGGACCGGGAGGCGCAGGTCTGGGCGGCGGCGCGCGGTGAGGAGACGATGGAGCGGAGCATGGCCAGTGTGGACCACCAGGCTTTGCGGTGCTCCAGTCCGGAGGAGGCGGCGAGGCGGCCGCGCGCGAACGCGAGGGCGTCGTCGAGCAGGGCCCGGTAGGCGGGGGTGAGCTGGTAGACCTGGTCGCGGAACTGCCGGTCGGAGGGGAAGGCGGTGTCCTGGTCGAGGTAGCGGCGGATGTCGACGCGGCGGCGCTGCACGAAGTAGCGGGCGAGGCGGCGGCGCCCCGTGTCGGTCTTGAGGTCGACGTCCTCCAGGCCCGGGTCCAGGAGGCCGAGGAGGTTGCGGAACCCGGTGGCCTTGCCGCTGTGCGGTGTGGCGGTGAGCAGGAGCAGATGGCGGGAGGGGTCTGCGGCGAGTCGTTGCAGGAGTTCGAATCTGAGCTGCTGGCCTTTGCCGGCGCGGTCGTCGGTGGCGACGCAGGTGTGGGCCTCGTCGACGATCACCAGGTCCGGGCAGTGGCGGATGAACAGGTCGCGGTGGCGGGGCGATTTGATGAAGTCGGTGGAGACGATGATGTTGGGGTAGCGGTCGAACAGCGACTCGCCGGATTCGAGTCCCCGTTCCAGTTTGGCCACTGTGGAGGAGAGGACGAGTTCGGCGTCGATGCCGAACTTGCCGCGCAGCTCCGCCTGCCACTGCTCGGCCAGCGCGGGCGAGCACAGCACGGCCAGGCCCTTCGCTTCACCGGAGGCGAGGAATTCGGCGGCGATCAGTCCGGCCTCGATGGTCTTGCCGACGCCGACGTCGTCGCCGATGAGCAGTCGGGCGGTGTCCTGGCGCAGGGCCATGAGCAGCGGCACGAGCTGGTAGGCGCGGGGTTCGACGGCGATCTGGGCGAGGGATCGGAAGGGCCCGGCCGAGGAGCGGAAGCCGATCTGCATGGCGGTGCGCAGGAGCCCGGCCGAGGAGGCGTCGCCGAGGTCGTCGACCGTGGGGGGCGGGAAGCTGGCCGGCTCGACCGTCTCCAGTTCGGGGAAGATCGCGGCGATGTCGTCGTCGGAGCCGCCGAGGGGACGCAGGACGAGCAGGTCGGTCTCGGACTCGGGCAGGACGACCCAGTCGCGGCCGCGGGCGGTGACGAGGCTGCCGGGGGCGATGTCGGTCATGCTGATTCCTCGGTGTCGTCAGCGGTCTTGGCTTTGCCGGGTCCGAAGACCTCGCGGTGGCGGGCGATCACATCATGCCAGTCGTCGTCGTAGCGGAACCGAATGACCATCCAGCCGGCGTCGATGAGCCGTGTTTCGGCCTCGGCGTCGCGCAGGGCCACGTCGGTGCGGTCGTGGACGGGCCCGTCGACGAACACGGCGTAGGTGCCGCCTTCGACGTAGTAGACGAAGTCGGGGCGGGCGTGGTGCTCGTCGAGCAGGACTTGGGTCTGGCTCGGGAGCCGGTAGCCCTCTGCTTTGACCATGGCGAGGAAGTCGCGTTCCAGGCTGGAGTCGGTGCCCTGTTCCAGGCGGCGGTGCTCGTCGGTGCGGGACTTCCCGGCGGCGGTCGGCAGCGCCTGCGCGCGGGCGAGTTTGAGCAGGAGATCCTTGGCGCCGTGGCGGTTGATGCGGTCGTGCACGATCTGGTTGCCGTAGGAGAGCAGGCACTTGTAGCAGCCTTTGGCGCAGTCCTCGCTCCACAGGTCTTCGCCGGTTTCGGGGTCGAAGTGGCAGATCTCCAGGGCTCTGCGGGCGGCCTTGGCGAGTGCGCCCGGGTCCTGATGCAGTCTGCGGAGCACGCCTGCGCCGCCTTCGGCGGATTCGACGAACAGCAGGAACCTGGTCTGGTCGTCGCTGCCGGTGGGCAGATCGCTGGTGAGTTCGGAGTCTTCGAGCTGGAAGGCCGCTTCGATGCCGCGTTCGAGCGCGTACATCAGCGAAAGCGCCTGGTCGGGGTCGATCGCGTGGTCGAGACTGAGGACGGCGATGTTGCGGGTGTCCTCGACATAGGGCACCACTAGGGCACGGAGGCGGGTCTCGGTGTCGTCGTCGGCGAGTTCGGAGGCGTCGCCTACGGCGTCCGCCGCCTGCTTCTTGCTGATCCACTGCCCGGTGGAGGGGTCGATGAAGTAGCCGTCGGGTTCGTCGCGGCCGGCGATCCTCCGGCGGATGTTAGCCACTCGCACCGTGGCGGCGTCGCCGTATGCGATGCGGGCGAGCTCGCCGTCCCGGTCGCGGACGATCGCGTCGGACCGGCCCCCTTGCTGCCCCTTGTCGTTGAAGCGGTAGGAGGTCTCGAGGATGTACCCGGCGCGGCGGCGCTCCTCCTCGTCGGAGGAGATCCGCTCCCTGGGGGTGGTGAAGACGGTGCGCAGTTCGAGCAGGTTCTGGCGGCCCTCGTTCGGGAGCCTGGTCTTGCACATATTGCAGATGTCGGTCTTATCGCGTTCGTCGTGGCCGCATCCGCAGACCGGGCAGCGCTTCGCGCGGGTGAGCGCGAGGTCGCCGGATTCGCTGGGCGGCAACTGGATCCGCTTGACCTGGTAGCGGCGCCCCTCGTGGTAGATCAGGGCGTCGGGCCCGAACTCGCGGATGGCCAGGAAGCGGGCGCGCTGGAGGTAGTCGCCTTCGGCTCCGGTGCCTGCGCGGTTGGGAATGTAGGCGGCCAAGGGGAGCCGAGGGAAGGAGTAGCCGGGCAGGAAGCCCTCGCTGGCGAGGTAGCGGTGCGGGTAGAAGTCCGCGCCCAGGTTGAAGTCGTCGTCGCTCTCGTTGCGCAGCAGCGCCAGTTGAGTCTCAGCCTCCCTGCGGCGGCGCCCGGCCTGCTTGCGATCGCGCGGCGTCAGGCTCGTGTCGTCCTGGCGCCGGTGCTGTTCCTCCCGTTCGACCTTGGCGGAGCGGTAGAGGGTCCGCCAGCGGCCGAAAGCCGCATCGAAGGTCTCGGGTATCTGCCTCACCGTGCGTTCCAGCCACTCCTGGTCCCACCAAGTGGTTTCCGCCAGAACGGGTTCCAGATCGGCGAGGAGTGCTCGGGCGATCTCGAGGGTCCGGGCGCGGGCGGCCGTGGAGCGGATCGCGTCTGTGACGTGGTCGTGGAGCGGCAGCTCGGCTTTCGTGTCGGGGTCGTCGACTTCGAGCGCGTCGGTCTGCACCAGTTCGGTGACGGAGCGGCCGAGCCGGAAGGCGTCGAGCTGGGAGAGCCAGATCGCGTGGAGGTGCGCGGCGATGAGGTCTTCGTTGCACAGGTCGATGCGCGGCGGCGTGACCGCTCCGGCGGTCATCTGCTCGCGGCGGTCGAAGTAGTACTGGTCGTGGCTGTTGCCGGTGGCGCAGTAGGTGACCACGAGGGCCTGCTGGCCGCTGCGCCCCGCCCGGCCCGAGCGCTGCGCGTAGTTCGCCGGGGTCGGGGGGACGTTGCGCATCATGACCGCGTTGAGTTCGGCGATGTCGACGCCGAGTTCCATCGTGGGCGAGCAGTACAGCAGCGGCAGCCGCGCCTCGCGGAAGTCGTCCTCGCGGAGCTGGCGCTCGGTCGGGCTCACTTGCGCGGTGTGCTCCTTGGCGCGCAGGTTGACCAGGGCGGCTTCCGGTGAGTCGTACAGGTCCCGGAAGTAGGTGTGGACGGGCGGACGCCCCTGTCTGCGGGTGATCGCCAGCGGGTCGTCAATGCCTTCGCGTCCGCGACCGGCCTTCCACAGGAACGCCCCGGCGTTGACCCGGTAGCCGGTGGCGTCGGGGCGGCGCGGCCCCCGGTACAGGCCGCCGCGCCGGCTCGGCGGCGGCGCCACCTCGGTCACCAGGCCGTAGCGAGCGAGGATGCGCAGTATGTCGTGGATGATCTCCTGCCGCTCATCGGTTGAGAGGCGGCTACCGAATCCATTGAGGACGTTCGCGACGTGGCGACCCATCTTACTGCGGCCGGACATGAACGCGCAGGACTTGTCGGACCCCTTGGGTTCGGGCATCGGGTAGACCGTGGCCTGCTCAGGCTTGTCCTCGGTCTCGTCGAGCCGCCACGCCTCGGACAGCCGGCTCTGGCTGCCGCGCTGAAGCGAGTCGAACCCTTCGGCGTCAAGGCAGTCGGCTTCGATCGCGAGGGATCGCCGCATGGCGTCGAGGAGGACCTTGAGCAGGCCGCGGCGGGTCTGCGGATCGGCGTCGGCCAGCGCCCGGTGGCAGCCGCTCCAGTCGCCTTCCGCGATCAGGTCGAGGTCGTGGTATTCGAGGACGAGCTGCCCGGTCTGCTCCAGGTTCGGCATGGTGACGCGCCAGCCGCGGCGCAGGTCCACGTGGAGGTGGAGGTTGACGACCGCTTCGAAGGTGCTGCGGGCCCGGCGGGCCAGCTGCGAACCCGGCAGCGCCTCGCTGGCCGCGTACTCGGCGGGGCCGAGGCCCATTTCGGCGACGACGGCGGCGGCCACGTCCTCGTCGTCAAGTCCACTGTCGGCTTTCTTGAGCGCGCGGTAAAGAGCGCCGCGCAGCTGGACGACGCGGGCGAAGTCGTTCAGGTGCCCGGCCTGGAGTGCGGCGTCCTGGCGGTTGTCGACGAACGCCAAGAGCTTCTTGGCCTTGTCGCGCAGGTGGGACGATCGCAGCGAGTCGAGGATGTTGGCGGAGACGACCGAGGTGGCCGAGGAACGCCCTTCCTGGTTGAACGCGGCGAGGCGGCCGAAGTCCTTGCCGCGCGCGCCTTCGTGGGTGATGCCGCAGGCGAGGCAGAACTCGAAGCGCCCGGAGATGAACGCCGCTCCGATGCCGTCGCCTTCATATCCGGTGGGGTCGACCTGGACCGCGCGGGGGACGCGGCCGACCTTGTTCTTCGCGAGGGTCCGGTTCCCGGCCGCGTCGGTTTCGAGCCAGGATTCGGGGAGGCGGTCGTCCGCGATGAGGGCGGCGGTGTCGGCGGTCCAGGGCTGGTCGGTGTCGATGCAGAGGTACCCGGTCTGGACGTGGTCGTCGTCGACCAGGTCGTTGTCGATACGGGCGCGGTACTCGAATCGGCCGGTTCGGATGTCGGTGGTGCGCAGGACCGTCAGGTACTCCTGGCCGCAGTCGCGGCAGAACGCCAACGGGTACAGCCGCTTGCCGCGGTCGTAATTGTCGGCGGTCCCGGGGACCACCACCTGGTAGTCGCGGGTGAACGTGCGGGTCTGCTCGGGTTCGGCGGTGGTGTAGACGTGGTCGCCTTTGGACAGGAACTGGTGGAGCCGGAAGGCCAACAGGGGACGGGTGGTCTCAGGATGCTTTGCGGCTGAGCCGGCGAGCAGGGTCTTGCGGATGGCCGAATCGCAGGCTTCGCGACCCGCGCCGGTCCGCTCGTCGAGCGCTTCGGCGGCGTCCTCGATAGTGGTCGGGGTCTGCCGGACCAGA
Source organism: Glycomyces rhizosphaerae (assembly GCF_042647865.1). Classification (NCBI taxonomy): domain Bacteria; kingdom Bacillati; phylum Actinomycetota; class Actinomycetes; order Glycomycetales; family Glycomycetaceae; genus Glycomyces; species Glycomyces rhizosphaerae. Next base: position 57,758 of record NZ_JBHRWO010000018.1, read on the forward strand.
GTGCCGGTGTCGTCGGTGCGAAGTCCGAACTGCTGCTCGATCCAGGCGGCGAGTGGGTCGGCGGCGAGGTCGGCGTAGCGGGCCGGGGCGGCGGGCGCGGCGATCCGCTCGGCGGTGACGGCCGCGGCGTCGCCGGAGCAGGCGCGGACGAGCGTCTCGCCGATGACGCGGGGTCGGTCGGCGAGGCCGAACAATTCGGCGGCGACCTTGGCGACCTCCTCGCGCTGCTCGGCGGGCGAGCCTTCGGTGGCCATCGTGGCCGAGGTTCCGATGCATTGGACGTCAGGGGCTTCGCAGGCGTCGCGGACGCGGCGGATCAGCCAGGCGACGTCGGCGCCCTGGCGGCCACGGTAGGTGTGCAGCTCGTCGAAGACCAGGAACTGGAGGCCGCGGGCGGCACCGATGAGCTTCTGCCGCTCCTCGGGACGGGTGAGCAGCAGTTCCAACATGACGTAGTTCGTCAGCAGGATGTCGGGCGGGTTCTTCCGGATCTTCTCGCGCTCGGACTCGGGCTCCTGACCGGTGTACCGGGCGAAGGTGACCGGTTCGCCGCCTTCGGGGTAGCCGCGACTGAGGAACTTCTCCAGCTCCTGCTTCTGGCTGTTGGCCAAGGCGTTCATGGGGTAGACGACGATCGCCCGGATGCCGCGGCGGGCGGGGTTCTCGTCGCGTTCGCGCAGGACCTTGTCGACGATGGGGACGATGTAGGAGAGGGACTTGCCCGAGCCGGTTCCGGTGGTGAGGACGTAGGATTCGCCGCGCTGCGCGGCCTCGATGGCGTCACGCTGGTGCTTGTGGAGGGTGATCGGGCGGCCGTCGCAGACCGTCCCGCCCTCGGTCTTGTCAGCCTGGAAGATGTTCGCGCATTCGCGGTGGAGCAGGCCTGAGGCGGCCAGTTCGTCGACGCGGCCGCCGGGTTCGAAGAACGGGTTGAGAGCGACGAAAGGGTTGGGCCACTGGGTGCCGGAGCGCATGTCGTCTTCGATGAAGTTCTTGATCCTCGGATCGGCGATGACCACGCCGCCCGAGGTGAAGCGCTGGTACTCGTCGATGAGCTTCCGGTGGATCTCGAAGACGTTCATGGGATTCTCCGCTTCATCCGGCGCAGTGGGAAGAGGTGGGCGAGCCGCCACGGGCCTTTCGTCTCGAGGCTCGGGCGGGCCGAGCACTTCGGCCGGATCACCGTGGCATATTCCAGTCGGCAGTTGCTCGCGCGGCGCCGCAAGGGCGATGGACCGCAGGCGGTCGGCGACGAATCGAGCACCCGTCGGGCGATCCTTCGGGTCCTTGGCGAGCAGCTCGGCGACCAGCGTTGTCAGCTCCACGGGGAGGTCACCGCGCATTAGTTCAAGGTGGGCGGGTTCTCGTTGCAGGTGCGCCATGAGGATCTGCTGGTCGGTTCCTTCGGTGAAGGGGGGAGTCCCGGCGACGAGCTCGTAGAGCAGGCAGCCGAGGTTGTAGAGGTCGCTCGCGGCGGTGAGCTTGCCGCCGGTGACCTGCTCGGGAGACATGTACTGATGGGTGCCCACTGCCGCACCGGTCGAGGTCAAGCGCTCGGGCGCATCGGGTCCGATCAGTAGGCCGACTCCGAAGTCGAGGACCATGGTGCGGCCGTCGTCCTCCAGCATCACGTTGGCGGGCTTGAGGTCTCGGTGCAGGACATCTGCGGCGTGAGAAGCGGCGAGTACGTCGGCGACCTGGCCTGCAATGCCCGCGATCGCCCGCACCGGGAGCGTCCCGGCGCCCTCTGCGATCACTTCGGCGAGTGTGGATCCATGAAGGAGCTCCATGGCAAGGTACGGCTGGTGGCGCTCGTCGTCGTAGCCCGAAGCGATCAGGCGCGGCACTCCAGGGTGTTTGAGGCGGCGCAGGATCTCGATCTCGCGCTGAAACCGCTCCACCAGGCGTTTGAACGCCGGCGCCGCTGTCCGGGCCCTCGCCTGGTTGAGCGTGATGAGTTTCAGCGCCACTTCACGGTCGGGTGCGCCTACCGCGGCCCGGCGGTCGACCGCTGCGTAGACCTCGGCCATGCCCGTCCCGAGCGGCCGTCGAAGTTCGAAGCGGCCGTCGATGGCTTCATGGGCGCTGGCGACCACGTCTCCTCCGCATCCATCGCAAACCGTAACGGCATCACTGTAACCAGTGACATGCCCTGGGCGTGAACAGACATCGCGTCCTCTTGCATGCCGAGGTCGTGTGAATATGGTACACACTATGAACGCATTACTCGTGGCACCCATTTAGTGCCCGCAACCCTTAGCATCAAGGAATTCCCCGCCCAAACCCCCATTCCAAGCAAGGATCCCCGACAACCTCGCCCAGAAGGGACCCTAGATGAACGCCTCCGCAGGTGGAACCCACTTCCACGGCAACTCCATCATCGGCATCCAGAACACCGGCGGCACGATCCACAACGTCCAGGTCAATCAACAGGGCGCCCATGCGGGGCCAAAGACCGCGACGCAGCAAGCGGCCGACATCGTCGAAACCCTGACCAGAAGAATCGAGGAGGCCCGGCTCCGCGGCGAGCTTCCCGCCGACGACGCCGATGACGCCATCGCGATCCTCACGGGTAAGCAAATCGATGCCGCAACCGAGGAGTCCCGCTCTGGACTGGTCCGGTTCCTCCAACGCGTGAGTGGCATCGTCGGCGGCAGCGCCGCCGCAGTGAAGGCGGTTGCGGAAGCCACCGACGCGATCAAGGCCATCGGCCAATGAATGGCGCCTCGGTCAACTCCAACGGGGAGACGCCGATCGGCATCGACAACGAAGGCGGTGTCATCCACAATGTCAGCATCTACCAGCAGATACCGACCGATAATCCGACCCGGAATCTCCAGATCGGCATCGACCTGCTCGGTGCGAGAGTGCCCCGCCGCGCCGCGCAATTCCTTTCGGCCGCCTACGAGGGTGGCCTGAAGTCGAACCAGTTGTACTTCTACTGGGCGCTGTCGATCTTGAGCGGCCGTTCAGACATCGACCTGTCAGGCGAGGAGTTCGACCAGCTCCAGCACTGCATCGATGCGACCGACCACGAACAGGCCGATTCGTGGTCACAGGGCGTCGAAGTAGTCGGCGGATTGTTGTGGGCATCGGGCCTGAACCGTACCGCTGGAACCGATCAGGACGCCATCGATCAAGTACTGCTCCAGACGCGCAAGCTCGACCCCGATGTCAGGAGCGAGGTGCTACTGCACCTGGACCGGATCGTCAGCGGCTCGGTCTTCGACTACTTGTGGGAGGACCACCGTGCCGACGTCGAACGCCGTCGGCACGCCGGAGATCGAGAGCGCCGGGTCCCGAAGTTCTTCATCCACGACCCGCTGCCGCCCAAGATGCCCGCGGCGGTCCCGTACAAGTCCAGGCCCGGAGCCAAGGCGAGTGTGGCCGGAGGCCTCGCGATCGCGCTCTTCGTGGCGCTGCCCATGGCCCTCGGCTTCCCCGGCGGAGGCGCCACTATCGCGCTGCTCGCCGCTACCGCCGCGTCGACGACGCTAATCGCCTACTTCGGACGACCGCTCGCATTGCGCACCAAGCGAATGCAAGATCGCCGCGCCGAAATGCACGGTAGCGGCATCTACCTCAACTGGGCGCCCTTGAATCACCGGCAGACCACGTTCAACAGTTCGTTCGCGAACCTGCTGAAGGTCGCGTTCGAAGTACGTACGCCGACTGGTTACACCCCGAACCGGTGGCTCGCCGCCACCCAGGACTTCCGCCTGACGGCGGCCTACCGCGTCACTCTCCTGTACTGCCAGGGCGACACAAGACCGAGCGAACTGCGCTGGCTAGCCGACCACCTCGCGAAAGAGCAGGCCGGCCACCACGAGAGCGGGCTGCTCTGGGACCCGCAGTACGGTGTGCCGCCGGAGACCGAGGCCCAATGGGGGGTCATCGGCGGCATCTGTCTGTTCGGTGCGACGGTGCTGATCGCCGGGGTATCGACAGGCGCGCTCGGGTTCCTCGCAGTCCTCGTTTCTGCGGCTGCCATCGCAGGTGCCCTATGGTTGATCCTCCCCAACGCCATCGAGCTCGCGATCGGACGCCGCTACTACGCGGAACGCCTCGAGCGCGCAGAGGAGGCACTCCAGCGGGCCCGGCAGTCGCACGCGGAATGGGCCGAATGGCTGTCAGACCGGCCCAGCGACCCCGAGATGGCCCAATGGCTGGCTGCCGACCTGAACTGGCTGCGGATCGAAGCGATGGAGGCGCTGCGCCTCCCGCACCAGGACGTCATCGCGCATTTCGCAATCTCGGAATCGGCCGAGGACGCCAAAGCCGCGCGGGTGCCGTTCGGACCGACCCGCTACTCGTCCTACAACCTGAGGATCTTCCTGCTCACCGAAAACGGCGTGCGGGTCTACACGGCCACGCTCAACTTCAGCAACGGCTCGCACCTTCTCCCCGGCACGGACAACTTCCAGTACGAAAAGATCGTCTCGGCCAGAGTCGTGGAGATCGGGGTCCACTACGGAGGCAGACGCCGCATGGTCGTCGACCTGGAGCAGGCCGCGTACCAGGGGTACCGCGACTTCACACTGGCCCATGCGCTCAACCTGCAGATCCACGGAAGAGAGCTGAGGATCATCATTGGCGCGAACCACGGTGAGGCACTAGTCAAAGGTGAAGGCGAAGACGCGGGGTCGCTGCTTTCCCTGGATCTCGAATCGTCCGGTATCGAGGAAGGCCTGCGCATCCTGCAAGCAGTCGCAGGCGAAGGCCGAGGTTGGATCGAGACCGAGCGCGCCCGCCAGCGCCACTACATCAAACAGCAGCGGCGCGGCCCCTCCGGTCTCGATGTCTCCCCCACGGGTCGAACGCTGGAGTTGGACGCCCAGGAGAGTGGCGGCCACTGAGTAACCCCGAAACGACTGCCGCGCAAGCACAGTCGCCGCACGATGAGATTCGACCAACGTCCGCCCACACCCTCCGTAATTCGAGGAACAGTACGACTGAGCAGCATCACCCAACTATCGAACGCGCTGGTTCGCTGTCGACGAGTACCAGCGCGAGTAGAAGTAGGGCCGCGAGAACAACGAAGAGCTGCCGCGAGCGTGCGCTCCTCGACCTCGCGGTAGCCCGAGAAGGGCCGCTGTCAGCGGGTCCGGAGTTCTTCGGCCCCTTGGAGTCTGGCGCGGTCGGCTGCGGCTCGGCCGGCGATGTGGCCCTCGTAGTCGCTGATCCGCGTGGCGGCCCGGAACGTCAGGTTCGGGAACAGCTCCTCGGTCTTGGCGTCCACGGCTTCGCGCCGCAACTGCATCACCGGGACCAGGTCGGTTCCGGTCTCTTCGGCGACTTCGCGGACCGTGGCCTCGGCGGAGTCGGCCAGCCGCTCGCCGATTCGGACGGCGAACGATGCCAGGAACGACTGCCGGAACGAACGCGTCCGTGACCGGCCTGCGCTGTCCTGCTTCGCTCCTGCCCGAGTCATCGCGGACGTCGCCTGCACCATCAGCGAGTTGTACAGCAGCTCCACCGAGCGGAGGTTCGTTCGCCCACCGATCACGGTGGAGAACCCGGCGGCCAAGGAGTACACCGCTCGGCATCCGTTCGCGTCGGCCACGACGTGCAGCAGCTCGGATTTCGGTTTCTCGTAAGGCTTTTCGATGTAGACGCGCAACGCGGCGGCCTCCAGTGCCGCGTCCTGGGTCTCCGCCAGCAGTGCCTCGTTGATCGAGTGCCTGGCGATGAGCTGCTGGGCCTTCGCGGTGAACGCCTCAGCCTCGGCGTCGGAGTCCGTCGATTCGGCCTTGGCCAGCAGCGCCCGGATCTTCTCGTACACTTTGGACGACTCCGCCCCGTCGCCGCGCACCGAACTCGGGTGCCCGCCCGGACGCGGCTGGACCATCGGGATCGGCTGAAGGTCGGCGAGGGTGTACAGCGCCTCCAGCATCGGCGCGGCGGCCGCGATCCAGGCCGGACCTTCGCAGCTTTCGAGCACTTCCTTGGCGGACTCCGACGCCGAGCGCTCAGCGAGCGATTCCCGCTGCGCGCTCCACAGGTCGCTCAGTTGCGCCTCCGCATAGCGCCGCAGTTCGGAGCGCATGAGCGTCGCGGCGGCCTTCACCGCGGGGGTGGAGGCGTCCTTTGCCATGAGGCTGAGCACATCCCGGGGCATCCAGCCGCGGTTCCATGCCTGGCCGACCGCGTCTTCGGCCATCGTGTCGATTGCGGCACCTACGGCTTCGGGCCAGCGGGCGTGCGCCATCGCTCGGGAGAGCTGCCGCGCGGACTCCTCCCAGGTGGGGGCATTGCACTCACCGCAAGGACATGCGTCAGTCATGATCTGGACGAGGACGTAGCGGGCCTGGACCACGAGCTCCTCCCAGGTGAAGGGACCTGGAGTTGCACTTCGGTCTCTGAGGCGGCGCTTGAGTTTCTCCCGTGATTTGGCCTTACGTCGCTTCTGGTTGTCCCGTCCCATGTCGCACCTCCAGGCTCGCCCTGCATGGCCTAACGGTTGGAGCCGCGATCGGCAACGGCTGGACTCCGGTGAAGCAGGCTACAGGAGCGAAACGGGCGGGGATGGTGGCACCATTCCGCCATTGGCGCGGCATGACGACTTCGCTCTGCGGTCGCTGGGCGCTCCCGGTGGCAGAATCGAGATCATGAGTTGGCCCGACGACTGGCAGGACCGCGTGAGCGGGGCGGTGTGCAGGTTCTGCACCGAGGGACGACCTTCGGAGTCACGTGTCGGTCTGCGTTTCCACGCCGGCGAGGTGACGGATGCGTATCTCGCTCGACGGGCGATGGTGCGCGGCTATGCGGTCGTCATCTGGAGAGGTCGGCATGTGGTCGAGCCGCACCATCTGTCCGCAGAGGAATCGGTCCGGTTTCACGGCGAGGTGATGCGGGTGGGCGCGGCGATCGAGCAGCACTTCCAGCCGCTGAAGATCAACTACATGACGCTGGGCAACGGAATGCCGCACCTGCACACGCATGTCACCGCCCGGTACCGGGACGACCCGGCGCCTGGCGGCCCACTTCCCAACGGGCCCATGCGTGAGGTGCCGGCTGATCGACTCTTCCAGGATGCGGCCGCTCTCGCGCGGTTGCTTCGCTGACGGCGGACCGGAACGCGGAACCGTCGTTCAGCGCCGCGTCACGGAGTTACCAGGGGGCGTGTGAACCGTCGGGCAGCAGGCATGATCCGTGATCGGCGGGGCCGAGTCGCTCGATGAGGTCGACCACGCCGGGGATCGCCGCTTCGAGCGGGGTGGCCTTCTCGGCATGGCCGGTCATGTCGGTCTGCAGGTAGCCGGGCCACAGGGCCGCCACGATCGGTCCGGTGTCGGCGACTTCGACGGCGATCATCTTCGTCAGCGCGTTGAGCGCGTATCGGCTGGCGACGAACGCGTGGTTCTCTGTACGGGTGAGGCTGCCGATCGGCCTGGTGGGCATCGTGAGGTTCACCAGCCGAGCGTCCGGGCGCAGCAGGTTGAGGAACCGCCGGGCCATCAACATCGGCCCGACCGTGTTGACACGCAACACTTCGAGCATCCGCGGCCCGTCGACCTCGGCGAGCCCAGAGCTCGGCTCGAGAACCCCTGCGTTGTTGACGAGGCGATCGAGTCCGCCGTGGGACGCGATGACATCCGCGGCGTCCTCGATGTCTCGCTGTGATCGGACGTCGAGAGGCACGATCACGAGTCCGTCTGCGGCCAAGGCGTGCAAGGCCGATGCGTTCTCGGGGTCACGGACACCCGCGAATACTCGAGCGCCCCTCTTCAGATACTCGCGAGTCAGCGCAAATCCGATACCGCGGCTCGCTCCGGTGATCAGTACATCGGCCACAACGGCATGTTATCCACGCACTGCTCGCCTGCGTCCGCCCGCGTTTCGTCCTGCCGATCGGCTGAGATGCGGCAGGCCGCCGGGCGGACCGCTCATCGGGTCGGCCATCCGCCATAGGGGACGGTGATCAGCTCGAGGTTGTGGCCGTTGGGATCGAGGAAGTACACGCCGCGGCCGCCGTCGTTGCGGTTGATCTCGCCTTCGCGCCGGTGCGACGGATCGGCCCAGTAGGTCAGGTTCCGCGCCCGGATCTTGGCGAAAGCGGCGTCGAAGTCCTCGTCGGAGACCAGGAAGGCGTAGTGCTGCGGGGTGATGTCGCCCTTCGGCGCGGTCGCGAAATCGAGCCCGACGCCGTTGGCGGTGGTGACCTGGACGAACGGGCCGAATGTCGTGGTGCCGAGTCCGAGCAGGTCGGCCAGGAACTCGGCCGAGGCCCGCTTGTCCTCGGCGTAGACGATCGTGTGGTTCAGTTCGATGCTCATCGCGTTCCTCGCAATCGTGCGGGCGCTCGACCGCCCGCCGGAAGCCGACGCGGCCGAAAACGGCCCTTCCACAGGATAGGCGCCATCGCTGCGTGACCGAGCCGGAAGCGGCCCGGCCAGGGGAAGCCTGTGTGACCATGTCCAGATGGACAGGCAGGCAGCAGGGCGAGGCGCCGTCGTCATGCGGTTGATCGGCTGACGGCCATGGGTGCATGGTTCAGCGACCGGATCATCGACGCAGGGCGACTGCCGTTGTTCTGCTTCTTCTCCGGCATGGTGGTCGGGTTCCTGTTCATCCGCCTGTCGGTCCGCATGATCAGGGCCGACGTGCGCTGGTGGCCAGGCAATGTCACGCCCGGAGACATGCACCTCCACCATATGGTGTTCGGACTCGGATTCATGGTTCTCGGCGGAGTCGCCGGGCTGGCCGTCCCGGACGATCTCGAGGGATGGACGGCGGCCGCGGCCGCGCTCTTCGGCATCGGCACCGCGCTCGTGATCGACGAGTTCGCCCTGATCCTCCATCTCGACGACGTCTACTGGTCCGAACAGGGCCGGATCTCGGTGGACGCCGTGTTCGGGATCATCGCGGTCACCGCGTTGCTGCTCTTGGGCCTGCATCCGTTCTTCGGGTTCGAACCCGACAAGAACCTCTCGGGCGCCTGGCAGGCATGGCCCCTGTTGATCGGGCTCGGCCTGGCCGTGATCACCGTGCTCAAGGGCAAGATCTGGACCGCGGTGTTCGGTGTATTCATGCTGCTGCCGCTGCTGCTCGGCGCGATCCGGCTGGCGCGTCCGCAATCGCCTTGGGCGCGATGGCGCTACCGGGCCGACCGGCCACGTGGGGCCCGCAAGTCCGAGCGAGCGTTCAAGCGCGAGAACCGACTGCACCGGCCGGTCGATCAGCTCAAGAACCGCCTCCAAGACCTGGTCGCGGGGCGCCTCCGCCAGTGAACCGGTCAGCGGTGTGCGAGCGGCCGCTGCTAGCGTTATTGAGGTTCGCTTCCATACCGTGATCGGAAGACTTCGATACAGCAGTGACCGACTCCCCTACGTACGCTTTCGGGCTGGATGCGGTCGGGCTCGACGACCGCATGCGGCTGTTCAGCTTCGTCACCGCCCCTGAACGGCACGACTACCTTTGGGTGCTGCGCGCCATCGACCGGGCCCGTGCGAATTACCAGGTCGTGCTGTCGACCGAGGCGGTCTCACAGGCGCTCGACGAGCTCGCCGAGCGAGACGGCAGTTGCCCCGGCAGCGATGAGCTCGATCTGGCCGCCCGCTTGGACGCCCTCGACGACTGGGGTGTGCTGGACCGGACCCAGGATGCGGCCCGGGCGGTCACGATCGCCGAGTACCGGCGCCGCCACTCGGTCTACCAGTTCACCGAGGCCGGCCACCGGGCCTTCACCGCGGTGGAGTCGGTGCTCGGGGCGACGATGGAAGAGACCTCCTTGTCCCGCACCGTGTTCCGGGACCTGCTGGAGGACCTCGAACAGCTTGCGGCGGCCAATAGAAGCGGTGACGGCGACACGGTCCTGCGGCGGTTCCGGCGCATCGACGGCTCACTGAACGAGGTCGCCGAGCAGGCCGCCCGGTTCTACGCCATGATCGGGGACCTGACGCGCACCACCGAGGTGAACGCGGCGATCTTCCAGACCCACAAGGACGCGCTCATCAGCCACCTGCGGGACTTCCACAACGAGCTCCAGCGGTATTCCCCGCTGTTGTTCGAGGCGGCGACGGCGGTCGAGGACAGCGGGATCGACCGGTTGGTGGAGACCGCGGCCGAGCACGACGGCCGGCCGTTCGGGACCTATGCGGACCGGCTCGCGGACTGGCGGCGCCGGTGGGAAGGCGTCAAGGCGTGGCTCGCCCCGCCTTCGGTGGAGCTCGGATCCGAGGTCGATCGGCTCTCGCACGCCACGTTCAATGCGATCTCCGACATCACCGGCATGGTCCGGCAGCTCGCCGACGCCCGGCGCGGCGGTGTCAGCCGCGAGTCGCAGCTGCGGCACCTGGCCGCGTGGTTCGTGAACGCGCCCACCATGAACGCGGCACACGCGCTCTTCGACGCCGTGTTCGACCTCGGCGGGCCGCTGCACGTCAACCGGCCGTATGAGGAGCCCGAGATCCATGCCACCGCGGCGTCGTGGTGGGACACCGACGCGGTCGAGTTGTCGAAGACGCTGCTTGAGAAGGGCCGGTCCACCGGCAACCGCGACACGCGCGGCGTGAAAGTGAGACGCGACGAGGCGGCCCGGCGGCGGCTCCGGGAGGAGCAGATGGAGCAGGTGCGCGGCGACCGGGAGTCGGCACTGGCGATGGCCGACGAAGCGCGGACCGGCTTCGAGGGCACCGTGTTGGACGACCGGCAGCTGGGTCTGCTGCTGCGCCTGATCGACAAGGCCGTGTCGGAGCGGCGCGGTCCGCTGCGGCACACGGTCTCGGCGGTCTCACACGGCATCCGGCTGTCGATCTCGCCGGCGGAGGGCGACACGGTCGTCGCCGCAAAGAGCGGCACGCTGCGGCTCGCGGGCCTCTCGCTCACAGTGGAGCGGACGCGATGAGCCGGTACGCCCGGGAGATCTCGGACTACCAGCTGTCCGATTATCAGCAGGCGGTCCGGGCACTCCTGAAGACGCCGTTCGTCACCGCGACCTACCCCGATCACAAGACCATCGGGCGGGTCCGCCGGTTCTCCGAGACGCTCGCGCTCGACCTGCGCGAAGCGTTCGGCTACCAGCTGGTGCTGCGCGGCGACACCGCGCGCCTCCTGCGCGTCAAGGACCGGCTCGACCCCGGCCAGCCCGCGCGGACCCGGACCGGGCGCGCCTTCGACCGCCGCCGCTACGCCTACCTGTCGCTGATCACGGCGCTGCTGGCGCGATGCGGCGCGCAGACCACCGTCAGCGAACTCGCCGCGCTGCTCAAGGGTGATGCGAACCGGATCACCGCCCTCGGGTTCGACGACGTCGACTACCAGCACCGGCGCGCGTTCGTCGACGCCGTCGCCTGGCTGGAGGAGCGATCGGTCGTCCGCGCCGCCGATGGATCCTCCGACGCTTGGGCGTCCGATCCCGACCAGCAGGACGCGCTGTACGACGTGGACCGCGACGCCCTGTTCGCGCTTTGGCGCTCGCGGGTCATGCTCCAGTCGGTATCGAGCACAGGTGAACTGCTCGGCGAGCCGGTCGCCACCGACTCCGAGTCGGTGCTCAAGGAGCGGGCCGGGCAGGCCGCACGGCGGGCGGTCGTGGAGCAGCCTGTCGCCTACTACGCCGAACATCCCGACGCGGTCGTCAACCACTTGCGCGGCAGCGCCATCGTGGAAGACCTGCAGCGGCTGACCGGCCTCGTCTTCGAGCGGCGGCGCGAAGGCGTGCTCTTGGTGGACACGGCCAGGCTCAGCGTCGAGGCCTTCCCGAGGGAGGGCGCGGTGGCGAATGCGGCACTGCTGCTGCTCGTCGCCTGCAGCGACCTCCATGTGGACCCGGACGTGGCGACGGCCGAGCGGGAGGTGCCGACCGTGCTCGGTGAGCGGCTGCGACTGGAGATCGACGAGGCGATTCCAGTGACCGGGAACTTCGCGAGCGAGAAGGAGGCTGCTTCGGCCGCCGCACCGAGCGCCGCAGCCGTGGTGCTCCCGTTCCTGCCGGACAAGGCCGTGCACGACGCGTTCGGCGACATCCTGATCCGGTTCGCGAAGAACTTCGGACGGGACCATCACGAGGCGCCGATGCTGCTGCTGCGCGACGCGATCGATCTGCTCGAACGATTCAGGCTGGCCCGCAGGGTCGAAGGCGGCATCGCACTGGAACCGCTGGCCGGCCGCTACCGCAACACCGTCTTCCGCGAGGAGCACCAGCGCGAATGAAGGAACCACGCTACGCCCCGACCAGGGCCGGGATCATCGGCTTGTGGGACTACGCGGACGAGGAGTTCGTGTTCGCCGACGGTTGGCTGGTGCTGCGCGGCCCCAACGGCTCCGGCAAGACCAAGGCGCTGGAGATGCTGTTCCCGTTTCTGCTGGACGGCAACATCTCTCCGCGACGGTTGAACCCGTTCGCCTCGCAGGACCGCACGATGAAGTCCAATCTGCTGTTCGGCGGCAAGGAGAACGGCATGGGCTACGTGTGGATGGAGTTCTCCGACGGGGAACGCCACCGCACGATCGGGATCGGACTGCGCGCCGCCAAGCACCAGGACGCGGTCAAGCGCTGGCACTTCGTGGTCGAAGGGCGCGTCGGCGTCGACTTCGGCCTCATCGGCCCCGACGACCGCGTCTGCAACCGCAAGGAGATGATCGCCCAGTTCCCCGAGGGCACGGTGGTGGATGCGCCGCGCGAGTACCGCGACCGGGTCAACGCCGCGCTCTTCGGTCTGGAGACCGAACGCTACGAGCAGATGCTCGAGCTGGTGCTGACGCTGCGCAGGCCGCAGCTCGCGAAGGAGCTCGACCCCGAGTCGCTCTCGGACACGCTGTCGGAGGGGCTGCGTCCGATCGACGAGAAGCTCGTCGTCGACGCCGCGAAGTCCTTCGAGGACATGGAGGAGGTCGCCAAGACGCTCGCGAGCCTGCGATCGGCCGACGAGCAGGTGGGCGAATTCCTGACCCGGTACGGCACCTATGTGCGGGCGCAGGCGAAGCTGGCGGTCGACGGCGTCGCCGCGCGCCTCGATGCGGTCGACACCGCGCTCGACGCGGAGGCCGAGGCCGAGGCGCGCGCGAGGAAGGCCGGCGAGGAACTGGAGCGGCTCACCGAGATCGCCGGCGCGGCCGCCGATCACGTCGGTGAACTGGAGGGCGCGCTTCAGGGGCTCAAGGACTCCGACGCCTACCGTTCCCGCTTGGAACTGGAGGACCTGCGCCGCTCCGTCGCCTCGGCCGAAGAGCAGGCGAGCGTTCTCGCGGAGACGGCTCGCACCCAGGCCGAGGAGCTTGAGAAGGCCAACGCCGAAGTCGGTGAACTCGCCGAACAGACCGAAACCGCTGCCGCCGCAGTGGAACTGCGATCCGGCGAGACCGCGGGCTTCGCGGAGCGAGGCGGCATCGAATGGAGTTTCATCGACGACGCCGAACGGCTGCGCCGCGGTGCGGCGGCGGCCAGTGAGGAACGCGGCGAGGACATCCGCAAGGTCGCCGAAGCCGGCAAGGCGCTGGATGCGGCGACCGCGCAGCGCAAGACGGATGAGGAGCGGACCGAGACCGCCGAGTCGAACCTCGAGGCGGCCGCGACGGCGTTGACGGCCGCACACGAAGCCGTGGTCGGCGAGCGCGCCGGGCTCGAACGATCGCTGGACGACTGGGCCCGCGAGCACGGCGACGCACTCAAGGTCGACCTGCGGGAGGAAGCGCTCGCGTGGGCCGCGGAAGCCGACGCCGAGACCGCGCCGCATCTGCGGGAACGGGCGATCGAACGCACCCGGGCCGCGCGAAGCGCGATCGAGCAGCGCATGCACGAGCTGCGGACGCGCCTGGGCGGCGTCACCGGCATGATCGGTTCGAAGCGGATCGAGTGGGAGCAGATCCGCGACGAACGCGACGATGCGCCGCCTCCGCCGCATTGGCGCGACCGGCATCGCGACGGGCGGGCCGGAGCGCCCCTGTGGCAGCGGGTGCGTTTCAAGGAGAACGTCGACGACCGCGACGCCGCCGCCATCGAAGCCGCGCTCGAAGCGGCTGGCGTCCTCGACGCCTGGCTCGGGGACATCGCAGACGCGTCGGACCACGCGCTCAGGCCGCTGCCGAGAGCGTCGCGGCCGAGCGGGGCCACGCTCGCCGAGTACTTGGAGTGCGAGGACGACACCGAGACGTTCCCGGTGCAGGACATCCTGGCATCGATCGCCGTTCATCCATTGGGGAGCAACGAGGGCACCGCTTACTCGATCGTGGACCTGTCCGGCCGGTTCGCGCATGGAGCCGTCACGGGTCGCGCGGGCAAACCGTCCCCGGAGTTCATCGGCGCCACCGCACGCCGACGCCGACGCGAGCGCCGGATGCGGGAGCTCGAGGAGCAGATCGAAGCGCTGCAAGGCGAAGCCGGTGAAATTCAGGTAGCCGTCGACGGCTGCGAGTCGGAGGTCCAGGCACTGGATGCGGCCCTGCGCGCCATGCCCCGCACCACCGGCCTGGTCCGGGCACTGCACCACGTCACGACTCGAGAGCTGTTCCGCGCCGAGCGGGCAGGGGACCTCGAGAAGGCAAGAGCCGCACTGGAACAGGCCGTGGCACGGCAACACGAAGCGGCGCAGCGGCTTCAGGAGGCCGAACGGCGGCACGAACTCGCCCGGAGCAACCTCGAGTCGGTCCGCCGAGCGGTGGCCGACTTCGAAGTCTCCGTGCGGGATCTGCTGACCTCGATGCGAACGCACGCGGACTTCGGGCAGCGGCTCAAGCGGCAGCAGGAGCGAGCGGACCGCCTCGTGCCGATGGTGCAGACCATCAGCACCAGAGCCCGGTCAGCAGAAGAGGAGCATCGGCGGCTGCGATCGCGGCTCATATCGATCGAGCGGAGCCTCGACGCCGACACCGCCTCCGTGTTCGAACAGATCGCGGCACTCGACGGCGAAGTCAAGCAGGCGAGGCTCGCGGCGAAGGAAGCCGACCGGCTGCGGGAAGCGGGCGTGGGCGCCAAGAGCGCCGCCGGTGCCAATGCCGAGGCCGCCGCCGAGCGGACCGTGGACGCCATAGGCGAAGCCCGGGTCGCGAGCTTCGCATTGCGTCCGTTCTGCGATGACGATCTGCTCGACATCCTCGGCTGCCCGACCGGCCACCGCTGGCCCGAAACCGATATGGCCCCGGAGAAGGAAGTGCTTCCGGCCGCTGTCGCCGCGCTGCTCGCCGACCTCCGCTCGGCGACATCCGATGTGCAGGCCACCGAGAACAGCGCCAAGGCCGCCACCACCATCGTCACCACCCGGCTCCAGGAGGTCATGGCCCAGCTCCCGGCGACCGGCTTGGACCATCACCTCAGCTGGGACAACGCGAGCGGCATCATCAGGGTCGAGGTCGACACCGATGAGGGCAGGCAGGCGGTCGGCCGCTACGGGCGCTGGCTCCACGAGCAGCGGGAGGAGCAGGGGCAGCTCCTCACCGAGAAGGAGCAGCACGTCCTCGAGGACGCACTGCTGACGTCGCTGACCGGTCAGATCCACCAGCGCGTCCTCGAGTCCCGCGACCTGGTCGATCAGATGGACCTGGCCATGCGCGAGCGGCGGACCTCCTCCGGGCTGCGGCTCGGCGTCTCATGGCTGCTCAAGGACTTCGAGCCCGCCGAGCGAGAGTTGTTCTCCCTGTTCAACGCCGCCCCGGCGAAGCTGTCGACGATGATGCCGCAGATCCGCAAGTACTTCGCCGACCGGATCAAGCAGGAGCGGGCGCGGCGAAGGTCGGAGACCACGTACCGGGACCTGCTCGCGGAGATCCTCGATTACAGGAGATGGCGCAAGTTCGAGTTCACGCTGGTGCGTCCCGACGGCCAGAAGCAGCGGCTCACCAAGCGCGTGCACTCGCAGCTGTCGGGCGGTGAGCAGTCGGTGGCGCTGCACCTGCCGCTGTTCGCCGCCGCGAACGCCGTGTTCGGTTCGGCCGCCGCGCACGCCCCGCGCATGATCGGCCTGGACGAGGCGTTCGCCGGTGTCGACGAGAAGGGCCGCGGTGAGCTGATGAGCCTGGCCGCCGAGTTCGACCTCCAGATGGTCATGACCGGATACGACCTGTGGGCGACGTTCCCCGAAGTCGAAGGGGCGGCGCACTACTCGCTGAGCCACGATGAGGCGACCGCGACGGTCTCGGCGATGCTGATGGTGTGGAACGGTTCGGAGAACACCGAGGCGCACGACTACGACGGTTCGCTGGCCGCGGCGCTCGGCTCGCCGGGGACCCGGGCGGTGCCGCATGGGGAATGAGCTCGGCCCTGAATGGGGGCGGCTGCTGAAGGCGGCCGCCGCGGCCATGGAACGCGAGGCGCGCAGCTTCTCCGTCTCCGACCCCGACACCGCCGAACGCCACCTGATCATCGGGATCACCGGAAGGCATCGACGTGCCTCGCAGCAGACGCTGCGGCTCACCGTGGAGGAGCTGGAGGCGTATGTCGCAGTGGAGTTCGGGTGCGATCTCAAGTCGTTGATCCTCGCCGAGCTGGGCGTCGAGATCGGCGCGGCGCGGCGCAGCCGGCTCGAACGGGAGGCCGGCGTGGCGCGGATCCTCGACGAGGCCGGGGCCTCGTCGCTCTCCCGGCGCGACTGGTTCGCCCGTTGGCTGGACTCGCTGCGGTCGAACGGCGTGCTTTCGGAACTCGCGCGCGATGGAGCGAGCCTGCGCCCGATGATCCGGGTCCTGGAGTCGCTGCCGGCCGACGACGAGCCGCTGCCGGTGCTCGCCGAGCGGCTGTTGGAGGACACGAAGGCGCTCTCATCAGGACGGTCGAGAAGCATGCTGCTGCGTGCCCTGTCCCTGTGGCGCGGCATCGAGTACCCCGGGGACGCCGAGTCTGAACGGGAGCTGCTGGAGTGGGCGGGTCTGGTCTCCGACGACATCGCCAGCCAGGTGCTCGTGCTCAACGTCCCCGTCACCGGTGGTGCAGTGGGCGAATGGTTGCGTTCGGCCCGCGGCGTTCCGTTCCGGCTCACTCTCCAGCAGCTGCGACGGGAGCCGTTCGCCGTCGACGTGCCGGTCGTCAGCATCGTGGAGAATCCGTCGATCGTCCGAGCCGCCGCCGACGCGATGGGCCCTGACTGCCCGCCGCTGGTGTGCACAGAAGGGGTGCCCTCGGCCGCGGTGTACCGGCTCCTTGGAGCCGCAGGTACAGCTCGGCTCCTTTGGAGGGCCGACTTCGACTGGGCGGGCCTCCGCATCGTCAAGCGCGGGCTCGAGCGGTTCGCCAACGCCGAACCATGGCGCATGTCGGCTGAGGACTACCGCTCTGGCGCCAAAGGCATCGCCCTCCGCGGAAGCCGCGTCGAGCCCCCTTGGGATCATCGACTGGGCGAGTTCATGGCCGCCGAGGGGCGAGCGGTGATGGAGGAGAGTCTGATCGGCCTCCTGCTGCAGGATCTTCGCGAGTGCGCGCTCCGCTGATCTGATCGTTCATCAGGTCAGGGGAGGAGGTCCGACGTGTCGCGTCCGTTGCCCGCTCGCCAGAACTCCCAGGTCCGCCGGGTGTTCGGCAGGTCGGGGCGGTCGAGCAGCCAGAGGACGTATCCGGCGTGGAGCCTCGCCCACGGGTCGTCTGCGTCCGCGGCTGCTTCGAGTTTCATGCGCAGGCCCGGGCCGTCGATGGCGCGGGCGACGTGGACATATTCGCGGTCCTTGCACCGGTAGGCCCGCCGGACCGCCAGGTCGATCAACTCCCCCAGCTTCGCCTGCGCCGCCGCGGGGAGGTCGGGGTCCGCCAGTTTCCGGATGAGGCGTGCCTTGGAGCCCCATTTCTTCGCATGAGTGGTCCACTCCTGCGGGTACCGCGCTTCCCATTCGAGGTAGAGCAGGGCGTACGGGAGGCCCGGCCAGTCACCGAGAGCGCCCGACGGCCGGTTCCAGAGGGCATCGGGCAGCACGTGCTGCATGGCGTCGCGGTGGGCCTCGTACGCCTCGGCGAGCGGGAGCACCCAGGTTTCGATCCGGCCGTTGGGGTGGTTCAGGTCGAAGGTCTCATTGAAATGCTTGAGCGCCTTGCTGACGCGTTCGCGCGCCTGCGCGTGGCCCATGTGGGCGGCGGCCCGGTCCAGCGGGTCGTCGGCGATGAGCCCGTACGCCCAGCCCAGCCGGGAGTCCCAGGCCCGTCCGTCAGCATCGGGCTCGGTCGTCATCGCATCGTTCACGGATCGATCATGGCGCATTGGCTGCGCGAGCGGCAGCAGCCCTTACGCGGCGGCGGGTGCGGTTCTCATGTTCGGACCTCGGGTGCGCCGCGCGCGTGCGAGGCTCGTTCGGGGGCGGGCCCCGCGCCCGATGGCGTTGCGAGTTTGGGAGTCGACGACGTGACAGGAGTGAGCGAGCCGCGAGCGGACATCACGGCGCCGAGCGGTGCCGAGCCGCTGTACCGCTGGACGCCCGCCCGCGCGGATGCGACCGCGCCCCTGGTGCTGCTGCTCGGGGCCACCGGGTACATCGGAGGGCGGCTGCTGCCGCGGCTGCTCAACGCCGGGTACCGGGTCCGCCTGCTCACCAGGCGGCCGGAGCGGGCGCGCGATTTCGCGGGGTCCGACGCTGTCGAGGTGGTCACGGGCGATGCCGCCGACGAGGACGCGGTGCAGCGCGCGATGGAGGGGGTCACCTTCGCGTACCACCTGGTCCACTCGATGACCGACAGCCGTGATTTCCGGCGTATCGACCGCACCATCGCGAGGAACGTCGCCACTGCCGCCGAGGAGGCCGGCGTGCGGCGGCTGGTGTATCTCGGGGGTCTCTCCCCGCGATCTGGGCCGCTCTCCGCGCACCTGGCGTCGCGACGTGAAGTGGGCGAGATCCTTCGCAGCTCGCGGGTGCCCGCGCTGGTGCTCCAGGCAGGCGTGGTGATCGGGTCGGGGTCGGCCTCGTTCGAGATGATCCGGCATCTGACCGAGGTGCTGCCGGTGATGACCGCGCCGAGGTGGGTCCGCAACCGCATCCAGCCGATCGCGATTCGGGATGTCCTGCACTATCTGCTGTGTGCGCTGAAGGTCGGCGATGACGCGAGCGGCGCGTTCGACATCGGCGGTCCCGACGTGCTGCGCTACGACCAGATGATGAACCGGTACGCGCGGCTCGCCGGTCTGCCGCGCCGCCGTATCTGGGCGCTGCCGGTGCTGACGCCGCGCCTCGCGTCGCACTGGGTCGGTCTCGTGACCCCGGTGCCGCGCAACCTCGCCCGGCCGCTCGTGGAATCCCTCCAGCACGACTGCGTCATGCACGACCATCGCATCGACCAGCTCATCCCTCCGCCGCCCGGCGGACTCACCTCGTATGACGACGCGTTGCGACTCGCTCTGGGGCGCATCGAGGTCGACCGGGTGGAGACGAGCTGGGCCGACGCGACAGTGGCGCAGGCACCGAGCGACCCGCTGCCGAGCGACCCGGAGTGGGCCGGGCGGGCGGTCTACACCGATGTCCGCGCGGTCGAGACGACGGCGAGCCCGGAGGCACTGTGGAGGGTGATCGAGGGTATCGGCGGTGAGAACGGCTGGTATTCGACACCGCTGCTGTGGGCGCTCCGGGGGTGGAGCGACCGTGTGTTCGGCGGGGTGGGCCTCAAGCGGGGGCGCCGGAGCCGCTCGGCGCTGCGGGTCGGCGACGTGATCGATTTCTGGCGGGTCGAGGTGTGCGAGCCGGGTCGGCTGCTGCGGCTGCGCGCCGAGATGCGGCTCCCCGGCCTCGCCTGGCTGGACCTCTCGTGCGAGGCGAATGCACGCACGCGATACCGCCAGCGAGCGGTCTTCTTCCCGCGCGGGCTCTCGGGGCGGCTCTACTGGCTCGCGGTGCTGCCGTTCCACGGCCTGGTGTTCTCCGGCATGGCGCGCCGAATCGTGGCGATCGCCGAAAGCGAGGACCGAGGCGCACGACTACGACGGTTAGCCCGCCGCGGCGCTCGGCTCGCCGGGGACCCGGGCCGTGCCGCATGGAGACTGAACTCGGCGCCGAATGGCGGCGGCTGCTGAAGGCGGCCGCAGCAGCCATGGAACGCGAGGCACGCAGCTTCTCCGTCTCCGACCCCGACACCGCCGAACGCCACCTCGTCATCGGGATCACCGGAAGGCATCGACGCGCCTCGCGGCAGACGCTGCAATGGAGCTGCATAGGACCGTCGGTGGGCCGAAGTTCAAGGCCTTTGCCCCGCTGATTCGCCTGCGCTCCATCGATGTGTACGGCCGGCCCGGCCCGGCGGTGGTCGAGCGCCTTCATGGGCGAAGTCGCTCTGTGACGTTGAAAGGCCCACCCACGCCGCCGGGCCGGGGCGGATGTCTTGACGTCATACGTCTTATGTCAGTACGCTGTGAAGTCCGGCGTATCGATATACATGTATTGATCGATGCTTTCGGGCGCGTTCGAACCGATTCCGCAAGGAGGCATCGACCGATGCGACGATTGATCCGGGCGGCCGTCGCGGCCCTGCTGGCGCTGCCTTTGGCGGTCAGCACAGTGCTCCTGGCGGCCAGTCCCGCATCGGCGGCCTCGCTGACCCGGGTGACCGACTTCGGCAGCAACCCGACCAGTCTCGGCATGTACCTCTACGTCCCCGACAACGTCGCGCCCGAACCGGCACTGCTCGTCCTCGTCCACTATTGCGGCGGTTCGGCCGGCGCCGTCTTCGGCGGCAACGGGCGCGATTACGTGGCCGCCGCCGACCGGTACGGGTACGTCATCGTCATCCCCGAGGCCACGCGCGACGGCCGCTGCTTCGACGTCTCGACCCGGGCGGGCCTCACCCGCGACGGCGGCAGCGACTCCACCGGCGTCAAGTCGATGGTCGACTGGACGCGGCAGCGATACAACGTGGACCCGGACCGCATCGTGGTCAGCGGGTTCTCCTCGGGCGCCATGATGACGAACGTCCTGGCCGCCCAGTACCCGGACGTCTTCTCCGCCGCCTCGGCCTTCTCCGGCGTGCCGGCCGGATGCTTCGCCACGAACGACGGTTCACTGTGGAACGGGCAGTGCTCCAGCGGCAACATCGTCAAATCGGCCCAGCAGTGGGGCGACACCGCCCGCGCCATGTACCCCGGCTACACCGGCCCCTATCCGCGGATGCAGCTGTGGCACGGCACCGAGGACACCGTGCTGGCCTACCCCAACTACGGGGAGTCGATCAAGCAGTGGACCAACCTGCACGGCCTGAGCCAGACCCCGGCGTTCACCGACCACCCGCAGTCGAGCTGGACCCGGACGCGCCACGGCGCCACCGGAACCCAGGCCACGATCGAGGGCATCAGCATCTCGGGGACCGGCCACACCCTGCCCCAGCCGGGCATGCTCGCGTACGCCATCGCCTTCCTCGGGCTCGACGGCGGCAGCGGCGGCGGCGGGACGACCGTCGGGGCGCTGCGTTCGGCGGCTTCGGGACGGTGCCTGGACGTGCCGAACCAGTCCACGACCAACGGGACGCAGTTGCAGATCTACGACTGCTGGTCGGGAGCGAACCAGCGCTGGACCTACACGGCCGCAGGCGAACTGACGGTGTACGCCGACGGGAACCGACGGTGCCTGGACGCTTCCGGGGGCGGGACGGCGAACGGTACGGCGGCGATCGTCTGGTCGTGCCACGGCGGTGCGAACCAGCGGTGGAACCGCAATGCGAACGGCACGATCACCAACGCCGGGTCCGGACTGTGCCTCGACGTCGCCGGTTCGGCGACCGCGAACGGCACCAAGGTGCAGCTGTGGAGCTGCACAGGCGGCACCAACCAGCGCTGGACCCTGGCATGACCGAACTGCGCGCCCACGCCGTGGAGTGGATGCGGGAGCGGATCGCGGTCGCGGTCTCCGAGTTCACCGCCGCGACCGCGCTGGTCGTGCTGTTCACTGCACTCTGCTTCGCCAGCCCGCACTTCCTCACCGCGGACAACCTGTTCAACATCGGCTCCCAGACCGCCGTCATCGCCGTCATCGCCGTGGCGCAGACGATCGTCATCATCACCAAAGGCATCGACCTGTCCGTCGGATCGGTCGCCGCGCTCTCAGGTGTCATGGGCGCCATCGTGGTCCGCGACCTCGGATTCTCGGTGTGGACGGCGGCCCTCGTCGCGATCGCCGTCGGCACGCTGGCGGGACTCGCCAACGGCGCACTGGTCGCGTTCGCCCGGCTCCCGCCGTTCATCGCCACCCTCGGCATGATGTCCGTCGGGCGCGGCCTGGTCTTCATCGTCACCGGCGCGGTCGGCGTCTACAGCCTCCCGAAGTCCTTCCAGCTCATCGGCAACGGCGTGATCGGCGGCATCCCCTTCGCCGTCGTCGTGACCGCGATCGTCGCCCTCGCCGCCGGGTACCTGCTGTCCGAGTCCCGCTTCGGCCAGCACGTGTACGCCATGGGCTCCAACCTGGAGGCGGCCCGGCGCGCGGGCGTCCCGGTGCGCCGCAACCTCATCGCCGTCTACGCACTCGCCGGATCGCTCGTGGGCCTCGGCGGCATGATCGCCGCCTCCCGGGTCAGCTCCGGCCAGCCCAACTACGGCATCGGCCTCGAACTCGACGTGATCGCCGCCGCCGTCATCGGTGGCGCCAGCCTGTTCGGCGGCCAGGGCCGGATCGCCGGGACGCTCATCGGCGCGTTCCTGATCGCATTGGTGCGCAACGGATCAGTGCTGCTGGGCATCAACATCCACTACCAGCAGGTCATCGTCGGCCTCATCATCTGGGCCGCCGTCTACTTCGACCAGTACCGTCGCCGACGCCTCGAGACCCGCGTCTGAGCGATCCCACCTCGCACTGCGGAAGGAAGAGACCATGGCAAGGAGTACCAAGGCCCGCTTCGGGTTGGCCGTGTTCGCCGCGATGACGGCGCTGGCCGCCGGCGCCTGCGTCGACGTCCGCGACGGCTCGGGCGGCGGCGACACGACCACTGACGGTCCACTGGAGATCGCCGTCGTGCCGAAGGCCGTCGGCCACGAGTTCTGGAACACCGTCCAGGCCGGAGCCGAATGCGCCGCCGAGACCGCCGGGGACGTCACCGTCGAATGGGACGGTGTGGACGCCGAGACCGACGTCGAGGGCCAGTTCGACCTCATCCAGAACTTCGTCACCAAGGACGCGGACGGCATCGTGTACGCCGCCACCGACTCCGCCGCACTGGCCCCGGCCACGCAGAGCGCGCTCGACGCCGGCGTCCCGGTGGCGATGATCGACTCCGGGACCGATCCGCAGCCCGATGAAGTCCCCTTGTACGCCACGGACAACCGCGCCGGTGCGACCGAGGCGGCGAACCTGCTCGCCGAAGCGCTCGGCGAGGGCAGCCACGACGTGGCGCTCATCGAGTTCCAGCCCGGCTCGCAGACCAACACCGAACGGGTCGAGGGCTTCACCGAAGGCCTCTCCGCCCACGAGGGCCTGAACCTGGTCGGCCAGCAGCCCAGCCACAGCGACGTGAACGAGGCCCGCCGGGTCACCGAAGACCTGCTCACCGCGAACCCGGACCTGGCCGGGATCTTCGCTGCCAACGAGCCGAGCGTGCTCGGCGCCGTCCAGGCCGTGGAGGCCGCGGGCCGGACCGGTGAGGTCGTCATCATCGGCTGGGACGCCGCCCCGGACGAGATCGCGGCGCTGCGCGACGGCCAGATCGCCGCGCTGGTGGTGCAGAACCCGTTCAACATGGGCTATCTCGGGGTGGCGAACATGGTCGAGCACCTGCGGGAGGGCACGCCGATGGCCTCGGCCGACACGGGGGTGACCTTCGTGACGCCGGAGAACATCGACACGGCTGAGGTCCAGGCGGTCCTGGAGCCCAGCTGCGACAACCCGCCGGTCGACCAGTGAGCACGGAAACCCCGGTCCTGGAGGCGCGCGGGATCGTCAAGCGCTTCGGGCATGTCGAGGCCCTGCGCGGCGCGAACCTCACGGTCGGGCGCGGCCAGGTGGTCGCGCTCATCGGGGACAACGGCGCCGGGAAGAGCACCTTGATCAAGGTGCTCTCCGGGGTGCACCAGCCGGACGCGGGCGAGATCCTGATCGGCGACAGGGCCGTGCAGTTCTCGTCCCCTGTGGATGCTCGGCGTGAGGGCGTGGAGACGGTCTACCAAGACCTCGCCGTCGCCGACGACCTCAGCGTCGCCGCCAACCTGTATCTGGGGCGGGAGATCATGCGGCGCGGCGCGCTGGGGCGGCTCGGCCTCCTCGACAAGCGGGCGATGCGCCGCGGCGCGGCCGAAGCGCTCGAGCAGCTCGGGGTCAGCATCCCGCGCGTCACCATCCCGACCGGGCTGCTCTCAGGCGGTCAGCGGCAGAGTGTGGCGGTCGCGAGGGCGGTGGTCTGGGCGACCGACGTGGTCATCCTCGACGAGCCGACGGCGGCGCTCGGGGTGGTCCAGACGCAGCGGGTCCTGGAGCTGATCGCGCGAGTCCGCGACGCCGGCATGTCGGTGGTGCTGGTCAGCCACAACATGCCGCAGGTCCTCGAGGTCGCCGACCGGGTCGAGGTCATGCGCCTGGGCCGCCGCACCGCCCGGTTCGCCGCCGGGGAGGCGAGCACCGACGATCTGGTCGCGGCCATGACCGGCGCGCTCGCGACCGAACCCGACGACGGTGAGGCGCATGCGAAATGATCCGGATAAGCGTGTTGCCCGTGCCCGATCAGGCTGCGGCGCAATGGGTGGCGATACGAGCGGCGTGACGGGCATGGCGACGCTCGTCGGAGCGAACGGCAGTCGCGGCGCTGGCCCTTGCTGCTGAGGCCTTCAGGTTGTAGGGGCTTGTGGTCAAACCGGTCAGCGACGGAGAGGTGGGCGGGTGGCCGGGTTGGTAGGTGGCTTGCCGGTCGGGGGTGGGGTGCGGTCAAACCGGGCAGCGACGAGAAGGCGTGTGGCGGGGCGGGGTCGGTTGGCGGGCTCGGCGGGGCTGGATGGCCGGGCGACACTCCCGACCGCGGGGCCGGGGCGGCCGGATGACGTTGCGGCCCAGGCGGTTCGGTGCGAAACATGAGGGTTCTATCCCCGTGTGGGTGTTGCCGGTCTTCCTGACACGGAGGACAATTGAGGTACGCACAAGGGTTGGGAATCCGTACAGGAGTCGGGTTGGTGCAAGCAGACTACGCCAAGCCGATTAGTGTGGGTTGCAGCAGGATTGGTGTCGGGTAGCTCCCGGCCTGGTGCTGTGAGGGAACC
>NZ_JBHRWO010000019.1:0-190021 GCF_042647865.1 Glycomyces rhizosphaerae
TGAACAGGCGAACCTACAAAGCCACCCTCGACATCGCCATCATCGCCAGCCCTTAACTGAACGGCATTGCCGCTAGGCCGCGGTCAAGGGGCCTGGGCCGCTGAAGCCGATGTCTCCGTGCGCCCGTATCCGTAGACTCCGCTTGGTGGACATCGAATACCGTTCCGCCCGCGCCGATGAAGCACCGCTGGTCTCCGACCTGGCGATGCGCTCCAAAGCGCATTGGGGCTACAGCGCCGACTTCCTGGACGCGATCCGCGACGAGCTGACGTACTCGCCGCAGGTATGCGGCTCCGGCGGGCTCGTCGTCGCCGAGCAGTCGGGTCGACTCCTGGGTTTCTATCGCCTGATCGAGAGCGTCCCGGAATGCCGCCTCGAATCGCTGTTCGTGGACCCGCCCGCCATCGGCACCGGTGTGGGCCGGGCCCTCCTCGAACGCGCGCTTCGCGCCGCCGAAGCGATAGGGGCCCAATCGGTCACGCTCGAAGCCGACCCGAACGCCGAATCGTTCTACGCCAAGTTCGGCGCGGTCCGCATCGGTGAGCTCCCCAGCGAGTCCATCCCCGGAAGGATGCTGCCGCACATGCGGTTCGACCTCCCCGGTGCTTAATCGCGGCCCGAGATGCCAGCGGCCAGGAGCGGACCCGCGACCCGCAGGGTTTCCGTCCGCCTCAAGTGAATCCGGGCCTCGGCCGCGATGGGACCGCCCGCCGCGACGGTCGCTCCGGCGGCGGTCAGATCCGCGAAGGCCACGCCCTCGCCGATCTGCGCCCCTGCCTTGAGCGGCATCCAGACCAGGGCGGCGATGTCCGGGTCGTCCGGTGTGAACGCCACTTCCTCGTCGACGAACTCGGCGAGGAACATGCAGAAGTAGGTGAACGGTCCGGCCGGAAGGTCAGGCCGAAACGGCGTGGTCGGATCGGCATTGCGGACACGCTGCAGGATGAACGGTGCCGGTGCATCGTCCGTGCGCGCTTCGCGCAGCTCGTCACCGTCGATGTCGTGCAAGTAAGTCCGCTCCGACGGCACGAGCCGCACCGGCACGCCGAGCTCCTCGCGGGCTTCGCGAAGCGCGCAGTCCCAGATGTCCTCACCTGGCTCCTGCCCACCGCCGACACCGCCGACGAACCAGTCGGTGCCGCTCGCGTCCACGGCATCGACCCCGTCGGCGGCCAAGGTCGTGAGCACCCTGCCATCGCGCACCAGCAGGACCCCCGCGCAGAACGGCCGCCCGCCGGTGAGCCGACGAACCTCTGCAGTTCCCGAATCGGCTTCCCGCCAAAGCCGTTCATCGACCGAATCGGTGTGTTCGCCAAGCCGGTCCAGCCATGGATGCTGCCCGTACGCCTTGGTCATCGTGCCGCGAAGCCATTGGCGCTGTTCCGCAGTCAGAACCGGCAGCACTGCCGCGAAGTCCTCCTCGTCCTTGGGGCGCAGGCCGTGCGACTTGTAGAACAGTTGGATCTCGGGGGCCAGGTATGGGAGGCCGTCGGCACTGGTGCGGCCGATCTCCGCGATCGGGCGCCGGATGCGCGGGTCGCGGCGCGAGACCCATTCCTCGCCGTCGGCCTCATCGAGCATGAACTGGAAGCACCACGGCTCGTCCGGGCCCCGGCGACACCAGATGTCGTGGACCTCGGGCGGCAGGATCTCGCCAGGCGCCCAGGGCCGCAGCGTTCCTGGCGGGTCGGCGGCCCACCACTCCCAATCGGGCAGCGCGCGCTGCGCCTCGAGCTGGTCTCGGCGGAGCAGCAGCACGTCGACGTCGCCGTGCTCGCGGAACGGCTCGCCGACCGCGAACTCGATCGCGTACCCGCCGGCGATCCACCACGGCGCGTCGACCGCCGCGAGCAGATCCCGGACCTCGTCCGGGGTGGCAGGTTCCCATCGCCCCAAGGGATTCGCTTCAGTCATGTCCACATCCTGCCCGCCAGGGCGCCTGTGCCGCGACCGGATTGCGGCAATCCTTGTCTCCCAGTGCAAGTCGATCGCTCCCGGTTTCGTGCCAACCGGACGACACCTATTGATTTTCGATAGAAATCGATCGATAATCGATGCATGAGCAAATTCTTCACCATCGTTCTCCGCGCCGGCATCGCCGCGCTCTTCCTCTTCAGCCTCTTCGGGCAGGCCATCGTCATCCCGAACTCCGGCGTCGACGAGCTGCGCCGCTTCCTCCCCGAGCGCTACGTCACGGCCTACCTGGTACTTGGCATCCTCGGTGTCGTCTGCGTCCAGGTCGCGATGGCCGCGGTCTGGAAGCTCCTCGCCATGGCCGAACGCGACGCGATCTTCAGCCCGAAGGCCTTCCGCTGGATCGACATCATCATCGGCGCAGCGGTCGCCGCCACGGCCCTGTCGTTCGGCGTCGCCGTGCACCTCATGTTCACGGACATGACCGAGATGGCCTTCATCAGCGCCGGACTCCTCGCCGTCGCCTGCGCTGCGGGGGGCGCCTGCCTGGCGATGCTCATGGTCGTCATGCGCGGCCTCCTCCGCAAGGCCACCGACCTCGAGACCGAGATGGCCGAGGTCGTCTGATGCCGATCATCGTCGACCTCGATGTGCTTCTCGCCGAACGCAACATGTCGGTCGGCGAGTTCGCCGCGGCCGTGGGGATCACGCCCGCCAACGTCGCGGTCCTGAAGAACGGCAGGGCCAAAGCGGTCCGCTTCACCACACTTGAGGCGATCTGTCGCGTCCTCGAATGCCAGCCCGGTGACGTCCTCCGCTGGGTTCCCGACGACGAGGCCTGACGCCGGGGCATCATGGTCCCCATGACCGACGCCCCGATCGAGCTGTGCTGCCTCCTCCGCGCCCTGCCCGGCGCCGAGGTGGCCATGGCCGCATACGAAACCAAGGTGACCGCGCTCGTCCCCGAACACGGGGGCGAGCTCGTGTCACGCGCGATCGGCGACGGCGCGGACGGCAACCCCCACGAAGTCCACGTCTACCGCTTCCCGAACCAGGCCGCCATCGACGCCTACATGGCCGACCCCCGCCGCCTCGCCCTCGCCGAGGAACGCGACCGCACCGTGGCGAGCACGGTCCTGTTCCCCGTCCGGATCGCCTGAGCCGGAGGGCTAGGGCCTGTCCTGTGAATCCGGCCGGGCGGTGTCCGGCCCATTCGCCCGCTCGCTGCGTTGTCGGGCCTTCGAATACAACACCGGTATTCGAAGGCCCCTCCGCCTTGCGAGCGAACAAATGGACTCGGATTCCACCTCGCCTGGATTCACAGGACAGGCCCTAGGCGAGGATCTCGCCGAGGCGCTCCACCGCTTTCGCCTGCGCGGTCTGGATAGTGGCCGTCGCCTGCACCGACAGGTCCTCGCACTCGGTGTCGAGGGTCGCGTTCGGGACCAGGAACTTGAACTCGGTCAAGCGACCCTCCACATTGACCTCCGCAGAGCACAGGTCGTCGTCGGTGGTGTGCGCGAAGCGCTCGTGCGAGCAGCGGGCGATGCGGTCGCGGAGCTCGTCGCCGCCGCTGTCGGGGACGCGGGCCGCGATCAGATCGGCGTGGGTGCGTTCGAGATGCAGCACGTGCTCTGAGCGTGCCGCCTCCGCCGACGTCCAGGCCGCCTGGATCGCGTCCGCCACCGCAGGGTTGCTCAAGCGGTCAATGGTCGGGCTCAGCGACAGCGACTGCAAGCGGCCCAGGTAATCCAGGCGCAGCCACGCCACCCGGTCCGGGTCGGTGCCATCGAAGCCCCGCTGCGCCAGCTCCTCCGCCAGCGCCTGCGCGCGCTCGGCCAGGTCCGCGGCCTGCTCGTACCGCTCGCGGCTCGGGGCCGCCTCCAGAGCGCGGTCGACCCCGTCGCGCACCGCCCCCGCGGGCAGCCTGGCGGCGGCGTGGCGCCCCGCGGCCAGGCGGTCCTCGTAATCCTCGGGGATCTCGATCCGGTTCATCGGCTTTCCTCCTCATGCACGACAAAGGCGCTGACAGAAGGCATCGTGACCGGCCCGCTCACGGATCGGTCACCGATCGGTCATGCCCCGCCGCCGCCGTCTCGAGGAATGCGTCACTTATGGCGTTGTGGGAGACTGGATGTCCCCGTGCCCTGGTTCGAGTGAAGGCGGAACACCATGGAGAACCTCGACGTGCGCCTCCTAGGGCCCCTTGAGGTCCGGGTCGCCGGCGTCCCGGTCGCGATCCCGCGCGGGAACACCGCGACCGTGCTCGCGATCCTCCTCGACGAGGCGAACAGCGTGGTCCCGCTCGAGAACATCGTGCGCGCCGTCTACGGCCTCGACATTCCGCAGGACCCCGAGACGCAGGTCCAGAACACCATCGGCGTCCTGCGCCGCAAGCTCGGCGCCGCCCGCGACCGGGTCGAGACCATCGGCCGCGCCTACCGCTTCCGCATCGACACTGCCGAACTGGACACGTTGCGCTGCAGGGCGAAGGAGGACCGGGCCCGAAGCCTGCGCGTGGACGGACGGCTCGACGAGGCGGTCGCCGCCCTGCGCGAGGCGCTCGGCGAATGGCGCGGCCCGGCGCTCGCCAACCTGTCGGGCAACACCGTCGACGCGATCCGGCGCCGCTACGACGAGCACCGCCTCGCCCTCCTCGAACGCCGCATCGACCTCGACCTCGAGCTGGGCCGCGCCGCCGAGGTCGTGGACGAGCTGCGCCAGATCGTGGCCGTCCACGGCACCCGCCAGCGCTTCACCGCCCTCCTCATGCGCGCCCTGCACGCCTCCGGGCGCACCGCCGAAGCGCTCGAAGCCTATGCGGTCCTGAAGGAACGCCTCGCCGATGAACTCGGCGCCGACCCCGATCAGGTGCTGCGCGAGCTCCACACCGCGATCCTCCGGGACGGTCCGGCGCCCGCCGGTTCCGGCACGCCGTTCGTCGCCTCTGAACCGGCGTTTCCGCGCCGCGTCCCCGCGATGCTTCCGCGCGCCAACACCCGTTTCACGGGCCGCACCGACCAGATGCGCCTGCTGGACGGCTACCTCCAGGCAGCCGAGGGCGCGGCCGGGCTGGCCGTCGTCACCGGTATGGGCGGCGTCGGCAAGACCGCGCTGTCGGTGAGCTGGGCGCACCGGGTCGCGCACCGCTTTCCCGACGGCCAGTTGTACTTCAACCTGCGCGGCTTCGATCCGCTCGCGCCCGGCGCCGACCCGAGCGCGGTCCTCGGCGAGGCCCTCGTCGCCCTCGGCGTCGAGGCCCACCAGCTACCGGCGGGGCTCGACGAGCGGATCGGCCTGTACCGCACCGTCCTCGCGGGCCGCAAGGTCCTCGTCGTCCTCGACAACGCCCGCGACGCCGCCCAGGTTCGCCCGCTCCTGCCCGTCGCCCCCGGCTCGTTCACGCTCGTGACCAGCCGTGACCGCCTCGCCGGGCTCGACGCCACCGAAGGCGCCGACGCCGTCCCGCTCGAGCTGCTCTCCGATGCCGACGCGTGGGCGCTCCTGGTGCGCCGCACCGGGATGGACCGAGCGATTGCGGAGGAGCGCGCGGTCCTGCGCATCGTCGCCTCCTGCGGCCGCCTCCCGCTCGCGCTCACCCTGATCGGTGCGTGGGCGGCGGCCCATCCCCAGTTCTCGCTGGCGTCCCTCGCCGACCGCCTCGACACCACTACGAACGTGTTCCGGGTGCTCACCTCCACCGACCTCGCTTCGGATCCGCGCTCGGTCTTCGCATGCTCCTATCAGGCCCTCGGCGGTCGTGCGGCCCGCGCGTTCCGTCTCTTCGGCCTCCACCCCGGTCCGGACCTCACGGTCGCGGCGATGGCGAGCCTCATGGGCGTGCCCCCCGCCGATGCCGAAGCGGCCCTGCACGAACTCGCCGACGTGCACCTGGTCGACCAGCCACGCGAGGGCCGGTACACGATGCACGACCTCCTGCGCTCCTATGCGGCCGAACGCTTCAAGGACGAGGTGGCCGATGCCGAGCGCGCCGCCGCCGAGGCCCGCCTCATCGACTACTTCATCCATTCCGCGAACACCGCGGACCAGCGTCTCCTGTTCCACGGCAGCACCATCGACGTCGGCGAGCCCGTCCCCGGCGTCACCCCCGAACCCATCGCGGACCTCCCCACCGCCGCCAACTGGTTCAGCACCGAGTACGAGGTGTTGCTCGGGCTCCTGCGCCGCGAGCCCGCGCCGGGAGGTGACGGGAGGTTCTGGCGCCTGGCCTGGTGCACGGCCGGGTACATGCTTGACCGCTCGTTCGGCGCCGACCTGATCGAGACGCAGACGGCGGCGTTCGCGGCGGCCGAGCGCATCGGCGACGGCTTCGGCCAGGTCATTTCCCTCGGCTACCTCTCGGCCGGGATGATGCTGCACGGCGACCAGGAGCAGGCCGCCCGACTCATCGAGCGCGCCTTGGCCCTCGCCGACGATGTCGAGGAGCCGTGGGCGAAGGGCTTCGTGGCCTTCGGGATCGCCGTCCACGCCGCTCGGGAAGGCGACGACGCCGAGACCGTCGAGTACGCCGCCAGGGCCCTCGACCTGTTCGAGGAGGCGGGCGATCGCATCTGGGCGTACCGCGCGAGCTGGGTCGTCGGCTGGCACACCGCCGAACTCGGCGATCTCGACGCGGCTCGGAGACGGTACGACGAGCTGATGGCGGCCTCGCTCGAAGTCGGTGCGCCGCTTGCGGTCGCGCACAGCCATCTCGGGTACGGCCATGTCGCCCAGCTCGACCGGCGTTTCGACGATGCGCTCCGCCACTACGCCCTCGCCCGTGAGGGGTTCACCGAGTACGGGCAGGAGGCGAACGTCGCCTACGTCGACGAGCTCGTCGGCGACGTCCTGGCGTCACTGGGCGATGAAGAGGGTGCGATCGCCCGGTGGAGGGCGGCCGAGGCCGTCTACCGCGAATACCGGGCGCACCACGAGTTCGCGCGCGTCCGCCGACGACTCGAGGCCCCCGGGAGGGGCCAGGCCGCCGTCGAGGGCGGGCTGATCGCCCTGGATTCGCCCGACGGGCACGAGCGGGTCGAAGCGGCCGTGCAAAACGCATTGCACGCGTTCGGGTATGAGGTCTTGGAACCGGCGTCCCCGTTCGAGAGGGCCGATCAGTGAGCGACGCGACCCCCGAGGGCGCTCAAGGATGGCGGCGCCTGTTCAAGTTCGGCCCGCAGCAGTCGGGCCGGGCCGTGGGGCTCGGGGACATCGCCAAGGTGGTCGAGGCCCGGCCGCGACAGGATGCGGCGTCGGCCGTCCCGCCCGGTCTCGACCGGGACCAGGTGACAGCGGTCGTGAGCCTGATCGATGCGCTGCAAGGCTATTCGGAGGCGGTGGTCAGGCTCGGTCCGCTGATCGTCACGAAATGCGGCGTGCAGCTGCGCGCGTACCACCTCACCGAGGACGAGGCCATGCACCTGCAGCGGCACCCGGAGGCCCTGGAGTCGGCGGCGGAGCTGATCGGCCTGTTCGACGAGCTGCGGGACGGGCGCGAGGTGCCGCCGGATGGGCCGCGCAAGGGCCGACACCGCCGTCTTTGAGCCGCGCCCGAAGGCGCGGCCCTTCGCAAAACCCTTGTGGCTTAAGCGGTCTCGGCGTCGAAGTCGGTCGCCAGGAGCGCTTCGACCGCCGGGGCGTACATCGTCTCGGCCGACTGGGAGACGCTGGCGATGCCGACGAACCCGTTCACGCCGTCGACGTCCACGACCAGGACCGCGGTGTCCTCGTACAGGTCCGCGGTGTCGGGGGACGAGGTCCAGGCGTTGCGCCACTCGGCGAGCACGCCGGGGCGGCCGTCCACTTCGACTGCGGTGTAGGTGATCTCGCCCTGCTGGTAGCCCTCGACGGTGTCGAACCCGTCGGCGAGCCAGACCTCTGCGGCGCCCGCAACGGTCGTGTTCAGGTCGGTCGGGTCGTAGGGGGCCGCTGCGCCGTTGAACACGCCGACCCCGAAGTAGGAGATCCAGTCGCCGCCGTGGGACAGGAGGTAGCCCTCGGAGTCGTTCATCAGGCCGTAGGGCTCGCCGGGTCCGTACATCCAGGTCCAGCCCTCGCCGGGGATCGGCGTGACCGAGCCGAGCGAGGCCACCGCGAGGTGGGTGCCGGAGGGGGCGGGCGCCGACTCCTCGTCGGGGTCCTCGCCGCCGCCCTCCTCCTCTTCGGGCGCGGTGCTCTCGGAGGTGGTGCTGTCGTTCCCGGCGTTCAGTTCGCCCGTGTCCTTGTCGTCGCCGAGGAGGAAGTATCCGGCGACGCCGCCGATGATCATGAGCAGGACGACGCCGATGACGAGGATGGTGGTGCCGGCGCCGCTCTTGGCGGGCTCCTGCACCGGCGGGGCGCCGTACTGGGCGTAGGGGTTCGGGTATCCGGCCGGGTCGTAGCCGGGCTGCGCGTAAGGCGACTGGCCCGGCTGGCTCTCGGGCTGGCCCGGGTACTGGGGCTGCCCGGGCAGATGCGAGGTCGGATAGGACTCGCCGCCGGCCTGCCCTGGGGCGTAGCCCCCCGCGGGCGGCTGCGCGCCCGGCTGGGACTGCCCGTACTGGCCGCCGGCGGGGTCTTGCGGGGGGTACGTCATGGACCGATCGTAACCGGCACCCGCGACGACTGTCCCCCTCTGTCTTGTTGAGAAAACGCTGAACCGGGACGGGTGTCGCACCCGCCCCGGTTCCAGGGATCCGTAACTAGTCCCTAGTATTCCCGCCTTGTCAAGGCTGGTTTCGTTAGCGAATCATCACCATTCTTTAGCTTGCGAACACCGCGACCGTGCGGCCCGGAACGGTGAAGGTCCCTGTCGCGTCATCGAACGCGGCTTCGGCGAACGCCGGGTCGGCGGAGTCCTGGAGCACCGGGTGGAGCTCCGAACCCGAACCGGCCGTGTCGGCGATCGTCTGCGTGACCGCGGCCGGGCTCGCGTTGAACACCACGGTGACCGACTTGAACGCGTCGTCGAGGCCGTCGAGGTCGATGCGCATGGTGATCACGCCGGGCGCCTCGTCCTCGGTTCCCGAGAGCGGGAACGAGACCCGCTCGGCCACTTCCTCGGCGTCGCCGAGGTTGAACGCGCAGGTCGAGGACGAGATCTCGAGCAGCTCCAGGTACCGCTGGTTCGCCATCTCGATGTCCGCACATGAGGGCTGCGCGACCGCGGCGATCGCGTCCTCCGCATAGGGCCACTTGGCCTCTGACGTCCACTGCGGCGGCAGGCCGGCACCGAAGCCGTTGCTGGAGGAGCCGAATCCCTCAGTGCCCTCGCAGTTCCAGCGGATGGCGTTGAACCAGTCGCCGGAGTCGTACGAGTCGCGGTCGAGGGACTTCGAGCGGAGCAGTTCCGAACCGGCCGTGGAGAACCCGGTGCCCTGGCTGAGCACCGCCGTCGCCATCGAGAGCACCTGCATCTGCGTGCGCTCGGTGCCGGTCACCTCGGCGTCCAATTTGTAGGCCAATGCGTCGAACAGGATCTCGTTGTCATGAGCGTCCACATAGTTCACGGCCTCACCGGGCTGGGCGGTGTACCCGGCGCCGGTGCCGTTGTAGTCCAGCTCGGCACCGGTGGTCTCGGTGCCGTCCGAGGCGGTGAACGCGTAGTCGGCGAGGTTGCCGACGAGGCCGAGTTTCGTGAGGTCCTGGGCGTGCAGCAGCGCCGCCAACTCATCATCGGTCGCTTCGCCGTCGTTGTCGTCGGTCCACGCGCCGGAGCCGAAGCCCTGCGTGGTCGGGTCCCCGTCGAACGGGCCCCCGCCGCGCACGGCGTCGCGCATCCGGTCGTTGAACGTCCCGATCCCGGTGCCCGCCATGTTCACCTGCGTGGCCTGCTCGAACAGGGCGTCGTTCGCGACCTCCCCGAAGTTCCAGCCCTCGCCGTACAGGAGCATGTCCTCATCCAGAGCGGCTTGCACCGCAAGGAGGTTCGACTTCGGGTGGTGCCCCATGAGATCGAAGCGGAAGCCGTCCACGTGGTAGGCGTCCTGCCACAGCACCGCGGACTCGACGATGAACTTGTCGAACATCGGCCGCTCAGTGGCGGTGTTGGCGCAGCACGTCGAGGTCTGGACCTCGCCGTTCGCGTCGAGCCGGTGGTAGTAGCCGGGTACGATCCGGTCGAGCACCGACTTGTCGGCGGTGCCCGAGGCGGCCGTGTGGTTGTAGACCACGTCGTTCACCACGCGCAGACCGAGTTCGTGCATGGCCTGCACCATCTGCCGGTACTCCAGGATCCGCTGCGTCCCATCGGCTTCCGTGGCGTAGGAGCCTTCGGGGGTGTTGAAGTGCAGCGGGTCGTAGCCCCAGTTGAAGGCGTCGTCGGTGCGCACGGCCCCGACGCAGGCCTGCTGCTCGGTCGAGTTCGCCGCCATCAGGTCCATTTCGCAGTCGACGGTGGCCTGACTCGTCTCGGGGATCGAGGCGATGTCGAAGGTCGGCAGCAGGTGCACATGGGTGAGCCCGGCCTCGGCCAGCTCCGCCAAGTGCTGCACCGAAGTCGAGTCCTCCTGCGTGAACGCCGCATAGGTGCCGCGCAGCGCTTCGTCCATGGACTCGTCGGCGATCGAGAAGTCCCTGACGTGGAGCTCCCACACCTGTGCCGCGGCCGTTTCGACCTCGGCGGGCGCGTCCTCACCGTCCCAGCCGTCCGGCTTGAGGTCGGCGGCGTCGAGGTTCACGATCTGGCTGTGCGTCGAATCCGCCGCCAGCGACAGCGAATTCGGGTCGGTCACCGAGTACGACTCCACCGCTTGGGAAGCGGGGTGCCAGACCTCTAGGGCGAACCGGTAGTACTTGCGGTCCCAGTCCTTGGCGCCCGCGACGGACCAGACGCCGGTGCGCTCGGAGAAGTCCATCTCGTGCACGCTCGGCTCGGTGTCCTCGGGCGAGTCGAACAGCTCGAGGCTCACCGACTGCGCCGAAGGCGCCCAGAGCGACACGGTCGGCTTCTTCCCCTTCCAGGTCACGCCGAGGTCGGCGTCGAGCGCGTCGTCGTACACCGCGTCGAGCGCCCCGGCGGTCTGCACGCCCGTCGCGTACCAGGCCGTCCCGGTGTGATCGCGCTCGACGGCGACGAGCTGCCCGCGCAGGGCCTCCCGGATCGCGTCGCCGTCCGCGTTCACCTTGAACGCCTTGTAGTCCCAGTACTGCGGCCACGCCTGACGCTGTGCCTCGGTCAGGCCGCCGGCGGCGGTGAGGGCGATGCTCTCGTACGACCCGGTGAGCGCCCCGTCCTCGGCGGCGATCGATCCGTCGGCGCTCGAAAGCAGCTCGAAGACCTTGCCGTCGGTCGGGGCGACGTCCATCGCGATCGTGTCTGCGTCGAGCCAGATCGCCTGCTCCGCAGCGAGATCGAGATCCTGCGTGCGGTCCGTTGAGGCCCCGGCCGGGCGCACGTAGCCCTCGGTCGCGGCGGTGATCCACACTTCCTGGCCGTACTCGGCGAAGTCGAGCCGCTGGTCGGTGGGGAGGTCCTTCTCGTCGCCGCGGTGGATCACGTACGAGAGCGCCTCGGCGTCCTCGGTGAGGTCCACTTCGTACACGGCCCCGAACGCGTCGGTGCGCGCGGGCTCGAGTCCGGCGGTCCAATCGGTCGGGTCGGCCGCGCCCTCCCAGGTGTGGAGGGTCCAGCCGTCGAGGTCGCCGTCGGGGCGCTGGTAGTGGATGACGGCCTTGCCGTCGGCGGCGGCCTGCGAGGCGTGCGCCCCAGTGGAAGTCACCCAGGTCTCGCCGAGGGTGGACGGCTTGAGGATGACATCGGATTCGGCGAGCTTGGCGTCCCCGGAGTGGACGATCAAGCCGAGATCGGCGTCGAAGTCGTCAACGGGCACATGCCAATACAGACCCCATGCATCAGTCCCGTCGGGCGCGCGCGGCGCGTCCCACTCGGTGCCTGCGCCCTCTGCGAGCGCGTCACCCCAGAGGTGCAGGCCCCAGTCGGTGCCGTCATCGGGAGCGTGGACGGTGACGTACCCGTTGGCCTCGGCCAGCGAATAGGCGACGTCCCCGGAGCCGGCACTGAGCCAGATCTCCGGTGTCGCACTCGGATCGAACGTGCGGTCCGAGGCGTAGTCCTTGTTCCCGGCCTCGTCGATCACCAGGTAGCCGACGGAACTCGCGTCCTCGGCGAGCCTGAGCGACGCGAAGGACCCGTAGGAGTCCTCGCCCGCGAAGGCGTTCGTCTCGGGCCAGGTGGTCTGCGAGGACTCGGCGATGTCGCCCCAGGCGTACAGGCCCCACTTGGAGGCGTCCCCGTCGTAGTGGACGTTGGCCCAGTTCAGGGAGCTGCCCGCCTGTTCGGGGGTGGCGACGGTGGTGGTCGCCTTGGCGGAGGCGCTGCGGCCCTCGCGGTCGAGGACCACGGCCTTGAACTCGACGGACCGGCCGCCGGCGAGACCGTTGAGGTCGTAGGCGATGCGGTGGTCCGGGCCGGGCGAGGTGCCGACGTAGGTCCATTCGCCGCCGTCCACGGAGGCCGCGAAGGCCACGCGCGCAAGCGGATCGCCGGATACCGTGGCGTCGACGTACGCGGTGGTGGCCGATTCGGCGTCGACCGTGAGGCTCACCGAAGGAGCATCGGCGGCGCCGATCACGTTGTCGGCCTTGAAGACCACGGCCGAAAGCGGGGGCACGGTGATCTGGGCGGCGCCGTCGGCGGCCTCGATCGAGCCCTCGCCGTACACCGACGTGAACGTGTCTGAGTAAGTCTCCACGTCGACGGTCTGCGCTTCGGTCGAGTTCGACACGGCGACAAGGTATTCGACGCCTTCTTCGGACTTGACGCGCGAGAACGAGAAGACCCCGTTCTCGGCGGCACGGCTCACCTGGACGCCGTTCGCAAGGGCCGGGTGCTCCGCGCGGAGCTGCGAGAGTTCCGCGATCGCCTGGTAGATCGGGTGATCGGTGTCGTAGTTGTCGACGGCGTGGGTCGCGTCGGTGCCGATGAGCTCGTCGTCCAGGTAGTCGTCGACCTGCGAGGCGAACATGGTCTGGCGCGAGTAGTCGTCGCCGCCCGAACCGGTGAAGCCCTGCTCGTCGCCGTAGTAGACGACGGGCTGGCCGCGGGTGAGGAACATCAGCTGCTGGGCGAGGATCGCGCGATCGGTCCAGGTGGCCTCGTCCGTGGTCTCGACGATGTTCCGGCCGACGCGGCCGATGTCGTGGTTCGAGACGAACGTGGGCATCGCGAGGGCGTCGGTCCCGTCCGAGGTGAACAGGGCGTCGGACTGATAGAGGGTCGAGAGCCCCTCGGCCCCGGCCGCTCCGGTCGCGAAGCCGGTGGCGGCGCCGTGGAAGCCGAAGTCGAGCACGGCGTCCAGGTCGCCTTGGCGCACGTACGAGCTCGTCAGGTTCGGGTCGCCGGAGTAGACCTCGCCGAACGCGAAGAAGTCGATGCCCTTCGCGTCGGAGGCCTCCCGGATTCCTGCAAGAAATTGCGGCCAGAACTCAAGATTCACGTGCTTCACGGTGTCCATGCGGAAGCCGTCGACGCCGGAGTCGGCGATCCAGTCCGAGTAGACGTCGATCCAGCCGTCCACGACCTCCGGGCGCTCGGTCCACAGGTCGTCCAGGCCGGAGAAGTCGCCGTACGTCGAGGACTCGCCGGTGTAGGTCGAGTCGCCGCGGTTGTGGTACATCTGCGGGTCGTTCAGCCACTCAGGCGATTTCAGCTCGGTCTCGTCGTCCTCGAGCACCGGAGTGTAGGCCGAGGAGTCCGCGTTGACCTCGGGGAACTCATCGGAGGTCGCGTAGTTCGCGTCCTCGAAAGCCCGCCCCTCGGCATCCGTATAGGGAGAGTCCTCTTTCGCCACATAGGCATTCGAGCCCTCGGCGTACTCCACCGCGTCGGCGGTGTGGTTCACGACGATGTCGAGGTAGATCTCCATGCCGCGGTCGTGGGCGGCGTCGATGAGGCTCTGG
Source organism: Glycomyces rhizosphaerae (assembly GCF_042647865.1). Classification (NCBI taxonomy): domain Bacteria; kingdom Bacillati; phylum Actinomycetota; class Actinomycetes; order Glycomycetales; family Glycomycetaceae; genus Glycomyces; species Glycomyces rhizosphaerae. The sequence goes on from NZ_JBHRWO010000019.1 coordinate 13,816, forward strand.
AGCTGGGCGTCGTCGCCGAGATGCGGGTCGACGGCGGTGAAGTCGGTGCCCCAGTAGCCGTGGTAGCCGGCGCCGGTCCAGTTGTCCGTGACCTGCACGGGCTGGTTCACGACCACGGGCGTCAGCCAGATCGCGGTGGTGCCGAGGCCTTCGATGTAGTCGAGCTGCTGCTCGACTCCGGCGAGGTCCCCGCCCTGGTAGAACATCCGCTGCGTCGGGTCGTAGCCCGTGGTGAGGGAGTCGCCCTCCTTCGGCGAAGCTTGCGAGCCGTCAATTTGACCAGCGGCCCCGGTGTTGTTCGACTCGTCGCCGTCGGCGAAGCGGTCGGTCATGACGAAGTAGAACTGCTCGGCCTCATCAGTGGTGGCCTGGGCGAGGGAGGCCAGCTGGGAATCGGTCGGCTCGTCGCTCCACGAGCCGTCGTCTCCGGGTGGCCGATCAGGGGTGGTGCAGGCGGTCAGTACCAGGGCAGAGCCCAGCACTCCCGCCGCGATGCGGGCGGTACGCGGCATTGCGCTTCTTCCTCCGGGGTTGAACAGGGGGACGGGGCCCGCGTCTCGGCTGCTGAACGTGCGACGAGACGCGCACCCCGTGTGCGCAAGAACATACCACCTATGAAATTTTCTTACAATGCCTTCGCAATCTGTTGCGGCTGCGGATGAGGCCTAGTGGCGCTCGTCCTCCAGGATGCGCGTGGCGACCGGGCCCGTGTACTCGTAGTGGATCGTGCGGGCCGGCAGCGGGAAGGCGGACTTGCCGAACGGCGACGAGGCGCCGATGTGGCCGGACGTGAACTCACCGACCTCCAGGTGTCCGGGCTTGACGGCGCGGCTGCGGATCTTGGCCACTTCGATGTCGGATGCGCTGCCGGACGGCCTGCCGGCGATGTTCGAGTCACTCATGCGCTGGATTTTATCGGTCGGCTCAGCGGCCGAACACCGGATCACGGGTGCCGGGTGTCACCCCCGGTCGGCAGCGCAGCACCCGCCCGAGAGCGAGCCGTCCGCCGACCCACAGGCCGTAGCGCGATACGGCCCGAAAGCCGAAGCCCGAACAGCTCGGCACGAACCGGCACTGCACCGGGACGCGAGGCGAAAGCCACCGCCGGTAGCCCGCGATGAGATGCAGCCCCAACCGCCGGGGTCCGGGCCGATGCCGCTCTCTGGCCGTCGCCAACCGCTCTGGTGTGAGCCGCTCGAACCCGAAGAGCGACAGGCCGAGCGAATGCAACGGGCCCGGGTCGGTGGCGCCGCCGCAGGGCGCCGCGCAGGCATTGCAGGGACCGCCGGGGTTGCAGGAGGCGGCCAGGGGCGCGCCGCATCCGGCCGAGCAGCTCGGCTGGTAGGCGCTGGAGCAGCACGAAACCTCCACAGGACTGTTCTACACGCCGAACCGGGGCGTCGGGAACGATCCGAGGAGACAGGAGGCGGCGGTATGGGCACGTGGTCCAGATCAGATCGGGAGAGTGTCGATTGGGGATGGTTAAGGCCGACCACGATCCGAAGTGGTCACACTGTCCGTTATGGGTTGAACACCCCTATATCAGGAAATTGCCAGGGGCGGTTCAGTGCGCGCTCAGGCTCAAGGCCCACGGTGGGGGCCTCGGGGAATGAGGGGTTCCCGAGGGGTTATGGACCCGGTGAGGCGGATCTTCGGACTCATCCTCCACTGACGATCGCCGCTGGCCCGTCTCACCGGGCACTCTCCAGTTCCGCCCCGCTCGTATTACCGAGCGTTCCTCTTGAATCACTTGATGTCACACCCTGATGTCAGGGTTGTTGACCGGGGGCCCATCGCTCGGAACATATCCGGAATATCCGGATAGTCTCGCCCGTCAGGCCTTCACTGCAGGGCCGCCAAGGCACTGCCATCCGCTCCACCGTCAATGCGGCCAGGACCCTCGGCTCAGCGGAACCGCTCAGGATTCGGCAGCAGCTCGTTCATCGCCCCGGACCGGAAGCCCTGCGCATCGAGCCGCACTTCGGCAAAACCCTCCACCGCCGCGAGCACGCCGGGCCGTTCGGCCACGGCCGCAACGAGTTCGGCGTCGATCTCGACCTTCGCGGTGTCGTCGCCCATATCGCGCACCCGCAGGTTCCGCACCGGGATCGCAGCCTCGGCGAGCGCGCGGCGCAGCGCGTGCTCGGCTTCGGCGACGCGTTCGAGTCCGTCGGCGGTGACCTCGATGCCGTAGGCGATGCGGCTCGCGAGGCAGGCGGCGGCCGGCTTGTCCCAGGTGGGGAGGCCCCAGGCCTTCGAGGCGGCGCGGATCTCGACCTTGGTGAGCCCGGCGTCGGCCAGCGGAGTCAGCGCCCCCGCGTTCGCGGCGGCGCGGATGCCGGGTCGGAATCCGGCGCGGATGTCGTCGGCGTTGGTGCCGGTGGCGACGGCGGCGATGCCGCGGTCGGCGGCGAGCGGGGCGACGACGCTCATGAGCTCGGTCTTGCAGAAGAAACAGCGGTCTCCGGCGTTGGCGCGGTAGCCCTCCCTGGAGAGCTCGTCGGTGGCGGGGGCGTGGTGCGCGACCCCGAGTTCGGCGGCGAACTCCTTGGCGCGATCGAGTTCGATGCGCGGCAACGAGGGCGAGACGGCGGTGGCGGCTTCGACGCGTTCCGGGCCGAGCGCTCGGACGGCGGCGGCGAGCAGGAACGCCGAGTCGGCGCCGCCGGAGAACGCCACCATGAGCGAGGGCAGTGCAGCGAGCCGGTCGAGCAGAGCGGCGACCCGATCGGCGAGTGCGCCGCCGAGGTCGCCTGAAGCATCGGCACGGTCGGTCGACGCATCGACGAGGTCGTCGGCGGTGTCTGCGGCGTCGGTCGCCTGGGGAGTCGCCTGAGCCTGGGAGGTCACCTCACAGAGCCTATCCCGCCACGAGTCGCGGACCGTTTTCTTGGGGCATTCCGGATATGTCCCAACCGATGGGCCCCCGGTCGACAACCCTGACATCGAGGTGTGACATCCGGTGATTCTAGAGGAACACTCGGTAACGCGAGTCGCGGCGAGAAGCGACGTGGGACGGCGCGGAGCGCCGTCCCACGTCGGAAGCGTTGGTGCGTCTACTCGAGGTCGCTCGCGACGGCTCGGAGCATTTCGGCGATCTTCGCGCCGGTCTTGCGGTCGGGTCGCCGGCCGCGCGAGAGCGGGGGCATCACCTGCTGCTCGAGGACGCCGATCATGTCCTGCAGCAAGCTGTTCAGTTCTTCGGGCGAGCGCTTGGGCGTCTCGGCCGCCGGGGCCGCGCCGTTCTGCGGGGTGGCGACGACGTGCAGGCCCATCGCCTGGACTCCGCGGCGCGTGTCGATGATGCTGTACTCGACCTTCGTGCCCTTGGCGAGTTCTTCGACGCCCTCGGGCAGCGCGTCGCGGTGCACGAACACGTCTTTCTCGCCGTCATCGCGGGAGACGAATCCGAATCCCTTCTCGGCGTCGAACCATTTCACTCGACCACTGGGCACCGCTGAACCTCGAACTTCTCGTCTGCAGGGAACTGATGAGTCCGTCAAGCCTAGCGTGGCATGAGACGGACGGGATGGAACGATCGGGTCACGAGCCCGCTACGCCCCACGGTTCCGGTGAACCTTAAGGGATCGCCATCGTGAGCTTCGGGACCAGCCCCAGTTCGGCCGCGCCGCCGAGGAGCCGCTCGACCGCGAGCCGGCCCTCGTTGCCCAGGTCCCGCGAGAACTCGTTGACGTACAGATCGATGTGCATGCGGCACACCTCGTCCGACATCTCCTGGGCGTGCTCGGCCACATAGGCGCGGCTGGCCTCCGGGTGCGCCCAAGCGTGGTCGAGCGAGGCCCGGATCGCCGCGGTGATGGCGTCGGTGTCGAGATGGGACTTCGCGACGATGGCGCCGAGCGGGATCGGGCAGCCGGTGCTCCCCTCCCACCATTCGCCGAGGTCGACCAAGGACTGAAGGCCGTACTCGCCGTAAGTGAACCGGGCCTCATGGATCACCAGCCCGGCGTCGAAGCGGCCGGCCTGCACCGCGGGCATGATCTGGTCGAACGGCACGACCTCCCATGTCACCTCGGGCGAGCCGAGGTCGCGCAGCCACAGGTTGAACAGCATGAACGCGGTGCTGCGGTCCGAGGGAACGGCCACCCGCTTCCCCGCGAGATCGCCGATCTCGATCCCGCCGCCGGTGAGGACGAGCGGACCGCATCCGCGGCCGAGCGCGCCGCCCGCGGGCAGCAGCCGCCACTCGTCGCCGAGGTAGGGCAGGGCCGCGTAGGAGACCTTGGCGACCTCGAATTCGCCTCGCGCGCAAGCGGTGTTGGTGATGTCGATGTCGGCGAACGTCAGCCGCGTCGCCGGTGCGCCGTCGATGAGGCCCGAGGTCCACGCATGGTAGATGAAGGTGTCGTTCGGGCAGGGCGAGTGCGCCAGGTGCAGCGCCTCGGCCCGCACGGTGTCCGGGTTCGGTGCGTTCACGGCCTACAGCTCCCGCATCCCGGTGGTCAGCGTCTTCAGGGCGCCGGTCCAGTCCCATTTCTCGACGTCGCGGTCGCCGATGTAGTTGGAGACGGCGCGGATCTCGGCGAACGGCAGGCCCGCCTGCTGCGCGGCCGTGGCGACGCCGAAGCCCTCCATGGCCTCCCCGATCGCGTCGGGGTAGCGGTGGGCGAGGTTCGCGGCGAGCCCGTCGGAGCCGGTGATCGAGGAGAGGGTCAGGATCTCGCCGCGCACGCCCTCGACGGCGACCGTCAGGACGGTGTTGCAGCCGATCCGGTTGGTGCCGAAGCCGATCTCGTCGATCGGCTGGAACCGCCAGGGGAGGGCGACGCCGAGTTCGGCGGCCACCGAGTCGGTGGCGATGAGCAGGTCGCCGATCCGGGCCCGGCCGCGGAACGCACCGCAGATGCCGGCGTTCACGACCACGTCGTAGGCGCGGCCCATCTGGCTGTTCTCGGCGATGGTCCGGGCGGTGGCGGCCGCGGCGGCGGCCGGCCCGACCCCGCAGACGAGGACGTCCAGCTCATGACGGAGCGAGCGCCCGGCCTCAATGGCTTGGGCTTCCTCCGCTACCGCGCACACGACGAGAATTCGCATGGCCCAAACCTACCGGGCGTCCGGTGCGGACGGCCGCCACAGGCATCGTGGCGATCGCCTCGCGGACAGCGCAAAGCGGGCAGTTTGGGCGGGTCTTGCGTTGTAAGTGTGGGTCCGGCCTCGGTGAAGCTTGCGAGCCGTAAATTGGCGCTGCCTAAACCCTGACGCGGGGGTGCGACACTTCCGGGCCGTTCAGCTGTGGACTGTGGTGTATTCCGCTTCCCTCTCGGTGTACCGACCGCCGGGTACCGCCACTAGCTGACCTATGCTTGAAAGCGTGCCTGACACCTCTACCGCCGCCGCCAAGGCCCGCAGCCGCAAACCGCGCCTGGACCGGGTCCTCGCCGACGCCCTCGACCTGGCCCGCGAGGCCGCCGAAGAGGCCGGCGAGGGAGTCGGTGAGCACCTAGGCGTCGAAGCCGAGACCGAGCGGGTCGTCACCCACTACTTCGACTGCACCCTGTCGGGCTACCGCGGCTGGCGCTGGGCCGTCGTGCTCACCCGCGCGCCGCGCGCCCGCGTCGCCACCGTCTCCGAGTCCGCGCTCCTGCCCGGCCCCGAGGCCCTCCGCTCCCCCGCCTGGGTGCCGTGGGCCGACCGGCTGCAGGGCGGCGAGGTCGGCACCGGCGAAGTCCTGCCGACCGAGGACGACGACGACCGCCTTATGCCCGCCTACCAGCTTTCCGACGACGAGGCTGTCGAGGACCTCACGTTCGAACTCGGGCTCGGCCGCGAACGCGTGATGAACCGCGAAGGGCGCGCCGAGACAGCGCAACGCTGGTACGACGGCGACCGCGGCCCGACCGCGCCGATCTCCGAGGCCGCTCCCGCGGCCGCCCGCTGCGGTACCTGCGGATTCTTCCTGCCGCTGGCCGGTTCGATGCGCCTGGCATTCGGCGCCTGCGCGAACCTGTACTCCTCGGAGGACGCCCGCGTCGTCTCCGCCGACCACGGCTGCGGCGCGCACTCCCAGATCAGCGAATTCGTCGACACCACCCCGCAGGGCGTGGACAAGTCCGAGATCATCTACGACGACGAGGGCTCCGAGGTCCTCTGACCGCAGGCACGGCCGCGCCTTCTTTCAGCGGCCGCGCGTCGGCTTCCAACTGAGCTTCAGGTTCGGTTCCGCTTCGCTCCACCACTGAGCTTCAGGTTCGGTTCCGCTTCGCTCCACCACTGAGCTTCAGGTTCGGTTCCGCTTCGCTCCACCGCTGTGCCTCAGCTTCGGTTCCGCTTCGCTCCACCGCTGTGCCTCAGCTTCGGTTCCGCTTCGCTCCACCGAAGTGACGCCTGTCGGCCACCACCATCGCGGCCGTGCCGAGGAGCCCGATGATCACGCCCGCGAGGGCGCAGGCGCCCCACCATTCGCGGCCCGAGTCCGCCAGTTCCTCGTTGAAGAGCTGCGTCAGCACCAGCGCGACCACCCACAGTAGAGTCCCGGCTGCCGCGATCGGCGTCATCCGTATCTGCACCGCCTCCGGGGCGGGGAGTTCCGGGGTCCGCTTGACGCGCTTGTACGCCTCCCGAGGGGACGCCGACGACCCGGACGAGGCCGGTGGCTGGGAAGTTCCGTCGGTGGACACGCTGCCAATGTACGCTGCGACAGTGCCTGCGACAATCGGTCACACTGACATGAAACAGTGTCGCGTCGACATGGTCGAAGCGGGGCGCCGCGAGAAGCGTTCGAGCCGAGGCGATCCGTTATCGGCACCCCGCCGGTTGTGGTCCGCCGGTAGGGTTGGGCGTACGCTCGGATGAGCTGGCGATGCGGCGCTGACAGAAGACACGCGAGGGGTGGAAAGGCATGAGGCCGGTACGGTTCGTAGCCCTCTCAGAGGACGGTCATGCGCTGGTGCTCGCCGACGAACTCGGGAGGCTGCTCGCGCTGCCGATCGACGAGCGTGTCGCCGCCGTGGTCGACGTCCCCGAAGGCGGCAAGGCCCTCCGCGCCAAAGTAGAGGGTGCGCAGGGCAAGCCCGAGGCTTCCCGGCGTCCCATGCCGCAGCGTCCCGCCGCCGTCAGCCTCTCCCCCCGGGACATCCAGACCCGCATCCGCTCCGGTGAGAGCGCTGAGGACATCGCCGCGTCCGCGCAGGTCGCGGTCGATCGGGTCCTGCGCTACGCCGGGCCGGTGCTCCAGGAGCGCGCGATGCTCGCCCAGGCCGCCCGCCGTTCGCGGCTGGCGACCTCGGAGCGCGGCGAGCGCATGTCCAATGTGGTCGACGTGAAGCTCGGGACGCACGGGGTCGACCCCGAGGCGGTCTCGTGGGACGCCTGGCGCACCGAGGACGGCTCGTGGCTCGTGCAGGCTTCGTGGTCGTCGGGCAAGACGACCGCCAGGGCGCGCTGGAAGCTCGACCGGGCCCGCCAGACGGTGACGCCGGACGACGAGATGGCGCAGTTCCTCTCGACGCCGCTGCCGCAGCAGGTCCCCGGCCACCAGGAGACGATCTCGGAGCTCGGGGTGCGCCCGGGCGATCCGGTGCGGCCTTCGCGCGACCCGATGCACGGGCTGCGCGATCGCGACGACGACTCCTCCCATCCCGACCCGCTGCGGCGCGACCGCCTGCGCGAGGTGCTGGAGCGGCCGCTCGACGACATGGCGGGCCGCGGGAAGCGGACCTCGCAGCTGGGCCTGCCGGGCACGTCCGCGCCGGAGCAGCGCGAGACGCCGGAGGTGCCCTCGCTCGCGGTGCTGCGCCCGGGCAAGCGCTCGTCGGCCGAGGACGACATGAACACGCCGCCGCTCGCGGCGGCGGGCTCGAAGCCCCGCAACCAGCTTCCGGGCTGGGACGACGTCCTGTTCGGCGGAGCCGACCAGAAGTAGAGCGGCGGAGCCGACCAGAAGTAGAGCGGCGGAGCCGACCAGAAGCAGGGCAGCGGAGCCGACCAGAAGCAGCGCGGCTCCACCGACAACCGGCACACGCAAGCGAATCTGACGAAGGCTCGCGATCTGTTCGATCGCGGGCCTTTGTCGTACCCGTATGGGAGGGTGTCCTTTTCACTGGTAGTGGTGAAGGTGGGAACGGGCGGGTACCCGGGGCCACCCGTACGGCCGGCGGGCGGACCTTCGGGGCCGCCCCATTTTCGTGCCCGCGCACCGCCCCCGGAATTGCGAGAAGTCGGTCACGGTTACTGGCTAGCCGACCGGTAAGTAGATATTCTTGCATCTAATGTCCCCGGTCATCAGCAGCCAGCTGCATCGCACGTTCCGTGCTCTCGCCTACCCCGGCTTCCGCATCTACGCCGCCGGGCAGCTCCTCGGCACCCTCGGATTCTGGCTCCAGACCACCGCCGTCAGCTGGCTCGTCCTCGAACTCTCCGGGAACTCCGGCACCGCCCTCGGCTGGACCCTCGCCCTCCAGTTCGGCCCCTACCTCCTCTTCGCCCTCCAAGGCGGCAAGATCGCCGACAGCTTCGACAAGCGCCGCGTCCTCCTCCTGTGCTCCCTCGGCTCCGCCGCCGTCACCGCCGGACTCGCCACCGTCGTCCTCACCGGGCACATCGAGCTGTGGATGGTCTACGTCGGCATGTTCGCCTTCGGCTCCGTCGCCGTCGTCGAAGGCCCCGCCCGCCAGGCCTTCTACTCCGAACTGGTCGACCGCGATGCCCTCCCCAACGCCGTCGGCCTCGGCAGCGCCATCTTCAACATCAGCCGCATCGCCGGGCCCGCACTCGCCGGGGTGCTCATCGCGCTCACCTCCACGGGCACCGTCATCGTCATGTGCGCCGTCATCTTCCTCGGCCCGGCCCTGGCCTGCGCGGTCCTGTTGCGCCGCAGCATCTCCAACCCCGCACGCCGCGACGCCGCGGCCGGCGGGATCCGGGACGCCCTCCGCTACGCGGCCGCCCGCCCCGACATCATCGCCGTCCTCGTCGTCTCGCTCCTGGTCTCGGGCTTCACCTTCAACTTCGCGCTGACCCTCTCGATGCTCGCCCGCACCGAGTTCGAGACCGGCGCCGACTCCTACGGCCTGCTGCTCACCGCGCTCGCGGTCGGCGCGCTCGCCGGATCCCTCGCCTCCGGGCGCCGCTCGACCCGCCCGAGCCTGACGACGATGCTCACCTCCTCGGCGCTCCTCGGCGTCGGCACCCTGCTCGTGGGCTTCGCGCCCACCCTGTGGTCGGCGATGGCGCTGCTCGCCCCCACCGGCTTCGCGATGGTCTACTACGCCCAGGCCGCCAACCAGCGCGTCCAGATGGGCGTGCGCGCCGACTTCCGCGGCCGCGTCCTCAGCCTGTACATGCTGGTCTTCCTCGGCTCGACGGCCGTGTTCGCGCCCATCGTCGGCTCATTCATGGAGGCCTACGGGGCCCGCGCGGGCCTGTGGCTCGGCGGCCTCGTCGGGATCGCCACGCCGGTGGCGCTGGCCCTCGCCAAGCGTGTCCAGATCAAGCGCCGCGCGGCCTTCGACGAGGCGAACGAGCCGACAATGCGCCCCTTCGGCGACGCTTGCGAGCCGTCAATTGGCACTGCGCTGACCGGAAAGGCCATGCCGTAACCGCGTCCGGGAGTGCCGTTCACTCTTGTCCGGTGAATTCCACAGGCTGAGCTGAGCCCGCTCCGCTCGCGGCGCGAATCGTCCGTGTGCTCCCGCGCTACCCGGAACCTCCTGCGCCTCCACCGCCTCAGCAGTGCACACGAGTGTTACTTCTGCGAAATTACTGTCTCGTCCAGTGGGATTTCACTGAATGAACTGCTGAGGTTGCTGCGAGGATAGGTCACATCGTGACAGCCCCGACCGCGCCGCGTCGACACACCTCTCGCCGCAGCTCGTGTCACTGACCCCGAGTAGAGCCCCTGGAGGGAATCCAGTGAGTGCCTCCGCCACAGCGGTCCCGCAGGCCGCGACCCAGGTGCGTACCGAGCGGCTCTTCGCCGCCCTGCCGCTTCCGGACAACGCCGTCGCCGACCTCGCCGAAGTCGTCTCCGATCTCAACATCGCACGCCGCGGCGTCCCCAGCCGCCCGGGCGCTTCCGGTCCTCGGCCCGCCGCGACGCGGCTCGTCCGCTCCGGGAACTGGCACCTGACCCTCGCCTTCCTCGGCGAGGTCCCCGCCGACCGCTGCGCCGAGACCGCTGAGGTCATCGCCGCCGCGGCGAGCGAATCCGAGCCGATGCGGCTGTGCGTCTCCGGCGGCGGCCGGTTCGGACGCGGACGCTACTCGGTGGTCTACGCCGGGCTCGACGGTGACGTCGCGCCCCTGGTCGACCTCGTCCACCGCATCCGCGCCGGGCTCATCGCCGGCGGCCTGCCCGTCGACCAGAAGCAGTACCGCCCGCACGTGACCCTCGCCCGTCCCGGCGACCGCGTCACCAACCAGCAGGCCGCCCAAGACCTGCTGACCCTGCGCCGCTACTACGGCCCCAGCTGGACCGCCAGCGAAGTCGTGCTCTACCGGTCCGACTTCGGCAAGGGCCCGGTCGGCGTCCAGCCCCTCTACACGCCGATCGCGGCCGTCCCGCTCGGTTGAATCCGGAGCCGCCGGTCCCCCCGCGGACCTGCCCGCGCGGCTTAAGGGAGAAACCGCCTCGCGATCTGTGCGAAAGCACGGTTCTCGGCAGCGGTGACCGGTAGAAAGAGGGCATGTCCCACAGCGCCACCGGCACCGGCCGCCACAGCCACGTCGCGCCCCCCGCGACCCCGCGTGCCGGGAGGCCGCTCGCCCGGGTCTTTCTGCGCTCCGCCGGGATCACCGCCCTCGTCTGCTGGGCCGTGCTGCTCGTCTGGGCCTCCTTCGGGAACGGCGTGAGCTCCGGCTCCTCCGGCCTCTACATGATCGTCGGCACCGTCGGCTCCGTGCTGCTCGTCGCCGTCGTCATCACCACCGCTGCCACTCACGCCGGGCTGCGCACGATCATCACCGCGCTTCTCGCGGCGGTGTGCGCCGCGTTCGCCGGCTGGGCCGTCTACTCCTCCATGCCCGAGGCCGGACCGGGCCAGTTCATCACCCACCGCGCGGGCGTCGCGGCCCTCGCCTACGGCTTCGGTGTCGTCGGCGGCGGCCTCCTGGCCCTGTCCGAGTTCGTCGTGGAAGGCTATTCGGGCGGGCGGGCCCCCGCCCCGAAGCAGTTGCGCCGCAAGGTCGGCGTGCTCGCCGCCGCCATCGTCCTCATGCTCGCCGCCGCGTTGGCCCCCGCCATGCAGCTCTGGGCCGAGCTCGCCAACCAGGACGTGCGGGTCGGCGACGCCGCCGCCGCACAGCGCGACCCCGACGCGGGGGTCGACGGGCTCGCCGACCTCGCCGGGGTCGAGCGCTTCACCCACACCCCGTACGGGCTCCTGCGCACCGACCACCCGGCCGAACCGACCCCGCAGGCCGTCACCATGCTCGACCCGACCACGGGCGACGCGGTCTGGTACCACCGCCGCTGGAACTGGCTCTCCGCCCAGCCGCTGGTGCTCTCGCAGGCCCAGGACCTGGTCGCGATCGTCGGGCCCCGTGCCGACGGCAACGGCGACTTCCAGACCCGCATCTTGCGGACCCGCGACGGCGGTGAAGTCGACACCGCCGACTTCGACGGCTCGCCCGGCGTCCTCCTCGCCCTCGCCGAGGACCGCCTGCTCTTCGCCGAGGACGACAGCGAGGTCTTCACCGTCTACGACTTCGGCGGCCGCCTGCTCTGGGAGGCCGAGATGACCAACGGCTGCGAAGGGACCGCGGCCCAGGTCGCCGGCTCCCGCGCGCTCATGCTCGCCGACTGCGTGCCCGCCCCCGAACGGGCCGTCGCCCGCGACGTCGTGCTCGCCTTCGACCTCGACGACGGCACCATCGCCTGGCAGCAGGAGATCCACAAGAGCGCCCAGGTCGTGCCCGAGTCGTTCCTGGTCACCGAGGACACCATCGTCCTCGACAGCCGCATCGAGCACCGCGTCACCGACGGGCCCTTCTCGGCCCGCAAGTTCGAGCATCAGCTCATCTCCTACGCGATCGCCGACGGCGAGGAGCGGTGGCGGGTGGAGGGCCAGTCCTTCGGGTCCACGAACTCCTCGGCGTGCGCCGGGACGCTGCACCTGTCGCAGCCGACCGCCGCGCCCGCGCCCGGCCTGGCCGCAGACGGGGACGCGAAGGCGCAGGCCCCGACCGCGGAGCGCCGCACCATCCAGATCATCGAGTGCTTCACCGCGAAGGACCGCGAGGGCTCCTGGCTCGGCGTCCGCGCCTACGACGCCGACTCCGGCGACCCCCTGTACCGCGCCGCGGTGCAGCTGGGCTACACGCCGCTGGACCCCGAGGTCGCGCGCGGGTGGGCGACGGTGCTGCCGGACAACCGGGCGATGCTCGCCGCCGACCTCTCGCTCGACCCGACCAACCCGGACTGCCACCTCTACGAGGTCGCGGAGGGCGAGGCGACGGAGGTCGAGTTCGCCGCCGAACGGGCCGACGGCGCGGTGATCCCGGCGAACTGGTGCCACGACGCGCAGCTCAGCCCGGTCGGGACCGGCTCGGCCGTCAGCTTCGTCAAAGAGGACGGGACCCGCAGTATCGCCGTTGTGAAGTAGGCGCGGCCCGGGCCGGCGGAACGCGCGATGTCTTGGCGGTGAACGGATCCCGAACGTGTTGAATGATCAAACGGTGTGATCAGTAGACCGTCATCCGCGCATGAGTGATGCGCGAAACTGCTGTAGGGTTCTTCGCATGTGTGGAATCGTTGGATACGTCGGGGCGCGCAGCGTCGTCGACGTCGTGCTCGACGGCCTTCGCCGTCTCGAATACCGCGGCTACGACTCGGCGGGCGTCGCCCTCGTCTACGCCCCGGAAGGGGCCGACTCCTACCTGGAGTTCGACAAGAAGGCCGGGAAGCTCGCCAATCTCGAGGCGGTCCTCGCCGAGCAGGACCGCCCGCTCGAGGCCGCCTGCGGCATCGGGCACACCCGCTGGGCGACCCACGGCGTCCCCTCCGACCGCAACGCCCACCCCCACCTCTCCGCGGACGGGCGCATCTCGCTCATCCACAACGGCATCATCGAGAACTTCGGGCAGCTGCGCGCCGAGCTCGAATCCGCCGGGATCGAGTTCCTCTCCGAGACCGACACCGAGGTCGCCGCCCACCTCCTCGGCCGCGAGTACGCCGTCGACGGGGACCTCACCGAGGCCATGACCCGCGTCTGCTCGCGCCTCGAAGGCGCCTTCACGCTCCTGGCCGTGGCCGCCGACGACCCCGACACCGTGGTCGGCGCCCGCCGCAACTCCCCGCTCGTGGTCGGCCTCGGCGACGGCGAGTACTTCCTCGCCTCCGACGTCGCGGCGTTCATCGCCTATACGACCGACGCGATCGAGCTCGGCCAGGACCAGATCGTCACGATCTCCCGCGAGTCCGGCATCGTCGTCCGCGGCTTCGACGGCCAGGCCTCCGAAGGCAAGCCGTTCTCCGTGGACTGGGACATCGCCGCCGCCGAGAAGGGCGGCTTCGAGACCTTCATGGCCAAGGAGATCCACGAGCAGCCCCAGGCCGTCGCCGACACCCTGCGCGGGCGCATCGACGAGACCGGGCAGATCGTCCTCGACGAGGTCCGCATGTCCGACCAGGACTTCCGCGACATCGACAAGGTCTTCATCGTCGCCTGCGGCACCTCCTACCACGCCGGGCTCGTCACGAAGTACGCCATCGAGCACTGGACGCGCATCCCCTGCGAGGTCGAGCTCGCCAGCGAGTTCCGCTACCGCGACCCGGTGCTCGACCGCTCCACGCTGGTCGTCGTCATCTCGCAGTCCGGCGAGACCATGGACACGCTCATGGCCCTGCGCCACGCCAAGGACCAGAAGGCCCGCGTCCTCGCCATCTCCAACACCGTGGGGTCCACGATCCCGCGCGAGTCCGACGCCGTGCTGTACACGCGCGCCGGGATCGAGGTCGCCGTCGCGTCCACGAAGGCGTTCCTCACCCAGCTCGCCGCCTGCTACCTCGTGGGCCTGCACCTCGCACAGGTGCGCGGCATCAAGTACGCCGACGAGGTCTCCGCGATCCTCGACGAGCTCGTGGCCGCGCCCGGCAAGATCGCCAAGGTCATCGAGAACCTCGAGCCGGTCCGCGAGATGGCCCGGGCCAGCGCCGGGAAGGACCGCGTCCTGTTCATCGGCCGCCACGTCGGCTACCCGGTCGCGCTCGAAGGCGCGTTGAAGCTCAAGGAGCTCGCGTACCTGCACGCCGAGGGCTTCGCCGCCGGCGAGCTCAAGCACGGCCCGATCTCCCTGATCGAGGACGGCACGCCCGTCGTCGCGATCGTGCCGAGCCCGCGCGGGCGCTCGCTGCTGCACGACAAGATGATCTCCAACATCCAGGAAGTGAAGGCCCGCGGCGCGAAGGTCATCGCGATCTGCGAGGAGGGCGACGCGATCACCGCCTCCCATGCGGACTTCGTGATCGAGACGCCCGCGTCGCCGACCCTGCTGGCCCCGCTGCTGACCACGGTCCCGCTGCAGGAGTTCGCGATCGAGCTCGCCACGGCCCTGGGCCGCGACATCGACCAGCCGCGCAACCTCGCCAAATCGGTCACTGTGGAGTAACGGCCGAACATGTATGGGGCGTGCGACATCGCACGCCCCATACGCATGTGCGGGCCATTCGGTTGTCTCGCGCCCCTGCAATTTCCGGCACTTGGGCCGGTATATACGGGAGTCACTGGATTCGTCGGACTACGCTCGCGTTCGTGAGAAAACGCACCCTTATTACAGGCGCCGTGGCGGTCACCGCCGCCGGCGCCATCACCATTTCCGGAACGCTTGTGGCGCAAGCCCAAGAGACCGGCGACGAGGCCCTCGGCGCCGCCATCGACGCGATCCTGACCGACCCCAAGCTCGTCGACTCCCAGGCGAGCATCGTCGTCAAGGACGCCGCGACCGGCGAGGTCGTCTACGACCACAACGGCAACCAGCGCGCCATCCCCGCCTCCAACAACAAGATCGCCACCGTAGCGGCCGCCTTCGAGACCCTCGGAGCGGACTACACGTTCACGACCGAGGTCCTCGGTGACCGCCCCGTGGACGGCGTCGTCTCCGGCGACCTGTACCTGCGCGGCTCGGGCGACCCGTCCATGCTCCAGGCCGACTACGAGCAGCTCGCGGCCGACCTCGCCGACCTCGGCGTCTCCCAGGTCGACGGCGACCTCGTCGCCGACGACACCGCGTTCGACGCCGCCCGCCACGGCGACGAATGGGCCTGGGGCGACCTCCAGTTCAAGGACGCGATGGAGATCTCGGCGCTCACCATCGGCTCCGGCGACGACCACGCGGCCGGCACCGTCCGCGTCTTCGTCGCCCCCGGTGAGGCCGCGGGCGATCCCGCGAAGGTCACCACCGTCCCCGAAACCGACTACGTCACGATCGAGAATTCGGCGACGACCGGCACCGCCACCAGCGTGTCGATCAACCGCGACGAGCACTCGAACACGATCACCGTGTCCGGCACCGTCGCCGCCGAGACCTTCGGCACCCGCTCGGTCATCGAGCCGACCGCCATGGTCGCTGACGTCTTCGCCGACGCCCTGGCCGACAACGGGATCGAGCTCACCGGTGACATCCGCACTGGCGAGGAGACCCCGCAGGGCCCCGAATCGCTCGCCTCGCACGCGTCCGCGCCGCTGTCCGAACTCGCCGCCGCCTTGATGAAGCCCTCGAACAACTCCTACGCCGAGGCCTTCTTCAAGGCGGTCGGCCTGGCGAACACGGGTGAGGGCACCTTCACCACCGGCAAGGAGGGCGTCTACGCCGCCATCGAGAAATACGGCGTGAACACCGACCCGATCCGCCAGGTCGACGGCTCCGGCATGTCCCGCTGGGACGAGGTCACCCCGGACATGGTCACCGACCTGCTCATCGGCGCCAAGGACGCCTCCTGGTTCGACGCCTGGTACGCCTCGTTCCCGGTGGCCTGCACCGACGGCACCCTGCTCAGCCGCATGTGCAACACCGAGGCGGCGGGCAACGTCCGCGCCAAGTCCGGCACGCTCACCTCCGTGTCGGCGCTGTCGGGCTACGTGACCGACGCCGACGGCCGCGAACTGGTCTTCAGCGTCCTGTTCAACGACCACATCGCCTCCTCGGTCAAGTCCCTCGAGGACCAGATCGCCGTCGCGATCGCCAGCTACAGCCAGGACTCGACCGAAGCGGAGATCATGACCTTCGCCGAGGACGAGTCGGTCACGGAGCCCGCCAAGGAGATCCCCGGCGACATGGAGTGCTCCTCGTACGAGCCGAGCGTCTGCTAAACGCTTGAGGCACAACTGAACACGAATCGAGAGCCCGGCCGCTGCGAAGCGGCCGGGCTTCTCGTCTCTTCAGGATCCCTCGCCGAACGGTCGGGTCTGCGGGCGGCGTCCCGGGTTTAGCTGCGGCCGTAGGTGAGTCGGCGCAGCAGGACCTCGAACGGGCCTCGCATCCCCACCTTCGCCATCCATGCGGCGAGTGCCACCGTGGCGGCCCAGATGAGGACGGCGATGCCGGAGGCCGCGGCGTCGCCGAGGCCCGCTCCGAGGTTGCCGAACATCGGGGTGAAGAGCGCGGTGAACGCGACCGATTGCAGCAGATAGCAGGTGAGGGAGCGTCGGCCGCACGCGGCGAGGGCGTTCGCGATCGGTCCCCGGGCGCGGCCGGGCCGGGAGGCGATGCGGGCGATGAGGGCCGCGTAGCCGAGTCCGGCTGCGATGCCGGTGACGCTGTGCAGGGCGTAGAAGCCGATGGCCGCAGCCTGATCCGGGTGCCGCAGTTGTGTGTCCACGAGCATGAGCGGGAGTCCTCCCGAGATGCCGATCGCGATGCCCCACAAGGCGGTCCGCCGCAGGAGCGGGAGGTGGCGGCCGGGTTCGTCGAGGACGCGGCGCCGGGCGGCCCAGATGCCGAAGGCGAAGGCCGGGAGGACGCTGACGACGTAGAACGTGGCGGTCAGGGCCGACCAGACGGCGAGGCGCATCGCGACGGCCTCGAGCGGGTCGGCGATGAGCGTCGGCGAGGAGTTGGCGTGGCCCGCGGCCTCGGCGGAGGCGCCGAGCGCCGCCACGACGAGGACGTGGGCGGCGGCGGTGATCCAGGCGGTGCGGATGAGGACGTGGTCGCGGCTCCACAGGAGCCCGGTGAACACGAGGCCGATGAGGCCGTAGGCGGCGAGGATGTCGCCGAAGAACAGCAGCAGCGCGTGCGCGAACCCGAAGACGAGGAGCCAGGCACTGCGGCGGCGTACGAGCCGTTTCGCTTGGGGTGCTTCGACTCCGGCGCTCTGGCGGCGGTCGGCGAGTCGGGCGAGGCCGTAGCCGAAGAGGGCGGCGAACATCGGCAGGGCCCGGCCGTCGACGAAGAGGACCTGGAGCCCGGTGACGGCGCGGTCGAGGGCGGTGCCGTCGACGGCGTAGCCGCGCCAGCCCGTGGTCTCGTGGGCGAGGAACATGTGGGCGTGTGCGAGGGCGATGAGCAGGAGCATCAGGCCTCTGGCCAGGTCGGGTGCGAGGGAGCGTTCGCGGAGCGGGGTGCTCATAATGGCGGGCGGGGAGAGGGTCATCTCGCCTCCAAGTTTTAGGTACAGGACTGTATCTAAAATTGTAAGATACACGAATGTAGCTAAAGGGCGGGGCGGCACATGGCCGAAGGACAGACGCGCAGGCGCGGCAAGGCACTGCTCGACGCCATCTACGCCGCCGCCGTCGAAGAAGCCGCCACCGCCGGACCCGGCCGACTCACCATGGACGCCATAGCCAAACGCGCGGCCACTCCCCGCTCCACCCTCTACCGCCGCTGGTCCGACCCCACCGACCTCCTCCTCGACGCCCTCGCCGACCTCCACCCCGTCGAGCAGCCCGACCCCGGCGCCGACGACCTCCGCGGCGACCTCATCACCGCACTGCGCCTCATGTGCGACTGGGCCTTCAGCCCCGCCGGACGCGCCGTCATGGCCATCGTCGCCAACCCCGCCCGCGACCCCGCCGCCGTCGACGCCCTCTTCCAACGCGTGTTCAGCGAACGCGGCGGCACCTTCACCCAGACCGTCCTGCGCCACTACGCCGACCACGGCCACCTCGACCCCGCCCGCCTCACCCCCGTCGTCCTCGACATCGGCGAAGCCCTCGTCACCAAGCGCATGATGGACACCGGCGCCGACCCCGGCGACGCCTACCTCGCCGCCATCGTCGACCAGGCGATCCTCCCCGCCGTCGGCCTCGAACCGCCCGCCGCCTAACGGATCCGGAACCCCAAGCAGGGGAGGGCAAACCATCACTCGATGCAGTGAACCGTCCTGAAAGGGGGCGGGACGCCCGATCCCGTGGCACTCTTGGGGGGTGATCGTCGCCGTGGGCATAGATGTAGTGGCAGTGGACCGGTTCGAGCGCGTGCTCGAACGGACCCCCCACGTCGCGGAAAAACTGTTCACCGAGGCCGAACGCCGCACCCCCGACGGCCGCGCCCGCCGCACCGAATCCCTCGCCGCCCGCTTCGCCGCCAAAGAAGCCGTGGCCAAAGCCCTCGGCGCCCCCGGCGGCATGCACTGGGCCGACTGCCAAGTGCTCTCCCTCCCCGACGGCCGCCCCACATTGACCATCACCGGAACGGTGGCGGCAGCGGCCCAACAGCGTGGCGTCTCGCGCTGGCACGTGTCGCTGTCGCATGATGGCGGTATCGCTACAGCGGTGGTGATCGCCGAAACGGCATGACGGCCCACACGGCCTGAGAGGGAAAGCCATGGACGGTGCCTGGTCAGCAGCGGCGGTCCGCCGCGCAGAAGCCCAACTGATGGCGCACGTCCCACCGGGCACCCTCATGCAACGGGCAGCCGCCGGACTCGCCATCGAATGCGCACGGATCCTCAAGCGCCGCAACGGAGGCGTCTACGGATCCACGGTGGTCGTCCTCGCCGGACCCGGTGACAACGGCGGCGACGCCCTCTTCGCCGCGGCCCGCCTCGCCCAGCGCGGCGCGCGCGTCTTCGCCGTACCCGTCATGGGCGAACGCGTCCACCCCGTCGGCGCCGCCGCACTCACCCGCGCCGGCGGCCGCCTCGTCTCCTTCCCACCCGACCACTGCCACCTGCTGCTCGACGGCGTCCTCGGCATCGGCGGCAGGCCCGGCCTGCCCGGCCGCGCCATCGACCAGCTCGCCCACATCGACGCCGACACCATCGTCGCCGTCGACGTGCCCTCCGGAGTGGACGTCGACACCGGCGCCGTCCCCGCCAGCGCCGTCACCGCCGACGTCACCGTCGCCTTCGGCTCCCGCAAGCCCTGCCACGTGCTCGGGCGCGCCGCGCTCCTCACCGGCCGGCTCGTCTTCGTCGACATCGGACTCGGCCCGTACCTCGACCCGCACCCGGCGGTGCGGGTCGCCTCGGACGGCGACATCGGCCAGTGGTGGCACGAACCCGGCCCCGACGACGACAAGTACACGCGCGGCGTCGTCGGCGTGGCCGCCGGATCCGAGCAGTACCCGGGCGCGGCCGTGCTCGCCACCGGCGGCGCGCTCGCCGGCCCCTCGGGGTACGTGCGCTACGCCGGTTCCGCCGCGGAGTACGTGCGCCGCAGGCATCCGGAAGTGGTGTGCACCCAGGAGGTCAAGGAGGCCGGACGCGTCCAGGCCTGGCTCGCCGGGCCCGGCTTCGGGACCGACGAGACCGCCCTCGCCGAACTGCGGCACGTGCTCGAATCGCCCGCGCCCGCAGTGCTCGACGCCGACGCGCTGACGCTCATCGGCGAATACCCGTCGGTGCTCTCGCAGCGGGAGGCGCCGGTGGTCCTCACCCCGCACGACCGCGAGTACGAGCGGCTGTACGGTTCGCGGCCCGCCGAGGACCGGGGCGCCGCCGCGGCGGCGCTGGCGAAGCGGCTCAACTGCACCGTGCTGCTCAAGGGACACCACACGGTGGTCGCTTCGAGCGACGGCGAGGTGTGGGCGAACCCGACCGGGCGCCCGCAGTTGGCGACGGCCGGCTCGGGCGACGTGCTCGCCGGGTTCATGGTCTCGCTGCTCGCCTCGGGCATGGACGGCGTGAAGGCGGCGGTGGCCGCCGCATACCTTCACGGCCGAGCCGGAGGCATCGCAGCGGCAGGCCACCGAACGGTGACCGCCTCGGACGTGGCAAAGGCGCTCCCCGAAGCGGTCGGCGCGGTCCTGACCGCGGCCGGCACGCCCGAGGGGCGCCGCTGACCGGAAACGGTGTCGTACCCATAGGTCAGGGTTGAGGCTGTGCCAATATACGGCTCGCAAGCTTCGCCGAGGCCGGGCCCATCGATGTCCGATTTGCGGTAGGCCCTCCGTTCGCGTTCGGCGCGTTACCAGTCCTCGCCCGCGCGCATGATCTTCGAAGGGGCCAGGCCGGTCTCGTCGAGCAGGTAGGTGCGCATCGCCTCGAGTCCCGGCGAGTAGACGTGGAGGCTCACCGCGGGTTCGCTGGAGAGGTTGCGCATGCCGTGGACGGTGCGGTCGTCGACGACCGCGACCTCGCCCGCAACCAGCCGCTTTCGTTGCAGGCCAGGGAAATCGCCCGGCTGGACCGTGAACTCGGTCAGTTCGCCCGCGACCACCGCGACCGCCGCGGCCGCGGGGCGGGCGACGCCGCCGTGGTCGTGGAGATCGGTGCCCTGGCCGGGCAGCCAGGCGAGGAGCCAAGCCTCGTGGCCGGGGCCGGCGAGCACCTTGCGGGCCCACCGGCTGCCCTTGGTGAAGCGCGGGTTGAGTGTGAGGTTCGCGGCATAGAACGCGGCGAGCGCCTCGAGGCGCTCGGTGGCGAGGGAGGCGGGCGGCAGCAGCAGGCTGGAGCTCATGCGGGTGATTCGACTTTCGATGTGTCGGAACGGTTGTCGGCCGAGGGCGCGCTGAGCGGCGTGAAGAGGCTCAGCGCTGGTGACAGCGGCGACAGCGACACATCGGGAAGGTCATGCGGGCAATGGTACCAATTCCCAGCCAACTCACAGGAGCGACACACCATCGGTGGAATGCTCGTTACGCTGCGAATTTGTCACTCCCTGGGTCTTCCCGGGTGAATAGGTGCGCGCTAGGCTCATGTTCGGCCTCCCGGCGGCGCTCGTGCGCCGTGCATCCGACGGGCGGCCTCGCGCGTGTGTGTATGAGTGCACCCCGTCTCCCCATCCCGAAGGAGCGCCCTCCTCGTGAAGCAGTCGCCTGTTCTACGCAAGTGGACTTCCGCCGCCGTTGTCGGCGGTCTCATGGTCGTGGTCGGTTCCGGCCCGGCTTGGGCACAGGACTCGCCTGAGGACATCAACGACGAGATCGACGCCATGGACGACGACCTCGCGGTGGCCGTCGAGGAGTACAACCAGCTCGCCCAGGAAGTGGACGACAACCGCCAGCTCATCGACGACACCGAGGCGAACCTGCAGACGGCCGAGGCGGAGCTGAACGTGTTGCGCGACCAGCTCGCGGACTTCATCGGCGAGACCTATGTGGACCAGGGCATCGGGGACGCGGCGATGCTGCTCGACTCGGGCACCCCGGAGGCGTTCGTCGAGCGCCTCGACAGGCTGAACTCCGCGAACCTCTACAACTTCGACCTCATGGACGACCTGCGGGCCGCCTCCGAGGAGTACTCGGCCCAGGTCGACCTCCTCACCGACCTGCAGGCCGACCTGGAAACCGAGCAGGCGGAGCTGCAGAAGGCCGCCGACGACCTCACCGAGCGGATGTCCGATCTCGAAGAGGAGTGGAAGACCGCCGCCGGCGAGGAGGTCGTCGAATACGACCTGCCGCACATGTCGAACGAGCAGTGGACCGTCGTCGACTTCGCGCTCGACCAGATCGGCGAGCCGTACGTGTGGGGCTCGGACGGACCGGACTCGTGGGACTGCTCGGGCCTCATGCTCGGCGCCTACGCGCAGGCCGGGATCAGCCTGCCGCACAACGCGGCCGCGCAGTGGAACGAGGTCGCGCACATCAGCGAGGACGAGCTCCAGCCGGGCGACTTCGTGTTCTACAACGGCCTCGCGCACGTGGGCATGTACATCGGCAACGGCCTGATCGTGCACGCCCCGAACTCGACCACCGTCGTGAAGGTCGTCGAGGTCCACCACGGCAACAGCTACTACGGCGCGGGCACGCTCCTGCACTAGCCGACAAGACGGTTCAGGCCCCGCGATCTGATCGCGGGGCCTTTTCCTTGTCCTGGAAGGCGAGCCGTCACCTGGGCCGGCGAGAGCCCTTGATTCGGCCCCTTGGCGAGGCTTGCGGGCCTAAGCTCGGGTCGCAGCGGACCACGAGGATCGCGATGTCGTCCCGGGGCGATTCGGGGGAGAACGCCTCGACGGACTCCAGGAGCGCCGTGGCGATCTGTCTGGCGCCCTTGCCCGCCGCGTCGCGCACCGCACGCTCGATGCGCTCGTGGCCGTACATGGCCGCGCCGTCGCGGCGCTCGGTGACGCCGTCGGTGAAGAACACGAGGGCGTCCCCGGCGTCGAGGCGCACCTCCACGGGGTTGACCTTCACGTCGGGGAAGAGCCCGACGGCGGTGCCCTCCTTGCCGACCCAGGCGGTCTCGCCGTCGGCGCGCAGCAGCAGCGGCTTCTCGTGGCCCGAGAGGCACAGCGTCGCGTTGAGCGAGCCGCTCGCGTCGCGGTCGAGCAGAGCCGAGGCGATGGTCGCGTAGCGCATGTCGCCGGGCTGCTCGAGGAGCGTGGCGTTGAGCAGTTCGAGGGCGCGCGGCAGCGGGCGGCCGTCGCGGGCCATGACCCGCAGGACGTCCCGCACGACGCCGGTGACCGCGGCGGCCTGCGCGCCCTTGCCGCACACGTCGCCGATGGCCACCCACAGGCGGTGGTCGGGCAGCTCGGTCGCGTCGTAGAAGTCGCCGCCGACCTCGGTGCCGATCACCGGGCCCGGCCCGGACCCGGGCTGGCGGCGCGCGGTGGCGGGCAGGTATTCGGCGGCGAAGGACACCCCGGTGACGTCGGGGAGCGAGCCCGGCATGAGCGCCGCCTGGAGTTCGTGGGCGACGGCCTGGCGTTCGGCGTGGATGCGGGCGTTGTCGAGGGCGAGCGCGCTGCGCTTGGCGAGGTCGGCGACGACGGCGCGCTCCTCGGAGGAGTGCTGGCGTTCGACGTGCCGCCCGACGGTGAGGACCCCGATGGTGGCGCCGCGCGCCGACAGGGGCACGGCGATGCCGTCGAGGCCGCGCGGCACCGGCAGCTCCATGCCGGTCCAGCCGTCGGTGGCGAGTGCGGCGGCCAGGGCGGGGGCCGCGCCGTCGAGCTTGAGCCGCAGGTGCTCCAGTTCGGACTCTTCGGCGTGCGTGAGGGACGCGAGGCCCAGGTCGCCGCCGTCGCCGGTGAGGTGGACGGCGGCCCAGCGGCCGAGCTGGGGGACGATGAGCTGCGGGATGAGCGCGACGGTGAGGTGCTCTTCGAGTGAGTGGGCGAGGAGCTCGCCGGCTTCGGCGAGGTAGGTGAGCCAGCCGGAGCGGCGCTGCTCGTCGGTGCGCATCCGGTCGATCTGGACGGCGAGGGCGATGCGCTCGGCGACGAGTTCGGCCAGGGGCCGCCAGGACGGCTCGGGGTCCCCGGCGAGGAGGAGCTTGCCGCAGGCGGGGGCCGTGAGCGGGAGCGGGACGGCGACGGCGATGTTGCCGACGTCGCCGAACTTCGCGAGGATCTGCGCGCCCGTGCCGTCCCCGGCGTCGTATTCGATCGCGCCGCCGGCCGCGGCCGTGGCGTCGTGGCAGCGGGCGAGGAGCTCGGTGACGATCTGGTCGACAGGCAGCCGCGACTGGAGCGCGGGGGCGACGGTGAGGAGCGCGGCGAGCTGGTTCAGGTCCGGCAGGCCGGCGTCGGTCTCGGCGTCCGGGTCGGGGCGGGTGGCGGGGCGCGCGTCGGGGTCGCGGTCGATGCGGAACCAGATGGACTTGCCGGTCTGGTCGTGCGTGGTGCCCCAGGAGGACGCGAAGCGGTCGACCAGGAGCAGGCCGCGGCCGCCCTCGGCGGTGACCTCGGGCATCGCGGTGTCGAGCGTGTCGATGCCGCCCGAGCGGTAGTCGGTGACGGTGACGCGCACGCCGATCGGGTCGGCGGCGACGGTGAGGTTGATGTCAGTGCCGGCGTGGACGACGCCGTTGGTGGCCAGCTCGGTCGTGAGCAGCAGGGTCTCGTCGAGCAGCTCGGTCAGGCCCGCTTCGGTGAGCACCGCGCGCACGGCGGCGCGGGCTGCGGCGGGGGAGCGGTCGTCGGCCGGGAGCCGGAGGCGCCGGGCGAACCTCTCGGGGTACGTCACGGGCCCCAGTCTATGCCGTTCCGGGCGCCGCCCGCGCCGCCGCGTCGCAGTCCTGGACCGCGAGTGGAGGCCCGGTGGAGGGCCCGGGCGGTGTCTTTGGGCGGCATAGGGAAAGCGAAGCGGCGGCCGCCCGGAGGGGCGGCCGCCGCTCAGGAGTCGATCCGTGCGCTCTCGTACGTCACTGGATCTGGACGGCGTCTACTCCCAGTCGGCCCGCGGTCCTCCACTGAACTCGGACTCCGCGGGCGCGCCGCAACCAATCACACGCACCACAGGAGACAGCGGTTGCGAACTTCTGTCAGTTTTGTTTCGATGACGTGGGGTGACGGAACACAATGCCCTGAGTAACCTGCCTTCACGTTTGCCCCATTCATGTGACAACCTGTTAGTCAAGCCTGTCTCCGCAGCTGAGGAACCACGCCATGACGGACACCGTTTCCCGTACAGCGAGCCCCACCGATGAGTCCGACCTGCTCCGAAGCCTGGCCGACGCGCTCGGCGCCGTCGAGCGCGGCGACTTCTCAGTGCGGCTGCCCCGGGGCGAGGGCCTGGCCGGGGAGGTCGTCGACCGGTTCAACGCCGTGGTCGAACAGGCCGACCGGCAGACCCGCGACCTCGCGCTCATCGCCCGCGCCGTCGGGCAGGAGGGCTCCTGGAACCACCGGCTCGTCATCGAGCACCTCGACGGCGGCTGGTCCGAAGGCGCCGCCAGCGTCAACCGCCTGGTCGAAGAGCTCGTGCGCCCCACCATCGAGCTGGGCCGCGTCCTCGAAGCGGTCGCCGCGGGCGACCTCACCCAGGAGGCCGTGCTCGAGATCGAGGGCAAGCAGCTGCGCGGCGAGTTCCGCCGCCTCGGCGAGACCGTCAACCAGATGGTCGGGCTCCTGCGCTCCTTCGCCGGGGAGGTCACGCGCGTGGCCCGCGAGGTCGGCACCGAAGGCCAGCTCGGCGGGCAGGCCGACGTCCAAGGCGTCTCCGGCACCTGGCGGTCCCTCACCGACGCCGTGAACACCATGGCCTCCAACCTCACCGAGCAGGTCCGCTCCATCTCCACGGTGACCCAGGCCATCGCCGCGGGCGACCTCGGCCAGACCATCACCGTCAAGGCCTCCGGCGAGGTCGCCGAACTCGCCGACACCATCAACTCCCTCACCGCGACCCTCCGCGTCTTCGCGGGCGAGGTCACCCGCGTCGCCCGCGAGGTCGGCACCGAAGGCCGCCTCGGCGGCCAAGCGGACGTGCCGGACGTCTCCGGCACCTGGAAGGACCTCACCGACTCGGTGAACGACATGGCCTCCAGCCTCACCGACCAGGTCCGCGACATCGCCAAGGTCACCAGCGCCGTCGCCCGCGGCGACCTGGGGCAGAAGATCGCCGTGCCCGCCCAGGGCGAGATCCTGGAGGTCAAGACCACCGTCAACACGATGGTCGACCAGCTCTCCAGCTTCGCCGACGAAGTGACCCGCGTGGCCCGCGAAGTGGGCACCGAGGGCCGCCTCGGCGGCCAGGCGCAGGTGTTCGGCGTCTCCGGCACCTGGCGCGACCTCACCCAGAACGTGAACCAGCTCGCCTCCAACCTCACCGAGCAGGTCCGCTCGATCTCCAACGTGACCGCCGCCGTCGCACGCGGCGACCTGACGCAGAAGATCGCCGTCGACGCGCAAGGCGAGATCCTGGAGGTCAAGACCACCGTCAACACGATGGTCGACCAGCTCTCCAGCTTCGCCGACGAGGTCACCCGCGTGGCCCGCGAGGTCGGCAGCGAGGGCCGCCTCGGCGGCCAGGCGAACGTCCAGGGCGTCTCCGGCACCTGGAAGGACCTCACCGAGAACGTGAACCTGATGGCGTCGAACCTGACCGCCCAGGTCCGCAACATCTCCTCGGTCGCCACCGCCGTCGCCACCGGCGACCTGTCACGCCAGATCACCGTCGACGCCCGCGGCGAGATGCTCGAGCTCAAGACCACCATGAACTCGATGGTCGCGCAGCTCTCCCAGTTCGCGGACGAGGTCACCCGCGTGGCCCGCGAAGTGGGCACGGACGGCCGCCTCGGCGGCCAGGCGAACGTCCAGGGCGTCTCCGGCATCTGGGAGGCGCTCACCGACAACGTGAACTCCATGGCCTCCAACCTGACCGCCCAGGTCCGCAACATCTCCTCGGTCGCCACCGCCGTCGCCCGAGGCGACCTCAACCGGCAGATCACCGTCGACGCGCAAGGCGAGATGCTCGAACTCAAGACCACCATGAACACGATGGTCGCCCAGCTCTCCCAGTTCGCCGACGAGGTCACCCGCGTCGCCCGCGAGGTCGGCACCGACGGCGTGCTCGGCGGCCAGGCGAACGTCCAAGGCGTCTCCGGCACCTGGAAGGACCTCACCGAGAACGTCAACTCGATGGCCTCCAGCCTCACCAGCCAGGTCCGCGACATCGCCTCGGTCACCACGGCCGTCGCCCGCGGCGACCTGACGCAGAAGGTCACCGTCGACGTCCAAGGCGAGATGCTCGAACTCAAGACCACCGTCAACACCATGGTCGAGCAGCTCTCCAGCTTCGCCACCGAAGTCACGCGCGTCGCCCGCGAGGTCGGCGTCGAAGGCAACCTCGGCGGTCAAGCCGAAGTCGCCGGCGTCTCCGGCACCTGGCTCGCCCTCACCCGCAACGTGAACTCGCTCGCCGCCACCCTCACCCTCCAGCTGCGCGCCATCGCGAACGTCGCCCACGCCGTGGCCCGAGGCGACCTCACCCAGTCCGTCGACTTCGAGGCCGCCGGCGAGATCGCCGACCTCACCGAGTCGATCAACCAGATGATCACCGCCCTGCGCGACAAGACCCGCCAGAACACCGACGCCGACTGGCTCAACTCCAACCTCGCCCGCATCTCCTCGCTCCTCCAGGGCCGCAGGGGCGTCGAAGAGGTCACCCGCATGGTCCTCGACGAGGTCACGCCGCTCATCGACGCGCAGACCTCCACGTTCTACGTCCGCCACGAGGACGTCTCCGGGCACGTCACCTACCGCCTCAACGCCGTCTACGGCCACCCCAACCCCGGCGAGAAGAAGCTCATCGAGGACAACGAGGGCATGGTCGGCCAGGCCGCCGCCTCCAAGCGCACCATCCACCTGCACGACATCCCCGAGGGCTACCTCGAGATCTCCTCCGGGCTCGGCCAGGCCACGCCCACCGACCTGATCATCCTGCCCGTCCAGTTCGGCGACAAGGTGCGCGGCGTCATCGAGTTCGCCTCCTTCAACACCTACTCGGGGCTGCACAAGCGGTTCCTGGACGCCCTCGCCCCGAACGTCGGCGTCACGCTCGCGACGATCGAGGGCAACGCCCGCACCGAGGTGCTGCTGCGCGAGTCCCAGCGCATGGCGCAGGAACTGCGGGCGCAGTCGAACCGGCTGCAGGAGACCAACGTCGAGCTCGAAGAGAAGGCGCAGCTGCTCTCGGCGCAGAACAAGGCGATCGAGCTGAAGAACGAAGAGGTCGAGACCGCCCGCAAGGACATCGAGGAGAAGGCCTCGCAGCTCGCGCAGGCCTCGAAGTACAAGTCGGAGTTCCTCGCGAACGTCTCGCACGAACTGCGCACCCCGCTGAACTCGCTGCTGCTGCTCGCGCGCCTCCTGTCAGAGAACTCGGACGGGAACCTCTCGGAGCGCCAGATCGAGTTCGCGCGCACGATCTACAACGCGGGCACCGACCTCCTGACACTCATCGACGACATCCTCGACCTGTCGAAGATCGAGGCCGGCCGCATGGACGTCTCGGTGCACCCGGTGGACCTCGCCGAAATCCTGGGCGACATCGAGTCCGCGTTCCGGCCGCAGGCCGAGGACAAGGGCCTGGAATTCGCCGTCGACGTCGGTGCCGGTGTGCCGCAGCTGATGCAGACCGACGGGCAGAAGTTCCAGCAGGTCCTGCGGAACCTCCTGTCGAACGCGGTCAAGTTCACCCGGGTCGGATCGGTGACGCTCGCGGTGCGGCGCGTCCCGGCGGACCTGCGCTTCGACGCCCCGCACCTGAACGCGGCCGGCGAGCGGCTCGCGTTCAGCGTCATCGACACCGGCATCGGTGTCGCCGAAGGCAAGAAGGGCATCATCTTCGAGCCGTTCCAGCAGGCCGACGGCACCACGAGGCGCACGTTCGGCGGCACCGGGCTCGGGCTCTCGATCTCGAAGTCGCTCTCGCTCATGCTCGGCGGCGACGTGTACATCGAGCACACCGGCGACGCCGGCTCGAAGTTCACGTTCGTCGTGCCCGTAGAGATCGACGCCGACGGCGACTACACGCCGATGCGCTCCGAACTGCCGGTCGTCCGCGAGCCCTCCCCGGGGATCCTCACGGGCGCACCGGAAACGCCGTCCTCCTCAGCCGCCGCCCAGCACCTCGAAGGCGCAACGGTCCTCATCGTCGACGACGACATCCGCAACGTCTTCGCCCTCACCGCGGCGCTCGAACTGCACGGCATCGACGTGCACTACGCGGAGAACGGCGCGGACGGCATCGACGCGCTCCAGCACCACCCGGGCATCGACATCGTCCTCATGGACTCGATGATGCCGGGCATGGACGGCAACGAGACCACGCGCGTCATCCGCCGCATGCCGCAGTTCGCGGACCTGCCGATCGTGTTCCTCACCGCGCAGGCGCTGGCCGAGCAGCGGGAGAAGTCGGTGGAGGCCGGCGCGAGCGCGTACCTGACGAAGCCGGTGGACCTCGACCTGCTGCTCGACACCATGTCGCAGTGGATCGGGACCGAGCCGGGGGCGAACGGGCGCCACGCTGCGCGAGGCGGCGCACACGGGGCCGCCCCCGGTCGTGGGCACGCGGGCTCCGAACGCGACAATGGCGAACCGACCGTTGGAGGCACCGCATGAGCACCGCCCGCGTCCTGCTCGTTGACGACCGTTCCGAGAACCTCCTCGCACTCGAGGCCATTCTCCAAGGGCTGCCGGTGAACACGATCGCGGTCACCTCCGGCGAGGAGGCCCTCAAGCGGCTCCTGTCGGAGGATTACGCGGCGATCCTCCTGGACGCGCAGATGCCGGGCATGGACGGGTTCGAGACGGCGCGGCACATCAAGCAGCGCGAGAAGACCCGCCACACCCCGATCATCTTCCTGACCGCGGCCGACCGGGACGCGCACCTGGCGATGCGCGGGTATTCGGTGGGCGCGGTCGACTACATCACGAAGCCGTTCGACCCGTGGATGCTGCGCACCAAGGTGAAGGTCTTCATCGACCTGTGGTCGCAGGGGCAGGCGCTGCGCCAGACCTCCGAGCGCACCAAGGACCTGCGCGAGCGCGAGGGGCACCTGACCCGGCGCCTCGACCAGGCCCGCGACGCCCTCGCCGCCTGGCGGGAGGGCCGCGAGGCCGACCCGGAGATCGACCGGATCTTGGCGCTGCTGGAGACGAGTTCGGCTTAGGCGCATACTGAAGAGGTTCGACCGCGGAATGGGCCCCCGGTTCAAACCCTGACCCACGGGTACGACATCCCTGGTCGCGCGGTGTTCGAACAGCGCCAACCGAACCGGTGGGCAGGCTGAAGAGGTTCGACCTCGGAATGGGCCCGGCCTCGGCGAAGCTTGCGAGCCGTGCATCGGCACGGTCTTAACCCTGCGTCGCGAGTACGACACTTCCACTCAGAGAGTGTTCGAACGGTAAGCGGGACAAGGTTTCCCGTTCTATCCGCCGCCGGGCCTCCTGCTTTCGGGGGAAACCGGTTAGGGTAGGTCCCGTGGTGCACCAAAAGCTCGACATCTCGGTATACCGCGAGGCGAACGAGACGATCGTGGTGCTGACCGGCGAAATCGACCTGCATACGGCGCCGCGGCTGTCCGCGGCCGTTGACGACGCGCTCGCGGACGACCCCGTCCGGGTCGTCCTCGACATGCGCGGCGTGACGTTCTGCGACTCGCGGGGCCTGGGCACGCTCGTCATCCTCGCCCGCGCGGCGGCCCGCTCCAGGGCCGTCCTCGTCCTCGCGAACCTCGGCGACTTCCTCAAACGCCTCCTCGCCGTCTCAGGGATCGGCGAGCACTTCGTCATCCGCGAGCCCGCCCCGGAGGCCGCTGACGGCCCCGTCCTGGGCCTCAGCGACGTCGAGGAGACCGGCACCGACAGCGGCCAGACCTACGGCAGGCCCGACACCGGCCAGGAGCCCCCGCGATGAACCTCAGCACGACGGCGCAGGCGATCCTCGCCGCCGCCGGGATCCTCGCGCTCGGCGGCATCGCGCTCGCCTGGATCGGCCTGGCCCGCAAGGCCCGAGGCGTCCTCATCGCCGGCACCCTGCTCCTCTTCGCGGGCGGCGGCACCGTCCTCGCCTGGGCCATCGTCGAAGGCGCGGGCGCCCGCGCCGCCGCGGTCGGCCTCGTCGCGGCGCTCCTGCCCGCCCCGATCCTCGTCGGCACGTTCCTGTGGCTCGGGCGCTACCGGCGCCGACCCTGGCTCATCCTCGCGTTCTGCTTCGGCTGGGGCGCGTGCGTCTCGACCGCGATCTCCCTCGCCGTGAACACCGGCGCGGCCGTCCTGCTCGAGAAGAACGACCTCGACCAGAACCTCGCCGCGGTCGTCTCCGCGCCCGTGATCGAGGAGATCTCGAAACTCCTCGGTCCGCTCCTGGTGTTCTGGTTCGCCCGCCGATACCTCACCGGCACCCTCGACGCCATCGTCTACTGCGGACTCGCCGGCGCCGGGTTCGCCGTCTCCGAGAACGTCCTCTACGCCTCCGGCGCCTACCTGTACGGCGCCGAATCCCTCGACGCCGCCGCCGGCGTCGCACAGGTCACGATCCTGGTCGTCGTCCGCGGCCTCGCGACGATGTTCGCGCACCCGCTCATGACCGGCCTGTCCGCGATCGGCCTCGGCCGCGCCGCGCGTCGCCCGGGCCGCAAGGGCCGCCAGACGGCCTGGATCATCGGGATGCTGCTGTGCGGCATGGGACTCCACGCCCTGTGGAACGGCTCGTCCGTGCTCGGCGTCAAGCTCGACATGCCCGCGCTGTGGTTCGCGCTCTACCCGGCGTTCCTCGCCCCTCTGTTCTTCACCATGGTCGGCGCGGCCCTGTGGCTGCGCGCCGCCGACGCCCGCCGCACGCAGACCGCGCTCGCCCCGATGGTGGCCGCCGGCCAGGTCTCGCCGCCCGAGCTCGCGTCCCTCGCCACGTTCTCGCGCCGTGCCTCGGCGCGCGCCTGGGCCCACCGCTTCGCCGGGCCGAACGGCGAGGCCGCCATGAAGGAGTTCCAGCGGGCAGCCTCCGACGTCGCCGAGCAATACGACCTCGCGTCGATCGGGCGGCCCTGGGACGAGCGCTACGTCGAGCACGCCGTGCACCGCATGCACGCCGCCCGGGCCGTCTACACCGGCGCCGACCCGAACACGCCCCCCGCGCTCTGGGACGGCCGCAAGTACCACATCACGTTCCCCGACGGCCAGACCCGGCCGGTAGAGCCGCCCGCGCAGCCGGTGATGCCGCTACCGTTGGCGCCGCCGCCTGCGTACCCTGTCCGTTATGCATGAGGGACCCATAGGACCAACCTCCTGGACCCGTCCCGAAGCGCACCCGCCGCGCTCGGGCAGGCCCCGCTGGAGGGAGCCCCATCCCATCCGCGTCGGCCCTGTCGCGGTCGGCTCGGCCCTGTCCGGGCTGTGGGTCCTGTTGTGGCTCTTGGCGTACTCCAGAGGCACCGGCGATGCGGCCCCGACCGGGGCGGGCTTCGCCTGGGTGACTTTGGCCGCGAGTACGATCGGAGCGGTCGCCGCAGCACTCCTGGCGCGCTACGGTGACCGCGGTGCAGCGGTCGGCGTAGCGGCGGTCGCAGGCACCGCCGCTGGGGTAGCAGGGCTCTCGTGCGAGCTGTATCTTTTGCTGACCGGCGATTGGATCCTGTGGTTACATCAACCGCAGATCGCCACATCCTTCAGTAGGTCGTATCGAACGGCTGCCCAATCGGGCCGCAGGTTCCATTGAATGAGAAGACGGGGACGGATCGTGTCGTATTTCGCTGTGGCTGTGGGCCGCGAGGGCGACGAGTGGGAGGCCGCGGAGGTCGACCTCGACGCTGTTGCCGATGTAGAGGACGCGGCCGAGGTCATGCGTGAGGCTTTCCCTGACGCCGACCTGACTCTGCTGTTCGTCGACGCGGACGACGAGTACTTGACGGTGATGCGCCTCGACAACGGCGACGACCTGCGCACCTTCGGCTCCGATGCCGAATACGCGTCGCAGTCGCGCCTGGGCGAGGCCCTCCTGGGCGATCTCGAGCCCGAGGACACCGAGGAGATCGACACCGAGGACGAGGAGTCGATCTCGGCCCGCCCGACCGAGCTCGACGCCGAGCCCGTGGGCGAAGCGGACGTGCTGGGCGACCTGGGCGTGCCCGGTTCGACCCTGCTGGCCCTGTGCGCCAAGGAGGGCATGATGCCCTCCGACGTGGTCTCCGAGGTCGCGAAGTCGATCGGCTTCACCGAGGCCCTGGAAGACGCCACCGGCTCCTAGCGCCGAAGCCCCCGATGCAGTCCCGCCGAGAGGTCCACGAACACTGGATGCGCCGCGCCCTCGAGGTCGCGCGCACCGGAGGCCTCCCGGCGGACCCGCCACCCCGGCCGGGCGACCCCGTACATCCGGCCGTTCCCCCGAGTGCCGCCGCGCACCGACTCGACCTGCCCGTGGGCGCCCTCGTCATCGGCCCCGACGGACGCGAACTCGCCGCGGCGGCCAATGCCCGTGAGGCCCTGGGCGACCCGACCGCGCATGCCGAGGTGCTCGCACTGCGCGAGGCGGCGTCCGTCCACGGGGACGGGTGGCGGCTCGAAGGCTGCACGCTCGTGGTGACGTTGGAGCCGTGCACGATGTGCGCGGGCGCGGCCGTGCTCGCCCGAGTGGGTGAAATCGTGTTCGGCGCCTGGGAACCGAAGACCGGTGCGGTCGGCTCCCTCTGGGACGTCGTGCGCGACCCGAGGCTCAACCACAACCCCGATGTCTACGGCGGCGTCCTGGAACTCGAGTCGGCGGAGCTGCTCCGCGCTCACTTCGGCCGCTGAAGACTGGCCGCCCAATTTTCCGCATTCCTAGCGCTAGCCTTCAAAACGGACAACTAAAGGACCCCCGGCCTCGGCGAAGCCTTGCGAGCCGTGAATGTGCACGGCCAAGGGTGGCACGGGGGTCCGACATTGCTTTGCGCCTATTCGGCGGCCACGGCCTTCTCTGCGCGCTTCTCCTGCGTCCTGGCCAGCAACTGTGCGATGTCGATGACCTCGACGTCCTCCCTGCCGGCGTCGTTGACGCCGTCGCGGAGCATCGTGGAGCAGAACGGGCAGCCGACGGCCACCGTGCTGGCGCCGGTCGCGACCGCCTCGTCCGCGCGCTCTCGGTTGACGCGCTTGCCGATCGGCTCCTCCAGCCACATGCGGGCGCCGCCGGCGCCGCAGCAGAACGAACGCTCCTCGGTGCGCGGCATCTCAGTGATCTCCGCGAACGAGCCGAGCAGTTCCCTTGGCGGCGTGAAGATCCGGTTGTGCCGACCGAGATAGCAGGGGTCGTGGTAGGTCAGCTTGCCCTCGTGCTCCTCGACCGGCGTGATCTTCCCGGCGTTCACCAGGTCGTTCAGCAGCTCGGTGTGGTGCACGACCTCGTACTTGCCGCCGAGGTCCTCGTACTCGTTGCCGATGGTGTTGAGGCAGTGCGGGCAGGTCGCGACGATCTTCACCGCGCCGACCTCGTTCAGCGTCTCGACGTTCTGCTCGGCGAGCATCTGGTACATGAACTCGTGCCCGATGCGCCGCGCCGAGTCGCCCGTGCAGGTCTCGGCCTCGCCGAGGACCGCGAACTTGACGCCCGCGTCGTGCAGCAGGGTCGCCACCGCGCGAGAGGTCTTCTGCGCCTTGGGGTCGTAGGCCCCGGCGCAGCCGACCCAGTACAGGTACTCCCATTCGCCGCCGGCTTCGGCGATCGGCACCTCGAAGTCGAGCGGCTCGGCCCACTTGAGGCGGTGGGCGGGGTTCTCGCCCCACGGGTTGCCCTTGTTCTCCAGGTTCCGCAGCATGGTCTGGGCTTCCTCGGGGAAGTCCGACTCCATCATCACCATGTTCCGGCGCAGGTCCAGGATGGTGTCGACGTGCTCGATGTCCACCGGGCACTGCTCCACGCACGCACCGCAGGTGGTGCACGCCCACAGCACGTCGGGGTCGATGACCGAGCCGATGATGTTGATCTTCTCGTGCGGGTCGGGCTGGCCGCCGCGCTCGGCCGCGAGCGAGGCCGCCTTCAGGTACGGCGCCTGCTCGTACAGGTGGTCGCGCAGGTCCGTGATGAGCTTCTTCGGCGAGAGGGGCTTCCCGGTGTTCCATGCGGGGCACTGCGACTGGCAGCGGCCGCACTCGGTGCACGTGGAGAAGTCGAGCAGGCCCTTCCAGGAGAAGTCCGCGATCGTGGCGACGCCGAACGGCTGCGTCTCGGGGTCGGCGGTCTCGAAGTCGGCGGGCTCGCCGTCGATGAGCATGGGCTTGGCCGGGCCGAGCGAGACCGCGCCGTCCGCGTTGCGCTTGAAGTAGATGTTGAAGAACGCCGTGACCCGGTGCCAGCCGATGCCCATCGACGGGATGAGCGCGAGCATGAGGAAGAACGTCCACGACACGAGGATGTCGAGCCCCGCGGTGAGCGTGATGGCGCTGAGCAGACTGTCGTGCGACGCGCCGCTCAAGCCCCCCGCGAAGAGGGCCGAGACCGGTGAGGCCCATTCCGGGGCCTCGCCGAGCGAGACCTTGAAGACGCGGACCGCCATGTGGGAGAGGACGATCGTGAAGATGGTCGCCTCGATGTAGAAGGCCATCCACTGCCTGGAGCCCTCGAACCGGGACGACGAGCGCCGCTGGCCGGCCTCCGAAGCGGTGCCCTGCGGCGGTACCTGGTGCGTGCGCGGCTGCCGGAACATCCGGATGCCGAAGAGGGCGAGGATGGCCAGCCCCGTGAGCACGGTGAGGATCTCCGAGAACAGCAGCCACGGCCCCCAGTGCCCGACGATCGGCAGGGCCCACTCGGGGTTGATGACCTCGAAGTACGACTGGGCGAGGGCCGGGGCCAGCAGGAAGAACCCGAAGAACACCGCCCAGTGCGCGAGCCCGACCCAGGTCCACTGCAGCATCCTGGTGTGCCCCAGGGTCTCCCGCAGCATGGTCTTGACCCGCGTCCCGCGGTCGCCCTTCCGGGTTCTGTCGGGCGCGCCGAGCCTTATGAGCTCGAGCATCCCCAGCCCGGCTCGGACGAACAGCCCGATGGCGACCGCGGTGTACGCGAACGCGACCGTGGCCGTGACGATTTGGACGACTCCCATGGCGACCTCTCGGCAGTGCGGTGTTCCCGATCACGATACATGTTACTGGTCGGTAATGATCCTGTCGACAGGGCCGCCGGGGCATCCGCACATCGGACATGCAACCGGTTCCATGCACAAGGCGTGTAGTCAGCGCAGAACACTCCAACACCCCCGAGGAACCCCTCCTCAAAGTGAACAAGGAGCCCCATGTCCCCCGAATCCCCCCGGGCTCGGCGAGTAGGCGCACGCCTGGCCGCCGCGGCGGCGGCCGGAGCCATCGTCGCGGCCGCGTTCGCGGTTCCCGCGTCAGCAGTCGAAATCCCCGGAATCGTCGGCGACCCCTACACCGACGTATACGTTCCCGCTGAGATCTTCGCGGGCGCAGTGCCCAAGGACGCCGGCTTCATCATCATGTACGAACCCG
Source organism: Glycomyces rhizosphaerae (assembly GCF_042647865.1). Classification (NCBI taxonomy): domain Bacteria; kingdom Bacillati; phylum Actinomycetota; class Actinomycetes; order Glycomycetales; family Glycomycetaceae; genus Glycomyces; species Glycomyces rhizosphaerae. Next base: position 49,806 of record NZ_JBHRWO010000019.1, read on the forward strand.
CCGCCGGTCACGAGGACGACCCCCACGAGGTCGCCGTCGACCTCGTGTTCGAGGGCAGCGCTGACGTCCTCGACTTCGGCGAATCCGAGGATTGCGAAGCCACCGGAGGGCTCCACGTCGTCTGCTCGTACCCCACGGTGAGCGACGGATACTGGCAGTTCGTCATCGACGTCGCAGCCGATGCCGCGGCCGAGGGCCAGGTGTTCCCCTACACCGCGACGGTCACGATCGACGGCGTGGAAGTCGAACAAGTCCAGAGCGGCCTCGAGCTCTACGCCGCCGGCACCACGCTGCCGCACAGGCCCTTCGTCCATGGGGACATCACCCTCCCCGCCACCGCGCCGGGCACCGTTGCCGAGGTCTCACCGGTCTTCCAGCAGAAGACCGCATTCCTGGAGTCGGCCGCCGCCGTCGTCATCTCATTCCGCGACCCGGAGTCGGTAATCGGCCTGGATCTCGAAGGGGCTGAGGCCGTCGCCGACTACGACAACTGCGTCGAACGACGCAACAGCTACGACAAGAGTGTGAAGTGCGTGGTCACCGACTTCACCGAATCCGTCGGCTCGCTCTTCACCCTCAGTGACTCGGTCGGCTACGCGTTCGGAGCCGACACGGCCGGACCGCTCGACATGTGCCACTGCTCCTACAGCGTGTACACGATCAATGCGGCGACGCTCGCGAACGAGTTCGGCGACCTCACCTGGGATCCGGACTCGGCGAACCTGGTCGGCCTGGTCCCCGCCGAGACGTGGGACGGTCCGACCGAGTCGAACCGCAGGCTCTTGGGCGTCATCAACATCGCGAGCACCGAGAACCCTTACGACCTCCAAGTCGAGGACTCGGCGTTCGAAGGCATCGTCGGCGACAAGGACACCGTCACCACCACGATCACCAACAACGGCCCGGCCTCGGCACCGATGCGGGTCTACGACATCAACGGCGTCGGCCGCGGCTCCTACTCGGTCCGCGTCGAACTGCCCGAAGGCCTCGCGCTCGCCGGTATCGACAGCGGGGCCTCCGACGACTGGCAGTGCCTCGACGCCAACCAACGCGAGGAGGCCTACGAAGACGAAACCGACACGGCCCTCAGCCGATTCGACCTCTACTGCTACACCGACCGCCTCGGCGCCGGACAGTCGATCGACTTCACCTACACCGTGAACCTCATCAGCGCGACCTCCGACTCCGGACTCATCGAGATCGATGCCGACTACGACAGCCCTTATGCCGACACGCTCGACAGCGATCCGGCCAACGATCTCGCCGCCGTGGTCAACAGGGCGGAGCCCAACCCCGATGCGGGCGTGGTCTCCCGCGACTACAACGCCGACGGGTTCGAGGACCTCATGGCCGCCCCCAAGTCCGACGGGGCGCTGATGTTCTACGCGGGCAAGGGCGACGGGACCTTCGCCGCCGATGCCGAATACGTCGGATTTACGGGCCCCGATGTCGTGATGGCCGGGGACCTGAACAGCGACGGCAGGGCCGACCTCCTCGCCCGCAACGGGATTGGCATTCTCGAAACCTACCCGGGCAACGGCTCCGGCGACATGGGCACCCCGATCACGGCCGGCACCGGCTGGAACACCATGGGCGCGTTCACCTCTGCCGCCGACTTCAACTCCGACGGCAAGCTCGACCTGTACGCCGTGGGCAAAGCCGACGGCAAGCTCTACTTCTACCCCGGCCAGGGCAACGGCAAGTTCGGCACCCGCACCGCGGTCGGCACCGGCTGGGGCGTCATGGACACGCTGGCCTCGGTCGGCGACCTCGACGACGACGGGAATCCCGACCTCCTCGCCCACAGCTCCCGCACCGGCCAGTACTTCCTGTACAAGGGCGACGGCGCCGGAAGGGTCGGCGGCCGCGTCACGATCGCGGCGTCGCTGGACGGCTCCGGCTCCGACCGCTACAACCAGATCGCGGCCGCCGGCGACCTGGACGGCGACGGCAAGGAAGACCTCCTCGCCGTCGACTCCCGCACCGGCGAGCTGGAACTCCACTCGCTCAATGGGAACGGCACCGCCGTGCACGCGGGCACGGTCGTCGCGACCTCCTGGGGCGCCAACCGCCTCGCGGCCGTGAACGAGGAACGCACCTACGACTACAGCGGCGACGGCAAGACTGACGTGCTCGTGCGGCGCGGTTCGGACGGGAAGCTCTACTTCTACTCGGGCAACGGCACGGGCGGCTTCGGCCCGATCGGCTCCTGGGGCACGGACCTGAAGAACCTCAACCTGATCGAGACCGCCGGGGACTTCAACGGCGACGGCTTCTCCGACCTGATCGGGCGGGTCGCCTCCACCGGTTCGCTGTACCTCTTCCCCGGCAAGGGGGACGGCACCTACGACTACGCGGCCCGGAAGCGGATCGGTACCGGCTGGAACTCCATGGGCAGCATCGTCTCCGGCCACGACTTCAACGGCGACGGCACGATCGACGTCGTCGCCCGCGAGAAGTCCACCGGTTTCCTGTGGTTGTACTCCGGCAAGGGCGATGGCACGATCGGCTCCCGGATCAAGATCGGTTCCGGCTGGAATGCGCTGCGGCACAACACGGCCTCCGACTTCACCCATGACGGGATCGCCGACCTGATCGCGATCCGCGGTTCTGACGACTGCATGTACTTCTACAGGGGCACCGGCGAAGGCACATTCTGGGGCGGCGTCCAGATGAGCTGCAACTGGGCCGGATACGACTCGTTGGCCTCGGTCGGGGACTTCAACGGGGACGGCAACGCCGACTGGATCGCCCGCAGGCAGTCCGATGGGGCCCTGTTCTTGTACAAGGGCGACGGTTCCGGCGATTACAGCTCGCGCACCCAGATCGCGTCCGGCTGGACCTGGGCGAACGCCATCGCCTAGCAATCGATCCGCTCACTGAGGCCGCGACCGGAACCCGGTCGCGGCCTCAATCGTCTGCGGCGAATCCGTACCCGCACGACGCCGAGCATTGTGTCCTGACTGATCGTGCCCTGGATGCAACCGGCTTCACGCGATGCGCGTGTACACCCCGGCACCATCGGTGCCACATAACCCAGAACCCCTCGGCATCCCCCCAGGACATCTGAATGAACGAAGCTTCCCCCGAGAAGCCCCGCCGCCGCGCCATAGGCCGCACAGCGGCAGCCACGGCGGCCGTACTAGGCGCGACCCTGCTGGCCTATCCAGGCGCCGCCTCCGCCCAGACGATCGACTGCACGGCGCTTGGCGACAATCCCAGGAGGAGCGGTATCAGCGCTGCCCTCGACGCGGCCATCGCCTGCGATGTCGAGGTGCGCGTCACCGCTCGGGCCTGGAACCAGCTGACCGTATACGCGACCCCTGCCGGGGAGTTGCACCTCGTCGCTACGGCTGAAGCGGTGCAGGAGTACCTCGATTTCGGACCCTCCGACCCGACTTTGGAGCTATTTGAGGGGACACTCGCCCAGACGACCTCCCAATGGTGGGCACTCCTCTCCTACGACGACCCGGAAGCCCCGCTGCTCGACACCCCGGTCGGAACACTCGACTGGGCGGGTGAGATCCCGGTCCCGACCTTCGCCGGCACCACCGCCAACTATGAGGCGCTGGCGCCCGGTCTCGACCTGACCGCCGACGTCGGTTCCACCGTCGTCGGGTTCCGATTCACGGCTGCCGACCTCGAAGCCTGGACCGCGCTCGCCACAGGCTTGCGAACCGACGCCGGCAGGGTCGAGGTCGTCGATGGCTCGCTTCGCATCAACGACACCGACTCCAAGCCGGACACTGAGTGGACGACGCCGTTCACCGTCCGCGACGCCGAGGGCGCGACCTACCGGGCCGACCTCGACCTCGCCGAGGACGGAGCGCTCACCGTTGACCTCCCGGACGGAACGCTCGCTGAGGCGACGTTCCCGCTGACTCTTTCGACCCAATGGGCGGATCGCTCCTATCGGTCGAACGAGTGGGGCGCCGTCACTTCGGCTGCCCCCGACTCGACCCTCTACCGCGGTGACGCAGGCCTTGACGAGCCGTACTTCGTCGCGGCCGGGCAAGCCGCCGACGCGGTCAGCGGAGCCTACTGCGACACCCTGGCGGGTGCCGAGTGCACCGAGGAACAAGCAGCCGCCTACTGGAACTTCGAATGGCCGATGCTGAGCGGACTCAACCCGGATACGCGCTATGCGTTCGACTATCCGGTCGCCTCTGCGGTATTCAGCGTCGGCGCCGCCGAGGGCGAGGACTGCACCGCTCCCGGTCTGAACCTCACGGAGGAGTACTCCACCGCGACCACCTGGAACGACCGCCCTGCGGTCGTACGGTCCGCGAATGCGGGAGCGTGCGAAAGCGGTACCGCCGTCTACGACCTGACCGAGGCCGTCGCCAGCGTCTGGGGCGACCCGGTCGCGGCCGAATCGATCACCCTCGGCACCGCGGACGGCGCCGAGACCGCCCGCTTCGACGGGGGTTCCGCCCGTCTCGACGTCTACTTCGACATCGCGGGTCTTTCCTACGCCGGCCCGCACTACTCGATTTGCGACGACACCCTCGCCACCGCGCCGTTCTTCAAAACTGCCACTCCCGTCTACGGCGACACCCTGGTGAAGACTTGGCGTTCCGAGACGCTCGATCTCGGGCTCACGTGGACCGCGACCTTCACCGACGCGACCACTGGAGCGGTCGTCCTGACGACCGCCCCGCGGGAAGTGCCGCTCGGCGACAGTCCGTCCTACACCCTCGCCGATCCGCTGCCCGACGGCAAGTACCGCATCGAATACGACTTCACCTCGGACTCGGTGAACTTCTCTTACCGGTCGGCCCCCTGCCACCTCGTCGTGGACACGGCCGCACCCGAGTTCCTCGACGTCAGCGTCGAATCGGGGCAGCGCTATGTCGGCGACACCATCGGCGTCGAGGTCAGCACTGCAGACGAGGGATTCCCCGACGGACTCAATGCGCTGACGGTCGGCTGCGACACCAATGCATGCAGTGAAATGCAGACTGTCCTGACCGAAAACGGCGACTTCTCCTTCGACTTCCAGGTCTACGAGACCGATGAGGTGTTCGGGCTCTCCCTGCGCGACAAGGCGGGGAACTTCGCCGAGCGGAAACTCATCCATTTGCCCGCGACTCACTCGCGGAACGACTTCGACGGCGATCGCCACCAGGATCTGATCACCGTGCGCAAGTCCGACGGGGCGCTCCTGTTCCACGCCGGCAGGGGAGACGGCACCTACGCCGAAGCCGCGGTGCTCGCAACGGGATGGGGTCACATGGAGGTCACCCTGGCAGGCGACCTCACCTCCGATGGGCTCCCCGACCTTCTCGCCCGAGACAACAGGACCGGGAACCTTTATACATACCCTGGCGACGGGGACGGCGGCCTCGGCACCCGGATCAAGTCCGGTTCAGGGTGGAACTCGATGCGACTGTTCACCACTGGTGAATTCGATACGCTCGGGAACCTGGACCTGATGGCCGTGCGCAAGTCCGACGGTGCGCTGGTCAGCTACCGCGGGAACGGAGACGGTTCGTTCGGGGCCGCCTGGGTGCGCCCCGGCCAGTGGAACGGCAGCGTTGACATGCTTGTGAACGTCGGCAACATCAGCGGTTCCGACGTGGACGAATTCATGGCGCGAGACGCCCGCACCGGCAAATACCGGATCTACCACCAGGCCGGCGTATTGGCCGACCTCGCCGACCTGGAAGCGAGCTCCTTCAACACCCGGACCTTCAGCCAAGTGGTGAACGCGGGCGACGTCGACGGCGACAACTATGTGGACATCGTCGCGGTCGATGCCGCCACCGGCGAGCTGGTCCGTGAGTCCTGGCACTACGACTATGGGCTCCACGCCATCACGCTCGACAAATCCGTGGGCTCCGGCTGGGGGCGGATCCGGCTCCCGACCGTGCGGTCCGAAGACACCTACGACTACAGCGGCGACAGCAAGTCCGACGTGCTCGTGCGGCGCGGCTCGGACGGGAAGCTCTACCTGTACACCGGCAACGGCTCAGGCGGATTCGGCCCGATCGGTTCCTGGGGGACGGACCTCAAGAACCTCAACCTGCTCGAGACCGCCGGCGACCTGAACAGTGACGGCTTCTCCGATCTCATCGGACGGGTCGCCTCGACCGGCGCGCTCTACCTTTATCCCGGCAAGGGGGATGGGACCTACGACTACGCGGCTCGGAAACGGATCGGTATCGGGTGGAACTCCATGAGCGCCATCGTTTCCGGACACGACTACAACGGCGACGGCAAGGTCGACGTCATCGCCCGTGAGAAGTCCACCGGCTACCTCTGGCTCTATGCGGGCAAGGGCGACGGCACCATCGGCTCCCGGGTCAAGATCGGCACCGGCTGGAACGCACTGCGCGACATCACGGCCGCCGGAGACCTCGACCACGACGGTCGCGCGGACATCATCGCGATCCGCAGTTCTGACAACTGCATGTACTTCTATGGCGGGAAGGGGAACGGGACGCTCAAGCCCGGCGTCAAGATGAGCTGCAACTGGGTCGGGTACGACTCGGTCGCCGCGGTCGGGGACTTCAACGGCGACGGGCACGCCGACTGGGTGTCCCGCCGCAAGTCCGACGGGGCCCTGTATCTGTACAAGGGCAACGGCGCCGGCGGCTACAGCTCGCGCACCCAGATCGCGTCCGGCTGGACTTGGGCGAACGCCATCGCCTAGCGGATAGTGCAGCAGGGCCGGGGAAGTCGCACCAGCGATTTCCGCGGCCCTGCCTCTTCGGTTTACGGGCTGACATTCAGCGGACCCAGCGTCGTGATTTCTCTGCCTACAATGGGGAAACGCTTGCAACCCGTAGCACCTCGGCGACGTGTTGCCAGTGTCGCTGAGCGGCGATCCATAACCCCCCGAAGACTCCAGGACAACTTTATGAACCGAGCTGCTTCCCTCGGGCGGCGTGCCTCTGCACTCAAGCGAATGGCGTCGGCTTCGGCCTCCGTATTCGGCTTGGCGCTGCTGGCCGCCACCGGTGCCCCTGCCGGGGCCTCCCTCACCCCGGACGACACGAGCGGTCACCCCCAAGCCGCGGACGCCGCATCCCTGAACGATTTCAACGGCGACGGCTTCCAGGACCTGATGGCGGTGCGCGAATCCGACGGGAACCTGCTGTTCTACGCGGGCAACGGCGACGCCACGTTCGACGCGGCGGTCTCCCGCGGCGCGGGCTGGGGCAGGATGGACATCGTCTTGCCCGGCGACCTGACCGGTGACGGGATCCCGGACCTGCTGGCCCGCAACAACCAGACCGGAACGCTCTATACGTACCCCGGCAACGGCTCGGGCGGTCTCAAGGCCCCCATCACCGCGGGCACCGGCTGGAACAGCATCAGCCTGATCGCCAGCGCGGGCGACTTCAACGCCGACGGCCACTCGGACCTGTACGCCGTTCGGAAAGCCGACTGGAAGCTCTACCTGTACCAGGGCAACGGCAACGGCACCTTCGGCACTCGATACCTCGCCGACGACACCTACCGCGGCTGGGACGACGCCGACACCCTGATCACGGTGGGCGACACCGATTCCTGGGGCAGAGACGAACTCCTGATCCGGGAGACGTCAGGACGGTACGTCATGATCTCCGGCGGAGGATCGACCCAGAAGCAGAACGCCGACTCGGTGCTCGACGGTTCCCTCGGCCAGCGCACTTCCACCCGGTACAGCCAGGTGGCCCCGGTCGGCGACTTCGACGGCGACGATGTCCCGGACGTGGTCGGCATCGACTCGCGAACCGGAGAACTGGAACTGCACACGGTTTCGTTCTCCGAGACCGACGGGACTGCTCGCCCGCTGCGCACACCTGTGGTCATCGGCAGGGGCTGGGGCAAGATGCGCCTGGCCTCTACCGACACCGACCGCACCTACGACTACGACGGCAACGGCGTCTCGGAAGTCGTCTACCGCCAGACCGATGGGTCGGTCTGGACGCAGGGCCCCCAACACGGCTCCTGGTGGAACTCCGAGCCGTGGGGTACCGGGTTCAAGAACATGACGCTCCTGGAGACCGCCGGCGACCTCACCTCGGACGGCTTCTCCGATCTCCTCGCCCGCGACTCCTCCGGCAACCTGTACGCGTACCCCGGCAACGGGACCACGGCAGGGGCGGTGCCCCGGATCCTGATCGGCGGTGGCTGGAACACGATGAGCGCCGTCGTCGGTGGTCAGGACTTCAACGGGGACGGCAGGACCGATGTCGTCGCCCGCGAGAAGTCCACCGGGTATCTGTACTTCTACCCGGGCCTGGGGACCGGGAAGGTCGGCTCTCGGGTGAAGGTCGGCATCGGCTGGAACGCGATGCGGGAACTGACCTCGGTCGGCGACCTGAACCACGACGGGCACGCCGACGTCCTCGCGATCCGCGGTTCGGATAACTGCCTGTACTTCTACGGCGGGAGAGGGACCGGGACCCTCAAACCCGCGGTCCAAATCGGCTGCGGGTTCTCGGGAATCCAGAACTTCGCATCGGTCGGCGACATCAATCTCGACGGCCACGCCGACTGGGTCGCCCGCCGCAGCTCGGATGGCCGCACCTACTTGTACCAGGGCGACGGCAAGGGCGACTACCGGTCGACCTCAGTCCTCATCGACGACTGGACCTGGATCAACCTGATCGTCTGACCGGCCGCCGGCTTCCCGACGCCGTCCCGCGGCGGCTGAAATCCGGCATCCCCTTGAGCACCACAGGACCGCACATGAATGAAATCTTCCGACCGAAACGGCGCGTTGCCGAGCGGATCGCGGCCTCGGCCGCGATGGTCCTCGGCGCAACCCTACTGATCTCTCAAGGCGCCGGGACGGCACAGGCCGCCGAGACCGCGGGCGACCACTACGACTACAACGGCGATGGCTTCCAGGACCTCTACATGGTCCGGAAGTCCGATGGCCACCTGCTCTTCTCCGCGGGCGACGGCGGCGAGACACTCCCGGCCCCGGTCTCCAAGGGAGGCGGCTGGGGCAAGATGGACATCGCCATGGCCGGGGACCTCACTGAGGACGGCCTCCCCGACCTTCTGGCAAGGGACGGCAAGACCGGCAACCTCTACACCTACCCGGGCGACGGCAGCGGCGGTTTTGCAGCTCGAATCCTGGTCAGCGGCGGTTGGAACACCATGGTCGCCTTCAGTTCCGCAGGCGACTTCGACGGTGACGGACTCCTCGACCTCTACGCGGTCCGCAAGGCCGACGGTCTGCTGTACTTCTATCCGGGCGAGGGCGACGGCACGTTCGGCGCTCGGACCGTCGCCGTCGTCGATGAGGATCTCGGCACCGGATGGGCCGTGTTCGACTCCATGACCACGGTCGACCACGGCAATGGACCCGAACTCCTCCTGCACAGCATCACCGCCGGCAACTACCTGCACCTGGAATCCGACGGGGAGGGCGGGTTCGAGCCGTACCCGTCCTATTACACGGGCTCGCTGTACTCCGATGCCGACCCCACCCGGTACCGCCAGGTGGTGGCGGCCGGAGACCGGAACGAGGACGGTTACCAGGACTTCGTCGCCATCGGGCGGCAGTCCGGGGAGCTCCTGCTCTTGGAGGGCGACGCCTACAGCAACGCGCGCTTCAAGACCAGGCTCGCGACCGTCGGCACCGTGTACCGGCTTCCCGCGACCACTTACGAGCACGCCTATGACTACGACCAGGACTACGCCTCCGACCTCGTCGCCGTCAGGTCCGCGACCCCGGCGGACCTGACCTTCTACCCTGGGACCGGAACGGGCGGCTTCGGTTCGCGTCGCAATCTGTATTTCCAGATCGACGGCATGACGCTCGTGGAGTCCGCGGGCGACATGAACGGGGATTTGATTCCCGACCTCCTCATTCGCTCCGACGACGGACTGCTGGAGATGCACCCCGGCCACGAGGTCAACTTCCTCAACGGCCAGATCGTCGCGATCGGCAGCGGCTGGAACTCGATGAGCGCCATCGTGGGTGGTCAGGACCTCAACGGGGACGGCAAGGTGGACATCGTCGCCCGCGAAAAGTCGACTGGATACCTGTGGCTGTACCCCGGCAAGGGGGACGGCCGTGTGGGCACTCGGGTCAAGATCGGCACGGGCTGGAACGCGATGCGAGAGATCACGGCTCCCGGGGACCTCGACCATGACGGCCACGCCGACATCCTCGCGATCCGCGGTTCCGACAACTGCATGTACTTCTACGGCGGTCGCGGGAACGGGACGCTCAAGCCCGGGGTCAAGATGAGCTGCAACTGGGTCGGCTACGACTCGGTGGCCGCTGTCGGGGACTTCAACGGCGACGGGCACACCGACTGGGTCGCCCGTCGAAAGTCCGATGGAGCCTTGTTCTTGTACAGGGGCAACGGCGCCGGTGGCTACGGCTCGCGAGCTCAGGTCGGCACTGGCTGGAACTCGATCAAGTTCATCGCCTGACCGCAACGAGGAAGGGCCCGGCTCTAATAGAGCCGGGCCCTTCCTCGTTGCGTCTTAAGCGGATTCGCGGACCACGATCCTGGTGCCGAGGATCGTCACGAGCGGTCCGGCCTCCTCGCCGCGGATGCGGCCGCACAGGAGGCGGGCCATTTCGCGGCCCATGGTCTCGGTGGGCTGGTGGACCGTGGTGAGCGGCGGCTCGGCGACTTCGGCCAGGGGGGAGTCGTCGAAGCCGACCAGGGCGAGGTCTTCGGGGACGCGGATGCCGCGTTCGCGGGCGACGCGGAGCGTCGCGATCGCGAGGGGGTCGGAGTGGGCGAAGACCGCGTCGAGGTCGCCGGCGGTGTCGAAGAGGTGGCGGGCGGCCTTGATGCCGCTGGCCTCGTCGAAGCCTTCGGCGACCGATACGAGCGACTCCTCGACCGGGAGCCGGTGGCCGCGGAGGCCGTCGCGGTAGCCGCTGAGGCGGTCGACGCCGACGGCCATGTCCTGCGGACCGGCGATGAGGCCGATCCGCTTGTGGCCCTTGTCGGCCAGGTACTCCACGGCCTGCCGGGCGCCCGAGCGGTTGTCGCAGTCGACGTAGGCGATCGGGCGGAACCCGGCGGGGGTGCCGCAGAGGACGATGGGGATGCCGGCCTCTTCGAGGCGTTCGGGGAGCGGGTCGCCGGAGTGGCTCGAGACCATCATGACGCCGTCGACGTGCTGGCCCATGAGGTAGGACTCGAGGTCGGCCCGGTTGCCGTCGCGGGGCGCGAAGGTGAGCATGAGCCGCATGTTCTCCTCGGCGAGCTGCTCGGTGATCCCGCGCAGCACGCCGGCGAAGAACGGCTCGCTCCAGAGCCACTCCTGCGACTCCGTCACCACCAGTGCCACGGTGTCCGTGCGCTGGGTGACGAGGGTCCTGGCCGCCTGGTTGGGGACGTACCCCAGTTCCTTGATCGCGGCCAGGACCGCCGCCCTCGTGTCTTCGGCGACTTTGGGGGAGCCGTTGATGACGCGCGAGACCGTGCCCCGGCCGACCCCCGCGTGGCGGGCGACGGTGTCGAGCGTCGGCCGGCCGCCGGAGCGGCGTCGGCGCTCGGTTCTGACCGGCGTCGGTTCGCCGGGCACCTCAAGCTGGGTCTCGGTCATCGTGCATCACCTCGGGCAACGGTTGTGTGGATCTATTCTGCCTCACGGTTCGAACGGGCCCGTCGCACCAGGTCGCCGTACCAGCGCCCGGAGTCCTTGACCGTGCGCTCACCGGTCTCGAAATCGACGTACACCAGTCCGAACCGCTTCGTGTAGCCCCAGGCCCATTCGAAGTTGTCGGCGAGCGACCAGGCGAAATAGCCCACGAGCGGGACCCCGGCATCGAGGGCGTCGGCGCACGCCTCGAGGTGGCCCTGCACGTACTCGAGCCGCTCGGGGTCGTGAATCTCGCCGTCCTCGATCTTGTCGGGGTAGGCCGCGCCGTTCTCGGTGACCGCGAGCTTCACGCCCGGATAGCCGGCGTGGAGGCGCCGCAGCATGTCGCTGAGCCCGGAGGGCTCGATCTCCCAGCCCATGTCGGTGACGGGGAACCCGGACGAGACGAACCCGATGTGCTCGTTGGCGGGCCACGCCGAACCGGCCCCGGTGGGGGCGGCGGAAGCCGAGGTCGCACCACCGTTACCGGTAACGGTGAAGCGGCTGTAGTAGTTCACCGAGAGGATGTCGACGGGGGCGTGGATCGTCTCCATGTCCTCGTCCTCGACGAACGAGAAGTCGGTGACGGCCTTGAAGTCCTCGACGATGTCCTCGGGGTAGACCCCGAGCAGGGCCGCGTCGGTGAACCAGCGGTTCTGGACGCCGTCGACGCGGCGCGCGGCGTCGAGGTCGACGGGGGTCTCGCTGGCGGCGTGCACGGGGTAGAAGTTCAGCCCGATGCTCACCGTGGCCTCGGGGTCCGCGGCCTTGATCGCGCGGGCGGCGAGGCCGTGGCCGAGCATGAGGTGGTGCGCGGCGGCGATCGAGGCGGCCGGTTCGCGCCGCCCTGGGGCGTGCTCGCCGGAGGCGTAGCCGAGGAACGCGGCGCACCAGGGCTCGTTGACGGTGATCCAGTGCTTGACGCGGTCGCCGAGCGCCGCGTGCGCGATCTCGGCGAACTCGCCGAAGCGGAGCGCGGTGGCCCGCTCGGGCCAGCCGCCGGCGTCTTCGAGCGACTGGGGGAGGTCCCAGTGGTAGAGCGTGATCCACGGGGTGATGCCCTCGGCGAGGAGGGCGTCCACGAGGTTCGAGTAGTAGGCGAGGCCCGCCGCGTTGACCCGGCCGTCTCCGTCGGGGCAGATCCGGGGCCACGACAGGGAGAACCGGTAACTGTTGAGGCCCAGGGCCTTGATGGCGGCGACGTCCCCCGGGATGTTGCGGTAGGAGTCGATCGCGGTGTCGCCGTTGGAGCCGTCGACCACCCGGCCCGGTTCGTTCACGAACGCGTCCCATATGGACAGTCCGCGGCCGTCGGCCGTGGTCGACCCCTCCACCTGATAGGAGGAGGTCGCCGCGCCCCAGGTGAAGCCGCTTGGGAATCGGGTCGCCAACGACCCGTCGAAATCGTTGCTCATTACTTGCCAGAACCTTCCATGATGCCGTGGACGATCTGCCGTCCGAAGACGACGAACAGGACCGCGATGGGAATGATCGAGATCAGGGTGCAGGTGAAGACCATCGACATGTCGGCATTGAACATGGCGGTCGAGGCCTGGCGGATCGCCAGCTGGATCGTGGGGTTCTCATCGCTCAGCACCATGAACGGCCAGAGGAACTCGTTCCAGTTGAGCATGAACGTGAGCAGCCCGAGGACGACCATCGCCGGGCGCAGGGCCGGAAGCACGATGCGCCACCAGATGCCGATGGTGGTGGCGCCGTCGATGCGGGCGGCCTCGATGATCTCGTCGGGGACGGCCTGCTCCACGTACTGGCGCATCAGGAAGATGCCGAAGCCGTTGACGATGAACGGCAGGATCACGGCCTGGAGGGTGTCGATCCATTCGAGCTCGACCATGATCATGTACAAGGGCACGATGCCCAGCTGCTGGAGCGGCACCATCATGGAGAACAGGACCGTGCCCATGAGGATCTTGGAGCCGCGGAACCGCAGTTTGGCGAACGCGAAGCCGCCGAGCGTCGAGATGAGCACCACCGAGAGCGTGACGGTGCCGGTGATGATGAACGAGTTCCGCAGGCCCAGCAGCAGGTCGGCCTCGGGGTGGGCGAAGGCCGCCTGGACGTGCTCGCCGAGGTTGCCGCCGGGCAGGAGCGCGGGCGGGAAGCCGGCGGCGTCGGCGGTCGTCCGGGAGGCGATGACGATCATCCAGTACAGCGGGAAGATCGACAGGAGCGCGACGAAGGCCAGCCCGATGCGCGTCATGACAGTGGGGGCGAACACCCCGTCGGACTCGATCTGGCCCTTGCTTCGCCTGCGCCGCGGGGGTTTGGGCGTACTGGGCCGCTGAGCGGTCGAGACGGTGCTGCGCGGGGCGGTTGCGGTGCTCATTTGTTCCCCTGAATGCGGTTGACGACGAGGAAGTTGACGGCCGCGACGATCCCGATGACGACGAACAGGAGCCAGCCGGCCGCGGAGGAGATGCCGTAGTTGCCGTGGGTGCGGAGGATGTCGACCAGGACCATCGCGGTGGTCTGGAACTGCCCTTCGGGGCCGCCGTTGAGCGCCCCGCCGCCGAACATCATCGGCTCGACGAACATGGTCATGCCGCCCACGGAGGACACGAAGACGGTGAAGATGAGGACCGGCTTGAGCTGCGGGATCGTGATCTTCCAGAACTGCTGCCGGGGCGAGGCGCCATCGACCGTGGCGGCCTCGTACATGCTCTTGGGAATGGTCTGCATGGCGGCGAGGAAGATCAGCGCGTTGTAGCCCATCCAGCGCCAGTCCACCATGGAGGAGATGGCGAACCAGGAGGAGAGCCGCTCGCCCTGCCAGTTGACGCCGTCGATCCCGATGAACTCCAAGGCGCCGTTGACCATGCCGTATTCGTTGCCCCAGATGCGGGCGAAGATGACGCCGACGGCGACCACGGAGGTGACGATGGGCGCGAGGATGAGCATCCGCCACAGCATGGGGCGGCGCAGGCGCTTGTTGAGGGCGTTGGCGACCATCATGGCGCACACGATCTGCGGCACCGTGGCCATCACGAACATGCCGAGGGTGTTGACCACGGACCAGTTGAAGCGGTCGTACGTGGTCAGCAGGAACGTGTAATTGTCGAGCCCGACGAAGGTGCGCTCGGGATTGCCGATCTTCCACTCGTGCAGCGACGCGTACAGCGTGTAGCCCATCGGGAAGACGCCGAAGACGGCGAACAGCAGGAAGTACGGGGATACCAATGCGTACGGGGTGATCTTGATGTCGGCGCGGGTCAACCGCTCTCGCCAGGTCAGGCGCGGTGCCGTTTTCTGGGTGGTCATGGGGGCCTTCCTTGCCAAATGACGGCTCGCGGGTTTCGCCGAGAACGGGACGGGTCGGTATGGCGCCTGCCGAGCCGTCTCGCGGCCCTCACGACGGACTCCTGCGGGTCCTCGGTTCAGGACTTGCTCGCGCGCCGGCTTCGCAGCGGCTGAATGTTCGTTTCGGGGGAGCCGGCCCGCCGCGGGTTGGGGCGCGGCGGGCCGACACGGTGCCGCCGATGCCGGGTACCGGTCCTGGGGGACGCGTCGAACGGTTCCGAGGAACCACGACGCCGGTCCTTATCGGCGGCATTGGATCTGGCGGCACCTGAGAAGGCGCCGCCGGATCCGGGCCCGGCCCGGCGGAGGCAGGTTCCGCCGGGCCGGGCCCGCCGGGGCTACAGGCCTGCGCCGGCCAGTTCGATGGCGTCCTCAGCGGCGGACTTGATCGCGTTGTGGGCGTCGCCCATCTCGATGGAACCGTCGACGATGCCGTTGATCGTGGTCTCGACCGCGCCCTGCACCGGCGGGTGGAAGTACGAGTACTCCAGGGCCGGGAAGGTGGCGAGCGAGTCGATCAGGATCTGGCTGGACGGAGCGTCGTTGAAGTAGGCGCTGGAGTAATCGGCGACCCGCGGGTCCGCCTGAGCGGCGGGCGAGGACGGGAAGTTGCCGACGGCCTCGAAGACCGCGATCTGCTGCTCGGGCTCGGTCAGCCACGAGGCCAGTTCAGCGGCCTCCTCGGGGTGCGGGCCCTTGGCGGGGACGGCCAGGAACGAGCCGCCCCAGTTGCCGGCCACGCCGGGAACGGCGGTCATGTCCCACTTGTCGGCGTTGTCCGGGCCGGAGGTGGGTTCGATGATCGCGCGGGCCATCCAGCCCGGGCACGGCATGACGGCGTAACCGCCGGCGGCCATGGCCGCGTTCCACTCCTCGCCCCATGACGGGAAGTTGCCGACGGCGCCCATCTCGGTCAGTTCGAACACCAGGTCGAGGGACTTGGTGGCGGCGTCCGAGTCGAGGGTCAGGTTGCCGTCGTCGTCGACGTACATCGCGCCGTCGCCTTGGCCGGCAAACTGGCTCAGCAGCATGTTCTGCAGCTGGGTGCCGTTGTCGAGGAAGGCGGCGTCGACGTCGGAGTCGACGAACTGCTGGGCGACGGTCTTGAAGCCCTCCCAGTCCGCCCATGCCGCGGCGACCTCTTCGCGGTCGGTCGGGAGCCCGGCCTCGGCGAACAGGTCGGAGCGGTAGCACATGGCCATGCCGCCGATGTCGGTGCCGAGGCCCACGAGCTTGTCGTCGGGCGTGTGGCCGAGGTTCCAGGTGTTCTCGTGGTAGTCGCCCGAGCGGCCTTCATAAGCGGCCAGGTCGTACCAGTGGTCGCCGTTCTGGAACAGCTGCGGAGTGGCCTGCTCGTCCATGGCGACGACGTCGCCGAAGCCGGAGCCGGTGTCGAGCGCGGTCTCGAGCGCGGTGCGGTACTCGCCGAACTGGACGCCGTCGCCTTCGAAGACGACGTCGACGTCCGGGTGGTCAGCCTCGTACTTGGCTTCGAGTCCGGCCTGGACGTAGCCGAACGTGTTGAACGTGGAGACGGTGAGCTTCATCTTGCCGTCTTCGCCGGTCGCGTCGTCACCGCCGCCGCCGTTGCCACTGCAGGCGGCCGTGACCGCGAGCGCTCCTGCGGCGACGGCCGCGAGGGCGACCCGGCCGTTCTTGCGATTGAGGAAATGCATCTTTGCTGGTTCCTTCCGAGCGCCTCGGCGGCGCGATGTGCTTTCAGAGGGGTTGAGGGACTTAATTCCGTTGGCGCACATGGCGGCTGGGGTGCGGGCCGCCGTGGGTGCACGGCGGCCCGCGGACTGAAACCGCCGAGGCGATCGCCCTTGGGAGCGATACCAGGATCGTACGGGAGCGTGTTCCACGGCGCAAGTCCGGGTGTGAGGGTAGTTACTCGTTTGTTACAGCGCCGCCCACGGTCGGGAAATCGAAGGTCGCAGATCTATAACTGTGCGTCGAACTGAACAAGGCGATGAGCTGGCGAAATGTTTGCCAATTAGCGATGATTCGTCCGGTCCGGGCATAAATTTAGAGATGTCGATGTATTGACATTCAGGTACGAAGCTTGGCAGCATGACTTGGGAGCGCTTCCGCAAAGCGGTCCGATTCGTTCCACTCGTGCGGCTCGAAGGCGGCCGTCCCGGCATGAGCGCTCCCACGAAAACGGACACACCACCCACAGGAGTAGCCAAATGGAACTCGACAATCTGGCCCCGCCACGGCCTCGGCGCCGATGGCGCCGCGCCGCGGCGGTGACGCTGCCGGTCGCCCTCGTGGGGACCTTCGCCGCGGTGGCCGCCCCTCAGGCCTTCGCCGCCGAGTACTGCGGCGGGGTCCAGTACAACGTCGTCTCGACCTGGGGCGGGGGCTTCCAGGCCAACGTCGTCATCACGGCGGGCGACGCCGGCCTCAACGGCTGGGACATCGAATGGGACTTCCCGACCGGCACCACCGTCTCCAGCGCGTGGAACGTGGACTGGAGCCAGAGCGGGGGCCACTTCACCGGTTCTGACGTGGGCTGGAACGGGTCGGTGAGCGCGGGCCAGAGCAAAGAGGTCTTCGGCTTCATCGGTTCGGGCCAGGCCACCGCGCCCACCGGTATCACCGTCAACGGCGAGTCCTGCGACGGCTCCGAGGAGCCGGTCGAGCCCGAACTCGAAGTCTCGCGCGCGAACGTGGTCGTCGACGCCGGCTCCACCACCTCGATCGACGTCGGCTTCTCGGCCGCCACCGAATCGGCGGCCACGGTGACCACGGCGCGGACCTCTGGTTCGACCGCCATCTCGGTCGCTTCGGGCGCTTCGCTCAGCTTCCCGGCGGGCGCCCCGGCCACCAAGCCGGTCACGTTCAGCGCGGCGGCCGACGCGGCCCCGTCGGACTCGGCCACGTTCACGGTCTCCTCGCCCGGCTTCGAGCCGGTGCAGGTGGTCGTCACGGTCGCCGACCTCGGCGAGGTCACGCAGAACGAGGAACGCTTCCTCACGATGTACGACCAGCTCGCGGGCGCGGACTCCCCGTACCTGCACGAGACGGGCGTCCCCTACCACTCGGTGGAGGAGCTCATCGTCGAGGCGCCGGACTACGGCCACGAGACGACCTCTGAGGCCTTGAGCTATCTCCAGTGGCTGGAGGCCGCCTACGGCCAGGTCACCGGCGACTGGTCGGGTTACAACGAGTCGTGGGACATCACGGAGCAGTACGCGATCCCGGACCTGAACCCGACGAACTACAACCCGAGTTCGCCGGCGTCGTACGCGCCGGAGTCGGGCGACGTCACGGACTACCCGACGCAGCTGGACTTCAACGCTCCGGTCGGCGACGACCCGCTCGGTGCGGAACTGCGCAACACTTACGGCAGCAACCAGGTGTACGGCATGCACTGGATCCTGGACGTGGACAACGCCTACGGCTTCGGCGAGTGCGGCGACGGGACGACCGAGCCCGCGTACATGAACACGTTCCAGCGCGGCTCGCAGGAGTCGACGTGGGAGACGGTGGCGCACCCGTCGTGCGAGACCTTCGACTTCGGCGGTGAGAACGGCTTCCTCGACCTGTTCGTGGGCGACTCGCAGTACTCGCAGCAGCAGCGTTACACCGACGCCCCCGACGCCGACGCGCGCGCCGTCCAGGTCGCGTGGATGGCGCAGCAGTGGGCCGCCGAGCAGGGCGCCGAGTCGCAGATCTCCGGATCGCTCGACAACGCGTCCAAGATGGGCGACTTCCTGCGGTACTCGTTCGCGGACAAGTACTTCAAGCAGATCGCGGGCGACTGCATCGGCATCAGCACCTGCCCCGACGGCAGCGGCAAGAGCTCGTTCCACCACCTGATCTCCTGGTACTACTCCTGGGGCGCGGGCATGAACGGCGACTGGTCCTTCCGCATCGGCGGTTCCGGTGTCCACCAGGGCTACCAGAACCCGATGGCCGCGTACGCGCTCTCCGAGGGCGGGCTGGCTCCCGACTCGCCGACCGCGGCGGCCGACTGGGCCGCGAGCCTCGACGCCCAGCTGGAATTCCTGGAGTGGCTCCAGGTCCCGCAGGGTTCGCAGGGCGCGGGCGCCATCGCCGGCGGTGCGACGAACAACTGGGGCGGCAACTACGGCACTCCGACGACGAGCGCCGAGTTCGAGGGCCTGTACTACGACGAGCAGCCCGTGTGGCACGACCCGCCGTCGAACCGCTGGTTCGGCTTCCAGGTCTGGGGCATGGACCGCACGGCGCAGTTGTGCTACGCCACCGGTGACGAGCGGGCCTGCGGCCTGCTCGACGAATGGGTCGCTTGGGCCCTTTCGGAGAGCGAGATCAGCGCGACGGACTACAGCCTGCCGGGCGACCTGGAGTGGAACGGCGAGCCGGGGGCGGGTCTTACCGCCACGGTGAGCACCATGTCCAAGGACCCGGGTGTGGCCGGTGCGTTCGCGAAGATCCTGGCCTACCACGCGGCGGCCACGGGCGACACCGCGTCGCAGACGGCCGCTTCGAACCTCCTCGACGGCCTGTGGGCGGTCAACGACGGTGTCGGCGTGACCCAGACCGAGGGCCGGGCGGACTACTGCCGCTTCGGCGACGAGGTCTACATCCCCGAGGGGTGGACGGGCACCATGCCGAACGGCGACGTGCTGGAGAACGGGGTGTCGTTCATCGAGACCCGGTCCTTCATGAAGGAGTTCGAGGGCTGGGACCAGGTCCAGGCCTACATCGACGGCGGTTGCACGGGTCCGGCTCCGGAGTTCCAGTACCACCGCTACTGGCACCAGGTCGAGGTGGCGACGGCGTTCCAGCTGTACGCCTCGCTCTTCGAGTAACGAGATGACGCGGCGCCCGGTGACCAAGCCGGGCGCCGCATTGACAGATACGCAGTGAACGGCGCGATCGGTTGCATGAGCTTCCGGTCGCGCCGTTTTTATTCGCGCTGTTCGCGATGCGCCGCTGTCGTTCGCCGCTTCGCTTGTGCCGCAGTGCTGCTTCTCGTTGTGAGTCCGCTGCTGAGCACACAGGTCGGGTCCGCCGGACGGGGTTCGGTTTCGGCCCACCGGGCCCGACCTCTATGCTCAGCGCTTTCCGGCCCCCACCGCCAGTGCGCTGAATGTTGTTGTGGCAGTCCGTGTCCGGTCAGTCGACGTCGATGTCGAGGTCTTGCAGAGCGTCCCAGAAACTCTCGGTCACGGGGCGCGTGCTGGCGATGCCGGCCATGGCGGGTAGGCCACCGGGGAGGTAGGTCGAGGCGATGGTGGTGTAGTCGACGCCGTCGTCGGCGTGGGCCACGGTGACGGTGCCTCCGGCGCGGATGAGCCGCAGCCAGATCTCGTCGGATTCGGTGTCGACCGGGGAGAGCGACCAGTTGGTGTGTTCCCTGGTGGTCACCGTGGAGACGAGGTGTTGTCCCCCAAGGTATTCGGCGCCGGTCTTGACCCAGTTGGAATCGTCGACGCGAATGGTGAGGGAGGCCTCGGCGTGCTGGTGGCGGTGTTCGGGACGGAATCGCATGGCGATCTCGCCGTCGCCTTCGAGCTCGAGGCCGTAGATGTAGACGTGTTCGCGCAGGTGCTCGGTGCCTGCGCTGCGACTGAAGGTGGTCTTGATCTCGAAGTAGGGAGTGATCAATCCACCGTCAACCGTCCATTGTACTTCTTCTGAAGGAGACTGCATAATCCTATGATGCCACACGCGATCGGGGCGTTTTCGGGCAAAGCGGACGGCGTAACCCAAAGTTAATCCAGTCTTCGGATCCGTCACATTCCTGAAACCCCAGCTCAACCAGGCTATGCAGCGGTAAGTGCGGCTTCCGTTACGCTCCTTGGAGAGCGTACGGCCTAAGGCTCCGGCGGCCCGCCGAAGCGCTTGTCGCCCAAAGCGTCGCATAGCGGCGCGGTCCATGGGCCGATGCGGACCAGGGTACCCCCGCATTGCCGGATTGCAAACAGCCCCAATGCGGCTTTACCGGCTCTGGGCCCGCATCATCGGTGAAGCTTGCGAGCCGTGAATGGGCATGCAAATCGTAGAGAATTTCGTGTTGCATGTGATCCGGAATGGCCCGCGAGTTCGCCGCTGTTCGCATAGGCGACAGGCGGACTAGAGTGCCGAGTGCTCATACCCGTGTCCTCGCGGCCTGCTCGACCGTTAATCCGGATAGAGGAGTACGCAGTGCACGGAAGCGAAGGCGAATGAGGAGATAGCGTGAGCATGCAGCATTCAGCGAGGCCGGCGCCGCACGACGCCGACGCGCCCGAACCGGGGCGCGGCGTGCCGCGCCAGGACCGCTCCGCGCCGCCACGCCGATCGCGGCACACCGCCGAATCCGCCCCGTCCGCGCCTGATCCGGCTTCGATGGTCGTGCCGATCCCGGCCCGCTCGCGCCGCTCCCGCCGGGACGGCCCTTCGAAGCTCTTCTCGCTCGAGCAGCCCCCGCCGCTCGACGCGCCCCTGGGGATCACCGAGATCATGGGCTGGTCGCTCGCTTCGGCGATGTGGCGCGACCACCTGCCCGAGCAGCTGCTCGGCATCGACTGCGCCTCCTGCAAGCAGGCCTGGCCGTGCGACACCTGGAAGATCGCGGACGACCTGCTCACCGAATGCTGCGAGGCCGCGGGCGGGACGCCCGCCGGAGCCCGATAGCCCCATCGTTCGCAAAGTTGAGTCGACCCGACTCAACTTTAGTGCGGTCCGTCACAATTCCCCTGATCAACTTGACAGTCGATACCCGCCGGTCGAACATTGAGTCTATCCGGCTCAACTTGGTTCGGGGTTCCCGCCCGGCCGCTTGAGACAGAGACTCGTCTCCAATCCCGGAGGCATCTGTTCGACTACGTCAGGAGATCAACATGGCACGTGCGGTCGGTATCGACCTCGGCACGACGAACTCCGTGGTCAGCGTCCTCGAAGGCGGGGAAGCCACGGTTATCACCAATGCTGAGGGGGCCAGGACCACCCCGTCCATCGTCGCCTTCGCCAAGAACGGCGAAGTGCTGGTCGGCGAAGTGGCCAAGCGCCAGGCGGTCACGAACCCGGACCGCACCATCCGCTCCGTCAAGCGCTACATGGGCACCGACTGGACCGTCGACATCGACGGCAAGTCGTACACCGCGCAGGAGATCAGCGCGCGCATCCTCATGAAGCTCAAGCGCGACGCCGAGGCCTACCTGGGCGAGAACGTGACCGACGCGGTCGTCACCGTTCCGGCCTACTTCTCCGACGCGCAGCGCACCGCCACCAAAGAGGCGGGCGAGATCGCGGGCCTCAACGTCCTGCGCATCATCAACGAGCCCACTTCGGCGGCGCTCTCCTACGGCCTGGACAAGGGCGAGGAAGAGCAGACCATCCTCGTCTTCGACCTCGGCGGCGGCACCTTCGACGTGTCCCTGCTGGAGATCGCCGACGGCGTCATCCAGGTCAAGGCCACCTCGGGCGACAACCACCTCGGCGGCGACGACTGGGACGACCGGGTCATCCAGCACCTGGTCAAGACCTTCAACGGCCAGTACGGCGTCGACTTGTCCAAGGACAAGATGGCCATGCAGCGCCTCAAGGAGGCCGCTGAGAAGGCCAAGATCGAGCTTTCCTCGGCCACGCAGACCTCGATCAACCTCCCGTACATCACCGCGGGCCCCGACGGGCCGCTGCACCTCGACGTCTCGCTCTCGCGCGCCGAGTTCGAGCAGATGACCTCCGACCTCCTCGACCGCTGCAAGAAGCCGTTCGAGCAGGCCGTCAAGGACGCCGGGATCAACGTCGCCGAGGTCGACCACGTCATCCTCGTCGGCGGCTCGACCCGCATGCCGGCCGTCTCGGACCTGGTCAAGCGCCTCATCGGCCGTGACGCGCACAAGGGCGTCAACCCGGA
Organism: Glycomyces rhizosphaerae; assembly: GCF_042647865.1. Taxonomy (NCBI): domain Bacteria; kingdom Bacillati; phylum Actinomycetota; class Actinomycetes; order Glycomycetales; family Glycomycetaceae; genus Glycomyces; species Glycomyces rhizosphaerae. Next base: position 72,520 of record NZ_JBHRWO010000019.1, read on the forward strand.
CGAGGTCGTCGCCATCGGCGCGACCCTCCAGGCCGGCGTCCTCAAGGGCGAGGTCAAGGACGTGCTGCTCCTCGACGTCACGCCCCTGAGCCTGGGCATCGAGACCAAGGGCGGGATCTTCACCAAGCTCATCGAGCGCAACACCACGATCCCGACCAAGCGCTCGGAGGTCTTCACGACCGCCGACGACAACCAGCCGTCGGTGCTCATCCAGGTCTTCCAGGGCGAGCGCGAGATCGCGGCCTACAACAAGAAGCTCGGCACCTTCGAGCTCACCGGTCTGCCCCCGGCGCCGCGCGGCGTCCCGCAGATCGAGGTCACCTTCGACATCGACGCGAACGGCATCGTGAACGTCTCCGCGAAGGACTCCGCCACCGGCAAGGCCCAGTCGATGACCATCTCCGGCGGTTCGAGCCTGGCGCAGGACGACATCCAGCGGATGATGGCCGAGGCGCAGGAGCACGCCGAGGAAGACCGTCAGCGCAAGGAGGAGGCCGAGGCCCGCAACATGGGCGAGTCGCTGGTCTACCAGACCGAGAAGCTGCTGGCCGAATCCGGCGACAAGATCCCCGAGGACCTCAAGGGCCGCATCAACGAGGCCACCGGCACCCTCAAGGGCGCCTTGGGCGGCAGCGACATCGAGGCGATCAAGACCGCCACGGAGGAGCTCTCCAAGGTCAGCCAGGAGGCCGGGCAGGCCATGTACGCGGCGGCGCAGGCCGAGCAGGGCACGCAGCCGACCGGTCCGGCTTCGGACGCGCCGGGCGCTTCGGGCGCCGATGACGTCGTCGACGCCGAGATCGTCGACGACGACAAGGACCAGAAGTGACGGACGAAGGCAACAAGGAAGCCGACGACGCGGCTACGCCCGAGCCCGGCGGCGACGCCGAGGGCGCCGAGGCCGAGCTGACCGTGGACGACATCCTCGCGGCCGCTTCGGATGACGGCCAGGCCGCGGATGACGCGGTGGCCGTCCTCCAGTCGACCATCGAGGAGCGCACGCGGGACCTGCAGCGGATCACCGCCGAGTTCCAGAACTACCGCAAGCGCGTCGAGCGGGACAAGGCCCGCGCAAGCGAGCTGGCCACGGCCGGGGTGCTGCAGAGCCTCCTGCCGGTGCTCGACGACATGGACCGGGCGCGGGAGCACGGGGACCTCAACGGCCCCTTCGGTGCCGTGGCCGAGCAGCTCCACAGCGCGCTCGCCAAGCACGGCCTGGAGTCCTTCGGCACGAAGGGCGACGCGTTCGACCCGCAGGTCCACGAGGCCGTGGCGCACATGCAGATGCCGGGCGTCGACGGCCCGACCTGCATCGACGTGATGCGCTCGGGCTACCGCCTCGGCGACAAGCTGCTGCGCCCCGCGCTGGTGGCGGTCGCCGAGCCGTCCGACGAAGCGGAACCCGTTGCGGCGGAAGCCGAGCCGGAGACCGAGGTCGCTGACGAGGTAGCGGGCGAAGTCGTGGACGAGATCGTAGAGGCCGAAGTGCCGGAAGCGGAACCGGAAGCGACGCTTGACGACGAGGCCGAGCCGGAAGCGGTTGAGGGCGAGGCTCCCGAGGAGTCGGAGGAAGCTGCCGAGGCCGCTTCCGAGGACGACCACAAGGGCAAGCGCAAGGGCAGACCGAAGAAGCCGTAGGCATGCGGATCGCAATACGATTGCAGTGAAGGAGGCGTCCCGTGGCATCGCAAGAGTGGCTTGAGAAGGACTTCTACGCCATACTCGGCGTGCCGCAGGACGCCTCCAAGAAGGACATCGAGAAGTCCTATCGCAAGCTCGCCCGCGAACTGCACCCCGACCACAACCCGGACCCGGCCGCCGAGGAGCGCTTCAAGGGCGTCTCGGAGGCCTATTCGGTGCTCCACGACGACAAGGCCCGCGCCGAGTACGACCAGATCCAGCTGATGAAGTCCGGCCGCGGCGGCTTCGGCGGCATGCCGGGTGGCGGCATGCCCGGCGGCGGCGTCAACTTCGAAGACCTGTTCGGGAACACGGGTACTTCGGGCGGGTTCACGGACCTGTTCGGCGACCTGTTCCGCGGGGGCGGCTCGCACCGGCGCCGCAGCGGCGCCCAGCGCGGCAACGACCTGCGCACCCACATCACGCTCGACTTCGCCGACGCGGTGCAGGGCACCACCGCCGAGATCCGCATGCGGGCCCCGGGCGAGTGCGCGACCTGCCACGGATCGGGCGCGAAGCCCGGGACGGCCCCGAGCACCTGCCCCCGTTGCGGCGGCAGGGGACTGGTCACCGAGAACCAGGGCGCGTTCAGCTTCGCGCAGCCGTGCCCCGAATGCGAGGGCACCGGCACCGTCGTCACCAACCCGTGTGTCGACTGCGGCGGCACGGGCGCGACCACGCAGGACCGCATCATCACCGTGCGGGTCCCGGCCGGCATCGGCGACGGCCAGTCGATCCGCCTGGCCGGCCGCGGCGCCCCGGGCGAGCGCGGCGGGCCCGCCGGCGACCTGCTCGTGAAAGTGACCGTGCGGTCCCATCCGCTGTTCGCCCGCGACGGCGACAACGTGACGCTGCGCCTGCCGGTCACCTTCCCCGAGGCCGCGATGGGCGCCAAGGTGAAAGTCCCGACGCTCGACGGCCCCGTGACCTTGAAGATCCCCGAGGGGACCCCGACCGGGCGCGTCCTGCGCGTCAAGGGCCGCGGCGTCCCCGGCAAGGGCGACCTGCTCGTCACGGTCGACATCGAAGTGCCGCACGCCCTTTCGGCCGAGGCCCGCGATGCCCTGGAGAAGTACGCGGCCGCGTCGCCGACGGCCGATCGCTCGAAGCTGGAAGAGCTGACGGGCCAATGACAGTCATGGCGAAGTTTGCGAGCCGTAAATCGGCACTGCAGAAGGTGCGCTTCCGACTCGCCCGCGTTCCGTGGGCGAAGGAAGCGCCCGCGCCAGGCGGAAGCCGAGCGGCCGTACCCGGCACCCGCGCCGGGGACGCGGCCGCGGCGACCGACCGGCCGCTCGCGAGACGAGCGACCGCGTCGCATCCGGGTTCCGGCAGCCGCCGGAGCGCCGCGGCGACACGTAGGACGAGTACCGAGCGAGGGAGGGAACCGTGACCGCTTCGGACCGCACCGGCTCGAGCCCGGCCTCTGGGCCTGGCCGTCCCGATGACCGCTCCACCGACCGCACCGCCCGCCGTTCCGGCGACCGCACTGTCGACAGTGCCTTCGACGGCGCGCGCCACCAGGTGCGCATCGAAGTCTCGTACGCCCGGAGCATGCCCGGCGGCGAAGTGATCGACTACGACGCCAAGATCCTCGCGATCTCGGCCGCCGCGGAGATGGCCGGGATGCACCCGCAGACCCTGCGCCAGTACGACCGCCTCGGCCTCGTCGAGCCCGGCCGCACGCCGGGCGGCGGCCGCCGCTACTCCGTCCGCGACGTCTCCCGCCTGCGCGAGATCCAGCGCCTCAGCCAGGACGAGGGCGTCAACCTCGCCGGCATCAAACGCATCATGGACCTCGAACGCGAAGTGCACGCCGTGCGCGCCGAAGCGAACGCCGCCGTCGAGGAGCTCGTGGAGGAGCTCCACCGCACCCGCGCCCAGCTCGCGGAGCTGCGCGCCATGGCCGGACCGTTCGGCCGATCGACCGACATCGTCCTGTGGCGCGGTGAACAAAGATGACCGTCGGCCCCGGCCTTCCGTCCCGTTAAGATCGGCTCCATGCGACGAAAACGACGCTCATTTGCGGCTCGCAAGCCGCGCCGAGGGCGACATCGAAGTCCCCGGCCCGGCGGCGGCGCACCGCTCCGGGCATCGGAACCCCACATAGGGCGTGAGCCATGCTCATAGCCATCGGTCTGGTCATCATCCTGGCCGTCACCGCCGCCACGGGCTTCTTCGTGGCGCTCGAATTCGCCTACACCGCCGTCGACCGCTCCCGTCTCCAGGACATCGCCAACGACGGCGACCCGCGCCGGGCCGCCCGCGCCCGCCGGGCCCTCAAGATCTGCACCTCCCTGTCGTTCGCCCTCTCGGGCGCCCAACTGGGCATCACCGTCACCGCCCTGTTCGTCGGCTTCTTCGCCGAGCCGTACCTAGGCCAGGGCCTGGCCGACCTCCTCGGCGTCGCCGGCGTCCCGACCGCCGTCTCGGTCACCATCGGCGTCACCTTCGCGTTCCTGTTCGCGAACGTCGTCCAGATGATCCTCGGCGAACTCGGCCCCAAGAACCTCGCGATCGCCCGCACCGAAGCCCTCGCGCTCGCGCTGGCCGCGCCCACGCACGCCTACCTCACCGTGTGCGGGCCGATCATCAAGTTCTTCGACTCCGCCTCCAACAAGCTCTTGAAGCTCTTGGGGATCCAGGCGATCGAAGAGCTCGACCACAACGCGACCCCTGAAGACCTGCACCGCATCATCGACGTCTCCCGCGACGAGGGCGCCCTCGACCGGGGCCTGTCCGACCTCCTCGACCGCGGCCTCGACTTCTCCGCGACCGTGGCCGACCAGGCCATGACCCCGCGCGTCAACGTCCAGACCCTCTCGGCCGAAGCCACCGTGGCCGACGCCGTCGAGGCCCTCGCCGGGGGCCACTCGCGCTTCCCGGTCGTCGGCGACGACGTGGACGACCTGCGCGGCGTCGTCGGCCTCGGACAGATCATCGGCGTCCCCCGCGAGGACCGCGCCAGCGTGCGGGTCGGCGAGATCGCCGACCCGGCCCTGCTCGTGCCCGCCTCGCTGCCGCTCCCCACCCTGCTCGAGCGCATGCGAAGCCAGCACCGCCAGCTCGCCTGCATCGTGGACGAGTTCGGCGGCTTCGCCGGCATCGTCACCCTCGAAGACCTCGCCGAAGAACTCGTCGGGGAGATCCGCGACGAGCAGGACCGCTTCGAGGCCGTCCCGGTCTCCCTCGCGGGCGGCGCCTGGCTCATCCCCGGGCGCTGGCGCATCGACGAGGTCGCCGACGCCACCGGTATCGAACTGCCCGAAGGCGAGCACTACGAGACGATCGCGGGCCTCGTGATGGCCCAGCTCGGCCGCATCGCCCACCCGGGCGACACGGTCGACGTCGACGCCGTGCCGCGCGTGGGCGACTCCGAAGACGACGCCGACAGAGCCCCCCGCCGGGTGCGCATGGTCGTCGTCTCCTGCTCCCGCCATGTGCCGCAAGCGATCGAGCTGCGGCCCCAGTCCGTGGAGGTGGACGCGTGAGCACCGGTCCCGCACTGCTGATCTCCGTCCTCCTGCTGGGCGCCAACGCGTTCTTCGTGGCCGCCGAGTTCGCCCTCGTGGCCTCCCGGCAGCACCGGCTCGAACAGGACGGCTCCCGCGCCGCCCGGGCCGCCTTGCGCGGCACCAGGAACCTGTCGCTCATGCTCGCCGGCGCCCAACTGGGCATCACCGCCTGCACCGTCGGGCTCGGCGCGCTCGCCGAACCGGCGCTGGCGCACGCGATCGAAGTCCCGTTGGAGGCCATCGGCCTTGAAGCGGCGGCGCATCCGATCGCGTTCACGCTCGCGCTGCTCATCGTGGTGTTCCTGCACATGGTCGTGGGCGAGATGATGCCCAAGTCGTGGGCGATCACCCACCCTGAGGCTTCCGCGATGGCGCTGATCTGGCCGTTCACCGGCTACGTGTGGCTGACGAAGCCGATCCTGCTGGGCCTCAACCACGGTGCGAACGCGATCCTGCGGGCGTTCGGGGTCGAGCCGGCCGACGAGAAGGCCCAGGCGCACTCGCCGGAGGAGCTGCGGTACCTGCTGCGGTCCTCGGCGGAGGCCGGGATGCTCGGCGAGCCGGAGCACCAGATGCTCACGCACGCCATCGAAGTGCAGCGCCGCCCGGTCGGCGAGCTGTCGATCCCGTGGGCCGAGGTCGTGACGATCCCGTCCGGGTCGACGGCGGTGCAGGCCGAGGAGCGCAGCCGCGACACGGGCCGTTCGCGCCTGGTCGTGGTCGACGCGGACGAGCGCCCCGTCGGGCTCGTCCACGTGCGCGAGGCCGTGCAGTCCGAACCGGGGGCCGCGGTCGCCGATCTGGCCGCCGCGCCGCTGCTCGTGGGCGCCGACACCACGGTCGCTGCCGCCGTCGCGCTCATGCGCCGCCAGCGGGCGCAGCTCGCGCTCGTCCACGGTCCGGACCGCGAGGTCACCGGCCTGGTCGCCATGGAGGACCTCCTCGAGGAGATCATGGGCGACTTCGAGGACGAGACGGACAAGGCCCGCTAAACGAGTCGAACACAGTAGAGGGCCTCGACAACTGTCGAGGCCTTCTTGGCGAAGCTTGCGAGCCAAGCATTCGCCCAGCGGTATCGCTGGAGTAGACGTTTTTGCCGCGACACGCGGCCCGGGCGTGTTCGTCGCCGGTTTCGAGCCTTTCAGGCGTGATCATGATTCATCAACCGTTTCCTGTGACTCTGGAAGAGCATGTCGAAATTCTTCGAGGAATCCGGGCCGGAATTCGCTGTCGCCATGCGCGGCTACGACCGCAATCAGGTCGAAGAGTTCACTTCCCGGCTGTACCAGAACATCAAATCCCACGAGCAGTACCGCGACGAGGCGTCGCGGGCATTGGAGGCCGCGGAGCAGCAGCTCCGCCGCGCGGAGGAACGCATTTCCGCGCTGGAACGCCGTGTCGCCGACCGGGCCACGCAGATCGCCGAGGCCGAGGCCCCGACCCTGGCCGGGCTCGGCGCGCGCGTCGAGAAGATCCTGCGCGCCGCCGAGCAGGACGCCGGGGTCCAGAAGGCCGACGCCAAGCGCATGGCCGCGTCGATGCTGAACGAGGCCCGTGCCGAAGCCGAGTCGATGGTGCGCTCGGCCCACACGGAGGCCTCCGAGATCACCGCCACCACCGACCAGGACGTCACCGAGATCCGCGCCCGCGCGGTCAACGAGACCACCGAGTTGCGTGAGAACGCCCGCCGCAACCACGATCTGGCCATAGCCGACTCGCACCGCGAGGCCCAGACCGCGCAGACCCAGTCGCGCGCCGAGGTCGAGAAGATGCGCTCGCAGGCCGAACGCGAGATCGCGGTCCAGCGGGCCACGGCCGAACGCGAGGTCACCGAGCTCAAGTCGCACGCCGCCCGCGACTCGGACGAGCAGCGCAACGCCGCCCAGCGGCTTTTGGCCGAGGCCGCCGAGCACCGCAAGAAGAAGACCCAGGAGCTCATCCTCGCCGAGGCCGACCGGCGCGAGCGGGCCCAGAAGGAGGAGGCCGACCGGCACCAGCAGGCCATCGCGACCGCGCAGCGGATCGTCTCGGAGGCGGAGGACCGCCTCGCGCTCGCCGAGGAGCGCACTCGCAGCTCCGAGAACCGGGCCGTCGAGCGCCGCGAAGAGGCCGACCAGCAGGCCAAGGACGCCGTGCAGCGCGCGGTCGAGCAGGTCAAGGTCGTCAAGGCGGACGCGGTCAAGGAGGCCGAGCGCCTGCGCCGCGCCGCCGAGGAGCGGGCCGCCGAGCGCGTGCAGCCGTTGGCCGAGGAGGTCGCGGCGCTCTCGCGTCAGCGCGACAGCGCCGGTTCGAACCTGACGGACCTGCGCCGCCAGCTCGGGCTGGTCTCCGGCGAGGAGGAGCTCCGGATCTTCCCGGCGTCGAGTTCCTCGAGCAGCGACTACGACTCGCCCACGACGGGCAGCGAGTTCGCTGCGCCTTTCACTGGCAGCGGGTTCGATTTGCCTGAAACCTCGGGTTCGGCGAGCGGGGTCTTCGAATCCGAGTCGGCGCCGCTGCCGCTCAACAAGCAGCGGGACGGCTCCGACATAGACCGGACCCAGCAGCTGCCGGTGGTCCGCTGAGGCCCAGTGCCTCGCAAATGAACATGCACGGCCGCGCGCCGCGGTCGACCGGGACGAGAGCGAAAACGCTCTCCGCACTGGCCGACCGCGGCGCGGCCCTATATTATAAATAAACTGAACTAATTCGGTGGGGACGCTACGCCGCCCCCGCACACCCCGGGCCCGCGAAGCCACGCGAGCCGCACACCAGCTCAACCAGCACAGGAGCCCCCGCACATGCAGCGCCGCATCTCGCTGATCCCGCAGCCGCAGCAGCTCACCGCCGCAGACGGCGACCTCGACCTGAGCACCCTCGGCGCCATCGCCGCAGCGCCCGACCTGCACCCCCTGGCCTGGCTCCTCTCCGACCTCCTCAACCGCGGCACCGGCCTGCGCCTCCCCGTAGTACAAAGCACCGCAAAGGACCCTGCAGGAGGCCGCGTCCTGCGCCTCGCCCTCGAAGGCCACCGACCCGAAGACTTCACCACCGCCGCCGAGGCCTACCGCCTCGACGTCACCCCAGAAGGCGTCGACCTCGTCGCCGCCCACCCGGCCGGCATCGCCCGCGGCATCGCCACCCTCCGCCAGCTCCTGCCCGCCGACGCCCTCCGCGAAGCCCCCGCCGCCGAGCCGGTCGTCCCGCTCGTCCAGATCCGCGACGAGCCGCGCCTGCGCTGGCGGGGAGTCATGCTCGACGTCGCGAGGCACTTCCAGCCCAAGGACTTCGTACTCAAGATGATCGACCGGGCCTGGCTCCACCGGCTCAACGTGATCCAGCTGCACCTCACCGACGACCAGGGCTGGCGCTACGAGATCCCCTCCCGCCCCAAGCTCACCGAGATCGGCTCCTGGCGGGCCGAGACGGTGATCGGCCACGCCCGCGAGGACCGCGGCTTCGACGGCACCCCGCACGGCGGCCACTACTCGGTCTCGGACCTGCGCGAGATCGCCTCGTACGCGCGCGAGCGCCACATCATGATCGTCCCCGAGGTGAACCTGCCCGGGCACGCCCGCGCGGTGCTCGCGGCCTACCCCGAACTCGGTGCGGGGCAGAACAAGCCGGTGTCGCCGACGTTCGGCGTCTTCGAAGAGGTCCTCGAGCCCACCCAGGCCGCGCTCGACTTCGCGCTCGAGGCCTACACCGCCATCGGCGAGGTCTTCGACGGCCCGTTCGTGCACATCGGCGGCGACGAAGTGCCCATGACCCAGTGGGAGTCCTCGCCGATCGCCAAGGCGCTCATGGAGAAGGAGGGCCTGGAGGACGTGCGCGGCGTGCAGGCCTGGTTCACCGAGGCGTTCTGCGCGCACCTGCACGCCATGGGCAAGCGCGTGATCGGCTGGGACGAGATCCTCGACGGCGGCGCCCCCGCCGAGGCCGCGGTCGCCGTGTGGCGCACCCAGGCCTACGTCGAGAAGGCCCTTGAAGCCGGGCACGAAGTGCTCGTGAGCCCGCAGTCCCACGTGTACTTCGACCACTACGAGGGCGAGGACGAGGGTGAGCCGCTGCGCATCCACGGCCTCACGTCGGTCGAGAAGGTCGCCGGCTGGGATCCGGCCCCCGACGGCGTCGACGAGTCGAAGATCCTTGGCGCCCAATGCCAGCTGTGGTCGGAGTACCTGCCGCACCCGCGCGACGTCGAGTACGCCGCGTTCCCGCGCATGGCCGTCTTCGCCGAAGTCGCGTGGACCAGCCGCGAGGTGCGCGCGGCCGAACCGGTCCTCGACCGGCTCCCCGAGCACCTGGAGCGCCTGCACGCCATGGGCATCGGCTACCGGCCGCTCGAAGGCCCGAAGCCCTGGCAGCAGGGCGGCTCGGGCCGCTACCGCCGCTTCGACTGGGCGTTCACCGAGCCTGAGGCCGAATAGCGGCCGAATCGTCTTGGGGTGAAACGAAACCCGTGCGGGCCGCCGAAGCGGCTCACACGGGTTTCTTTACTATGAGTAGGTCCCCGACGGCGGCATCGGCGCATTGCGGGTCAGCAGCAGGGTCAGCAATCGAGACCGCCGGTGCCGTCGCCGGGGAGTCTGCGTCCGGGCCCCGAAGGGCCCGGAGGTCCGGGTCGCTAGGGGCGCCCGTAGCCGACGATGGAGCCGCCGTAGTCGATGTCGACGATCTTCACCACGGTCGTCGAGTTCGGGGCGTGGATGATCTCGCCGTTGCCGATGTACATGCCGACGTGCGCCAGGTCGTTGTAGAAGACCAGGTCGCCGTCTTGGAGCTCGTCGCGGGAGATCCGCGCCGTCTCGTCCCACTGCATGGCCGCGTTGTGCGAGAGGTTCACGCCGACCGCGCCCCACGCGCCCTGCGTCAGGCCCGAGCAGTCCCACGAGTCCGGACCGTCCTCGCCGTACACGTACGGCTCGCCGAGCTGGTCCATCGCGAACTGCACCGCGCCGGACGAACCTTCGTAGTCGTATTCGGGAACGTTCTCCTCGGCGTACTGGTCCTCGTACTCCTCTTCGAGGTCGGCGATCTCGGCCTCGATGTCTTCCTGCTGCTGCTCCATCTCCTCGAGGATCTCGTCGGCGCTGGACTTGAGGGTCTCGAGCTCGGTCTTGCGGGTCTCGAGCTCCTGGACCTGGGCGATGTTGGCCTGCAGCTGCTCGTTCTCGGCCGCCGTGAGGTTGTCGAGGTACAGGAGGCGGTCGGCGAAGTCGGAGGGGTCGCCGGCGAGGACCGAGTTCATCATCGCGAACTCGCCGCCGGTGTAGGCCGCGGAGGCGTAATCGGCGAGGGCTTCGTTGGCATCGGCGGTCTCGGCCTCGAGGGCCGGCAGCTGAAGCTCGATCTCGGCGATCAGGTCGTTGGCGTCGTTGAGCTCTTCGCGCTTGGCGTTGTAGTCCTCGATGACCTTCTCGAGCGCTTCGTGGCGCTCGTCGATCTCGGCCTGGATCTCTTCGCTCGTCTGCGCGTTCGCCGTGGAGGTGGTGAACAGCGTGGCACTCACGGGGAGCAGTGCTGCGGCCGTGAGGGCGGCAGCGATTCGCCGGGTACGCACCAGGGAGGCGCTCCTTCCTTTGGCCGCCTACCGGGTTAGCTGTCGGGTTCGGGCGGAAGGAAGGGTCGCCCTACGCGCCCGAGGACGCGATTCACCCCGTCGGCCCTGCGTTCGATGCCGACTGCTGGTTCCCCGGTTCAGTGAAGCTGGGGGCTTCGCCGACTCGGCGGTGCCGCGCGGCGGGTGCGGGGTGCACCCGAGTTTCCGATGCGACGGGTTCACGTTAGAGGCGGTTGTGGCCCTTGACAAGGGCAGAGGGAGAATTTCTCGCACAATGGCACGGAATACTACGGGCCGCTGCATCGACATGACGAGCAGTTGCCGATATACCCCTTAGGGGTATACACTGACGTCCGGAGGGAAACGACATGGCGAGCGATCAGACCGACCCGGTTGCAACCGGCACCGTCGAGCCGACTGAAGGCTCGCACGGCCACGACGAGCACTACTGGTACCACGGTGACAAGGCCGCGCTCACGCGCCGCCTCAAGCGCATCGAGGGCCAGGTTCGCGGCATCCAGCGGATGGTCGAAGGCGACGAGTACTGCATCGACATCCTGACGCAGATCTCGGCTTCCACCAAGGGACTCCAGGCCGTAGCGCTCAACCTCCTCGAAGGCCACCTGGCCCACTGCGTCGCCGAAGCGCAGACCTCGGGTGACCCGACCGCCGCCGCAGCCAAGGTCAAAGAGGCCTCGGACGCGGTGGCCCGACTGCTCAGAACCTGACCACTCACCCTGAGCCGATTCATGGCTCGCAAGCATCGCCAAGAGGAGAAGAAATGGAAACCGTGTACGTCGTCAAGGGCATGACCTGCGGACACTGCGCCGGAAGCGTCACCCAGGAACTCTCCGCGCTCCCCGGCGTCGAAGGCGTCGACGTGGCCCTGGACACCGGCAAGGTCACCGTGAAGAGCGAAGCCGCCCTCACGGAGGACGCGGTCCGCGAGGCCGTCGACGAAGCAGGCTACGAACTCCTCGGTGTTGCCTGACCCCCGTCGTACTCAGGCCCTGAGCGTCCGTTCACCGGGTGTTCAGGGCCGCTTCATTGCCCAATCGCGGACCTCCTGAAGTAGAGTCGACGGCATGGCACTCTCCGACGAAGAACGTTCCGTCGAACTCGACGAGGACTTCTCGGTGCTCCCGGACCAGACCACCGACGACACCGACCGCGGCTGGGGCGAGGCCCCCGTACGGCGTCCCAAGAAGTCCGAGTTCTCGGCGCGCGACCTCGACCTCATGGCGGAACGCCCCCCGCACTGGTCCTGAGGTCGCACCGGCCCGCTCCGGTGTTCTCAACACTGTGATCACGCGTTCGCACGCGCCCCATAGGATGCTTCACGTACGAATCCATCCCGTGGAAGGACCGGCGCTTGAACGACGCAGCACCTCGGCCGCAGCTTTCCGGGCTGCCCCGTTCCCTCGACATGGAGGCCGCCCGCGCCCGCCTCGAGGAGCGCCGGGCCCGCTTCGAGCAGATGGCCGCCCAGACGCAGGCCATGGCCGACCAGATGAAGTCCTTGTCGGCGACGGCGAGCGACCCGAACGGCCTGGTCACCGTCAAAGTCGACTCCACGGGGAACCTCACCGACATCGAGCTCTCCGCTCGTACGCAGCGCGTGGCGCCCGATGTCGTCTCCCGCGCCATCATGGACACGCTCGCCGAGGCCAAGCGGCGCATCACCGATCAGACCGGCGAGGTCATCGCCGCGACCGTCGGGGCCGACTCCGAGACGGGTAAAGCGGTGGCGGCCGACCTCAAAGAGCGGTTCGGCTCGGGCGAGGACGAGGAGCCGCGGCGGTGAGCGGCATCATCAACGTCGATCCCCAAGAGCTGCGCACCCACAGCGCCCACATTCAGGACCTGGTCTCCAGGATCGAGTCCGTGCGTTCGGCTTCGAGCGCCATCTCCCAGGCCGACGACGCCTTCGGGCCGCTGTGCGCGTGGATGGCCCCGATCCTCGAAGAGAAGCACGGCGAGACCGACACCCTGATCGACCAGGCCAAAGCCAACCTGGAGACCCACGTGACGGAGCTCGGCGCCACCGCCGACGCGTACGAGGAAGCGGACGCGGCCGCCGCGTCCGACTTCGACGGCCTCTCAGGGGAGATGTAGATGGGCGACAACTCCCTTGTGGCCGACGTCCAGGATTCCCACCGCTGGTACACCGGCTCGGGCATCGGCGAGAGCATCGCGGACGTCGTCACCGCCATCGACGGCGGCAACTGGGTCGACGCGCTGCTCGCGGGCTTCATGACCGGGCTCGAAGGCGTCGGCGGGTTCCTCGACCCGCTCGGGACGATCGCGTCCACCAGTGTCTCCTGGATCATGGAAGCGGTCGAGCCGCTGCGCGAGTTCCTCGACGACGTGGCCGGTGACGCCGACATCCTCACCGCCCACGCCCAGACCTGGACCAACATGGCGACCGAGCTGCTCGCGGTCAAGGACGAACTCGACGGGTTCGTCGACGCCGACCTCGGGGCCTGGGTCGGCTCGGCCTCGGACGCCTACCGGCAGAAGATGGATTACAACGTCGAAGGCCTCGACGGCCTCTCCGGGCTGTGCGCTGCGATGGCGGCCGCCACGCAGGGCGCCGGAACGCTGGTGACCGTGACCCGCGAGCTCGTGCGCGAGATCATCTCCGAACTCGTCGCCACCCTCCTGGTCCGTCTCCCGGTGTGGCTCGGCCTGGTCGCCACCGGCGTCGGCATCCCGGCCGTGGCCGCCCAGGTCACCGGCATGGTGCTGCGCGTGGCCTCCACTCTGATCGGCGTGATCGTCGCGCTTGTGCAGAGCTTCTCAAGCCTGCAAGCGCTCCTCGACAGTTAGGCACGGGCGAACCCCATGAACGGCATCGTCAAACTTCTGGTCGTGGCCGTCATCGGCCTGGCCTTCATCAAGCCCGGACCCCCGAAGCCGCGCAAGCCCGGCGGCGGTCCGACGCCCACGCCGCCGGTCGGCGGCTTCAGCTCGGGCAGGGCCGCGACCGCGAGCAACCTCGACAAGGGCGCCGCCGGCGGCAAGACCCCAGAGGAGATCCAGGCGGAGATCGATGCGGCATACGATGCCGCACGGACCGACAAGGGCTCTGAGGACGACGCGTACGACGAGCGCGACGGCGACGATGCGGACGATCCGGACGACGACGGCGTCGACCCGAACGGAACGGACCTGTCGAACGAGCAGGTCGCCGACAGGATCGCCGCGCACGCCGATCAGCGCTCGATCCCGGGCGTCCCCGATGACCAGGTCGCGGACTACATCAAGAACATCATGAGCGTCCCCGGGACGAAGATGCGTCCCACCCCGAGCGGCACACCGCGTTGGGGCTGGTGGGACCCGCAGACCGGTACCATGATCATCCGCGAGGGGAACAACGGCACCTTCATGCAGCCGAGCCGCAAGTACGAGTATTACCAAGAACAGGTTCAGGAATAGGGGTCGGAATGCGGTACGACAATCCGCTCACGGAAAGGCTGTGGGCCGGGCTCGACGCGGAAGAGCTCGCGCACATCGCAGCGGTCGACGCGGAACGGCTCGAGTACGAGCGGGAAGGTCTCGCGGAGCAGTTCCGCCACAACTTGACCACCCCCACGTACGCGCTCAAGAAGCGCTTCGCGATGTGGGAGACCCTGGCGTACAAGATGGGGAACCACTGGCCGCCCGACGGCTACTACCTCATCGACGAGTACGTGAACGACCTGTTCAACCGCGCCGAGACCGCGACCGCGATCGGCAAGCTCCCACACGCCTTGCAGGCGAAGCTCAATGCCGTCCTGTTCGCGATCGACGAGCAGTTCAATCGTTTGACCGTCCCGGATGGAGGAGCGGAGTTCGACCGCTGGGGCCAGCGGCGTCCGGCCGATGTCCCTCCGGCCCTGTGGGAACGACGTCCGATCAACCTGCCGTGGGAGTCCTGACGCCCACCGGGCACCCGGCCACGGACCCTAGCGGCGGTTCCAGGCCTTTGATCTGAGGCAATGCCCTTCAGCGACAAGGCCGAGGACCGGTTGCGCCGCATCGCACTCTGGTCTGCCAGTCTTGGGCTTCGGCCCGGCCGCTCGGCCGCGTTTCGGGTGAGCTTCAAGCAGTCAGCGACGGCGAGGTGGGAGTCGGCCGGGGAGTTCGTGGCCGGGCGGGTGGCGGTGACGGCCTGAGGTTGGGGGATGGTGCCGGTGGGTGCCGCCGGCTCAGCCTCGTTTCGGGTGGGCTTCAAGCCGTCAGCGACGGCGAGGTGGGGGCTGAGCGGGGATTTCGTGGCCGGGAGGCGCTCCGGCGGTGTTGGAGCCGGGCCGAGTGGGCGGTGCTGGTCGTTCACGCTTCCTGGTCTCGCTTTGCTTGCGCTGCAAGCAGTCAGCGATGGCGGGGTCGGATCCGGGCCTGGGTCGTGTGGCCGGGGCCGGGTCGGTCGTTGCCGCCGCCTTGCTGGCCGGGTGGTGCCCGTCGGAGAGGGCCGGTCGGTCGTGCTTCGGTTGGGCCGCAGCCGGTTGGCGTCGGTGCGGTCGGAGCCTGTCCGGGTGTTCGGGGCGTCAGTGATGGCCGCTGCGCCCTCACCGGGGCCGATCGCCGCGCTCAGGGCAGCCCTGCGCGCCGTGGCGGTGCCGATCGGCATCGTCTGCTTGGCCGCGTGGGTTCGTTCGTGCAGCGGCGCACTGGGCATCGTCGTGTCAGTCGTCGTGATGGTCGTGTCACCTCCTTCCAACATCCAGGTTCGCGCTTCGGTCGTGTCTTGCCTTGTCTTGCTTGGAGTCGACCCGTTCCTGTGGGCCGTCTCGCGGTGGGGTGTCTGCTCCTTCATGGTCGTGGTTGCCTTGGAATGTCCGGCCTGTGAGTGTCGGTCGGTCATCTCGCCTCGAGTCGGCTTATCCGCCTTCGGGACCTCGACGGGGGCAATGGCACAAGCATGGAAGCGGTCGGATCTCTACGCTTCTGCAGCGCGGGCGACTGATGCTTCTACGTGGTCGACGGAGTATCTGGCCAGAGGCTCATGTCGTAGTCTGCTTACCACCAGACTCTACGTCTACTGTGTTCGGATTTCGCATCCTTGTGCGTACTTTCAATTATCCACGCCTCCAACGCCACCCGCATCACCCACAAGACGAGAAGGGTTTCACGTTCCTGGTCCTCACCACGGACCGACCGGCAGCGCCCCAACGGAAATCGTGCCGTCGCCAGTCGCCGCCAGACAGCAGCGCCGCGACCCCGATCCTCTCCAACCTTCTGTCGCTGCCTGTTTGAACGCCGATCACCGCCACACCAGGCACCGAGACCAAAGCCAGTTCCCGATACATGATGATCGGGCCACGATCCGAATGGATCACGGCCCGATCGCGTGTCAGCCTTCGTCGTGTTCGTGGTTGATGGTGGGTCGGAATGCGGTCATCCGTCGCATTCGCGGGTGATCTCGGCCCAGATTCGGCGTGCGTGGGCGATGATCGCTTCGTGCTGCTCGTTGGCCCACTCGGCGTGGAGCGGCGCTGAGACCCGAAGGCCTGCTTGGTCGGTGTCGAGGCTGATGACCGAGCCGAGGGTTTGCGGTTCCGTCCCGGTGAGGATCACGCGCAGGCGAGGCTGCTTGAGCACGGGTTCGAAGCGGAGCAGGCGCCCGTCGACCCAGGCGGTGGCCATGAACTGCAACCGATTCACAGCACCGCCACCTCCCCGAACGCCCGGTGCGCGTCGAACGCCTGCTCCCACCGGGCGATGTAAGGCAGCGGTGAGGGGCGGGGCCGCTCCTCGCGGGGCCGACCGCGCCAATGCGCGGCACCCCGTTCCGCTTGCACTGCTCGACGATCCGTCTTGGACTGGCCCGATCGCGCTTCGCGAGCGGATCTGGTTTGATCAGGCTGCGCAACTCGGCGAGCCGTCTCGGACTGATCCGATTGTGCTTCGCGCGCGACTCCGACCTGATTCGCTTGCGCCGCTTCGGGAGTCGCCCCGCTCTGGTCTGCTCGTGTCTCGCGGGCGGCTACGGCGAGCCGTACTCTTGCGGCTTGCACGCTTCGGATCGCCTGCGCCATTTGCGCGCCCGGAAGCGACTGCTCCTCGTGCGCGGCCCGGCGGGAGTTCTCCCGCGACTGCGCCGCTTCGACGCCTTGCGTCGACCACGCCGCCTCGGCGGTTTGCGGTGCTCGATCCGCCTGCGGCTGAACCTGCCGGGGCACCGGCACCGACCGCGGGGCTCGGACCGGCGCGGGTGCTTCGTTCTCCCTGTGGCCCTTGAACACCGCCGTCAACCATCGGAACATCCGCAGCAACACTGCAATCGGCCAACGGTGCTGGCACTCCAAGGCCCGCCGGTCCGCCCAATGGGAGGCCGCGAGCTCGGAGGACTTGATGACGAACCGGTCCCAGGCGTCCTCGCGCAGCTTCTCGAACCTGTATGGCTCCTCCTGCGTCGCTACGCAGTCCGCCTGGCCCGACTCGTCTTCCTGGTCGTCGTCCGCCCAGAAGCGCGTCCGCTTGCGCGGTGCGGTCGAGGGGTAGTCGGGCACGATTCGCAGGTTGCTGCAACGGGAACCACCGCCGGAACCGGCCCCACCGCCACGGGCGTTGCCACCACCACCGTCTCGGTTCCCGCCGCCACGGCTCCCATCATCGCGCTGGTTACCGCCACCGTGACCGCCGCTTTCGCCGCCGTCGTCGCAGGAGTCGCTGCGTCTCGTATTGTGCTGCAACGAGTCCGACCGCTCCGCTGCGTCCCTCGCCTCGGCCTGCTCCCAAGGCGGGGTCGGGTCGGGCAGCTCGTCTCGGCGGTGGCGGCCGGTGCGGGGGTCCGGTCGCCACCCTGGGGACCCGAACGGGCCCGGGTCGTCGGGGTCGTGCGGGCGGGCGCGGTCGATGATCCAGGTGTCGCCTGGTCGGTGCCGCAAATGCGGCGGCTCGTACCTCGGGCTCCACGGGTCGGAGTCGGGGGCGTCGAGATCGGTGAGATCCGGCCGGGTCTGGTACCGGTAGGCGCCCGGCGTCATCGGATCGGGTGAGCCGTCGGCAAGGAACAGGCGCCGGCCCGCCCAGTCGAACCAGCCGTCGACCTGCTCGAACAGGCCCGGGTTCTCGGGGTGCGGGTAGGCGCGGTTGTGTCGGGGGTCGTCGGGTTGCGCGTTTCGGCCTACCGGCTCGCGCCGGTTTCGGCGTACGCTGACAGAGACCATGGAGGGTTTCCTTCCTTGGTTGGGAAGGTGGGTCGCCTCCAGAGGCCAATCTAGATCGGCGACCCACCGGTTCCTATTCAGTTGTTGCGGAATACGCCCACTGGGCGCTTCTTTCACATTGACACACACGTGTGATGGATGCCAGCTAGCGACACGCCCCCATGCAAAAGCGTCTAGATGTCCCTCCTCACCTGTGCATGCGAAAGGCCCGGATCTCAGAGAGGGAGGCTCTCCTTGATCCGGGCCTTCGTTCACCTGCCCTGGGGGACAGGATCTCTGTGTCGAGCAGTGGTCGTTCTCGTCTTAACCCTTCACTGCTCCGCCGGTCAGACCGGACACTATGTAGCGCTGCAGGCTCATGAACACCGCGACCGTCAGGATCGAGGTCAGCAGCGTTCCCGCCGCGAAGATCCCGAAGTAGCTCGCCGGCGAGTTCTCCGCCGTCAACGTCTTGAGCCCCACCGCGAGGGTCATTTCCGGGCGGTCCGTGAGGAACAGGCTCGCGAGGATGAAGTCGTTCATGGTCCCCACGAACGCCAGGATCCCCGAGATCGCGATGATCGGCGCCGCCAGCGGCAGGATCATCCCGAAGAAGATCTGCGCGTGCGTGGCCCCGTCGATCGTCGCGGCCTCGTCGAGCTCCTTCGGGATCGTGTCGAAGAAACCCTTCATCAGCCACGTCGAAACCCCAAGGGCCCCACCCATGTACACCAGCATGAGGCCGAGTTTCGTGTTCAACCCCGCCACCGGGTAGAACTCGCCGATCGTCCCGAAGATCAAGTACAGCGCCACCACGGCCAGGAACGCCGGGAACATCTGGATCAGCAGCAGGATCAACAGCATCGGCCGCCGCCCCTTGAACCGGAACCGGCTGAACGCGTACGCGGCCAGCGACGAGATGAAGATCGAGATGAACGCCGCCGGAACCGCGATCACGATCGAGTTCAGGAACCACTGCCCGAACGGCACGTTCGGGTCCGTGAACAGCTTCTGGAAGTTGCCGAAGCCGAACGAGGTCGGCAGCAGACTCGTCGACGACAGCGTCCCGTTCGGGTTGAACGCGGCCGACACCACGTACACGATCGGCACGAGCCCGAACACGAGCACCGCGACCGCGACCACGTGCCGCCAGCCGAACTCCCCGACCCACTTGATGAACGGGTGCTTCCCCTTGCGCTGCGAGCGCGCCCCAGACACGGTCATGAGTACACGTCCTCCTGGTTGCGGGTGAAGCGGAACATGACCGCCGAGATCGTGGCGACGATGAGGAAGATGAACACGCTGATCGTGCTGGCGAAGCCGTAGTCGGCGCTGGAGGAGCCGAAGGCCTGGCGGAACGCGTAGGTGATCAAGAGGTCGGTGCCGCCGACCGAGTCGCCGGCGGTGAACGGGTGTCCGCCGCTGAGCAGTTCGATCGCGTTGAAGTTGTTGAAGTTGAACGCGAAGCTGGAGATGAGCAGCGGCGTCAGGGCGATGAGCAGGAGCGGCAGCGTGATCTTGCGGAACGCCGTCACGCCGGTGGCGCCGTCGATCTTGGCCGCTTCGAGCGAGTCGGAGGGCAGGGCCTGGAGGGCGCCGAGGCAGATGAGGAACATGTAGGGCCAGCCGAGCCAGGTGTTGGCGATGAGGACCATCGCCTTGGCCGACCAGGTGCCGCCGTACCAGTTCACGTCGAGGCCGAAGAGCTCGTTGATGAGTCCGAAGTCGCGGTTGAACATCTGCGCCCACACCAGGAGCATCGCGAAGGACGGCATGGCGTACGGCAGGATCATGAAGGTCCGGTAGAACTTCGTGCCGCGCATGTCGGGTTTGTTGAGGGCCATGGCGGTGCCGAGGCCGATCGCGAAGGTGAACAGGACCGATCCGGCGGCGAACGCGACGTTCCAGGTGAAGATCCCCAGGAACGGGCCGCGGATGTCGGGGTCGGTGATCACTTTGAGGTAGTTGTCGGCGCCGATGCCGACCCGCCAGCCGACGAGTGCGGCCTTGCCGTCTTCGGTGAGGAACGAGCCGGTCTCGTTGTCGGCGTACCAGATCGTGCCGTCGGCTGAGTCGGTGATGCAATCGCAGGTCTCGTTGTAGGAGATGGTCGAGACGCCTTCGAAGGCGGAGAGGCCCTGGACTTTGATGCCGGTCTCGGACCCGGTGGGGACGGCGAGTTCGGCGAGTTCGGCCTGGCGCTCGCCCAGTTCGGCGAGGGTCCAGACGGTGTAGCCGGGGGCGGCGGTGATCCGCCCGGAGGCGTCGACGGTGGCGTCGGCGAGCTCGGTGAGGCCCGCTTCCGTTCCGGCCCAGGTGGAGCCGTTGGTCTGGTCGGTGAGCAGGAGCGTCAGTTCGCCGGAGGCGGATTCGCCGACGGCGAGGAAGTAGTTGGCGCCGCCGGTGGTCGGTTCGACGCCGGTGGCGATGATCGCCTCGATCGCCTGGTCCTTGTCGACGCGGTGGCCGTCTCCGTAGTTGGAGAAGGAGGTGCCGATGGTGAGGGCGACCGGGAGGATCTGGAAGGCCAGGAGCAGCAGGGTGCCGGGGATGAGGTATTTGAGTTGGATGGCCCGGCGCTGGAGGTAGACGTAGAAGAGGATGGCGACTACGGCCGCTTCCAGCGCGAGGCCCCACCAGGCCTCGGCGTTGATGAGCGGCAACGCCGCCCAGACGGCCAGCGCGGCTACCAGCGCGAGCACGGCGATCTTGATGATCAGGCCCGCGGCAGTGGCTGAGCCGGCCGTCCGGGAACGTTGGTCGAGCACAGTGGATTCCTTCGCTCGTCGAGGTCGAACCGGGTGGGCCTAGGCGCCGACGGCGTCGCGGATGGCCTGCGCGGCGGTCGCTGCGGCGGTCGGGCCGTCGGAGACGGCGTCGATGGCGTCGGCTTCGGCGCGGCCGAAGGGCTCCCAGACGGCGTTCATCGCGGGGATGTTCGGCATCGGGACGGCGTTCTCGCCGGCGGCGGCGAAGCCCTGGACGTCGGCGTTGTCGGCGGCGTAGGCCTCGGCGGCGGCGGTGAGGGCCGGGAGGCGCCCGCCGGCTTCGGCGAGCTTGAGCTGGAGGTCCTCGGTGAGCACGTAGTTGGTGACGAACTCCTGGGCGAACACGGCGTTCTTGGCGGTGGCCGAGACGTAGAAGCCCTGGACGCCGAGGAACGGGGAGGCCGGGCCCTGGCCTTCGAAACCGGGGATGGCGGTGACCTCGTAGTTGAGGCCCGCGCCTTGGACGTCGGTGAGGGCCCAGGGGCCGGAGATCATGAAGGCGGTCTTGCCGTCGACGAAGAACGGGATGGTGTTGGTCGCGTCGATGGTGGTCTTGAGGATGCCCTCGGCGCCGAGTTCGGCGAACTTGGAGAACGCGGCGATGCCGCCTTCGGAGTCGACGCCGACGTCGGTGGGGTCGAGGGTGCCGGTGCCGTCGTCCTTGAAGAGGTAGCCGCCGAAGGAGGCGAACAGCGGGTAGGCGCTGTAGGCGTTGCCGTCGACGCCGACCTCCATGGTGAGGACCTCGTCGGTGCCGGCGGCCTGGCCGGCGGTGACGAGCTCTTCGAAGGTGGCGGGGGCGGTCGGGGCCAGGTCGGTGTTGCGGATGAGGGCGAGGTTCTCGACCGCGTAGGGGACGCCGTAGACGTTGCCGTCGACGGTGAAGGCCTTGACGGTGGTCTCGTTGAGGGCGGCCTGCTGGTCGGCGTTCAAGGTGACGGGGCTGATGACGCCGTCGGCGGCGAACTGGCCGGACCAGTCGTGGGCGCCGACGATGATGTCGGGGCCCTGGCCCTGCTCGGCGGCGGTGAGGAAGTCTTCGCGGAGGGTCTCGACGTGCTCTTCGACGGTGACCTTGACGCCGACGCTGGTCTCGAAGTCCTTGACGAACTCCTTGAGGACGGGGGTGCGGGTCTCGTCGGCCCAGATGACCAGCTCTCCGGAGAACTCGGTGGTCTCCTCGCCGGTGTCGCCGTCGTCCGAACCGCAGGCGGCGGCCGCGCCGAGAGCGGCGGCCGAGACGGCGGTGATACCCAGGGTCCTTCTGCGCATGTCTGTTTCTCTCTTCATTGAGGGGCCCCGGGGCGGGGGCCGGTGACCGGGGGCTCGCGCCCCGACTTCCTCGAAGGTTAGCAAGATGTTTCAGAAACAGGAAACCCTTGCAACCAAACTGTTGCCTAATTTCAGATAGGCTACGCTGTCATCATGCGGCTTCGACTCTCTGACATCGCCCGGCAAGCCGGGGTCAGTGAGGCAACGGTGTCCCGGGTGCTCAACGACAAACCCGGCGTGGGTCAGCAGACCCGACAGTCCGTCCTCACTGCTCTCGACGTGCTCGGTTATGAACGCCCCCAGGCGCTGCGCAAGCACGCGATCGGCCTCATCGGCCTGGTCGTGCCCGAACTGGAGAACCCGATCTTCCCGCTCTATGCGCAGACGATCTCCAATGTGCTGGCCGGCTCGGGCTACACGCCGGTGCTGTGCACGCAGACCCCCGGCGGGGTCTCGGAGGACGAGTTCGTCGAGATGCTCCGTGAGCGGGCCGTCGCCGGCATCATCTTCGTGTCCGGCCTCCACGCCGACACGATGGCGAGCACCGAGCGGTACCAGGAGCTCAAGGACAAGCGCTTGCCCGTGGCGTTCGTGACCGGCCACCCCGAGGGCGTCGAGGCGGCCTCGTTCTCGTGCGACGACACCGTGGCCGCGCGCATCGCCGTGGAGCACCTGGCGGGCTTGGGCCACACCAGGATCGGCCTGGTCTCGGGCCCGGACCGGTACTGGCCGGTGCGCCGCAAGATCTCGGGCTACCGCGCCGCGATGCAGGGGGTCGGCCCCGAGCTCATCGAGCTGACCCTGTTCGGCGAGCAGGGCGGGTACGCCGCGGCCTCGCGACTCATCGACCGCGGCGCGACCGCCGTGGTCTGCGGCTCGGACATGATGGCGCTGGGCGCGATCCGCGCCGCCGAGGAGCGCGGGCTCAACGTCCCGCAGGACTTCTCGGTGGTCGGCTACGACGACTCGCCGCTCATCGCGCACACCAACCCCCCGCTCACGACCGTGCGGCAGCCGGTGCGCGACATCGCCACCGCCGCCGCCCGGGCACTGCTCGACGAGATCGCCGGGCAGCCCACGCCGTCGTCGGAATACCTCTTCCGACCCGAACTCGTCGTACGCGGTTCCACCGGTGCGGCCCCCCAAGACTGAAAGGGAACTCCCCGATGAGTGAACACTGGTGGCGCGACGCGGTCATCTACCAGGTGTATCCGCGTTCCTTCGCCGACGCGAACGGCGACGGCATGGGCGACCTGGAGGGCATCCGCTCCCGCATCCCGTACTTGGCCCAGCTCGGGGTGGACGCCATCTGGCTATCGCCGTTCTACGCCTCGCCCCAGAAGGACGCGGGCTACGACGTGGCCGACTACCGCGCCATCGACGAGCGCTTCGGCGACCTCGAGGATTTCGATCGGATGCTCGAAACCGCCCATGCGGCCGGGATCCGGCTCATCGTCGACCTCGTTCCCAACCACACCTCCTCGGACCACGTCTGGTTCCAGGCGGCCCTCGCGGCGGCTCCCGGCTCGCCGGAGCGAGAGCGCTACCACTTCCGCGACGTGGACCCGGCGAAGGCGGACACCCCGCCGAACAACTGGCAGTCGATCTTCGGCGGCCCGGCCTGGACCAAGACCCCAGACGGCAAGCAGTGGTACCTGCACCTGTTCGACTCCTCGCAGCCGGACCTGAACTGGGACAACCCGGAGGTCCACGCGGAGTTCCAGTCGATCCTGCGGTTCTGGCTCGACCGGGGCGTCGACGGCTTCCGCATCGACGTCGCGCACGGCATGGTCAAGGCCGAGGGGCTGCCCGACACCGGCGGCGACGGCACGATCGAGATGATCGGCACCACGCAGGCGCCGTTCTTCGACCAGGACGGCGTGCACGACATCTACCGCACGTGGCGCCCGATCATCGAGGAGTACGAGGGCGACCGGATCTTCGTCGCCGAGGCGTGGACCGACTCGGCCGAGCGCCGCGCGCTCTACCTGCGCCCCGACGAGCTGCACCAGGCGTTCAACTTCGACCTGGTGCTGGCCCCGTTCCAGGCCGCGGACTTCCGCAAGGCCATCGACTCCGAGATCGCCAACAACGCCGGCGTCGGCGCGCCCTGCACCTGGGTGCTGTCCAACCACGACGTGCAGCGCCACGTGACCCGCTACGGCGGCGGCGAACTGGGATTGGCCCGCGCCAAGGCCGCCACGCAGCTCCTCTTGTCCCTGCCGGGCGTCGTGTACGTCTACCAGGGTGAGGAACTGGGCCTCAACGAAGTCCTCGACCTGCCCGCGGAGGTCCGCGAGGACCCGACGTTCTTCCGCACCAACGGCGAGCAGATCGGCCGCGACGGCTGCCGCGTCCCGCTCCCGTGGACGAAGGAAGGCGCCTCGTTCGGCTTCGGCACGGGCGGCTCCTGGCTCCCGCAGCCGGCCGACTGGTCGGCGCTCTCGGCCGAGGCCGAAGACGGCGTCCCCGGCTCCACCCTGGAGTTCTACCGCGCCGCCCTCGCCCTCCGCAAGAACCACAAGGCGACCGGCCTGACCTGGCTCGCCGACCCGGGCGACAACGCGTTCGCGTTCGACAACGGCGCCCTGGTCTGCGTCGTCAACTTCAGCGACGAACCGGTCCCCGTCGCCGGCTACGGCACCGACGTCCTCCTCGCCAGCGCCCCCCTGGACAACGGCACCCTCCCCGCCGGCGCCACAGTCTGGTTCGCCAAGTAACCCAAGCGAACACCGGGCCCGGAGCTGTTGCTCCGGGCCCGCTCGCGTTTACCGCACTGTTCGACACGGCGCGCCGAAACATGAAATCCGATGACAGGTCGCTTAGCCTTGATGCATGGCAACAGTTGAAGTCCATGACCTGCCGGACGACCTCGTCGCGAAACTGCGTGAGCGCGCAGCGCGATCGCATCAGTCCTTCGACGCCTATCTCAGGAGCATGTTCGAGCGTGCTTCCCAAGTCATCAGCGTCGAGGAAGCCATCGCCCGGGGACGGGAGATCGCGAAGGGCAGCGGCGTCACGGCCGATGATGTCGTCGCCGCTCTTGAGGAGAACCGGGCGGCGCGCGAGTGATCGTTGTCGACACATCGGCGATGGTCGAGCTCCTCATCGGTGAGGATGAACGGGCCGAGAAGGTTCGCGAGGCCGTTACGGGCGAGCGCTTGCGGCGCCGCAAGCGATCGACCTCGAGTTCACCTCGGTCCTTCGCGGCATGACCCTCGGTCGAAAGCTCTCCAAAGACCGAGCCGAAGCGGCCCTTTCCACCCTGGAACAGCTCGACCTGCGGAGGTACGACCACACGTGGTACCTGCCCCGGATCTGGGAATTGCGGGCGAACATGTGGCCGTACGATGCGGCATTCATCGCGCTCGCGGAGGCGCTGGGGATTCCGTTGCTCACGGCCGACAAGAAGTTCGACGGGGTTCCCAAGACCGGATGCGCGATCATTACGGTCTGAGGAGACGCCAAGGGCCCGGCCGCATCGCGGCCGGGCCCCTCGTCCTGCCTTACTTGATCTTGTTGCCCGCGGAGCGAAGCTGCTGGCAGGCTTCGACGATGCGGGCGGCCATGCCGGCTTCGGCGAGCTTGCCGTAGGCGCGGGGGTCGTAGGCCTTCTTGTTGCCGACCTCGCCCTCGACCTTGAGCACGCCGTCGTAGTTTCGGAACATGTGGTCGACGACGGGGCGCGTGAACGCGTACTGGGCGTCGGTGTCGATGTTCATCTTGATGACGCCGTGGTCCACCGCGTCGCTGATCTCCTGCGCGGTCGAGCCGGAGCCGCCGTGGAAGACCAGGTCGAAGGGCTTGTCCTTGCCGACCTTGGCGCCGACCGCGTCCTGGATCTCCTTGAGGATCTCGGGGCGGAGGTGGACGTTGCCGGGCTTGTAGACGCCGTGCACGTTGCCGAAGGTCAGAGCCGTCATGTAGCGGCCCTTCTCTCCGGCGCCGAGGGCTTCGACGGTGGCGAGGCCGTCTTCGACGGTGGTGTAGAGCTTCTCGTTGATCTCGGCTTCGACGCCGTCCTCTTCGCCGCCGACGACGCCGATCTCGATCTCGAGGATGATGTTGGCCTTGGCGGTGCGGGCGAGGAGTTCCTGGGCGATCTCCAGGTTCTCCTGCATCGGCACGGCGGAGCCGTCCCACATGTGGGACTGGAACAGCGGGAGCTCGCCGCGGGCCACGCGCTCTTCGCTGATGGCGAGGAGGGGGCGCACGAACGAGTCGAGGTTGTTCTTCGGGCAGTGGTCGGTGTGGAGGGCGACCTTGACCGGGTAGTTCTTGGCGATCTCGTGCGCGGCGGCGGCGAGGGCGACCGAACCGGTCACCTTGTCCTTGATGGTCGGCCCGGAGAGGTACTCCGCGCCACCGGTCGAGACCTGGACGATGCCGTCGGATTCGGCCTCGGCGAACGCGGCGAGCGCGGCGTTGAGCGTCTGGGTCGAGGTGACGTTGATGGCCGGGTAGGCGAAGGAGCCGGCCTTCGCCCGGTCGAGCATCTCGTTGTATTCCTCGGGTGTTGCGATAGGCATGCTGCCAGCTCCTTAGACAAGTCGTTGATTGCTCCCCGACCGGGGGCGGGACTCAGACGCCGCTGTCTGATGGCCTCGAACTATTGCGTCGAGATGAAGTATTGCCCACAGCCGTGTGAAGGCATAACTCAGGCTACCTGGTGGTTCGCAGTCCGGGAGGGCTCGGGCGGGACTACGGTGGTTATATGAGCTTTCAGCAGGAATGGGCGGACGACTTCGAGGAATCGTCCGAGTTCGACCTGGCGGACTCGGCCGAACCCCCGGCCGAGGACGATCCGGAGGCTGCCGTCGAGGAGTCGGCGGAGGAGGTCCCGGACGAGGTCGATCCGGCGGACGCGGCCGAGCAGCGGCAGGAGGTCCCGCCGGAAGAGGACGAGCGCCCGGAGTAACCGGAGCGACGACGAGCCGAAGGCCCGGCCCCGCCGACGGCGGGACCGGGCCTCGTGCGTTGCGGGACTAGGCGGCGTCCGAGCGCTGTGCTTCAGGCAATCTGGGCTGCGCCCAGCTTGTCAAGCACCCAGGCGAGGTTGAAGGCCTCTTCCTCCCAGGCGTCGTAGCGCCCGGAGCGGCCGCCGTGGCCGGCCTCCATCTCGGTCTTGAGCAGCACGTCGGATTCCGGGCTCTCGTGGCGCAGCTTCGCGACCCACTTGGCGGGCTCGTGGAAGCCCACGCGGGTGTCGTTGAGGCTGGTGACGGCCAGGATCGACGGGTACCGCACGTCCGTGATGTTCTCGTAGGGCGAGTACGACTTCATGTACTCGTAGACCTCGGCCGACTCGAGCGGGTTGCCCCACTCCTCCCATTCGATGACCGTCAGCGGCATGGTCGGGTCGAGGATCGTGTTGAGCGCGTCCACGAACGGGACGTCGGCGAGGACGCCGGCGAACCGCGCGGGGGCGAGGTTGGCGACGGCGCCCATGAGGAGGCCGCCGGCGGAGCCGCCGCGGGCGACGATCCGGTCGGGTGCGGCCCAGCCGACGTCGACCAGGTGCTCGGCGCAGTCCACGAAGTCGGTGAACGTGTTCCGCTTGTGGAGGAGCTTGCCCTGCTCGTACCACTGGCGACCCATCTCGCCGCCGCCGCGGATGTGCGCGATCGCGAAGACGACGCCGCGGTCGAGCAGGCTGAGGCGGGCGATGGAGAAGTACGGGTCGATGGAGTGCTCGTAGGAGCCGTAGCCGTACAGCAGGCACGGTGCGGTCCCGTCGGCGGTGACGCCCTTCTTGGCGACGATGGAGATCGGGACCTGTGTGCCGTCGGCGGCGGTGGCCCATTCGCGGTACTGCACGTAGTCGGCGGGGTCGAAGTCGCCGAGGACCGGCGTCCGCTTGCGCAGGTGCAGTTCGGCGGTGTCGATGTCGTAGTCGTACACCGAGGACGGCGTGACGAGCGAGGTGTAGCCGAGGCGGATCTGGCGCGAGTCGTAGTCGGGGTTCTCCCCGAGGCCGACGGCGTAGATCGGCTCGTCGAACTGGATTTCGGTCAACTGACCGTTATCCAGAATCGCTACCTGCGAGAGCCCGGCGCGGCGCATCGAGACCACGACGTGGTCGGCGAAGGCGTCGGCGGATTCGAGCCGGACGGCCTCGTCGTGCGCGATGACCTCGTGGAACTGCGTGGTGTCCTCGACGGGGGTCCAGCCGAGGGTGAAGTTCTCTGCGTCCTTGTTGTGCAGCACCCAGAACCGGTCGCCCTGGTGGTCGACGGAGACCTCGACGCCCTGGACGCGGCCGTTCCCGAAGACGGCGAACTCGCCGGTGGGGTCGGCGGCGTCGAGGTAGCGGACCTCGGTGGTGATCTTGGATCCGGAGACGATGAACAGGTACCGCTCGGAGCGGGTGAGGTCGATGCCGGTCCAGAACCGCTCGTCGTCCTCCTGGTGGACCAGGACGTCCTTGTCCTCGTGCTCGCCGAGGACGTGCCGCCACACCTGGTACGGCCGCCACGCGTCGTCCACTTTGGTGTAGAAGAACACGGAGCCGTCGAGCGACCAGGAACCGCCGTAGAAGACGTTCGGGATGTCGTCGGGGAAGTCCTCGCCGGTGCGGAGGTCCTTGAACCGCAGGGTGAACCGCTCGTCGCCGGAGTAGTTGACGGCGTAGGCGAGGAGGTTCCCGTCGGGGGAGACGTCGCAGGTGCCCAGGGAGAAGAAGTCGTGGCCCTCGGCGAGTTCGTTGCCGTCGACCAGGATCTCCTCGCCCTCGACGGCCGTGCCGGCCTCGATCTCGGGCGGGGTGTCGCCGTCGGCCTTCAGGCGGCACTGGATGCCGTACTGCTTCCCCTCCTCGGTGCGGCCGTAGTACCACCAGCCGCGCTTGCGGACCGGGACGGAGAGGTCGGTCTCCTGGGTGCGGCTCTTGATCTCGCCGAAGATGCTTTTGCGCAGCGTCGCGAGGTGGGCGGTGCGCGATTCGGCGAAGGCGTTCTCGGCCTTGAGGTATTCGACGGTGGCGGGATCCTCGGGATCCTTGAGCCAGGCGTACGGGTCGTTCACGGTGTCGCCGTGGTGAGTGCGCGGGTGATCGCGGCGGGGCGCCGTGGGTTTCGCTGGTTGCATTTCCGACATGTCTCAACTGTAAGGGCCGCGCGCGGGACGCGCCGGTCACAGCACGGCTGCCTCACTCCGCACATAAGTTACTCGTGGGTAACATCTATGCGGTCATCAACCCGCAAAATCGCCCGAACCAGGGCGCACCGGCCTGTGAGGATAGTGTCCATGAGCGACAGGAGCGACGAGGCGAGACCAATTGACGGCTCGCAAGCTTCGCCGAGGGGGCTAATTGACGGCTCGCAAGCTTCGCCGAGGCGGCCAACGCCCGAAACGCCCGCAAGTGACGGCGACTCCGGAAGCGGCGGAAGCGAAACCGCCCCACTGCCCACCGTCGGCGAAACCCCGCCCACCGCAACCCTCGAACACACCGCCGTCCCCGACCGCCCGGTCGGCACCCCCTTCCTCACCGCCCGAGGACTCACCGCCACCGGCCGCCAAGGCCCCATCTTCACCGACGTCACCCTCACCGCCGGCCTCGGCCAACTCGTCGCCATCTGCGGCGACGGCGGCGACGGCCGCTCCTCACTCCTCCTCGCCCTCACCGGCCGCTTCCCCCACCGAACCGGCGCACTCGAAGTCGACGGCCAGACCAGACCCGGCCACATCCGCCGCCGCTTCACCATCGCCCAAGCCGGACCGCCGATCCGCTTCGACCCCTACGCCACCGTCGGCGCCTGCATCAAAGAGACCACCACCGTCTCCAAAGGCACCGCCACCCGCGCCAACATCAACGCCTGGCTCGACCGCCTCGCCCTCACCATCGACACCGGCGACACCTTCGGCTTCCTCCCCCGCATCGACCAGATCCGCTTCGCCATCGCCTGCGCCGCCGCCGCCCGCACCCCCGCCATCGCCGTCGACGACGCCGACACCGGCCTCGACACCTGCGGCTCCGAACGCGTCTTCGAAGCCCTCCGCACCGTCGCCGACGCCGGACAACTCGTCCTCGCCGCCTGCACCAGATCCGACCCGCCCGCCGACACCATCATCGACCTCCGCGCTCAAGAACCACCCGCCGCCGACGAACGCCGCCACGGCCGCAACCGAAAAGGAGCGCACAGTTGAGCCCGTTCAAACTCGCCGCCACCGAACTCCGGCGCTTCCGCGGCCACCCCATCCGCACCGCCGCGCTCGTCGCCATCATCCTCATCCCCCTCGTCTACGGCGGCCTCTACCTCTGGTTCGCCTGGGACCCCTACGGCGAACTCGACCAGATGCCCGTCGCCGTCGTCAACGAGGACACCGGCGCCACCGTGGTCGTCAACGGCGACACCACCCAGATCAACGGCGGCGACCAACTCGTCGACCAACTCAAAGAAGACCGCATCTTCGACTGGCAATTCGTCACCGCAGGCGAAGCCCAACGCGGCCTCGAAGACGGCGACTACTACATGACCATCACCGTCCCCGAGAACTTCTCCGCCCGACTCGCCAGCCTCTCCGGCACCGACCCCGAACAGGCCACCGTCGAATTCGACCTCAACGACGCCAACGGCTACGTCGCCGGCATCATGGCCTCCACCGTCGAATCCGAACTCCGCAACCAGATCAACACCGCCGTCTACGTCACCTTCGCCACCACCATCTTCGGCGACCTCACCGAACTCAACCAAGGCCTCACCCAAGCCGCCGACGGCGCACATCAACTCTCCGACGGCATCGGCAGCGCCCAGACCGGCGCCGCACAACTCGAAAGCGGCCTCGGCGACCTCACCGCCGGCGCCAACGAAGTCGCCGACGGCGCCGACCAGGTCAGCGACGGCGTCGACCAAGCCGTCGACGTCGCCCAACCCGTCGTCCAAACCCTCGCCGACAACTGGACCCAGATCCAAACCGGCGCCGCCTCCGCCGCCGACCTCGCCGACCGCGCCAACAGCGACCTCGACACCGTCTACAGCACCCTCTGCGGCGCCGACACCGCCGACGCCGACGCCTGCGCCCAGCTCCAGACCTACATCGACGACGCCGACGAGGTCAACAACGACATCCAAACCGCCAACACCACCGTCCAGGACACCTCCACCGACACCCTCGACCAAGCCTCCAACGACCTCACCGACCTCAAAACCGGCGCCGCCGACGTCGCCACCGGCGCCAACCAGGTCGCCGACGCCGCCGCCACCGCCCAAACCGGCGCCGGCGACCTCGCCGACGGCCTCCCCGAACTCCAGGACGGCGCCGACACCCTCGCCACCTCCCTCACCGACGCCGCCGAAACCGTCCCCAGCACCAACCCGGCCGACGACGCCGACAACGCCGAGGCCTACGGCAGCCCCGTCACCGTCCAAGAGGACAACCTCAACCCCGCCGGCACCTACGGCCGCGGCCTCTCACCGTTCTTCATCGCCGTCGCACTGTGGGTGTTCGGCCTCATGGCCTACTTCGTCCTCCGCCCGATCAACGCCCGAGCGCTGGCCGGGCCGCTGCGCTCGGTGCCGGTGGCGATCGGCGGCTGGCTGCCGAGCGCGGCATTGGGCGTGCTCAGCGCCTTGGTGCTGTACGTGGTCGTCGACCTCGGTCTGGGCCTCGACCCGAAGTACGTCTTGGCGACGATCGGGGTGTCGGTGCTGGTGATCCTCACGTTCTCGGCGATGGCGCACCTGCTGAAGCTGGCGCTGGGAACGGCGGGGAGCCTGCTCATCGTGGTGCTGCTGATGCTGCAGCTGACCAGCGCCGGCGGGCTGTACCCGGTGGAGACGACGCCCGCGTTCTTCCAGTTCCTGCATCCGCTGCTGCCGATGAGCTATGTGGTCGACGCGCTGCGGGTGACGATCAGCGGAGGCGAGGTCGCGCACGTGGTCAGGGCGCTGCTCGTGCTGGGCGCGTACCTGGTCGGCTCGCTGGCGGTCTCGTCGGTGGTGGTGGCTTCCCGCCGCAAGTGGAAGCCCGACGGCCTCAACGTGCCGCTCCAGGTCTGAGCGGCAGTCGGCCCGGTCGCCCATGGGCGACCGGGCCGACTGCCGTTTGTGTCACCGTTCGATGAGGACGGCGAGCCCGTCGAGCGTCCGCGCCAGACCGAACGCGAACGCGTGTTCGGCGTCGTAGGCCGCGTCGTGCGCCTCGCCCGCGGCCTGTCCGACGCGGACAGCGGTCGGGAAGCGCTCGGTGTCGAGGACCTTCGCGAGCAGGGGCCCGTTGGCCTCCCACCACTCCTGATCGTTCATGCCGCTGGCCTCGCGCTCGGCGTCGGACTGGGCCGCGTCCTGCGCGGCGGTGCGCACGAACGCGAGCAGGTACGCCAGCGCGTCGTCCATCTCGATGTCGCTGAGCCCCAGGTCTTCGAGGGCCTGCAGCTCGTGCTCGTACTTGGCGCACTGGCCGGGCCCGAGCGGCGGCCGGCTCGGCGATGCGGCTGCGGCCCATGGATGTTCCCGGTAGAGCGCGTAGTTGTCACGGGCCACGGCGGTGAGCCGGTCCCGCCAGGCTCCCGAGACCGACTTCCGCTCCATGGCCTCGAACAGCGCGTCGAGCATGAGCGCGACGAGCTCGCTCTTCCCCGGCACGTAGGTGTAGAGCGTCATCGGAGCCTTCCCCAACTCCTGGGCGAGGCGGCGCACGGTGACCGCTTCCAGCCCTTCGGCGTCGGC
The DNA here is from genome assembly GCF_042647865.1 of Glycomyces rhizosphaerae. Taxonomy (NCBI): domain Bacteria; kingdom Bacillati; phylum Actinomycetota; class Actinomycetes; order Glycomycetales; family Glycomycetaceae; genus Glycomyces; species Glycomyces rhizosphaerae. Next base: position 105,097 of record NZ_JBHRWO010000019.1, read on the forward strand.
CAAGCGGATGGCGGCCTTGACGACCTCGTCGACGGTCAGCTGCTTGCGGGGCCCGCGCGCGGTTTCCGGCGCGGCCCTCCAGAGCAGTTCGAGCAGGTTCGGCTTCGGTGTATCAGTGGCGGCAGTCACGAGGAAATCCTATCCGAGAAGCTTGTACGCTGTACATCGTACGTTGTACAATATACAACGTACGAAGAAAAGGAGCCGCACATGCGCATCACCTCATCCGCCGTCTCGCTCAACGTCGCCGACCCGACCGCCTCGGCCGACTTCCTCAAGCGCCACTACGGCTTCGCGGAGGACATGGCCGCGGAGGGCTTCGTCTCGCTCTCGCGTCCGGACGCCGGCTTCAACGTCATCTTCCTGAAGACGGGCCTGCCCACCTTCAAGCCCGAGAGCGCCAAGGGCCACGCCGACGGCCTCCTCCTGGCCTTCGTCGTGGACGACATCGACGCCGAGTACGCCCGGGTGCAAGCCGAGGGCGTCGCCATCACCACGCCGATCGAGACCGAGGAATGGGGCGAGCGCTACTTCCAGACCGCGGACCCGAACGGCGTCATCATCCAGCTCGTGCAGTGGATGACCGACCCTGGGCAGTCCACGGGATCCTGACCTGCGTTGATGGCGACATCCGCAAAGTTATCCACAAGAGAAGAACTCACGGTTGTCGATCGGATGCAAGCCGTGACACCGTGGTGGGATGCGTCAGATGAACCTCGCCAGCGGTACCGCGGACACCGTCCACAAAGCTGCCACCCGTGGGAAGTCCGTTGCACCGGAAGTTATCCACAGGCGGAAACTTTCTGTTGTCGACCGATTGCAAACCGTGTCAGCCTTGGGGCAAAAAGCCATCTGGCCCTGCGGGATGGCGGCGATAGAGGGGATTCGCGAACGCCACCATACCGAGACCGCGCGCGGGAACCCACCCGCGCGCGGTCCCCGCAGGACCAGCTTTTCCGCGGAATACGGGGCGGCCGGGCACACCAGCCCGACCGCCCCGCACCGCTACTTCCCGACCTCGGGACGGCTATCGGCTTGCCATGACTCAAGACAGCCGGAACAGCGCCGCACTATGCGGCTGGAGCTTTGCCCGGAGATGATCCCCGGGCACGATGTCCGAGCGGTTCCAGCAGTCCCGCACCCGCTCGGGCTGTGCCACGCCGAGGGTTGACCACGGCAGCTGCAGTTCGGCAGCCTCGGTGGTCCGGTTGAAGACCGCTGCGAAGGCCCCGTCCTCCGAGGCCCAGGCCACGTGCCGGCCCTGGCGCCAGACTTCGCGGGCGCCTGCGGGGTGTCGTTGGGCGGCGAGGACTTCGGGGTTGGTGAGCAGTTCGATCGTTTCAGCGCTCGACGTGGGCAGGTCGGCCCCGACCATGAGGGGGGACCTTGCGATGCACCACAGGGTGAGCATCGTGCGCTGCTCATCGGGGGTCAGCAGGCTCTGCCGGGGCTCGCCGACTTCTGCTCGGATGCCCATGTGTCCCAGTGGAAGCATGTCGGCGTCGGGCCAGTGTCCCGGGCCGGCGTGCGGGGCCCAGGCGCGGAGGAGGTCGAACTGGGCGTCGATGTCGCGCCAGCGGTCCCACAGGTCTGCCGAGATCCGCCACAGGTGCGAGTGCTGCTGGAGGTGCTGGGCGTGCTCGGTCGAGAGGCTCATGCCGGGCGAGAGGCTGAGCACGATGTCGCGGTCGGCGCGGTCGACCGCGTGCCAGAAGGCCTCGACCTCGTCCTCCCAGTAGGGGGCGATCATGTCGTCGGCCTTGATGTAGTCCACGCCCCAGTCGGCGAACTGGCGCACCAGGGAGTCGTAGTAGGCCTGGCCGCCGGGGTGGGAGTGGTCGATGCCCCAGTTGTCGTCGATCCAGGAGGAGAGCCGCTCGCGGTCGGGGATCTGCGCGGCCGTGTATTCGCTGCCTTTGATGGGGGTGTTCGCGGCGACCGCCTGGCGGGGGACGCCCCGGAGGATGTGGACGCCGAACTTCAGACCCAGGGAGTGGACATAGTCGGCCAGCGGCTTGAATCCCGCGCCGCCGGCCGCGGAGGGGAAGCGGTTGGGGGCCGGTTGGGGGAGCCCGTACTCGTCGAGGACCAGCTTGGTGCCCAAGTTGTAGCCGCCAGCGCGGGCCGCGGGGTCGTACCACTGGATGTCGACGACCACGTACTCCCAGCCGAGTTCGGCCATGTGCTCGGCGATGAACGCCGCGTTGGCGCGGGTTTCGGCTTCGGTCACCGAAGTGCCGAACACGTCCCATGAATTCCAGCCCATGGGGGGCGTGGCAGCGAGTCGGGTCACAGAATCCTCCTCGGGGGTTAGGTCCCATGTACGCTACCCGCGCTCACCGGCGCCCTTGATCACGCCTCCGGAAGGGGTTGCGGCCCTTGGGTTTAACCTGCTCAGGCGCCTGGAGGGCCGGTCTGGGCGGGGTCGGGTGGGGGCGGGGGTCGCGGTTGCGTTCGCGGTAATGCCGCATGGAGCGCGTGACCGGCGGTGCTGTACAGTGTTCACGGCGGTGCGCGCGATGCACCTCTTGGCCAGGTAGCTCAGTTGGTACGAGCGATCGCCTGAAAAGCGATAGGTCGCCGGTTCGATCCCGGCCCTGGCCACCGCAGAGATATCCCCGTCTACCAGGACTTGTGCTGGAGGGCGGGGATTTCCCTTTTACGGGGGCAGTCCTTGATTCGGGGCGGGCCGTTCGGGACCGGGTGTTCATCGCGGCAATCGACTAGTGGAACTTCGAGGGAATCGGCATGGCATCGCGAAAGTCTCTGATCTCCATGGCGGCGGATTCCTGGCCGGTCGCGAAGGAGGAGATCCTCCGGTACGTCGAGGACGTCGTCGAGGTCCGCAGGGTGGGCGAGGAGTCCGCCATCGTCGAGACCGGGAAGTCGACGGCGAGGGACCTCGCTGAGCTGGTCGAGCGGGTGCCGATGGTGTTCCCGCGGCACCTCACGAATGTGGTCGCCGAGTTCGATCATGCGAATGCCGGTTTGGATTCGGTGATCGACCTGGTCGATGCCGCCGTTCGTGAGCTGGGCGGGCGTGAATTGGGCCCTGAGTCCGAGATTTCTCTGCAGATCTGGTTGAGCGGCAAGGTGTCGTACAAGTTCAGTCGGCACGACGCCTGGGAGCGCGCGGCCGAGGTGCTGAGCGGTCGCGGGTACCGGGTCACTCGTGCCGGTAGTGCGGTCGTGGTGTCGATCTGCTTCACTCCGAAGTCCGCGATCGTCGGTGTCAACCGGGTCGCGGACAGCCTGAGTTCCTGGCCGGGCGGCGAGGTCCGCTTGTCGAAGACCCCGGATCAGGTGTCGAGGGCCGAGTTCAAGCTCGAGGAGCTGTTCAAGGTCTTCCCGATCGAGGACGGCGGGGACGCCTTGGACTTCGGTGCGGCCCCGGGGGGTTGGACCCGGATTCTGGCGGGCCGCGGTTTCAGGACCACCGCGGTGGACCCGGGCGATCTCGATCCACGCGTGCTGCGGTTGCCCGGGGTGGTCCACGAGCGGACCACGGCCGGCAATTTCGTGCGGAGCGGCAAGGGCCGTTTCGATCTCATCGTGAACGACATGAAGATGAGCCCGGACCGCTCGAGCCGGTTGATGTGCGACGGGGCGGCATTGCTCAAGCCGTTCGGGCTGGCGATCACGACTCTGAAGACCGGGACTCATCATGTGCTCTCGCAGCTCGATGAGGCGTTCGAGATCCTTGGATCCGAGTACGACATCGAGTTCGCTCGTCAGTTGCGGCACAACCGGAACGAAGTGACCGTGGTGCTTCGCCGCTTCGGCTGATTCCCGGAGCGCGGCGGGCGGTCCGGCTATTGGACCGTGACCACGGTCCGGCCGACCGTGGTGCCTTTCGTCCAGCGCTGCAGGGCTTCTGGGGCCGCTTCGAGGTTTTCCGCGGGGGTGGTGACCGGGTGCAGGCGGCCTTCGGCCAGGTATCCGGCGAGCGTTTCGAGTTCGGCGCGGTCTTCGGCCGCGATGAGGGAGCCGAGGCGCCGAGTCGTGAACGGCGACAGGAGTGCGGCCCTGAGCTGGCGGTCGACGCCGCCGAGCCAGCGGCCACCGGTCTCTGAGCCGACGATGACGGCGGTGCCGCGAGGTGTGAGGGCGCGGTGCAGGACGCGGAGGGGCCGGTGGCCCGCGGTGTCGATGATCGCGTCGAAGGGCGCGCCGGTGTCGAAGTCCGAGCGCGTGTAGTCGATGACGTGGTCCGCGCCGAGGTCGGCGACCAGGTCGGCCTTGGCGGGCCCGCACACGCCGGTGACCTCCGCGCCGAGGATCTTGGCGATCTGGACGGCGAACGAGCCGACGGCGCCGCCCGCGCCCAGCACCGCGACGCGTTGGCCGGCTTGCACTTCGGCCTTGTCGCGCAGGGCCTGGAGGGCGGTCACCCCTGAGATCGGGGTGGCGGCCGCGGCTTCGAATCCGACGTTGCCGGGGAGGAGCGCGAGTTTGTCGGCCCGGGCGCGGGCGGTTTCGGCGAGGGCGCCGAGGCCGGTGCCGAAGACCCGGTCGCCCACGGCGAGGTCGTGGACGCCTTCGCCGATGGCCGTGACGTGTCCGGCGAGGTCGAGGCCCGCGATCGTCTGGTGCGGGCGGCGGAGTCCGGCGACGAGCCGCACGGGGTAGGGCAGGCCGGTGGTCAGGTGCCACACGTCGGCGCCGAGGCCCGCGGCCGCCACTTGGACGAGGACTTCGCCCGGTCCCGGCGCGGGGGTGTCGATGTCGGCCACCTTGAGCGATTTCGGCGGGCCGTAGCCGTGCTGGACAAGGGCTTTCATGAGGGTTCCGTTTCCCGGTCGGGCTCGTAGCCGAAGACCTCGTCGAGGGGGGCGCCGAAGACCCTGGCGATCTGGAAGGCCATCTCCAGTGAGGGGGAGTATCGGCCTTGTTCGATCGCGATGATCGTCTGGCGGGTGACGTCGATGCGGTCCGCGAGTTGCGCCTGGGTCATCTCGCCGTTGGCGAAGCGCAGGGCGCGGATGTTGTTGGTGACGTTGGTGCGTTTGCCCACAGGTCACCATCCTCGCCGGTAGGCGGCGATCTTGACGATCGATTCGGCCACGGCCGAGAGCACGAACGCGAGGTAGAGCGCGTTGGCGATCCAGAACGGCGAGGCTTCGAGCGAGGTCACCGCGAGTGCGAGGACGGCGCCGAAGATCAGGGTGCGGTAGGCGGCGGCGGCTCCGCGGCGGTCGATGGCGATGTCGCGTTCGTCGCGACGGTCGCGTCCGCGTTGTGGTGCGGGGGCGAGGAAGACGTTGAGGGCTATGGAGATGCCGATGGCGAGCAGCAGCGGCACTTGGAAGTCGATCTGCTCGGCAGGGGTGGAGCCGAGGCGGTCGAGCATGATGGCGCCGTAGACGATCGGTACGGCGATGGCGGTGGTGAGGTAGCCCCAGGCGTGTCGTTCGCCGTAGGTCATGGGGGGTCTCGGTTCGTTGTCGTCAAGGGGTTGGTTCATGGCGGCACGCCTCCTGATGTCAAGAGTTCTTTACATCATTGAGAGTAAAGCACAGCTAACATGATGTCAAGGATGCTTTACATGGCGGCTCGGTGGGCAAGGCCGCGATCGTGGCGTGAATTGGGGATATAGGTCCCGACCGGTCATGACAGAGTTGTGACGGGGGGTTCTAACGTTGCGATTCGTTGGGATACGCCGAGTTCAGGAGCCGTCGCATGAAGCCACTCCGCGATGACGAGCCGCGGGAGATCGGGCCCTACCGGGTGCTCGCCGAACTGGGCGAGGGCGGGATGGGCCGCGTCCTCCTCGCCGCCGCAGGGGACGGACAACTGGTGGCGCTCAAGGTCATGCGCCCGCACCTCCTGCACGACGCCCAGTTCCGCTACCGGTTCCGCCGCGAGGTCATCACCTCCCGCGAGGTAGCCGCCAGCCGCTGGACCGCCGCCGTGCTCGCCTCCGACGAACACGCGCCCGAACCCTGGCTCGCCTCCGAGTTCTTCCACGGCCCTACGCTGGCGGAGGCGGTGAACGCCAACGGGCCACTGGACGAGGCGTCCGCCCGGCGCCTCATGCACGGGCTCGCCTCGGCGCTTGCCGAGATCCACTCCTACGGCGTCGTGCACCGGGACCTCAAGCCCTCCAACGTGATCCTCACCGAGGACGGCGTGCGGATCATCGACTTCGGCATCGCGCGCATCCCCGAGGAATCCGGGGGCGAAGCCTCGATCACCCAGACCGGCGCGCTCATCGGCGCCCCGGCCTTCATGTCCCCCGAGCAGATCACCCGGCAGTCCATCGGCCCGGCGTCCGACCTGTTCTCGTTGGGCACCACGATGATCACGGCGAGCACCGGCGCGAACCCGTTCGACGCCGAGGCGCTGTACGAGATCATGAACCGGGTCGTCGACGGCGACCCGGGCCTCGAACGGCTGCCCGAGGGCCTGCGCTTCCTCGTCGAGCCGTGCCTGCGCAAGCAGCCTGAGGAGCGCATCAGCGCCGCCGAACTCGTCACGCGCATCGGCGAGCCGCTCGCGGCCCCGTGGCCGCCCGGCGTCGCCGCGGTCGAGGCACTCCAGCGCGTCCAGGTCGCCGACCTGGCGCGCCGTCTCGGTTGGGAAACCTCGGTGCGCCCCAACAAGACCGTGGTGATGTTCGGGCCCGGCATCGCGGCTGCGCAGCCCAATCCGGTGCAGTCCAATCCCCTGCAGCCCAACCCCGTGCAGTCCAATCCTGTGCAGTCCAATCCCATGCGGGCTGAGCCGTCCACGATCGGCTATCCGTCGGCTCCGCCGACCTCGTATGCGCCTGTGTCACCCGGGTTCTCGCCCATGCAGACGGGGCCTTCTCCCGTGACTTCGGGGTATCCGCCTGCGCCGCAGGGGTATCCGCCGATGGGGGCGCCGATGCAGCCGGGCGGTCCGATGCAACCTGGCGGCCCGGTGCTGCCTCCGGGCGGTCCCTACCTGCCGCCGCAGGGGCCGAAGACCGATCGGACGGTGCTGTACGGGGTGCTCGCGGTGCTGGCCGTGGTCGTGATCGCCCTGATCGTGATCCTCCCGGGGCTCGGCGACGACGACAAGGATCCGACGATCACCTCGGGCAATGAGACCGCCGACGCCACCGGCGGCGGGGACGAGACCGGTGGGGGCGGCAGCGAGACCGACCCGGTCGAGGAGGTCACGGACCCCGTCGTCGACGCGGTGGTCGGGGACTGCTTCTGGGACTACGGCGACGAGACGACGGCCGACTTGGAGCCCTCGTATTGCGAGGACGGCAGCTTCGAGGTCGTCGAGATCGTGAACGACACCCAGGATCTGTCCTCTTGCGACTCGGTCGATGACGTGACGACCAGCGTCTCGTCGCCGACGGGGAACCTGGTGCTGTGCCTGAGCTACCTGCACCCCAACGGGGACGCGTACCACGCCCAGGTCGGCGAGTGCGTGTTCGGCCCGAACGACAGCGTCTCCGCGTGGTACGGGATCGAATGCCAGGAAGGCGCCTTCGAAGTGCTGGAACGCCTCGAAGGGCAGTCGGACCCGGCCGCGTGCACGGAGTCGGTCTACTACAACCAGAACTACACGTTCACCACCTCCCAGACCTATCTGGACGTGGTGCTGTGCCTGAGCATGATCTACCCCGACGACATGGGGTACGCGACCCAGGACGACTGCATGTCGATGAGCGGCGACCCCGACGCCGGGACCGCGCTGTTCTATTTCTCCGACTGCGACAGCGCGAACACCTACGTCACCGGCCGCATCGACGAGTACGAGAACCTGGACTGGTGCGGGGACGACGGCTGGAGCACCTGGATCAGCAACGACTTCCCCGACCACGCCTACACGGTGTGCTGGCGGTACCTGTAAGGGCTGCAACGGTTCAGCGTTTGAGGTCGGCGACCCTCTCGCGGTAGTCGCCGAACGCCTCCTCGACCGCGTCGGCGCTCAGCCCGAAGCGCTCGAGGGCGTACGTGCGCGCCGGAGTGCGGCCGGGCGGTCCCGCGATCGCGTTGAGGCCGTCGCGGTCCCGGTGGGTCCACGGCGCGCCGACGCGTTCGAGCAGTTGCGGTGCAAAGCGATGCGGGTCGGAGGCGAGCCGATGGCTGCTGACGTCGACGACCGTGTCGTCGGGGAGCGCGCGGCGCAGCTTCCGGCCCCGGGCGATCGATTCGGCGAGGATGCCGAGCCAGGTGCGGCCGATCGCGGCCGGGTCGGTCCGCTTGCAGTGCACGCCATTGAGGGTCTCGACGAGGGAGCAGAACGAGGCGGCGGCCGCGACCGGGTCGCGGTGCGTCCAGACGAACCGGGCGTCCGGGAAGACCTGGCGGATCACGTCGAGATGGGCGACGTGGCCGGGGAATTTCAGGATCCAGCGCCGCCGTGTACGTCCATATTGGAGTACTTGGAGCGCCTGTTTGAGGTATTCGTAGTCGGCGGTGAGGTCGGCTTGGTCGATCCAGGCGCGCCAGTCGGGCAGCGGTGCGCAGCTGAGCGGGAAGTAGGTGCGCCACATGAGCGCGATCGACTCCTCGGGCCGGTCGGCGCGCAGCGGGTGCATCGCGGCGTAGTCGGGTGCGAGCCGCGTGAGCGCCTTGGCGTCGCGTTCGACGGCGCGGCGGGCGCGGGCGGCGCTCGCGTCGTCCTGGTCGAGGCCCGTGCGCTGGAGCTCCCAGAGCAGCGGTGCGCGGTGGGGTTCGGCGCCCGCGAGGACCCGGTGGACGACGGTGGTGCCGGTGCGCGGGAGGCCGACGATGAAGACGGGCCGTTCGATCGGTTCGGCGCCCACGTGGGGGTTCTGGGTGTGGATCGATTTGATGCGCAGGCGGTTCGCGAGGCGCTGCTCGGCGCTGCGCAGCTGCACGGTCCAGCCGAGCGGGGTGAGGTCGGGGACGCGGGCGAAGCATTGGAGCAGGAAGCCGAGGTCGTCGGTGAACGCCTGGTCGTCGGGGGCGAGGGCGTCGCCGATGTCGGCGGCGGCGCGGACCGCGGCGGCCCGTTCGCGCCAGACCTCAAGGGCCGCTTCGGGGTCGCGGCGGGCCCGCGTTGAGCGGGCGAGCGCGGCGTTGAGCACCGTACGTCGCATCGAAATCCTCTCGACACTATGTCCCTTAAGGAATTCGTATCCCCGAATGGAACGGAATGTCACCGCCAAGGGGCACAATATAACCGATCGGAGCTGCCCAGGTACAGACTGGCGCGCCGTGGCGCCTATCGGAATCGATCGAATGCAAGTCCTTTATGGATTGATCGGGTTCGCCGTTGTATACAAATTCGTTGGGACCGTTGGCGATCCGTGTGCACCGGCCCAGCTCTAGCGCGCGCAAGTGGCTTGGTACGATCATTGCAAGCTTGTCTTCGAGGGGTATGGGCCCTGGCCGACTTCACCGTCGGCCAGGGCTCTTTTTTCTTGCTTGAGCGCCGTCGTCATTCGGCGGTCACGCAAGGCGCGAGAGCAGACCCAGCACCGCCTCGGCGATCGCCTCAGGGGCGTCCTCCGGCGCGTGGTGGCCGACCTCCTCGCCGATGCTCGACACCGTGAGCCCGGCGACCCGCGTCTTCGCCCACTCGACCATCGCGGGTGAACCGAGACCATACGGACTGGCCGTGAGCAGCAACTTCGGCACCTCCGGCGTCGAGACCATCCAACGGACATAGTCCTCGAAGCGCGCGGTGACCTCGGCCGGCTCGAACGGGCCGCCCGCCTCGCCGAGCGGGATCTGCCTGGGCCAGGCCAGCAGCGGCTTGCGCGAAGCCGGGTCGGGGTAGGGCTTGCGGTAGACCGCCATGTCCGCGTCCGCGATGCCGCCGTTGGTCGCGCGGATCGCGTTCTCGATGAACCAGTTCTCCTCGAGGGCCATCCGCTCGCCCGCGCCCGGGGTGCGCAGGGTCCGGAAGAACTCGACGGCGCCGGCCGGGAACTCCGCCCAGGTCATCGGCCGCAGGAACGTCTCCATGAGGACCACGCCCCGGGCCTGGCCCGGATGCCTTGCGGCCCAGTCGAGGGCGAGCGACCCGCCCCAGTCGTAGCCGACCAGCACCGGGTTCGCGACGCCGAGCGCGTCGAGGAACGCCTCCAGATAGGCGGCGTGTTCGGCATAGGAGTAGTCGATGTCGGGCTTCCCGGACTCGCCCATCCCGATCAGGTCCGGGGCGATGACGCGCGCCGAGCCGGTGAGGCGGGGGATGACGTGCCGCCAGATGTGGGAGGACGTCGGGTTGCCGTGCAGCAGCACGACAGTCGTCTCGCCCTGTCCTGCATCGATATAGGCCATGTGGGAGTCGAGGAGGTCGATGGTGTTCATGCTGTCGCCTTTCAGGGGACGGGTATCAGAGAGCGCGGTCGAGGGCGGTGGTGAGGGCGACGGGTTCGACCTCGAGGTGGTCGAAGCGCCAGCCGTCGGCGGTGCGGCGGGCGCCGTAGCGGTGGATCGCGGCGGCGACGGCCTCGGTCTTGTCGTCGAGGACGTAGACGGCGATGTCGGAGGCCCGCACGGTCGCGGTGTCGCCCGCGAGTTCGATGACGAGGTTGCCCTTGGAGTGCAGGGTGCGCCGGTACTCCCCGTGGCGCGAGCGGGCCAGATCGGTGAGCGCGTCGCGGCCGGCGAGCTCGCCGCCGCGGGTCTTGGCGGTGACGTCCTCGGTGAAGAGTCGCGCGGACTCGTCGTAGCGGGCCTCGTCGATCCAAAGGCTGTGGCGGGCGACGAGGTCGGCCAGTTCGGCGCGGTCGGCGAGTTCGCGGATCAGGTTGTCGGACATGGAAGGCTCCTCAAAGTCGTTAGTTATGCTAACGTTTATGTCGCTAACGAATATACATCGTTAGTGTCACTAACGCAAGAGGGGTAGGATCAGCGCATGGACACCCAGGACGACCTGCAATTCGACCGCGGCGAGCAGATGCCCGAACGGATGCGGCACCAGTTCTCACGCCTCGTCGGCATGACCGCCGCGCAAGCGGGCCGGATCGCCGGCCGGGCCCTCGGCTCCGTCGGCGCGCACCGGCGCCACTTCATGGTCCTGTCCGCGCTCGCCGAAGCCGGACCCGCCAGCCAGGCGCAGCTCGCCGACCGCACCGGCGTCTTCCGCTCCGACCTGGTCGCGGTCCTCAACGAACTCGCCGAGGACGGCCGCATCATGCGCGCGCCCGACCCGGGCGACAAGCGCCGCAACGTCATCACCATCACCGAGGCGGGCACGGAACGGCTCGGTGAACTCGACGCGCTGCTCGCCCAAGCGAACGAGGACATGCTCGCGCCGCTGTCGGCGGCCGAGCGCCGTCAACTGTTCGACCTGCTCGGGCGCGTCAACGCCCACATGGCCGGAGTACCGGCCGAGTCCTGACGCCTACCGCAGGCGGCGCAGCACCTGTTCCTTCAGCGCCGTGAACGGCGGATAGACCACTCGCAGCGTGTCCGGCGCGAGCGGCTTGTCCAGCACCGACTTCGCGTGGCTGAACGTCTCGATCGAGGCCTTGCCGTGGTAGGCGCCGAGCCCCGAATGCCCCACCCCGCCGAACGGCAGGCCCGGGACGTCGATGTGCGCCATCGGCACGTTGAAGCCCACCGCGCCGGACGCCGTGCGCGTCAAGAGCTTGCGCCGCGTCAGGTCCGAATTCGTGAACGCGTACAGCGCCAAGGGCTTCTCGCCCTCGTTGACGTACGCGATCGCCTCGTCCAATGAGTCCACCGCGAGGATCGGCAGGATCGGCCCGAACACCTCCTCGCTCATCACCGCGTCCCCACGCGACACGTCGGCGAGCACCGTCGGCGCGATGTACCGCTCCTCGCGGCTGTGCCCGCCCCCGCACACCAGGCGGCCCTCGCCGAGGAACCGCGCGAGCCGGTCGAACGAGCGTTCGTCGACGATCCGCCCGAAGTCCGGGCTGTCGGCCGGCGCGTGCCCGTACATCTCCCGCACCGCCTCGGCCAGGTGCTTCTCCAGATCCGGGCCGACGCCGTCGACGGCGAGCACGTAGTCGGGCGCGACGCAGGTCTGCCCGGCGTTCATGAACTTGCCCCAGGCGATGCGCCGCGCCGCCGTCGCCAGGTCGGCACCCGGCTCCACGATCGCCGGGCTCTTCCCGCCCATCTCCAAAGTGACCGGTGTCAGGTGCTCGGCCGCGGCCTTCGCGACGACCCGGCCCACGCGCGCCGACCCGGTGAAGAAGATGTGGTCGACCCGCTCGGCCAGTAGCGCCTCGGTGACCTCCGGCCCGCCCTGCACCACCGCCACCGCATCGGGGTCGAGGTATTCGCCGATGAGCCGCTCCAGCACCGCCGCGGTCGTGCCCGAGGTCTCGCTCGGCTTCACCACGACGGCGTTACCGCAGGCCAGTGCTCCGGCGAGGGGTGCGAGCAGGAGCTGCACCGGGTAGTTGAACGGCCCGATGACGGTGACGACGCCGAGCGGTTCCCGCAGCACGTACGCCTTCGCGGGCTGCAGGTGCGGCGGCGTGTAGACCCGCTTGGGGCGGAACCAGGTTCGCAGGTGCTTGCGCAGTGCCCGGACTTCGGCGGCGACGAAGTCGATCTCGGCCAGGAACGATTCGGGGGAGGCCTTGCCCAGGTCGGCGCGGAGTGCGTCGGCGAGTTCGTCGCCGGCTTCGCGCACCATCTTGTCGAGGCCTTTGAGCTGTTCCAGCCGCCACGGCAGGGGTTTGGTCCGGCCGGTCGCGAAATGGTTGCGGAGGCGGTCAACCGTGGAGTGAATGTCGTTGCCGGTCATGCCATGAGCGTAGCGGGAATCGGCTCGGAGCGGGAGGTGCGAGTGGCGGCGCCCCACCTACCAACGCTGCCAGGAACAATGGGGACGATCAACGGTTTGTGGGCGGATCCATCCGATCCGTGAAGTCGCACAGCGGGGTGTCCGCTTTGTGAAACCATGCGCCCATGGCCGCCGTCAGAAGGAACCCGCTGCTCTCCTTCCACGTCATTGCACCGATCCTGGGCATCGCGGTGCTGGCAGGGGTCTGGGGGCGGGAGCTGGGTGCGGGGCTCGTGATCGTCGCGGCGGTCGCGCTCATCGTCACGGTGCTCGCCGCGGTGCACCACGCCGAGGTGGTCGCCCACCGGGTCGGTGAACCGTACGGGTCGCTGGTGCTGGCGGTGGCGGTCACCGTCATCGAGGTCGCCTTGATCGTCACGGTGATGGCCGGTGGCGGGCCGGACGCTGAGACGCTCGCTCGCGACACCGTGTTCGCGGCGGTCATGATCACCACGAACGGCATCGTCGGCATCGCGTTGCTCGTCGGCGCGCTCAAGTACGGGACGACGCTGTTCAACCCCGAGGGCAGTGGCGCGGCGCTGGCAACGGTGGCCACGCTCGCGACCTTGGGTCTGGTGCTGCCGACGTTCACGACCAGTGAAGCCGGTCCGGAGTATTCGACGTCGCAGTTGGTGTTCGCCGCGGCGGCTTCGCTCATCCTCTACGGCCTCTTCGTGTTCACGCAGACCGTGCGCCACCGCGACTTCTTTCTGCCGGTGACCGAGGACGGGATCGTCACGGAGGAGGCGCATGCGGATCCGCCGAGCGGGAGGACGGCGCTGGTGAGTCTCGCGATGCTGATGGTGGCGCTCGTCGGCGTGGTCGGGTTGGCGAAGGCGGAGTCGCCGGCGATCAAGGCCGGGGTGCTGGCGGCCGGGTTCCCGGCTTCGTCGGTCGGTGTGGCGATCGCGCTGCTGGTGCTGCTGCCGGAGTCGATCGCGGCGATCCGCGCGGCCGGCCGCGACCGCATCCAGACCAGTATCAACCTCGGTTACGGTTCGGCGATCGCGTCGATCGGCCTGACCATTCCGGTGATCGCGGTGGCCTCGTTCTGGATGGACGGCCCGCTGCTGCTGGGTCTGGGTTCGACGGAGATCGTGCTGCTCGGTCTCACCGTCGTGGTGAGCGTCTTGACGATCGTCCCGGGCCGGGCCACGCGCCTGCAGGGCGGCGTGCACCTGGTGCTGCTGGCGGCCTACCTGTTCTTGGCGATCAACCCTTAACCGTTCCAGCTGTTCCAGACGTCCCAGCTGAGTCGGGCCAGGAGCGCGAGGACGACGAGGACGAGGACGAAGCGGACGAACTTGGCGCCCTTGGCCATCGCGGTGTGGGCGCCGAACCAGGCGCCGAGGATGGTGCCGAGGCCCATGGTGAGGCCGAGCAGCCACCAGATGTTGTCCTGCAGTGCGAACACGGCGAGGGCGCCGAGGTTGGTGGTCACGTTGACCACTTTCGTGTGCGCGGCGGCGGCCAGGAAGTCCATGCCGAGGATCGAGGTGAAGGCCAGTGCCAGGAAGATGCCGGTGCCGGGGCCGATGATGCCGTCGTAGAAGGCGATCGCGACGCCGCACACGAGGAGGACCGCGGCGGCGCGCATTCGCGTGTGGAGTTCCGGTCGGGGTTCGAGGCCCAGCTGGGGTTTGGCGACGACGAGGACGAGGACCGCGAGGAGGACGGCGATGATGATGGGCTTCAACGCGTTCGATGAGACGGAGAGCGCGGCGAGGGCTCCGGCGGCGGAGCCGACGAGGGCGAGGCCGACGGTGGGCCACAGGAGCCGGTGTTCGAGTTTGATCTTGCGGGCGTAGGCGATCGCGGAGGTCGTGGTGCCGAACACCGATGCCAACTTGTTGGTGCCCAGCATCAGGGCCGTGGGTGCTGTGGGGAAGGCCACCAGGAGCATGGGGAGCTGGACGAGGCCGCCGCCGCCGACGACTGCGTCGATCCATCCGGCGAAGATCGCCGCGCCGATGAGCAGGGCGAACAGGCCGGGGTCGATGTCGAAGGGCACCAGGCCAAGTTACTTGCCGCACGGTCAGGAGACACGCCGATGAGGTGAGGAACACGTGTCGGTGTGTAATCGTCTGATATCAACAGGTCATGGACATGACGAAGCCTATGACCCACTTGGTGAAACGCGGCTACGAGTATACGTTCGACCCCGATGACCAGCAGCGCCGGAACCTGGACGAAACGCTGGAAGCGGTTCGGGCCGTGTACAACTGGTCGCTGTCGGTGTTCCAGCGCGAATGGCGCGCGAAGGGGGAGAAGATCTCGTACGCGGAGATCTCGGCCCGCCTGACCAAGTGGAAGAACCAGCCCGCGAACCGGTGGGTCAAGGCCTATTCGTCGGTGCCGCTCCAGCAGATCGCCCGGCAGCTCCACACCGAGTACCACTCGTTCCTCAACGGCCGCAGCCGTGAGCCGGTGCCGAAGGAGCACGGCGAGCAGACGCAGCTGGTGTACTCGCGGGCCGGCTACTACTTGAAGGGCCGCGAGGTGAAGCTCGCGAAGCACAGGGAGCCCTTGGACATCATGTGGGGTCTGGAGCGGCCCAGCCGTGACGACATCACGTCGATCACGGTGATCCGGGAGCACGCGGAGCTTTGGAAACTGTGGATCGTGGCCGAGGAGTTCGTGGAGGTGCCGCGCCAGAAGCCGCCGGAATGCGGCGAGTGCGGGCGCGTCCTGGAGGATTAGCGCGCGAAGCGGATCGGCCCGGCGGGCTTCCCGCCGGGCCGATCCGCGTCTGGACCCCTGAACGACGTGGCCCCGGACGCGAAACGCCCGGTCGAGGTGCCCTTCCCAAGGCCCCGACCGGGCGGTCGGACCCGTTCCGGCGCTTCCGACAGGGGGCTGCCAGAGCGGGTCGTTGTCGAAAAGCCGCGGGCCCGGCGGCTTCTTACTGAAGGCCCGCGGCTCTCGGCGTCTCTACTTGCGCAGTTCGGCGACAGCCAAGGTGAGCCGCTTCCCGAACGTCTCGTCGGCCTTCGCGAAGTTCGCGATGGCGCGCTCGGCGATGTCGTCGCGGCTGACCTTGGCGATGAAGCCGGCCAGGTTCGCGATCAGGCGGTCCTGCTCGTCCGCGCCCATGAGCCGGTAGAGGTTCCCGGCCTGCACGAAGTCGTCGTCCTCCGAGTGCTTCGGGGTCTCCCACTCGCCGGTCTGGCCGTTCAGCGCGAGCGGCGCCCACAGGGCCTGGCCGGTCTCGTTCGGGCCGCCGAAGGAGTTCGGCTCGTAGTTCTTCTGGCCGCCGTGGCGCCCGTCGTAGCCCTGGCCGTCGCGGTTGCCGTTGCGCGCCTCGGTGGCGTGGGGGCGGTTGACCGGCAGGTGGTCGGCGTTGATGCCGACGCGGTAGCGGTGGGCGTCGCCGTACGCGAAGAGGCGGCCCTGCAGCATCTTGTCGGGGCTCGGGCCGATGCCCGGCACGAAGTGCGCGGGGGAGAAGATCGACTGCTCGACCTCGGCGAAGATGTTCTCCGGGTTGCGGTTGAGCTCGAGCTTGCCGATCTCGATCGGCGGGTAGTCCTCGTGCGGCCACACCTTGGTGAGGTCGAACGGGTTGAAGCGGTAGGTCGCGGCCTCGGCGGCGGGCATGATCTGCACCTGCACGGTCCAGGTCGGGTAGTCGCCGCGCTCGATGGACTCGCGCAGGTCACGCTGGTGGGAGTCGGGGTCCTCGCCGGCGAGCTTGTTGGCCTCTTCGGAGGTGAGGTTCTTGATGCCCTGGTCGGTCTTGAAGTGGTACTTGACCCAGAACGCCTCGCCGGCCTCGTTGACCCACTGGAAGGTGTGGGAGCCGTAGCCGTTCATGTGGCGGTAGGAGGCGGGGATGCCGCGGTCGCCGAAGAGCCAGGTGACCTGGTGGGTGGACTCGGGGGAGAGGCCCCAGAAGTCCCACACGTTGTCGGCTTCCTGCGAACCGGTGTACGGGTCGCGCTTCTGGGTGTGGATGAAGTCGGGGAACTTGATCGCGTCGCGGATGAAGAACACCGGGGTGTTGTTGCCGACGAGGTCGTAGTTGCCCTCTTCGGTGTAGAACTTCAGGGCCCAGCCGCGCGGGTCGCGGCGGGCGTCGGCGCCGCCGAGGGAGTCGGCCACTGTGGAGAAGCGCAGGAACGTCTCGGTCTCCTTGCCCACCTGGGAAAGGAACTTCGCCTTCGTGTACTTGGTGACGTCGGCGGTCACGGTGAAGGTGCCGTAGGCGCCGGCGCCGCGGGCGTGGACGACGCGCTCGGGGATGCGCTCGCGGTTGAAGTGCGCGAGCTTCTCCAGCAGCACCTGGTCCTGGATGAGCAGGGGCCCGCCGGCGCCGGCGGCCTCGCTCTGGTTGTTGTTGGAGATCGGCGCGCCGGACTCGGTGGTCAGCGGCCCAGCAGTGTTGTCGAACTGCTCGCTCATAGCGTGGCCCTCTCTAGCGTTCTCAGATCCCCGCAGCACGGCCGCTGACGGAATCCTTGTCTTCGACTCGATCCTAGCTTAGACTTTGTCTAAGTCAAGATCCAGTCCAAGGTAAGTAGTGCCACATCGTTTCGCCTGCTAGGGTGGTATTCAATGCCCCGACCGCGTTGAGAGAACAGCATGAGCGACCTCGTTACCCGACTTCGGCGCCACAACTGGCGCATCACGCCGCAGCGACGCGTCATCGCCGAGACCCTCGAGGGCTCCCACGTGCACTACACCGCCGATGAGATCCTGGAGCGCGCCTGCGAGCGCATGCCCGAGCTCTCGCGCGCCACGGTCTACAACACCCTCAACGAGATGGTCGCCCTCGGCGAGGTCCTCGAACTCACCCTCGACGGGCGCTCGAAGCGCTACGACCCCAATGCCGACCACGAGCACCACCACCTCATCTGCGAGGGCTGCGGCCTCATGAAGGACGTCCACACGATGGCCGACCCGATCGACTGGCTCCCCGGCGACGAACGCCACGGCTTCTCGGTCACGCGCGCCTCCATCACGTTCCGGGGCCTGTGCCCCGAGTGCCAAAGCGCTGCAGCGTAACCGATCCTCTCGGTCCCTTCATGTCAGTGTCGACTATCGCGCGCTAGTCGCGCTTCGGTGACGATACGATCACGACTGCCCGTTTCGCTTGCCTTGTCCTAATCCGCTCCGATACCTTCAGCGGGCTGCCTCGACCCCGAATTCGCAGCGAGTACCCCTTCCGCCCATTAGGTTCAGGCCACGAGCCTGCACGCCCGAACGAAGGAGCCCGGAGTGGACGACCTCCTCAAGCAGACACTGATGGTCAACGACCTGTTCTGGCAGTGGGGCATCATCCCCTTGATCGTCATCGCCAGCATCATCTACCTCGTCCTCACCAAGGGCGTCCAGTTCCGCCTGATCGGCCAGATGTTCCGCGGGCTGCGCGAGGACCCGGGCGACCTCCCCGACGGCACCAAGAAGATCTCGGCCTTCCAGGCCTTCGCCATCTCCTCGGCCGCTCGCGTCGGCACCGGCAACATCGTCGGCGTCTCCACGGCCATCGCCCTCGGCGGGCCCGGGGCGGTCTTCTGGATGTGGCTCATGGCCATCGTGGTAGCGGGCGCGGCGTTCGCCGAGTCCACCCTCGCCCAGGTCTACAAGGAGCGCACCCCCGACGGCGGCTTCAAGGGCGGTCCCGCCTACTACATGAAGCACGGCCTCGGGCTGCCATGGATGGGCGTCGTCTTCTCGGTCATCCTCATCTTCACCTACCCGTTCAGCTTCAACATGGTGCAGGCCAACACCTTCACCGGCGCGGTCAACGACTCCCTCGACGGGATGGGCGTGACCACCGGCGACGGCACCTCGCTCGTGATCGGCCTCGTCCTGGCGGCCATCACCGCCGCGGTGGTCTTCGGCGGCCTCAAGCGCATCGCCCACTTCACCCAGCTGGCCGTCCCGATCATGGCGATCGTCTACCTGCTCATCGGCGGCGCCATCGTCATCATCAACGCCGACCAGCTCCCCGGCGCGATCGAGAACATCTTCAACTCCGCCTTCGGCATCGAGCAGTTCGCCGGCGCGACCATCGGCACCGTCATCCTCATGGGCGTGCGCCGCGGCATGTTCTCCAACGAGGGCGGCATGGGCTCGGCCCCCAACGCCGGAGCCACCGCCTCGGTCAGCCACCCGGTCAAGCAGGGCCTCACCCAGGCGTTCGGCGTCTACTTCGACACCCTCTTCATCTGCTCGATCTCGGCGTTCATCATCCTCACCACCAACCCCGTCTACGGCGACTCGACGATCAACCTCGTCACCCGCGGCGTCGACGCGGCGCTCGGCGGCTGGGCCCTCCAAGTCATGGCGCTCATCCTGGTGCTGTTCACCTTCACCTCGGTGGTGGGCAACTACTACTACGGCGAGTCGAGCGTGAAGTACATGCTCGACAAGCCGTTCATGGTCCACGGACTGCGCGTCATCGTGGTGGGCCTGGTCTTCCTCGGCTCGATCGCCTCGCTCGACGACGTATGGGCCATCGCCGACGTCACCATGGGCCTCATGGCCACCGTCAACCTCATCGCCGTCCTGGCGCTCGCCGGTGTGGCCTACAAGGTCCTGCGCGACTACGACAAGCAGCGCAAGGCCGGCCTCGACCCGGTCTTCACCCGCGAGAACGTGCCCGGACTCAAGGGAGTCCAGGTGTGGGAGCCCGAGTCGGAGACCGATACGGAACCTGTGGCACAGGCATACGAGAAGTGACGACGACATGCGCCCGTGTCTGACGGCTAGATAGGCTCACTCGCATGTCGCAGTCGAAGGAACCCTGGAAGTCACCCATCTGGCGCTCAGAGCCGGCGTTCCTCTACTCGCGACGCCCCCTCGCCCGCTATGTCGGCCGCCCCGCCGCCGCGTTCCTCAAGATCGAACCGGCGGCGGGCGTCGTGCTCGTCGTGTGCGCCGTGATCGCGATGCTCTGGGCCAACTCGCCCTGGGCCGCTTCGTACGAGGCCGTCTGGGGCCTCGACATCACGTTCCAGTTCGGGGACTTCGAACTCCACCACACCCTCAAGGACTGGATCAACGACGGCCTCATGGCCATCTTCTTCTTCGTAGTGGGCGTGGAGATCAAGAGCGAGATCGTCTCCGGCGAACTCTCCAACCCCCGCAACGCCGTCCCGCCCATCGCCGCCGCCATCGGCGGCATGGCGGCGCCCGCCCTCATCTACGTCGCCCTCAACGCGGGCGGCGCGGGCGCGGACGGCTGGGGCATCCCCATGGCCACCGACATCGCCTTCGCCGTCGGCGTCCTCGCCCTCTTCGGCTCCCGCATCCCCTCGGCCGCAAGGATCTTCCTGCTCACCCTCGCGATCGTCGACGACCTCGGCGCCATCGCCGTGATCGCCGTCTTCTACACCGACGACCTCTCCATGGCCTGGCTCGCCGCCGCCGGCGCCCTCACCGCCCTCGCGATCGCACTGCGCCTGCTCCACGTCTGGTCCGCCCCGGTCTACCTCGTCATCGGCATCGCGCTCTGGGTCGCCATGCTCGAATCGGGCGTCCACGCCACCATCGCCGGCGTCATCATGGGCCTCATCATCTCCGCCAGGCCCCTCCTGGACCCGCGGGTCGCCCACGCCGAAGCCCAGGAGATGGCCAAGGACGGGCTCACCGCCGAAGAGACCGAGAAGCTCGTCAAGTTCGCCCGCGACGCCGTACCGCCGACCGAGCGCGTCCAGGCACGCAACCACCAGTTCTCCTCGTTCGTGGTCCTGCCGCTCTTCGCCCTCGCCAACGCCGGCGTCGCCCTCTCCAGCGACCTGTTCGCGGCCGCGCTCGCCTCCACGGTGACCCTCGGGATCATCCTGGGCCTCGTCGTCGGCAAGCTCATCGGCATCACCGCCGTCACCTGGCTCGTCGTCAGACTCGGCTGGGGCCGCATGCCCACCGGCACCACCTGGCCGCTCCTCGCCGCCATCGCCATGGTCGCCGGCATCGGCTTCACCGTCGCCCTCTTCATCACCGAACTCGCCTTCCGCGGCGGCGACGCCCAGCTCCTCACCGACGAAGGCAAGATCGGCGTCCTCTGCGCGTCCTTCGTGGCCGCCGTCCTCGGCGCGCTCGCCGTCCACCTGACCGCCCCGAAGACCTCGCGACGCGACCAAGAGAACGAGGACGAGCGGGCTGTGGAGGACGCCGCGAACGCGGGGTTAGGCTTTGCTCGACTGCATTCACAGCGACTCGACCCTAGAGTGAGGACAGCGTATTGGCTCCGCAGAATCTCATGTCCCAGCCTCCGGCGACGAAGCTGCCCGAGGACACCGAGGCCAGGACGTTCCTTGACGAGCACTCGCCCGAGGACACGGTCCGCCGCTTCCCGTGGTTCTGCGCCGCCTGGGCCCGCCTGGCGAAGAACGCCCTCGAGTCGGGCGACGACGTCGCCGCCTACGCGTACGCGCGCACCGGCTACCACCGCGGCCTCGACCAGCTGCGCCGCAGCGGCTGGAAGGGCCACGGCCCGATCCCCTGGGACCACAAGCCGAACCGCGGGTTCCTCAAGTCCCTCCACCAGCTCTCGCGGTCCGCGGCCGCCATCGGCGAAGCCGACGAGGCCGCCCGCTGCGCCCAGTTCCTGCGCGACTCGGACCCGGCCGCGGCCGACGCCCTGACCTAGACCGCCAGGGCGTTCCCAGCGAGACGTACATGTGCCTTCTCGACGACGCTAGCGAGTCGTGAATCGGCGGCCTCGACGAAGCTTGCGAGTCGTAAATCGGCGGCTTCGGCGAAGCTTGCGAGTCGTAAATTGGCGGCCTCGACGAAGCTTGCGAGTCGTAAATTGGCGGCCTCGACGAAGCTTGCGAGTCGTAAATTGGCACAGCAAAGCGGCCGGAGCGCCATGCGCCCCGGCCGCTTCCGCTCGCCTACTTAGGCCAGGAAGATCTGGCCGTCCTCAACCGTGATCTCCACTTCGGACAGATTGACCTCCGCCGGGCCCTCCTCCAACGCGCCATCGAGGGACCACGCCGACTGGTGCCGCGGGCAGATGATGGTGCCCTCAGCGTCGGGGGCCGCCACGATCGCGCCCTGATGCGGGCACACCGCCGAGAACGCCACGAATTCATCGGCGCTCGGCTGCACGATCACGGTCTCGTCGACGACGATGCCGCCGCCTTCGGGAACATCAGCGGTCGCCGCGATCCCCGTACCGCCGCCGCCCTCGCCCGTCGAACCACCCTCAGTCGAGGCGTCGTCGGTCCCGGTGGAGGGGTCGGCACTCGACGACGGGGACTCGGCGGTGCCGCACGCACTGAGCGCGCCCACGGCCCCGAGCCCGGCCACCCCGCACATCACTCCGCGTCGGGAGGCGACGCCCCTGGCCAGCACGTTCCTCGCCAGATCGGTTCCGGCTCTGGTGTCGGTCATTCTTGAGCTCCTTGCGCGTCTGCGGCGCCCTGGCCGGCCTCGGCTGCCTGCGAGCCGTGGCCGTGCCGTTGCGGCGCCTACGGCCGCAACGCTAACGCCGGAATGCCGAGCTTGTCACGCGCAGAAGCCCAATATCAAGAGTTTTAGTTGAAGCTTCATCAACTTCTCAGGGATCTCACAGCCTCCGCACCGCCGCTACACACCGAGTGACCGCGCGATCAGCATCCGCTGCACCTCGTTCGTGCCCTCCCCGATCTCCAGCACCTTGCAGTCCCGCCACGCCCGCGCCACCGGCGTCTCGTTCATGAACCCGTACCCACCGAAGATCTGCGTCGCATCCCGCGCGTTCTCCACCGCCGCTTGCGAAGCATGCAGTTTCGCCAGCGCCGCATCCGTCCCGAACGGCTCCCCCGCATCGGCTTTCAACGCCGCGTCCTGCCAGGCCAGACGCGACGTGTGCGCCCGCAGCCGCATGTCGGCGAGCATGAACGCGATCGACTGGTTCTCGGCGATCGGCCGCCCGAACGCCTCCCGCTCCTTCGCGTGCACCAGCGACTCGTCGAGGCAGCCCTGCGCCGAGCCGGTGGCGAGCGCCGCGAGGGCAACCCGGCCGCTGTCGAGCAGTTCGAGGAACTGGACGAAGCCGCGGCCGCGCTGGCCGACGAGGTTGGACTCGGGGACGCGGCAGCCGTCGAAGTAGACGGGCCTGGTGTCGGAGGCGCGCCAGCCGACCTTCGAGTACTCGGGGCCGATCTCGAGCCCGGGGGTGCCGGGTTCGACGGCGATGCAGGAGACTTCGCCGGGGCCGGTCTGGGCGGTGGCGATGATGAGGTCGGTCATGACGGTGCCGGCGTTGGTGATGAAGCACTTGGCGCCGTCGATGACCCATTCGCCGTTCTCCAAGCGGGCCTTGGTGTCCGTGCGCCCGGCGTCGGTGCCGCCGCTCGGTTCGGTGAGGGCGAACGCGACGAGGCCTTCGCCGGCGGCGAGTCGCGGGAGCCATTTGGCCTGCTGCTCGGGGCTGCCGTAGCGGGCGATGCCTTCGGCGCCGAGGGTCACGGAGGCTTCGACGGTGACGGCCACGGAGGCGTCGACGCGGGCGATCTCCTCGAGGGCGAGGCCGAGCATGAAGAGGCCGGCTCCGGCGCCGCCGTACTCCTCGGGGAGCGTGACGCCGAGGACGCCGAGCTTGCCCAGTTCGCGGACGAGGTCGGCGGGGAACTCGCCGCGTTCGTAGAAGTCGCCGATGACCGGTTTGATCTGGTCTTGGGCGAATGCGCGCACGGCTGCGGCGAATTCGGTCTGCTCAATGTCGAGTCTCATGGCTGCTCCTTACTCGATTACGGCTCGCAAGCGGCGCCGTGGCGTCTACACCGGTGTGATCGGGTGTCTGCGGTCGGAGAACCGGCGGTCCTTGTGGGTCAGCCGGCGGAATCGGGCGATGAGGTCATCGCGGAGTTCGGCGGGTTCGATGATGTCGTCGACGACGAGTTCGCCTGCGAGGCGGCGCAGGTCGACGTCGGCTTCGTATTCGGCCCGTTTGTCGGCCACGAAGCGCTCGCGCTCCGCGGGGTCTTCGATGGCGGCGATCTTATTGGCGTACACGGCGTTCACGGCCGCTTCGGCGCCCATGACGGCGATGCGGGCGGTGGGGAGGGCGAGGACGGCGTCGGAGCCGAAGGCGGGTCCGGCCATGGCGTAGAGGCCGGCGCCGTAGGCCTTGCGGACGACGACGCAGAGTTTGGGCACGGTGGCTTCGGATACGGCGGCGATCATCTTGGCGCCGTGGCGGATGATGCCGCCGTGCTCGACGGCGGAGCCGACCATGAAGCCGGGGACGTCGGCGAGGAACAGCAGCGGCACGTTGAACGAGTCGCATGTGGACACGAAGCGGGCGGCCTTGTCGGCGGAGTCGGAGAACAGGACGCCGCCGCGCACGCCGGAGTTGTTGGCGACGACGCCGACGGGCCTGCCGTCGAGGCGGGCGAACGCGGTGATGAGCTCCCCGGCCCAGCGGGCCTGCACTTCGAGGACCGAATCGCGGTCGACGAGGCCGTCGATGAGCGCGTGCATGTCGAACGGCGCCGCTTCGCTCGCCGGGATGGCGGCGGCGAGGTCCACGGGGAGCGGGGGTCTGGCGGCGCGCACGGGCGCGGGCTGGGTCCAGTTCGACGGCAGGTAGGAGAGCCAGCGCCGGACCGAGGCGATGGCCTCGTCCTCGTTGCGGCACAGGAAGTGTCCGACGCCGGACTGCTCGCAGTGGACGCGGGCGCCGCCCATGTCCTCGAGGGTGGTCTTCTCGCCGGTGACCATCTCGACCATGCGGGGGCTGCCGAGGTACATGGAGGCGTTGCCGTCGACCATGGCGACGACGTCGCAGAACGCGGGGATGTAGGCGCCGCCGGCGGCGCTGGGGCCGAAGAGGGCGCAGGCCTGGGGGACGCGGCCGGAGGCGCGGACCTGCTCGTGGAAGATCCGTCCGGCGCCGCGGCGGCCGGGGAAGAGCTGCACCTGGTCGGTGATGCGGGCGCCGGCGGAGTCGACGAGGTAGACGATGGGGTGCTGTTCGAGCTGGGCGGCTTCGACGGTGCGGATGATCTTCTCGACGGTGCGCGCGCCCCAGGAGCCGGCTTTGACGGTGGAGTCGTTGGCGATGAGCCGGATCGGGCGGCCCTGCACCGTGGCGGTGCCGACGACGACGCCGTCGGCGGGGAGGGTCGGGTCGGGGTTGGCCCAGAGGTTGTCCTCGCGGAAGGAGTCGGGGTCGCACAGGCGCCGGATGCGCTCGCGGGCGTGGTACTTGCCCGCGGCGGCGGCCGCCTGGTGGTACTTCTCGGCGCCGCCGCGCTCGATACGCGCGCGTTCGTCCGTGTAGTCCCCGCTGAAGTCCACGCCGCCGCCTCCCTTGCCGGTCGTCGTCCCTTAACGATCGTTAAGGCAAGCATATTGTGTCTCGCGAATCCCCGCGTGTCAACGAATCCGGATTGCGGCTCATTCAGTTGTCCGACACCTCGGGCATTGTTGATTCGGGCGCGCCTCGTGACGCCCGATTTGCCCGTGAACGTCGTGAACCGCCGTATCGGTTCGATCGATCGCCGATCCGGTCCGGCCGCACTGTCGCACCCTTCGGGCACCATCGAATCGGGGGCGACCGCGGATGCCCGATTTGCGGGCATCCGCCGCGAACCGCCGCACTCACGTTCCGCCGCAAGCGCCCCGCGCCGCACCATGGCCCGCCGCCGCTAGGCTCGATGGACCACCGCACCGTGCCCCCAACACGCCGCCTCCCCGGAGACCCATGAGCACCAGCGCCGCCCCGACCACCGCTCCCGCGCCGGAGCGAGCGGCCCCCCGGCCCCCGCGCCTGCGCGAGATCGACGGCCTCCGCGGCCTCGCCATCGTCGTCATCGCGGTCTACCACATCTGGTTCGACCGCGTTTCCGGCGGCGTCGACGTGTTCCTCCTGCTCTCGGGCTTCTTCATCACCGCGAGCCTCATGCGCTCGGTCGAGAAGACCGGCTCAGTCGCGCCCCTCGCCTTCGCCGCCCGCATCGTGCGCCGCATCTTCCCGCCCGCCCTCGTCGTCGCCGCGGCCACGGTGCTCCTCACCGTCCTCTGGCTCCCGCGCGCCACCTGGAACCAGCAGCTCGGCGACATCCTCGCCTCGGCCCTCTACTTCGGCAACTGGAACCTCGCGGTCCACTCCGTCGACTACCTCTCCTCCAACAACGGCGCGAGCATCGTCCAGCACTACTGGTCCATGGGCGTCCAAGCGCAGTTCTACGTGCTCTGGCCGATCCTCATCGCGGCCTCGGTCGCGCTCGCCGCGCGCACCCGCCGGAGCCGCACGCGCGTCCTCGCCGCCGCCCTCGCGCTCGTCTTCGCGGCCTCGTTCGCCTTCGCGCTGTGGGAGACCGCGACGAACCAGGCCTTCGCCTACTTCGACCTCCGCGCCCGCCTGTGGCAGTTCGCCGCGGGCGGCCTCCTCGCCCTGGCCCTCCCGCGCCTCCGCACCGCTTTCACCGGTCCCGAAGTGCCGCAGCGCAAATGGATCGCTTCCGGGCTCGGCTGGGCCGGCGTCGCGGTCCTCCTCTTCGCGGGTTTCTTCCTCGAGAGCACCCAGTTCCCCGGTCTCGCCGCGCTCTGGCCCGTCGGCGGCGCCTGCGCAGTGGTCATCGCCGCCTCGCTGCGCCCCGGCACCGGCGCCGGGCACCTGCTGAACGCGCGGCCGGTCCAGTGGCTCGGCGACCTCTCGTACACGCTGTACCTGTGGCACTGGCCGATCCTCATCTGCTACCTCACCGCCACCGGCCGCGACACCGCCACGCTCCTCGGCGGCCTCGGCGTCCTCGCCGCCGCGACCCTCCTCGCCTGGGCCACCCACTGGGCCCTCGAATGGCGGCTCCCCGCAACGGGACTGGGCCAGAAGACCAAACGCGGGGCCTTCGCCCTCGGCGCGGCCTGCCTCGCCCTCGTCCTCGCCTCCTACGCGGCCCTCACCTGGTACATCGCCTTCGAACGCGACCGCCTGGCCGAAGCCGTCGCCGACCCCGCGAGGTACCCGGGCGCGGCCGCCCTCGCCGAAGGCCTCGACGTCCCCGACGCCGAATTCGCGCCATCCACACTGGATGCCGCCGAGGACTACGACCCCGCGCTTTCGGGGCAGTGCAACCAGACCATGGAGGGCTACGAGCCGATCCGATGCGACTTCGGCACGGACGAGGAAACCGCCGCGGCGACCGTCGTCATGTACGGCGGCTCCAAGATCTGGCAGTGGCTCCCGGCAGTCCTCGAAGCCGCCGAAGCCCGGGACTGGCACGTCATCGCGTACACCAAGAACGCCTGCATCATCGAGACCGGCCAAGAGGCCCTGGGCGAAGAGCGCTACCGCTCCTGCGCCGCCTGGAACGACGCCGTCGTCGCCGAGATCGCGCGCATAGGGCCCGACCTCGTCTTCACCTACGGCTCCCGGGTCGGCTACGAGGCCTACGAGACCTTCCCCGACTACACCGACCGCTACGAGCAGCTCCTCGCCACCGGCACCACCGTCGTCGCCGTCCGCGACACCCCGAGCCCGCGCTTCGACATCCCGCTGTGCGTCGACCTCCACGGGGCCGACGCCGCGGAATGCACCGTCGACCGCGCCTCCTACTACGACGACCGAGCGTTCGAAGAACTCGACGTCCCCGAAGGGGTGCACAAGGTCGACCTCACCGGCTTCATCTGCGGCCCGCGGGCCTGCCCGCCCGTGGTCGGCAATGTCCTCGTCTACCGCGACGACGCCCACCTGACCAACACCTACGCCGCGACCCTCGGCCCCTACCTCGAGGCCGAACTCGCCGCCGCCCTCGCCAACTCCGCTGCGGGGTAGGCGAAAGGCCCGGCTCCAACGAGCCGGGCCTCAACAAGAACCTAAGCGGTGACCGCGTCCAAGGCGATCTCGCACATCTCTACGAACGACTCCTGCCGGTCGGCCGCGGGCAGCTCGGTGCCCTTGAGGATGTGGTCGGAGATGGTGCACAGCGCCAGCGCGCGCGCCTTGAACTTCGCGGCGAGCGTGTAGATCGCCGCGGCCTCCATCTCGATGGCCAGGATGCCGTAGTCGGCGAGCTTGGCCTCGACTTCGGGCGCGTCGGTGTAGAACGTGTCGGAGGAGTACAGCTGGCCCACGTGCAGGTTGATCCCGCGTGCGGCGGCCGCGTCGACCGAGGCGCGCAGCAGGCCGAAGTCGGCCACGGGGGCGTAGTCGACGACGCCGTTGAAGCGGATGCGGTTCATCGACGAGTTGGTGGAGGCGCCGATCCCGGCGACCACGTCGCGCAGCTCGATGTCGTTGTGGATCGCACCGGCCGAACCCACGCGAACCACGGTCTTGACGCCGTAGACGTCGAGCAGCTCGTGGGTGTAGATCGAGGCCGACGGCTGGCCCATCCCGGTGCCCTGCACGGACACGCGCTTGCCCTTGTAGGTGCCGGTGTACCCGAACATGTTCCGGACCTCGGTGTAGCAAGACGCATCGTCGAGGAAGTTCTCGGCGATCCACTTCGCACGCAGCGGGTCCCCGGGCAGGAGGACGCTCTCGGCGATGTCGCCCGGCTTGGCGGAGATGTGTGCAGTCATATCGCCAGCTTCTCATAAACATCCCATGAATTTGCGGGGACCGGCTGTGAGCTGGATCGCCGAGGCCGGTTTCGCGCGATCCGTCGCGATCCGGTAGTGTTCTCCGCGGTGGCGTGTCCGAGCGGCCGAAGGAGCTCGCCTCGAAAGCGAGTGTTGGGTAACCCTCAACCGTGGGTTCAAATCCCACCGCCACCGCCAGCGTTGCGAACGCCGGGCCTGAACATCAGGCCCGGCGTTCGTCGTTTCTTGGCAAGGGCGGCTAACCTGTCGGGACCGCGCCGCCTCCTGGCGCGTTCGGCGCGGCAGCGCCGCTCCAGTGGTGAAAGGCGGGCAGCGGGTGAGCCGATCCTCGACGGGCGGGAAGATCTTCAGCGGAGCGGTCATCGTCCTCTCCCTGCTCCTCGCCGCGATCCTGCTCCTGCACCGGTTCATCCCCAACCGCTGGTTCAACCTCGGCAGCCTCATCGAGACGTTCCTGCCCTGGTTCGGCCTGGCCGTCCCCGTCCTGCTGATCCTCGCCGCGATCCGCCGCCGACCCGTCGCGATCATCTGCGCGCTGCTACCGGGCCTGGTGTGGTTCCAGATGTACGCCGCGCTCATCCCCGACAAGCACGTCGGCGAGGGCGACTTCCGCGTCGTCGCCCACAACGTGAACGCCGAGAACACCGACACCGAGGGCACCGCCGCGACCCTGCTGGCCGCCGACCCCGACGTGATCGTCCTGGTCGAGCTCACCGAGGACCAGCGCTACGCCTGGAGCGAGGTCCTGGACGAGCGGTACGAGTACTCGGTGTCCTATGGCACCGTGGCGTTGTGGTCGGCCTACCCGGTCCTCGACTCCTACGAGGTGGACCTCAACCTCGGCTGGGCACGCGCGTTCCGCGCCGCGATCGAGATCGACGGCGAGCAGGTCGCGGTCTACGTCGCGCACCTGCTGTCGGTGCGCGTGAACACCGAGGGCTTCACCTCCGCGCAGCGCAACGAGACCGCGCTGCTCCTGGGGGAGGCCATCGCCGACGAGCAGCTCGACCGGGTGCTCCTCGCCGGGGACCTCAACGGCACCTCGCAGGACCGGGCACTCGCCCCCATCACCTACCAGCTGCATTCGGCGCAGGCCGACGCCGGGAAGGGCTTCGGGTTCACCTGGCCGGCCGACTCGCCGATGGCGCGGATCGACCAGGTCCTGTACCGGGGCCTGGAGGCCACGGGCTCGGACGTGCTCGAAGCGACCGTTTCCGACCACCGCCCGATCCTGGCCGATTTCGCCTTCTCCTAAGGCGCGCTTCCCCGCAGGGCCGCTCCCGCCGAGGGCCCCCGCGGAACGTTCGCCGACGCGATCCTCCGCGGCGTGCAACCACTCGCGACGGTTCAGGCGTCTTGGAGACGTGACCGAAGACGACGCGACCATGATCCTGCCGACCCTCGGCGGCGGAGCCGTGAACGGCCCCGCCGATGACGCCTCCGACACGGCGGTGTTCGCGCGCGTCGCCGACACAGAGCCCGCCGCCGGCGGGCACGCGCTCATCGAGCTGTCCGGGGTGGGCATGACCTACCCGGGCCCGCCGCCGGTGGAGGCGCTCAAACCGGTCGAGCTGCGGATCGAGGACGGCGAGTACGTCGCGATCGTGGGCCCCTCGGGCTCGGGCAAGTCGACGCTGCTGAACCTCCTCGGGCTCCTCGACGCGCCCACGGCGGGCACGTACTGGCTCGACGGGCACGACACCTCGACGATGAAGGAATCGCACCGGACCCAGTTGCGCGCCGACAAGATCGGGTTCATCTTCCAGGCCTTCCACCTCATGGCGCACCGCACCGCGACTGAGAACGTCGCGATGTCCCTGGTGTACCAAGGCGTCCCGAAGCGCAAGCGGCGCCAGATCGCGCGCGAGAAGCTCGAACTGGTGGGCCTGTCGCACCGCCTCGACGCGCTGCCGACCACGCTCTCCGGCGGTGAGCGCCAACGCGTGGCGATCGCGCGCGCCCTGGCGGCCGGGCCGAGCCTGCTGCTGTGCGACGAGCCCACGGGCAACCTGGACTCGAAGACGGCCGACTCGATCATGGCCACATTGGACGAATTGCACGCCGAGGGTCTGACGATCCTGATCATCACCCACGACCACGAGGTGGCCGAGCGCGCCGAGCGCGCGGTGACGATCCGCGACGGCCAACTGCGCGAAGGCAATCACCTCCACGACGACACGTCGCACGGTGCGACGCCCTCCGACCGGGTCGAGCCCGGCACCCTGGTGATGCCGCAGGCCACCTAGCGAACTTTCCTTCCTCCCAAAAAGACTGCGGGCCCGCGCCGAAAGGCGCGGGCCCGCAGTTGTCGTGCGCGTCAGTCCCGGCCGGGCGGCGTGGAGGGCGACTCGCCGTCCCCGGGCTTGTCCTCTTCCTTGTAGTCCTTGCCGTTGGAGACGAGGATGTAGATAGGCGTGCCATTCGGGGCCGAGCCGGTCATCGAGGTCGAGAACGCTTCGCCCTCTTTGCAGTCGGAATCGAACTGGCCGGGTGCGATCGACGCCTCGAAGCCGGCGTTGGCGACCCGCGAGCGGGCGTCGTCGGGGTCCATGCAGTCGATCGACGGGATCGACACGAGGTCCTTGCCGTTCGACATGGTGCTGGTGGGCTTGGCCCAGTCCTCCTCGTCGAGGTCCTTGACGGCCTTCTTGAGGATGGAGACGCCGACTTCCTTGACGGAGACCTTCAGCCCTTCACTGGCCACTTCGGACCGGAAGCTGGCGTCCGGGTCGCCGACGAAGGTCGCGGTGGTGGCGTTCGGGGTCGAGCCGATGAACCAGTAGGAGCGGTCGGACTCGGCGGTGCCGGTCTTGCCGAACAGCGGACGGTCGAACCCGCCGGTGTAGGCGGCGGCGGTACCGCTGCCGGAGCAGTTGGTGCCCTCGGCGTTCTGACCGACGACGCAGCGGCCGGCGCTGACGGCCGCGTTGGCGACCTCTTCGGAGAACGCCTGGTCGCATTGCGGCGCTGCGGCTTCGGGCCATTCCTTGCCGGTGGCGTCGAAGACCTGCATGACCGGCAGCGGGTTGCAGTGGACACCTCCGGCGGCGACGGTGGCGTAGGCCTCGGCCATGTCCATCGGCGAGGTCGGGTCCATGCCGAGGGTGAACGAGCCGTAGTCGTTCACGTTCCCGTTCTCCTCAGCGGCGACGATGCCGCCGCCGGAGTAGAAGGAGAGCCCGGCGCGTTTGGCGGCGTCGTAAGCCTTCTCGGTGCCGATCGCCTCCTGGAGTGCCACGAATCCCGTGTTCGAGGAGCGGCCGAACAGGCTCCAGAGGTTCAGCGGCGCTGAGGAGGAGATGGAGTTGTTGGGGCACCACACGGTCCGGCCGCCGGCCTCGCAGCTGACGTCCGAGTCGGCGTCCTCGCCGGCCGGGTAGTGCGAGATGTACTTGGACGGGTTGGGGATCGTCGCCCGCAGCGGCCAGCCCTCTTCGAGGGCGGCGAGCAGGGTGAACATCTTGAATGTCGAACCGGCCGGGTAGCCGTGGACTTCGTCGTTGCCGCTGAGGAGCGGGATCGTCGTGTTCGGGTAGTTCGACGGTTTGGAGTCGTCGCCGTCGGTGCGGGGTTTGTTCTCGGTCTGGTCGAGACTGTAGTTGCGGTTCACGGCCATCGCGCGAATGTGCCCGGTGCCCGGGGTGATGGTGACCGATCCGAGCGCGGCGGAGTTGTTCACGCTCACCTCCTCGATCAGGCGCTCGGTGGCGTCGTTCTGGAGGTCGGCGTCGAGGCTGGTCACGATCTTGAAACCGCCGCGCTTGAGCAGTGAGATACGGTCGCGCTCGGTCTCGCCGAACAGTTCCTGGCCGGCCCACCACTCCTTGAAGTAGTCGCAGAAGAAGCCCCAGTTGGGGGTCGCGACGTCGACGCATTCGCTGCGGACCGGGCGCGGGTTCAGGCCCAGCGGCAGCGCCTTGGCCTCGTCCGCCTCGGCCTGGGTGATCTTGCCGAGGTCGGCCATGCGCTGGAGGACCCAGTCGCGGCGCTCCACGATCGGCTTGTCGTCGCCTTCGCCGTCGAGCAGGCCGTCGGCGAGTGAGGGGAACTTCGGCAGCGACGCGAGCGTCGCGGCCTCGGCCACGGTCAGCTCGCTCGGGGGCTTGTTGAAGTAGGCGTACGAGCCGGCGTGGACCCCGTAGGCCTGGTTGCCGAGGTAGATCACGTTCAGATAGCCCTCGAGGATGTCCTCTTTGGACATCGTCTCTTCGACTCCCATGGCGTATCGGGCTTCTCGGAGCTTGCGCTCGTAGGAATCCTCGGACGCGGCGATCACTTCGTCGATGGTTGAAGCCGAGTAGATCAGGGTATTGCGTACGAACTGCATGGTGAGGGTCGACGCCCCCTGGGAGTCGCCGCCCTGGTTCGCCACGGCGGCGCGAACGATCCCGGCCCAGTCGACCCCGTTGTGCTCGTAGAACTTCGAGTCCTCGGCGGACAGGAGTGCGTCGATCATGACCGGGGAGACCTCGTCGAGGGTGACCTCGCGCCGGTTCTCCTCGTAGAAGGAGGTGATGAGGGTTTCGCCGTCCGAGGCGTACACATAGGTCGTCTGCGGCAGGGTGGGCTTGGTGAGTTCCGTCGGCAGCGCCTCGAAGGAGTTGACGCTGTTCTCGGCAACGAGGCCGCCGAGCCCGACGAGGGGGAATGCGGCCGCGGCCGCGAGTATGCCGGCGAGAACGCCGCAGATCAGCAGCGCTACGCCGTCCCCCAGGGGACTCCGGTCGCGTTTCAAGGTCTCCACCGCCTCAGATTAGAACGAACGTCGGGAACTGCGGGAGCGGCGGCACGCATGTGCCGAATGGCGACTCGCCTGCAAGACCACGCGAATGCCCGCTTTAGATACGCCGCACTCCTGAAGACCGGATGCGCCCGTATCGGAATCGTTATTATCGCGAGCTGCCATCGCGTAGTGAACCGTAGGGGTGAAGCCGTCCCAGGGCGTCCGATTTTCGTCTCGGAGAGTAGTCAAACCCTTACAAGAGGTGTAGGGTCCGTTCTGACGGCCACTTTGAGTGAGCGAGAGCTCACTCGACTGTAGTCGTCGGGGGGTATGAAGGGAAAGATCTCACGGGGAGGTCATGCGGATGGGACTGCTGATCGACTGGACGACCAAGGCGCTATGTCAGGAAGGTGATCCTGACGCCCTGTTCGTGCAAGGAGCAGAGCAGAACAACGCGAAGAAAGTGTGCCGCGGCTGTCCGGTACGGCTGGAATGTCTCGCCGACGCACTCGACAATCGTATCGAGTTCGGAGTCTGGGGCGGCATGACCGAGCGGGAGCGGAGGGCGCTGCTGCGAAGGCACGCCGATGTCCGCTCCTGGAGAGCGGTCTTCGAGGTCGCACTGGAGGAGGAACAGCGAAGCGCCCGCAAGGGCAACCGGCGCCGGATACCGGTAGACGTCAACTTCTTACCGGCGAGCCTCTCAAGTGAAGGCATGAGCACCGCGCCTGGACGGCACCACCGTCCGGGCGCGTTTTCGTTCCCTGTGGATAACATCCCCGCATGCGAACAGGCAAAATAAGTAATGTTCGCAAAGTTATCCACAGGTCGAAAAAGAGTTCTTGGCGGTCGCGACCGGACATGTGATTGTTGTATAGCAAAAACGCCTACTCGCCGGTGGTGGTGGAGAGCGGGTAGGCGCCGGTGCAGGTAGGACCGGCGGCAATGTGGGAATCCCGGGAGCCGCCCCCGAAGACCGCGCGCGGAGGCCTCCGCGCGCGGCTCCTACCGGCACACCTCGCGAGAACAAGCGCGGGCGGATCGCCACCAGCGATCCGCCCGCACCAAATTCGCCCACGGCGATCGAACCAAGGCCTCCGGGCCGGAACCGAGATCGCCGATGAACCGAGGCCTTTGGGCCGCACGAAACTCGGCCACCGCGGTCGAACCGAAGCCTCCAGGCCGCACCAAGATCGATAACCGCGGGCGCCGACGCCCAGCCGATCCGGCCGCGATCAAGAACCCGCGGCCACCGCACCGAAGGCACGCAGGTCATCGAGGTCCACGACCTCGACGCCCAGCGACGGCAGCCAGCGCTGCGGCACCTCCGGGCACGCGGCCGCGTACCGGGCCGCCACCCGCTCCTCCGCGGCTCGCCGCCGCGCCAGGTCCGCATGGGTCCGCAGCACCGCCGCCACCGGGTCGTCGGCGTCCGACTCCTCCAGTGCCGCGGCCGCCCCCAGGGCCCGCTCGGCCGTCAGGTCCGCCGCCACCGGCGTCAACCGGTTGAGGATCATCCCGTCCAGCGGCATCCGCTCCTCGGTGAGCCGCCGCGTGAAGTACACGGCCTCGCCCACCGCCGCCGGCTCCGGGGCCGCGATCACCAGGAACGACGTCTGGTCGTCCTGCAGCGCTTGGAAGGTCGCCTCGGCGCGCTTCCTGAAGCCCCCGAACGTGTCCTCCAGGCTCGCGGTGAACTCCGCGACGTCGGTGAGCAGGTGTCCGCCGAGGACCTTGTTGAACACGCGGGTGAACACCGCCGCGCTCGCGCCCATGAGCGACAGCATCGACCGCCGCGCCCCCGGGGTCGATGCCGACAGCAGCCGGATCACCCGTCCGTCCAGGAGCCGGGCCAGACGCGCCGGGGCGTCGAGGAAGTCCAGGGCCGACCGCGAGGGCGGCGTGTCGAGCACGATCAGGTCCCACCGGCCGGTCGCGCGCAGTTGCCCGAGCTTCTCCATCGCCATGTACTCCTGCGTGCCCGAGAACGTCGAGGACACCGCCTGGTAGAACGGGTTCGCGAAGATCTCCGCCGCCCGCTCCGGCGTCGTATGCGAGGCCACGACCTCGTCGAACGTCCGCTTCATGTCGAGCATCATCGCGTCCAGCGACCCGCCGCGCACCGCTGCCACCGCCGTCGGGGTGTTGTCGAGCGCCTCCATCCCCAGCGACTGCGCCAGCCGCCGGGCCGGGTCGATCGTCAGCACCACCGTGCGCCGCCCGTGCACCTCGGCCGCGCGCAGCGCCAGCGCCGCCGCCGTCGTGGTCTTCCCGACCCCGCCCGAACCGCAGCAGGCGATCACATGCTTGCCCTCGTCGCCCAGGAGGGCGTCGACATCGAGCCCCGGCATCTCAGACATTGCGCAGCCCTCCGACGATCCCCGGCCGCAGCACGCGCGCCAGCTGGTACAGCCCCGACAGGTCGACCCCTTCGGGCAGCAGCGGCAGCTCCGCCACCGGCTGCCCGAGCTGCTCGAGCCGGTCCCGGTACGCGCCCACCGCTTCGATCTCCGTCCGCGCCGCCGCGTACTCCTCCATGAGGCCGGCCACGAGAGCGGAGCCGAGCGTCTCGTCTGCCGGCAGGCCCGCGCGGGCCAGGCCCGCCGCTATCTCCTCCGCGTCGACCTCCACGGTCTTCGCCCCGGCGACCTTGTTGAGCACCAGGTGCCCGACCGGCAGGTCCGCGGCCATGAGCTCGCGGTGCGCGTCCACGGTCTCCTGCACCGGCATCGCCGCCGGCGTCGTCACCACGTGCACCGAGGTCAGCGAGGAGTGCAGCATCCGCGCCACCGACCGCGAATGCTTCCCGATCGGGCCGGTCTTCGCCAGCCGCCCGCTCTCCACCGTCACGTTCAGGAACTTCACGACCCTGCCCGTCGGCGGCGCGTCCAGCACCACCGCGTCGTAGGCCATCCGCCCCGACTCGGTGCGCGACACCGCCTCCTTGAGCTTGCCCGTCAGCAGGATGTCCCGCAGCCCCGGCGCGATCGTCGTCGCGAAGTCGATCGCGCCGAACTTCTGCAGCACCTTTCCGGCCGAGCCGAGCCGGTAGAACATCGTCAGGTAGTCCAGGAGAGCCTCGTCGGCGTCCACGGACTGCCCGAAGACCTCCCCGCCGTCGAGGCCCGCGGCCAGATGCCGCTCCTCGTAACCCAGCGACGGCGCGTCGAACAGCGGCGCGATCCCTTGGCGCCCTTCGACCTCCACGAGCAGGACCCGCCTGCCCGTGCCGGCCAGCGCCAGCGCCATCGCCGCCGCGACCGAGGTCTTCCCCGTGCCGCCCTTCCCGGTGACGATGTGCAGGCGCGGCACCGGGAGCGCAGAGGCAGTCATTCAACGGAGTCTAGTCATTCCGCCGTGATCCCGCAGATGAGCCATTGCGGCTCGCCTTCCTCGGCCACGAGCGCGAACTCCCATGTCGTGGGCTCTGCGAACGCGCCGCCGTCGCCGACGTGGATGTCGGCCTCGACCGTGGCCGCGCCGACCGAACGGCCGGTCTCGGCCACGTTGCTCCACTTGAACTCGCCCGGACCGTCGGTGTAGGACAGGGCGGCGACGGCCTCGCTCAGGTCGCTGTCGGCCTTGTCGGCGCACAGCCACGCGGCGGCGGCTTCGGCGTCGCGTTGGGCGAGCAGCGCTTCGAGGAACGCGTCGACGGTGTGTTCGGGGGTGTCGGTGATGTCGTTGACGCCCACGTAGAGGCGCATCGCGCCGAAGACGAGGGCGACGCAGAACGCGAGCACCGCGGCCACGGTCACCCATGTCCATACATGGCTGGACCGGTCGCTCGGCGGTTCGTGGCGGCCGGGCATGGCGGCGGCTTGCCTGGTCTGTTTCGGGATCTCGGGCGCCGGGGCGGTCGCGTCGCCGGTCCGGTCGCTGTCTGCATTGGCCGCATTCGCTGAAGGCTGGGCACTGGTGTCTGACGACACGTGGAACTCCCTGGTTCGACTGGTGCGGCCGACTGTGGCGCACCGTAAGGACTTCGGGGGAGGCGACGCACTCTGAGCGTAGCGGTGCGACGCCGCTCGATCAAGACGCCGTACTGTGGGCGCATGGAGAAATGGGAGTACCTCACCGCGCCGCTGCTGATCCACAACACCAAGATGATCCTCGATACGTTCGGGGACGACGGCTGGGAACTGGTGACCGTCCTGCCCGGCCAGAACTCGGAGCAGCTCGTGGCGTACTTCAAGCGCAAGAAGGAGCAGTAGCGGTGACCGATGTGGACAAGGCGCTGGCGCGCCTGGGACTCACCTTGCCGGCGGTGGTGCCGCCGCTGGCCGCCTACCAGCCGGCCGTTCGGTCGGGGGACTACGTGTACACCTCGGGCCAGCTGCCGATGGTCGACGGCGCGCTGCTCGCGACCGGCAAGGTCGGTGCGGAGGTCGATCCGGAGCAGGGTTACGACCTGGCCCGGATCTGCGCGTTGAACGCCCTCGCCGCGGTTGCCTCGATCGCCTCGCTCGACGAGGTCGTGCAGATCGTGAAGGTCGTCGGCTTCGTGGCCTCGGCTCCCGGGTTCACCGGTCAGCCGAAGGTGGTCAACGGCGCGTCGGAGCTCCTGGGGGAGGTCTTCGGCGAGGCCGGGACGCACGCCCGCAGCGCGGTCGGCGTGTCCGAGCTGCCGCTGGGCGCCCCGGTCGAGGTCGAGTTGATCGCGCGGCTCGCCCCGAGCGCGAAGACCGTCCTGGTGTAGCAACACGGCTTTCCCGGCCGGTCCCGCCGCGAGGCGGGGCCGGCCGTTCGCGTTCGCGAAGGAGTACCCGTGTGGGTGTGCGCCGTCGCGGAGGCGATGGCGCACACCTGTGGCGCTTCGGGTCAGGTGATGGACGGCAGGACGCGGGTGGCGACCTCGCCGAGGGCGATGGTGGTGCCGCGCGGTCCCGGCGCGGTCGCGGTCACGGCCACCGCGTCGCCGTTCTCGAGCCGGAACTGGCCGGTGACGGCTTCACCGGAGCCGTACAGCAGGCCCGGTCGCAGGACCGAGCCGCCGGCGGTGAGCTGCGCGAGCTGCTGCGCGGGGGTCCAGTAGGACTCCGCGAAGTCGGCCCCGGCCACGGCCACGCCGTTCACCTCGATGCTCAGGTGCAGGTCGAACCCGTACCGGTCGGATTCCTTCAGGTACGAGGCCATGTCCGCGTTCGGTTCCGGCGCGGCGGTGCGGGCCGCGTTGAGCGCCTCGATCGGGGTCACCCACGCGCTCATCGAGGTCGCGAACGACTTCGAGGCGAACGGGCCGAGCCCGTCGGTCTCGAGCTCGGCGAAGTCGCGGGCGGTCCAGTCGTTGAGCAGGACCGCGCCGAACACGTAATCCTCGAACGCGTCGGGCGACACCGGCTGCCCGAGCGGCGACTCGCCGCCGATGAGGAAGCCGACCTCGGCTTCGATGTCGAGTGCCCGGGTGGGCCCGAACACGGGCTGGCCGTCCTCGCCGCGGCGGTGCCCGGCGGGGCGCGCGAGGTCCATCCCGGAGGGGATGATCGTCGAGGCCCGGCCGTTGGACGCGCGCGGGAAGATCCGCCCGGCGTCGGGCGCGCGCATGGTGAAGTCGACGTAGTCGGTCACCAGGAGCGGCGCGTGCATGATGGCGTCGCCGATGGGTGTGAGCCAGCTGCTCGCGATGTCCTGGAGGCTCGATTCGGTCAGGGCCTCCTGCACTTGGGCCCGCACCTGGCGCCACGCGTCCTTGCCCAGCGACAGGAGCCGGTTGAGCGCGGGATCGCGAAGGGCGGTGCAGGCGGCGCAGGTCTGGCAGTCGCCCGACTGGACCGCCTTGTGCATGTCGAGGATCTGGTCGCCGATGCGCACGCCGATGCGCGGCAGCGTCTCGGCGGCGGTCGAGAAGACCCCGAACGGCAGGTTGTGGATGTTGTAGGGACTCTCGTCGGCCCCTGGGACCCAGCACGTCGTCACTAGTTCGTCCTCCAAAGATCGTGGTGAAGGACTAACGAGCGCCGCGAGCGAAAGGTCACTCAGGGTTGCGGTGGCGGCGGAGAACTGTGAACCATCCCACCCATGCGGTGACGGCGACGGCGGCGAAGAACAGCCGCGGGACGGGGTCTATCTCGGTGCCGAGCAGGGCCGGGACGGCGAAGACCACGGCGATGCCGAGCAGGACGGAGCGGCCGATCGCGCCGCGGAAGAGCCCGGGGCCGTAGATCTTCTCGCGCCAGTGGGGGTCGTCGGGGGCGGCGTCGACCCATTTTCGGCGGGCGCGGCGGGCCTCGGGCGGCAGCTCGTCGTACGGGTCGGAGCCGGGTCGGGTGCCCGGCGCCGCGTCTTCGGTGCCGAGGTCCGTGGCGGCCCGCCGGGAGCGTTTCGCCAGGTCGTCCATGCCGAGGTCTTCCGCGATCGCGGCGAGCGCCAGGTGGGTGCGCGGCTGGTCGGGCGCGAGGTTCACGGCGTTCCAGGCGGCGTCGAGGGCGGGCTGGCCCGCGCCGGCGCGGCGGGTGATGAGCGCGTAGTGGATGT
Organism: Glycomyces rhizosphaerae; assembly: GCF_042647865.1. NCBI lineage: Bacteria > Bacillati > Actinomycetota > Actinomycetes > Glycomycetales > Glycomycetaceae > Glycomyces > Glycomyces rhizosphaerae. The sequence continues at coordinate 144,503 of NZ_JBHRWO010000019.1, forward strand.
GATGGCGCCAGGAGTCGCGGTTGAGGTCGAGGAGGCTCGCGGCGGCCTGCATGGCCTCTTCGCGCCGTCCGGCGTCGGCGAGCGCGTAGCCGCGGGTGATCATCGCCCGGGGATGCTCGGGCTTGTGGGCGAGGGCGGCCCCGGCGTAGACGAGGGCCTCGTCGGGGTCCTGCACGGCCAGGGCGCACGCGGCGGCCATGGCGTTGGCGTCGGGGTCGAGGGGGTCGACGCGCAGTGCGGCGTCGACTTCCGCGCGGGCGTCGGGCACCTGGCCGAGGTCGAACATGAGCTCGGCGCGCTGGAGGTGCTCCGCGACGGTGCGGCGGGTGGGGTCTGAGTCCATGGACAACTTCCGAACGGATTTCAGTGCTGGTACAGCAACGCTACCGCGGTCGCGGCCAATCCCTCGCCTCGTCCGGTGAAGCCCAGGCCGTCAGTGGTCGTGGCCGACAGCCGTACGGGGGCGCCGATCGCCTCGGACATGGCGGTCTCGGCTTCGGCGCGTCTCGGGCCGATCTTGGGGCGGTTGCCGATGAGCTGCACGGACACGTTGCCGACCGACCATCCGGCGGTACGGACGCGGCGGGCGGATTCGGCCAGGAGCGCGGCACCGGAGGCGCCGGCCCATTCGGGTCGGGCGGTGCCGAAGTTGGAGCCCAGGTCGCCGAGGCCGGCGGCGGAGAGCAGGGCGTCGCAGGCCGCGTGAGCGGCCACGTCACCGTCGGAGTGTCCCGCCAAACCAGCCTCGCCCGGCCATTGAAGGCAGGCGAGGCTGCAAGGCTGCTCCTCGTCGAAGCGGTGCACGTCGCTGCCGTGCCCGATGACGAAGGGCGTATGGGGACTCGCACTGTCGTTCGCGCTTTCGCGCTCGTGGGAGTCCGCGCTGTGATCGAAGCTCACGCTGATGCGGTTCTGAACGGGGGACCGGCTACTTGACCGGGGCCTCCGAGAGCAGGACCTTGTCGAGGATGTTGTCAGCCTCGGTCTTGATGCAGTCTTCGGCGAGGGCGATCTCGCCGGTGAGGATCTCGCGGGCTTTGGAGAGCATGCGCTTCTCCCCCGCCGACAGGCCCCGTTCGCGGTCACGCCGCCACAGGTCCCGAACCACCTCTGCTATTTTCAGCGGAGAGCCGGACGCGAGCTTCTCGACATTGGCCTTGTAACGCCGCGACCAGTTGGTGGGCTCCTCGGTGTGAGGCGCGCGCAGCACTTCGAAGACCTCTTCGAGGCCTTCGGCACCGACGACTTCCCGGACGCCGACGAGCTCGACGTTCTTGGCTGGAACCTTGACCGTGAGGTCACCCTGTTCGACGCGCAGCACGAGGTATTCCTGTTCGATACCACCGATGGTGCGAGTCTCTACAGCTTCAACGAGTGCGGCCCCGTGGTGGGGGTAGACAACGGTCTCGCCGACACTAAAACCCATAGGATCGAAACCCCTTTCGCTGTGTCTAGCCTAACACGTGATCGGGTGTTTCCCCGACAGTGGATCGCCACGAATTCCCTGGTCAATTGGTATGTGACTGATTACTCTACGGCACCTTGGGCTTCCGGGCGGCGAGCGGAGGAGACAAATGAGGCCTGCGTCCCTCTTCCGTGTCCGCCGCCACGGAGACCGTCGGAGTGCTGCTCCCGGGTGGTGGGAGCGAGGGAATCGTTACCGCCGCGCCTGCCGCACCGACCTGCCTCAATGACCGGTCGATGCACGTTTTCCGTTGCGTCCCAACGTGAATACGTTCCAGCGGTGTCCGGATGAGATCCAGGGCTCGCCTCGCGCCCTGCCAAGGAAAACGATGAGTGCTCGTCGTCTACGCTGTCGTCAGCATTCCTGTCGGAACTCAGGGAGGACCAGCAGTGGTCAGGGGAATCAGCACGGCGATCACGGTTCGTCGCGCGGCCGCTATCGCGATCGCGGGGGCCGCTGCGACCGCTCTGTCCGCATGCGGCGCGGGTCTGGAGACCCAGACCGACGAGAAGCAGAGCGCCATCGCCGGGGTCAACATCGACGAGGGGACCATCGCCTTGCGCGACCTCCAGGTCGAGTTCGACTCCGCCGAGGGCTACGCGGTCGGTGACGACGCGGCCCTGCGGCTGTGGATCGGCAACGAAGGCGACGCGGAGGTGAGCCTGACCGGGATCGACCTCGTGGACGAGAACGGCGAGCCCACCGAGGACCTCGGCACGGTGACCTACTTGGACCCCGTCGCCCAGGCCGAGGAGGCGGCGGAAGCCGCCCGCGAGTCGCCCGAGGAGACGGCCTCCGAGGAGGTCGACGCCGAGGACGCCGAGTCCAGCGCTCCCGCCGAGGAAGCGACCGAGGCGCCCGAGGGCGAAGCGCTCGAAGGCGAAGCGGACTTCGCGCCCATCGCCATCGCCCCGGCGGGCTACGTGCGCCTGGACCAGGGCGTCTCCGCCGGCACGTACTTCCTGATCGAGAACCTCCAGGTGGAGCTCGTCTCCGGCGCCACCATCGACGTGCTCTTCCACTTCTCGGACGGCACCGAGGTCCCGGCGAGCCTGCCGGTCGGCCAGGCTCTCGAGCCCGACGAGCGCGAGTACTACGAGCCCGAGGAAGCGGCCGAAGGCCACTAGGAACGCGAACCGAACTTGCGCTGAGGGCCCCGATCGAGTGAATCGGGGCCCTCAGTCGGTTTTCCGGCCGGTTTCTTGTCGGACCCCCCTGCCACGATCGGACCTAGGCTTCGGTCCCCTCTGTGGTGGGTGGGGGTTTGTGGACGGTAAATCGGCCTTGAGTTGAAAAGCGCGGAAGTTCCCTCGCCTTCGCCCTGAGGCACTGGCCGTTCGCCTTGAGACTCTGGCCTTCAGCGGTTCAGCGGCCAGCGGCGGTCCACGACCTCGTCGCGGCCTTTGCGGCGGAAGTACGCCTCCAGGCTCGCCGCGTCCTCCGCGTGCCACTGCACCTGCGAGTTGTGGAGCTCCTGCGGCGTGATGCCGCCGACCTCCGGGTACATCGCGCCGATCGCCCGCGCCAGCGCCACCGTGGCGGCCGCGTCGCCCGCCGCCGAGTGCGCTTCCGAATGCGGCACACCGTATTGCGCGGCGGTCACTCCCAACGTTCGCTTGCCCTTGCGGTACCGGTCGACGCGCTTGTCGAGCACCGACGGGTCCAGGATCGCCATGCGCGCCCAGTCCGGCTGCTCGATGCCGTGCCGCTCCAGCTCATACGACAGGAGCGTGCAGTCGAACCCGGCCCGGAACGCCACCACGGGCACGCCGCCATCGACGGCTGTGCGCAGCGCCGCCGCGACCTCGGCGAGCGCCTCCACCGGGGAGAGCCCCTCGGCCTGCACCTGTTCGTCGGTGATCCCGTGGACCCTCGTGGCCCCCGGCGGGATCGGCACGCCCGGGTTGATCAGCCACACGCGCGCCGCCTCGCCCCCGGGGCCCTGGCCCGTGTCGCTCACCAGCGCGGCCTGGACGATCCGGTCCCGGTCCACCGCGACGCCGGTCGTCTCGGTGTCGAAGCCCAGCAGGGGTCCTTCAAACCATCGTTCACTCATGGCCACACCGTACCGGGAGGGGCCGACATTCCCCTATATGCTCTCCGGGCGCGGGAGCACCCCGACTATCCGCGCATACCTCCGCAGAAAGGAGCATGTGGACTACATGGACTTCCTCAACCCCGTAACGAACACCATCCAGTCCTGGGCCGACGGCCTGAACGAGGAGTACGGTGCCGCCATCGCCTCAGTGGGTGAAGTGGTCTGGGGACCGATGCTCATCTTCACGCTGTTCGGCGTGGGCCTGATCTTCACGATCCAGCTCAAGGGCATCCAGCTCCGGCGGCTGGGCTACTCGCTGTGGCTGGCGCTGTTCAAGCGCGGCGAGAACTCGGACTCCGAAGGGGACCTGAGCCACTACCAGGCGCTGTCGGTCGCGCTCGCCGCGACGGTGGGCGTCGGCAATATCGGCGGCGTCGGCGCGGCCATCGCGATCGGCGGCCCCGGCGCGCTGTTCTGGATGTGGGTGACCGGCTTCCTCGGCATGGCCACCAAGTACTCCGAGGCGCTCCTCGGCGTCAAGTTCCGCGTCACCAACAAGCAAGGCGAGCAGTCCGGCGGCCCCCAGCGCTACCTCTCGGACGGCATCCCCGGCCCGATCGGCAAGGTCCTGGCGTTCCTGTTCGCGCTGTTCGGCGTGATCGCGAGCTTCGGGATCGGCAACGCGGTCCAGTCCGGGAACGTCACGAGCGCGCTCGACGCGCAGCTGCCCGCCGATTCCTGGTGGACCCCGCAGTTGACCGGCCTGGTGATCTTCGTGCTCGTGGCCGTCACGATCCTCGGCGGCATCAAGTGGATCGGGCACGTCTCGGCCGCCCTGGTGCCGTTCATGATCATCTTCTACGTCGCGGGCGCGCTCACGGTGCTGGTCCTCAACGTCGACGTGCTGGGCACGGCGTTCGCGACCATCTTCGAGCAGGCCTTCAGCGGCGGCGCGGCCGTCGGCGGCTTCACCGGTTCGGCGATCATGCTGACGATCCAGATCGGTTTCGCGCGCGGCATCTTCTCGAACGAGTCGGGCCTGGGCACCGGCGGCATCGCGGCCGCCGCGGCCAAGACCGACCAGCCGGTGCGCCAGGCGCTGGTGTCGATGACGCAGACGTTCATCGACACGATCGTCGTCGTCACCATGACCGGTCTCGTGATCGTGGTGACCGGCGTGCTCGGCGCGGTCGACGATGCGGGCGAACTGGTCACCTCCGCGTCCCTGACGCGTCTCGCGTTCGAGGAGGGCCTCGGCGGCGCGGGCACCACGGGCGGTGCGATCGGCGGCTTCATCGTCGCGGTCGGCCTCGCCACGTTCGCGTTCTCGACGATCATCGGCTGGTCCTACTACGGCGAGAAATGCCTCGAGCGGTACACGGGCCGGGCTCTGATCTGGCCTTACCGGGTCGTGTACGTCCTGGTCTCCTACCTCGGCGCGGTCACGAGCCTGGACCTGCTGTGGGGCCTGTCGGACATCGCGAACGGGCTCATGGCCCTGCCGAACCTCATCGGCCTGCTGATGCTGACGCCGCTGGTGTACCGCGAGACGAAGGAGTTCTTCGCGCGGCCGGACTGGCGCCTGCTGCCGACGAACGCCGTCGAAGGGGCCACCGACACGCCGCCGGAGGACACGCGGGAGCTCGTGACGGCGAGGGATTAGAACAAGGGCTTGACGTACCCGCCGTCTACCGTAGTTCCATGGCGGAGCCCCGGAGCGGTGGGACGGAACTCGAGGCGGTCCTCGAGCGCGTCACGTATGCGAACGACGAGACCGGTTACACCATCGCCCGCGCCAGCCCGGCGCGCGGCGGCGCGGACCTCGTCACGATCGTCGGCCCGCTCCTGGGTGCCCAGGTCGGCGAGTCGCTGTCGCTGACGGGCCGGTGGTCGAGCCATCCGAAGTACGGCCGCCAGTTCGAGGTCTGGTCGTACCGGACGGTCCTGCCCGCCACCGTCCAGGGCATCGAGCGGTATCTCGGGTCCGGCCTCATCAAAGGGGTCGGGCCCAAGACCGCCGAGAAGATCGTGGCGCATTTCGGCGCCGAGACCCTCGAGGTGATCGACGCGGACGCCGCGCGCCTCGCGGAGGTCCCCGGTCTGGGACCCAAGCGCACCAAGGCCATCGCGGCCGCTTGGGTGGAGCAGCGGGCGATCAAGGAGGTCATGGTCTTCCTCCAGTCCGTGGAGGTCTCCACCTCGCTCGCGGTGCGCGTCTACAAGCAGTACGGGGACGCCGCGATCGGTGTGGTCAAGAACGAGCCGTACCGCCTCGCGAACGAGGTGTGGGGGATCGGGTTCCGCACGGCCGACGCGATCGCCCGCGCGGTCGGCATCCCGCACGACGCGCCCGAGCGGATCAAGGCGGCCCTCCAGTACACGCTGTCGCAGGCCTCCGACGCCGGGCACTGCTTCCTGCCCGCCCCGAACCTCATCGCGGACACCGTGGAGCTCCTCGGCCTCGAATCGGGCCCGGTCACGAAGGCCTTGGGGGAGTTGTCGGCCGCGGGCGAGCATGTGATCGCCGATGACGTCCCGGCGAAGGACTCCACCGTCCCCGCCCGCTATCTCGCGCCGTTCTTCCACGCCGAACGCGGCCTCGCGGCCGGGCTCACCGCGCTCCTGCGGGCCGGCGAGGACCGGCTGGAGGCCTTCCAAGGCGTCGACTGGGACAAGGCCCTCGCGTGGCTGCGGCGGCGCACCGACGCCGAGCTCGCGCCCGAGCAGGCCGAGGCCGTGCGCCTCGCGCTCACCGAGAAGGTGGCGGTGCTGACCGGCGGGCCCGGCTGCGGCAAGAGCTTCACCGTCTCCTCGATCGTGGCTCTCGCGAAGGCCAAGGGCGCCAAGGTGATGCTCGCGGCCCCCACGGGCCGCGCCGCGAAGCGACTGGCCGAGCTCACCGGTTTCGAGGCCCGCACGCTCCACCGGATGCTCGAGCTGCGGCCCGGCGGCGACGCCGCCTACGACCGCGACAACCCGCTCGACGTGGACCTGCTCGTGGTCGACGAGTCATCCATGTTGGACACGATTCTCGCGAACAAGCTCGTCAAGGCCGTCCCGCCGGGGGCGCACCTGCTGCTCGTCGGCGACGTGGACCAGCTCCCGAGCGTCGGCGCCGGCGAGGTCCTCCGCGACCTCCTCGCCGCCCCGGTCGTGCCGCGCGTCCGCCTGACCCGGATCTTCCGCCAAGCCGCCGAATCGGGCGTGGTCGCCAACGCCCACAAGGTGAACCAGGGGCAGCTGCCCGAGCTCGACGGCTTCCCGGACTTCTTCTGGTTCGCGTGCGACGACAACGAGCAGGTCGCCGACCGCGTGGTCGAGATCGTCGCCCACCGCATCCCGAAGCGGTTCGGCATCCATCCGGTGCGGGACGTGCAGGTCCTCACCCCGATGCACCGCGGCGGCCCCGGCGCCGGGAACCTCAACGCCCGCTTGCAGGAGGCGCTCACCCCCGCGAAGGAGGGCCTGCCCGAACGCCGCCACGGCGGCCGCGTCTTCCGCTTGGGCGACAAGGTGATCCAGATCCGCAACAACTACGCGAAGGGCAAGGCGGGGGTCTTCAACGGCACGGTCGGGCTCGTCCAGGCCATCGACGAGGTCGCCCAGACCATGACGGTGCGCACCGACGAGGACGAGGACGTCGACTACGAGTTCGCCGAACTCGACGAGCTCGTGCACGCCTACGCCATCACCGTCCACCGCTCCCAGGGCTCGGAGTACCCCGCGGTGGTCATCCCCGTGACCACGAGCGCCTGGACCATGCTGCAGCGCAACCTGATCTACACGGCGATCACCCGCGCCAAGCGCCTCGTGGTGCTCGTCGGCTCCAAGCAGGCCCTCGCGGTCGCGGTGCGCACCAAGGGCACCGGCAAACGCCACACGGGCCTGACCCACCGCCTCGGAGACTGACCTCACCGAACGCACGCCTCGGGCTCGGCTTGCGCTCGACTATACGTATATGTATATTATGCTCATGGCGATGGCGCGCCACCCACTTCATCGTCCGCCAGGGGGCATCACGAACGCCCCCACCGCAAAAGGAGCTTCCGTGTCCCACCCCAACGCGGGTCTGCTGGCCCCGCCCGAATCCGTCGCACCGCGCGGCCGCTCACTCGCCCCCGACCTCGCCCGCGGTTTCATGCTGCTGGCCATCGCGCTCGCGCACATTCCGGGGTTCATCGCCGATTGGGACCGGGGGCCGAGCGGGCTCAACGCCGCCGCCGACACCGCGCGGGTCCTGCTGTTCGACAACCAGGCCCGCATCATGTTCATCTTCCTGTTCGGCTACGGCCTCGGCCAGCTCGCACTGAGCCGCGCCGCCCAGGGCAGCGACTGGACCGATATCCGGAAGCTCATGCGCCGCAGGGCCTTCTGGCTGCTCGTCATCGGCTTCCTCAACATGGTCGTGCTCGTCCCGCTCGACTTCATCTCCGCGTACGGGGTCACGCTGCTGCTGTTCGCCGGGCTCGTCCGCGCCAGGGGCAAGACGCTCCTGTGGACCGGCTTCACCGTGCTCGCCGCCGCGATCGCGCTGAGCATGTGGACCGAGATCGAGCAGCTGAAGCAGATCGCCGCCGGCTCGCAGCCGGGCGCGGGCATCGACTTCATCAAGGACGACTTCGGCGCCCACCTGCTGCTGGGCCTCACGGTCTTCCCGTCGAAGGCCCTCGGTTCGGTCGTCATGATCGTGCCCGCGATGGTGTTCGGCCTGTGGGCCGCGCGCCGCCGCGTCCTCGACGAGCCTGAACGCCACCGCGGCCTGCTCCGCGGCGTCGCCCTCGGCTTCCTGGGGTTCGCGCTCGTCGCTCGGATCCCGTACACCCTCATGCAGACCGGCGTGCTCGACGCCGACACCGGCACCATCGGCTGGCTCGCCACGGCCGGGCACTCGCTCGGCGGCTACGCCGGAGGCATCGGGGCCGCGGCCCTGGTCGGACTGATCGCGATCCGCCTGGCGCGGCGCGGGCCCTTCACGACCGCCGTCGCCGCCCTCGGGCAGCGCTCGATGACCTTCTACATCTTCCAGTCCGCGATGTTCCTGGTCCTGTACTACCCGTTCATGCTCGACCTGGGCGGCACGATGGGCCTGGCAGGGAGCTTCGCGGTCGGCATCGGGATCTGGGTCGTCTCGCTGGCGCTCGCCGAATGGATGCGCCGCGCCGGGCACCGCGGCCCGTTCGAGACGCTGCTGCGCAGGCTCGCAGAACGGCGTTAAGCCTCGGCCATCCGTGCTCGCGCGCCCGCGCGCGCGAGCACGGCGTGCGCCTTCGTCGCCGTCGAATGGTCCACGCCGGACACCACGGTCGACGGAACGTTGTCGACCAACGCCTTCGCCGGTCCCAGCCCGAGCCCGGTGATCCCGCGGATCTCCTTGATCACCAGGATCGGCCGCTTCCCGGGCTCGTCGAGCACCACGGCCCACCGCGCCTCCAGGCGCGATCCGCCCTCGGCGCCGGGGTAGACCACCCAGTGCTCGGACTTCTCGTCCTGCTTGTAGCTGCGCTGAGTGATCGTCACCATGAGCGCGACCAGGCCCCCGCCCACGACGAACAGGGCGAGGACCAGGACGTTGACCAGCGAGACGTGCATCGCTCTAGCGGTAGTTGGTGAACTGGAGCGCCACTTCGAGGTCCTTGCCCTTGAGCAGGCTGATGACCTCCTGCAGGTCGTCGCGCTTCTTGCCGGTGACGCGGAGCTTGTCGCCCTGGACCTGGGGCTTGACGCCCTTGGGGCCCTCGTCGCGGATGATCTTGCCGATCTTCTTGGCGTCCTCGGTCGTGATGCCCTGCTTGAAGGCCACGTCGATCTTGGACTCCTTGCCCGACTGGCGCGGCTCGCCCGCGTCCAGGGCCTTCAAGGAGATCCCGCGCTTGATCAGCTTCTCCTTGAGCACTTCGAGGGCCGCCTTCACGCGGTCCTCGGTCTCGGCGGTGATCACGGCCGCCTCGTCGCCGCTGCGCTCGACGTTCGCGCCGGTGCCCCGGAAGTCGAACCGGGTGCTCAGCTCCCGCTGGGCCTGGTTGATCGCGTTGTCGAGTTCGGCCAGGTCGATCTCGGAGACGATGTCGAACGAGGCGTCAGCCATGGCAGTCCGGTCCTTCCGTGTCGTGTGGCGGCCCAGTGTCCAGGGCACGGTGTCAATGGTGCGGCGTCAGGGGCGCGCTGTCAGGGGCTCGGCGCGAGGGGCGCGATCGTCAAGCTTAGTCCGGGCCCGCCGCCGCGAGCGCGCGCGTGGCGGCGGCACGCCAGTGAACGCGGTCTCATCGGGGGACAACCCGCTTGCGCACCCCCAGGGAGGGGAGGTTATTCTTGCTCTCGCTACAAGCCACGGCAGGTTACCCAAGTGGCCAAAGGGAGCTGACTGTAAATCAGCCGTCATCGACTTCGCAGGTTCGAATCCTGCACCTGCCACCAGTAGCGGAGGGCCCGCGACCCAGAGGTCGCGGGCCCTCCGCATCACCGGGTCTCAACCCCGGAAGGCCTTCCATGCGGATGACAGCCGTTCGGGAAACGTTCGCTGAGCTGCACGCAGGGCCTCTTCATGAGCTCGCGCCTCCGCACTCATGCGTTGTCGCCGCGCCCGGTAGGCCTCGGCGACCTTGGTCCAGTGGCGTGCCTCGAACTCCTGACGGAACACCCCCATCATCGCGAGGACGAAAGTGATGCAGAAGCCCCCGAGCGCGAGCCAGTTCATCTCAGGTGCGTTCGACCAGATGGCGGTGAGCTGATTGCCGAACACACTGGCAGTGACCAGGACGACCAGTGCTCCGCTTATCCTTCGGTTCATGGCGGACCGCTCGGCGCGGTCGATGTACTTGGCGCAGTCGTCATCGTCGATCTGGGCGTTCGCAGGTCGCGGGTCCGGCCAGTGGTTTCCGCGGTAAGGCCGTTCCCAGGGCTGAATCCGGGGAGGATCTGTCGCCGGGCGATTGTCCTCATCGAATGGGAACCGCCCCGTCATGTACCGGATCCGCTCCCGGTCTCCTCGCATCGACCAGCAGAGAAAGATCGCGGGCCCGACGCAAATGAGGATGAGCAGCGTGGTCAGCATGATCCGCAAGGCCGTCTCCGTGACGCTCACCGGTCCTCCTCAAGGCGGAAGTCAGGAGGGTTCCGCACGTATTCGGGACCAATCATGCTCAAGAACATGAGCATCAGCGCGCCGATGAAGACGGCGAGCAGGGTGGCCGTCGCCAGCAGCAGCTCAAATTGCGAGTCCACGTAAAGCGTCGAAGCCAGCGCCGCGGCGATGAACATCGACCAGGCTCCGATGCGCTTGCAAAGGATCTGCCATTTGAATACCGACACGCTGTGCTCGAGCGGTGGACGAATGCGTCTTTCCTGACGTTGAGTGCGGTTGTCACTGTTCGACATCGGACCAGACTAGGCGAGGACCGAACTATTCAGGGTTCACCGCTACCGGCTGCCGAGTCAGGCGGGTGTGGCCGTCTCGCGCGGCAGCCAGGCCGCCGTCTCCCAGCCGCCCTCGGGCCTCGGTTGGGCCCTGAGCTGGCCTCCGACCGCCCCGACGCGTTCGCCCAGGCCCAAGAGGCCCATGCCGCCGCCCGAGTCGGCGAGCTTCCCGCGGCCGGCCCTGCCGTCGTCGCGCACCGACACTTCGAGGCCGTTCCCGCTCGCGGCCGCGACCACCACGCGCACGCGGGACGCGCCCCTCGCGTGCTTGCGCACGTTCGTCAGCGCCTCCCGCACGATCCGGTGCGCCGTCGCCGCGATCTCCGGCGCCACGGTGCTGCCCGCCAGTTCAGGCGAGATGAAGCACGTCGTGTCGGTGCCTTCGCGGTTGAACCGCTCCACGAGGTCCTCGATCTGCGCGAGGTCCCCGAGCGGGTTCGTGCCCGCGCCCGCGTCGTCGTTGCGGAGCATCTTCACCATGCGCCGCATCGAGGTCAGCGCGGCGAGCCCGGCCTCCTCGATGTCCGCGAACGCCTGCTTCGGGTCCGTGTTCGTCACCTGCGCGGCCTGCGCGAGCACCACCATGCCAGTGACGTGGTGCGCGACGAAGTCGTGCATCTCCCGCGCCAGTTCCAGCCGCTCGGCCTGGCGCACCTCCTCCTGCGTCTCGCGCCGCAGCTTGTCCATGCCGCGCAGGTACGCGCCGAATCCGGTGATCGTCGAAAGGGTCAAGATGATCAGGACGGTTCCGCCGGCGTTCGAGCCCGGGTAGACGAACATCCGCTGGCCGATGAAGACGGCGGCGACCGCCGTCACCAGTGCGACCCACCGCCCGGGCGGGGCGTCCCATTGCCTTACGGCGTACAGCATGAGCAGGCCCAGCGCGAGGAGCTCGGCCGTCCCGACGCCTCGGGTGTCCGTGTCCACCAGCAGTTCCACCGCGGTGACGAGAATCGATACGACCGCGACCGCGGCGATCCAGCGTTTGCGACCGGGCCGGTAGAGCGTGTACACGCCGATGGCGAAGAGTCCGCTCGCGAATTCGAGCCATCCGATCGGCACGACGATCGGGATCGGTTTCGTCCCCGAGGTCGACAGGGTGTCGGCGAGCAGGACCAGGACCAGCCCGCAGACCATGCAGATCTTGAGCAGGCGCATCGCCAGCTTGTTCGTGCGGACACTCCAGGAACGGCGCAACGTCATGCCGTCGAAGGTAGCCGTCGAAACGCGCCCCTCGGTCGAACGGCCGACCCGGGGCGCCGGATACCGGCCGCCGAGCCGAAGCCGATACCCCTTCGTCGAAGCGAAGCTGGCTTCATGAACGGATTCCTGGAGATCGCACTCGTCGTGAGCCTGGTGCTCACGATCGCATTCCTCATTGCGGGCACGGCGCTGCCCTTCATCGCACCCGAAGGGAAGGCCCGCCGATGAGGCCGCCCATGCTCACCGCCCGCTCGCTCACCAAGCACTTCGGAACCGCCCCTGCGCTCGACGGCGTGGACTTCGCCGTCGGCCCCGGCGAATCGGTGGCCGTGACCGGGCCCAGCGGCTCGGGCAAGTCGACCCTGCTGCACTGCCTGGCCGGGATCATGAGGCCCGACTCGGGGGAGGTGCGCCTGTTCGACGAACGCATCGACGCCCTCTCCGAGCGCCAGCGCAGCCACCTGCGGCGCACCCGCTTCGCGTTCCTGTTCCAGTTCGGGCAGCTCCTGCCGGAGCTTCCGGCTGAGGAGAACGTGGCGCTGCCGCTCATGCTCGGCGGCACCTCCCGCAAGGCCGCACTCGAACCCGCTCGCGCGGAGCTGCGGCGGCTCGGCTTGGAGGGCAAGGAGGACCGCCGTCCCGGAGAGTTGTCCGGCGGCGAGGCCCAGCGGGTCGCGCTGGCCCGGGCGCTCGTGGTCCGCCCGGCGGTGGTCTTCGCGGACGAGCCGACCGGTGCGCTGGACCGCGCGACGGGCGACCAGGTGATGGAGGTCCTGCTCGACACGGTCAGGGAGCTTGACGCGGCGCTCGTCGTGGTCACGCACGACCCGCGCATCGCGGCGCGCTGCACGCGGACCATCGAGATCCGCGACGGGCGCCTCAGCGGCACACCGCGGACCGGTGACGGCGGCAGGACCGGGTTCGACGAACCGGTCGGTGCGGGCCTGCGGGCCGGTTCTGGCCCGTCGGGCGCGAGCGCACTTCCGGTGCGGCAGAGTGGGAACGCTGCCGGGCCGGGAGCGGAAGGCCCCGGTTCGCATGCGGCGCAAGACGATGCTTCGGCGAGCCCGGTCGCGTTCGCCGCCGGATCGGTCGCCGCCGTGAACGCGGTGGGCCGCGGCGGTGAGGCGTTCGGACCGGGTCCGGCCCGACCCGGCGGTGGGGCCGGACCCGGTCCGGCCGTCGCGGGACCGGACGCGGGCGGCCAGGCGGCCGCGCCGCACATGCGCTCCGCCGGCCCGGGCTTCGGTCACGAGTCGGTCGTGGAGGTCTGGCGATGACCGAACTGGCCTGGCGCCTGACCCGCTTCGGCGGGCGCAGCGCCCTCTTGAGCACGGGCCTGACCGCGCTCGCGGTCGCCGTCGCGACGCTGCTGCTCCAGTTCGCCGTGGCCGGGAACTTCGCGTTCGACGAGCGCGCCGACCGCACTTCCTGGCGCGAACCGGCCGCGCCGACGGGCGAGGCCGGGGCGATCATCGCCACGGCCGCCGACCACTACGGCGGCGACTCGGTCACCCGCGTGGACCTCGCCGCGATCGGCGACGACGCGCCGGTCCCGCCGGGCATGGACGCGTTCCCGGCGCCCGGCGAGGTCTGGCTCTCCCCGGCCGCCGCCGACCTGCTCGAAGACGTCCCCGAATCCGATTTTCTCGCCCGCTACGGCGATGTCGAAGTCGCCGGAGAGCTCGGCCCGGAGGCGCTCGCGCACCCGAACGAGCTCGTGGCCGTGGTCGGCCGCGACGCCGCCGATCCGGTGATGACCGCCGAACGCTCCAACGCGGACTCGGTGTCCCCCATGGAGTTCAGCACTTTCGCGGGCGGCAGCGCGGACGTCGTCTACGGCTTCTACATGATCCTCATGGTGCTGGCCGCGATCCTCATGGCCGTGCCCGCCGCGGTCTTCGGCGCGGCCGCGGCCCGGCTCACCGTGTCGCGCCGCGACGAGCGGCTCGCGACGCTGCGCCTCATCGGCGCGACACCGGGCCAGGTCATGCGTCTCACCTTGATCGAGACGACGCTCGCGGCCGTAGCCGGGGCGCTGGCCGGGACGCTCGCGTGGACGGCGGTGACGCCGCTCGTCGCCCTGATCCCGATCGATGGCGGGCGCTGGTACGTCGGCGATCTGTGGGCCGGGGCCCCGTGGATGATCGCGGTGGCGAGCGCGGTGCCCGTGCTGGTGGCCGCTTCGGCGCTCATCGGACTGCGCAGTGTCGTGATCAGCCCGCTCGGGGTGGCGCGGCGCGTGAAGACCAAGGGCCTCAAGGCGATCCGTCTGGTCGTGTTCGCGGTGCTCGCGGTGGCGTTCATGGTCGGCACGAACTTCGTGGGCGGCGACATGATCGCCGTGGCGATCCTCATCGGCCTGTTCGCGGGGACGCTCGCGGCGGTGAACCTCGTCGGCCCGTGGATCGTCCAGCGACTCGGCCGGATCCTGGCGCGCACCGCGAAGGGCCCGGCCCGGCTGCTGGCGGCCCGGCGGCTCGCCGACGACCCGAAGGCCGCGTGGCGCGCGGTCGCCGGGGTCGCGATCGCGGGCTTCGTGGCCGGATCGGTCGCGATGTTCCCGATGCTCCAAGCGGATACGAGCACTCAGGGCACGGAGACCGTGGCGGCGATGGTCCCCGCGGATGAAGCGGATGCCCTCGCGGCCGGCCTGGGCGACCGGCTCGGCGACGCCGCGGAGGTCGCGGTGGTCGACTCCAGCGGGTACCTGACCGCCGAGGACGGCAAAGCGGTGATCGAGGCGACCACCACGGGCGCGGAGCTCGAAGCGGTGCGCAGCACCATGACCGCGGTCCTGCCCGGCGACGCGCCCGAACGGGAGGTCGACTCGAGCATCATGTCGAACCGGCTGATCGGCTCGGTGCGCACCGGCGTCACGGTGGTCCTCGCGGTGGTCTTCCTGACCGCGGCCGTCTCGGCGGCGATCAGCGCGATCGGCTCGGTCCTCGACCGCCGCCGCACCTACCGGCTCCTGCACCTCGCCGGGACGGAGCAGAAGGTGCTCGACGACGCCCGCCGCCAGGAGACCCTGCTGCCGCTGGGGATCATCGGCGGCGCGTCGATCCTCACCGGGATGGTCCTGACCTCGCCGGTCATCGGCGGCATGGGCTTCGACGCGAGCGGCGCGCTCATCCTCGGCGCCACGGTCGCCGCGGGGGTCGTGGCGGTCATCGCCGCCGGGGCCCTGTCACGGCCGCTCCTGCGCTCGGTCATGCACGACGTGAGCCCCCGGCCCGACTAGTTCAGCGGTATCGCGGCCCCGCCCGGCACCGGGCGGGGCCGCGGCGCGTCCCACGCCTGACGGCCCACTTTTCTTGTGGCCATCTTGACGAGGATCACATCCCGCTGGCGGTCGACGGTTTCCAAGTGTGATAGTTAGGGAAACCTAAGTTTCTCCCGACGAGGCCCGGCTCGCATGCCTCGTCGAGCGGGTGGGGCGAGCCGATACATGAGGAGCCCGAAGTGGCTGAAGGCCGAGGACGCAGGACCCCCATGGTCACCACCGCCGAAGTGCTGCGGACGGAGCGGGTCACCCCGCACATGATCCGCGTCGTGCTCGGCGGCGAGGGCCTTGACGGGTTCGACTGCGGCGACTACACCGACCACTACCTGAAACTCCAGTTCCCGGCCCCGGGCGTCGAGTACCCCGAGCCGTTCGACCTGGCCCGCATCCGCGAGGAGCTCCCGCGCGAGCAGTGGCCCGTCACTCGCACGTACACCGTGCGGCGCTGGGACGCGGCCGCGCGCGAACTGTGGATCGACTTCGTCTACCACGGCGACGAGGGCCTCGCCGGGCCCTGGGCCGCCAACGTCCAGCCCGGCGAGCTCGTGCGCTTCGTCGGCCCTGGCGGCGCCTACGCCCCGGCCCGCGACGCCGACTGGCACCTCCTCGCGGGCGACGAGAGCGCGGTCCCGGCCATCTCGGTCGCCGTCGAACGCCTCGACCCCGGCGCCCGCGCCCACGTCTTCCTCGAAGTCGAGGGGCCCGAAGAGGAGCAGCAGCTCAAGTCTGCGGCCGACGTCAATGTCACCTGGCTCCACCGCGGCGGCGCCCGCATCGGCGAGCGCCTCGTCGACGCCGTGCGCGGCTTCGACTTCCCCGAAGGCGACGTGCACGCCTTCGTCCACGGCGAGGCCGGCTTCGTCCGCGACCTGCGCCGCCTCCTCCGCTTCGAACGTGAGGTCCCGCGCGAGCGCCTCTCGATCTCCGGCTACTGGCGCCTTGGCCACGACGAGGACGGCTGGCAGTCCTCCAAGCCCGAATGGCGCAAGGTCGACGACGAGGACGAGGCCAAAGCCGCGGGTTCAGTGGCGCAGTAAGCGAATACGGCGAACGGGGCCTCGCATCCTGCCAATTTACGGCTCGCAAGCAGCCTCGGCGAAGCTTGCGAGCCGTAAATTGGCAACGCTGAGGGGCGCGGCCCCGTTGCTCATGCCGTCTTAGTCGGTCGTTTCGCTCTCGGTCTCGGCCGGCGTCTCCGTCGACGTCTTCCCCGGCGTCTTGACCCAGTCGGGGTTCTGGGTCATCCACTGGTCGAGCGTGTCGTTCTGGAGTGCGTCCCACAGCGCGTCGGCCGCCTCCTGCTCCGCGCCTTCGTGGGTCTTGACGATCGAGATCGTCTCGCCGCCCATGACGGTCTGGTCCGGCGTCGAGGGCACCTGGACGCTGGTGATGCTCTCGGGGTCGATGTCGCGCAGGTTCACCGCGAGGTCGGTGACGCTCCACTCCTCAGGCTTGTCGATCGTCAGCGAGTCCCCGAAACCCTCGAGGATCTCGGTCAGCTTGCCCGGATCGGTGAGGTAGCCCTTCTCCTTGAACGCCTTGAGCAGCGACTTGATCGCCTGCTGCTGCATGGCCTGGCGCCCGTAGTCGCCGCCGCGACCCTCTTCCCAGTCCGAATCCCAGGACCACCCGTAGCGCTGGCGGATGAGGTCGAGCGACTCGTCCTTGTCGTACATCGCGCAGCCCTTGGGGAAGGTCTGCTTGTCACCGTGGATCGACTGGATCTCGTGCCACGGGCACAGCTCGATCTCGCCGACCATGTCGACCAGCCCGAGGAAGCCCTCGAAGTCCACCGTCGCGCCCAGGTGGAACTGCACGCCCGTCAGGTCGTAGATCGTCTGCACGACGTTGGGGCGCGTCACCTCCCAGTCGCCGCTGATCGACGCCGAGTGGTTGATCTTGTTCTCGCACGGGTCGTTGTTGAACCCGGGCCCGCAGTCGGGGATCTCCACCCACAGGTCGCGGGGGAGCGACACCATCGTCGTCTCGGTCAGGTCCTCGTTGATGTGGACCAGGATCATCGTGTCCGAGCGGGTCGAGTCACCCTGCTTGTCGACGCCGAGCACCAGGATGTTCAGCGGCCCTTTGATCTCCTCGACCTCGGCCTGCGCGTTCCCGAGGATGTCCTCGGTCGGGACCGCGTTCTCCGCGGTGGTCGACGCGAATTGCGCCACAGCCGCGGTCGCGCCGGCGACGACCATCGTCAGGCCGCCCGCGTACATCATCAGGTGCGCCCACCAGGGCGCTCCGCTCTTGCCGGCCATGCGACTCCAAGGGTCGGTCCGCAGCATTGTCCATTGGAAGAAACGCTACGGTACCCGCCTGCGGTTGCACCGGCCCGCATTTTGTGGCGTGCAAGAAGGCGGGGCCGCGTCATCGCGCGGCCCCGCCTTTCAGTCTCTCCGGTCTTACTCGGCGGTCTCCTCGGCCGAGGCGCTTTCAGCGGGCTCGGTCGTCTCCGTCGCCGAGTTGCCGGTCTGCTTGACCCACTCCGGGTACTGGGTGATCCACTCGTCCATGGTGTCGTTCTGCATGGCCTCCCAGAGCGCGTCGGCGGCGATCTGCTGCTCGCCGTCGGCGATCACCTCAGAAGAGCCGACCTCGGTCTCCTGCGAGGTCGCCGGCACTCGGATCGAGGTGATGTCCTCGGGGTTGATGTCGCGCAGGTTCACCGCCAGGTCGATCGCGGTCAGACCCTCCGGCATGTCGAGGGTCAGCTTGTCGCCCAGGCCGTTCAGGACGTCGCCGAGCTTCCCGGGGTCCTTGTGGTAGCCGTCGGCCTTCAGCTCGGTGATGAGCGACTTGATCGCCTGCTGCTGCATCGCCTGGCGCCCGTAGTCGCCCCACAGGTCGTTCTCGTAGTCCTCGGGGTCGTCCCACGGGTAGCGCTGGCGGATGAGGTCGAGCGACTCTTCCTTGTTGTAGTAGGCGCAGCCCTCGGGGAAGGTCCGCTTGTCGCCGTGGATCGAGGTGATCTCGTGCCACGGGCACAACTGGATCTCGCCGACCAGGTCCACCAGGTCCATGAAGCCGTTGAAGTCGACCGTGGCGCCCATGTGGAACTGGACGCCCGTGAGGTTGTAGATCGTGTCGATGACGTTGGGCCGGGTCACGCCCTCCCAGTCGTCGCTGATCGACGCCGCGTGGTTGAGCTTCTGCATGCACGTGTCGTTGCCCCAGTCGGGCCCGCAGTCGGGGATCTCGACGTACAGGTCGCGCGGCAGCGACACCATCGACACGTCGGTGAGGTCCTTGTTGACGTGCACCATGATCATCGTGTCGGAGCGGGTCGACCCGCCCTGCTTGTCGACGCCGAGCACGAGGATGTTCAAAGGCCCCGATATGTTCTCGACGTCCATGTCGGCCTGCGCGTCACCGAGGAACTCTTCCTGTTCCAACGCGTTGTTCGCAGTGTTCAAGCCGATCTGCGTCACCGCCGCCGCACCTCCGGCGACGACCATCGTCAGACCGCCCGCGTACAGCATCATGTGCGCCCACCAAGGCGCCCCGCTTTTGCCAGCCATGCAACTCCAATGGTCAGGTCAGCATTATTCACCATGCATAACACTTCGATAAACGCGAGGGGTTGCACCGTTCGGGACCTGCGGTCGAACGTCAGCCGGCGGTCTCCCCATCGCTCGGCGACTCCTCGGCGGCCGACCCCCCGTCGACCGGTGCGGTCGTCGCCGCGCAGTCGGGTTTCGAATCGCCGCTGAGCCACTCGTCGTTCGCGCACGCCCACTCGTCGATGGTGTCGTTCGCGATGGCGTCCCACAACTCCGCCGCCGCGGTCTCCTCCTCGGTGCCCTCGTGGATCACCACGTACGAGGTCCCGTTGATGTCGCCCGCCGACGAAGGCGTGCCGATCGAGACGATCTCGGCCGGATCCACGTCGCGCATCTGCGTGATCAGGTCGATGAGCTGGTAGTTGCCCGTGTCCAGGGTCAGCGCGTCGCCGAACGTGGACAGCAGGTTCACCGCCTTCGTCGGGTCGGTCACGTAGCCCTGCTCCTTGGCCCGCTCCAGGATCTTCTTGATGGCCTGCTGCTGCATCTTCTGGCGGCCGAAGTCGCCCCAGATGCCCTGCTCGACGTCCTCGGGGGAGTCCCAGCCGTAGCGCTGGCGCACCAGGTCGAGGGCGTCCTTCTTGCCGTACTCCGCGCAGCCCTTGGGGAAGACCTTGTCGGTGTGGATCGACTTGATCTCGTGCCACGGGCACAGCTCGATGGTGCCCAGCTCGTCGACCATGTCGAGGAAGCCCTCGAAGTTCGCGATCGCGCCGCCGTTGAACTCGATGCCGGTGAGGTTCGTGATCGTCTCGGCCGTGTTCTGGAACGACTCGCCCCAGTCCTCGGAATAGGCGAACGCCTCGGTCAGCTTCGTCTCCGAAGCGGGCGTGCCCGAGGGGATCTCCACGTACAGGTCGCGCGGCAGCGAGATCATGCTGACCTGCGTCAGGTCCTTGTTGACGTGGACGATGATGTTCGCGTCCGTGCGCGCCTCGCCGCCGGCGTCGACGCGCTCGTCCGTGCCGAGCACCAGGAAGTTCAGGGGGCCGGTGATCTCGGCGCCCTCCTCGATCTCGACCCGCTGGTCGTCGAGGAGGTTCGCCTGGTTCACCGAGTCCTCGAGGGTGCTGACGCTCACCTGGGCCGCGATCGCGCCGCCGCCGGAGACGACCATGACCGTCGAGCCGACGACGACCATGGTCTTCGCCCACCAAGGCGACGACGCCTTGGCGGCGGCGTGTTTCATCGGGCTGCCCATAGCCTCTCCCGGAACGGTTCGTGGGGTGCCGCGGCGCAGCCGGGGGGAGGCTGGCACGCTTCGAGGGATACACGCGCAGCTCAGCTGCCGCGTTGCGTTCCACGAACCATAGAGCAAGCACTCCGCGTAGGCGATTCCTCTACCGCCGAGCGGCCCTGCGGGGCAGGGCGAAAGGGATAATCGACCAAAAAATAGTATGGCGCCCGCCACACCCAACGTGAGGGCCGCGGTAATGACCAGTTTGGCGACGCTCCATGGCCTCATCCCCACCACCCGGCCGCTCTCACCGTGGACCGCGACCATCCGCCGCCGCCCCCGATGCGGGTGGGAGACCAGCCACACCGGCAGCAGGACCAGGCGGTATGCCAGCCCCGAGTACGCCGTCTCGATGGTCGGCACGTGCTGCTCGTCCCCGCCCACCCGGTAGCGCACCTCCCCCTCCACCGCCGCGGCCATCCGGGCCTTCGCCAATTCCAGGCCGACCTCCGGCTCGATGTCGTAGCGCTGCACCCAGTACCCGTCGAGCATCCGCGCCTCGAACGGCACCGCGTCGTCGATCGTCCAGTCCCGCAACAGCTTCGATAGCGCTCGTCCCTCCAGCCGCGCCGTCGCCGCCACCGGCACCGCCGTGAAGTCCCGGTCCACGCGGCCCGCCGCCGGCAGCCAGCGGACCCCGCGCACCCGGCCGCCGCCCCCGGCCTGCGACCAGTAGTGCTCGCCCCGCGCGGCCTTGTACCGCGAGCGCGTCCGCGCGTCCCACACCCAGAACGGCAGGAACGCGCCCCGGAACGACTCCGACTCGTCGATCCGCCGGAACGCCCGCGGCGTGAACCAGCGCCCCCGCGCCCAATCCCGCAGCAGCCGCCGCGCCGTGGCCCGCTCGATCCGGAACGGCACGAGCGCATCGGGCGCGACCAGCATCTCCGCCGTATCGTCCGCGTACCGCAGCTTCGCCTTGGGCGGCAAAGCGACCCAGTCCGGGTCCTGCAACTGCCGCGACGCCGGGCGCCCGTGCACCCTCGTGCCACAGGAATCGCAGGCCAGCACGGTCGCCCCAGGGGCCACCGGCATCGGTTCACCACACGTATTGCAGGGACACGCAGGGAGCAAAGCCCACCATCCTTCCATTTCGGGCACTGCTGACACTTTATGCGCCGCAGCCCGGCCGTGGAGGAAAACGGTTAGGGCCCATACCCATTCGAGAACACAAGGAGGAATGCGGCCACGACGTGCGCCACTGGATATATCGGCTCCGCGGTGGCAGGATAGAGCGCGTGACGCCACGGAGGGGGATCACGTCTGCGCGTGATTATGCCGATCAGTATCGGCGTCTGCGTGCCCTCATGCGGTCGGGCCAGGTCGCGGAGGCCGTCGCCGAGGCCACGTGGATCGTTTACAACTCCGACACCGTCCACCAGCGCGCCCAAGCGTGGCTGTTCATCCTCCAGGGCCAGATCTCGCAGCGCGCCACCGACAAGATCCCCGGCACCATCGACCAGGCCGGCGCCGCCGTCTCGCGCTGCCAGGACCCCCGCCTCACCGGCAAGTACCACGCGCTCGCCGCCTGGTACTACCACCACTACATCAAGGCCCTCGGCCTCACCGCCGAGCAGCTGGTGCTCTCACGCCGCGCCCTCCAGGCGATGACCGAGGAGAGCCAGGCCGCCGTCGACGCCTGGTACGACCTCGCCGTGATCCTCTCCAACTGCGGCTACCAGCAGCAGGCCTCGCACGCGCTCGACGAGTGCCACACGCTCGCCGAGGGCACCGGCGTGGGCCGCTCTTCCGTTGAGGGCGTGGAGGTCCGGGTCCGGGACGCCCTGCTGCGCTACTACACCGGCGACGCGCGGGCCTGCAACTACCTGCTGCTCAAGGAGCTGCGCCGCGTCAAGCCGAGCCTGCACGAGCTCGACACGCGTGAACTCGAGTGGATCCACTACGCGCTGGCGCGGGTGAGCCTCCTGGGGGTCGGCGAGAACTGGTCGGTCGAGCATCTGCTGCCGGAGGAGACCTCCTCGGTGGAGGCGATGGATCTGCGCACGCTGGCGCGGGCTTCGCGGCTCATCGCGCAGGCGCGGGGCCTGGAGGCACTCGAAGTGCTGGAGGCGCGCGACATCGGGGACGAGACCCTCGGCGTGATGGAGCCGCAGCACCTCAAGTCGCTGGCGCTGGTCGCGAAGGGCGACCACGCGGCGTCGATCCTGGCCGCGCACGCGACGACGTACGCGCTGTACAAGCAGATCAACGAGTTCCATTCGATCTACCTGGATTCGGCCGGTGCCCTGGTGGACCGGGACCAGTTGCGGCGGGCCGTGGCGGGTTGGGCGGACCGGGCGAACACCGATGATCTGACGGGCCTGCCGAACCGGCGCCGCCTCGACGAGTTCCTCTCCGATGTGGACGGGGACGGGATGATCGCGGTGCTGGACCTGGACGGGTTCAAGGCGGTCAACGACACGCACGGCCACCAGGCGGGGGATGTGATCCTGCAGCGGGTCGCGGCGCTGCTGTCGAGCGTGGTGCGGACCGGGGACCTGTTGGCGCGCACCGGAGGCGACGAGTTCATCCTGGTGCTGCCGGGCGCGACCGAGTACGACGCGGACGCGGTCTCGCAGCGGATCCGGATCGCGGTGGGCAGCGAGAACTGGGAGTACTCGGCGCCGGGCACGCCGGTGGACGTCTCGATCGGCTGGGCTCGCCTGGTCGCCGGCGGCAACCCATCGCAGACGCTTTGGGCTGCCGACCAGGCGATGTATCAGATGAAGCGGTCTCGTAAGCCGTTCTTAACGGTCGGTTCGAGGTCCTCGGGCGTGGCGTTGCGGTAGTTGCCGATCCAGACGCGTTCGGGGCGTCGGCCGAGGCTGCCGCCGATCCAGGCGGCGAGGAGGCCGGCGGCGAAGCCCGGCAGCAGGGAGTAGACCCCGCCGGGCGAGTCGAGCGCCTCCCAGGTGACCACGGTGCCGGCGCCGGCGAGCATCCCGGCGAGTGCGCCGATCCAGGTCATGCGGGTCCAGTACAGCGACAGGATGATGATCGGTCCGAAGGCCGCGCCGAAACCGGCCCACGCGTAGGCGACGATGTCGAGCACGGAGCCGCCCTGGAGCGCCAGGGCGTAGGCGATGACGGCGACCGCGACGACGGCGGCGCGGCCGATCCACACCAGTTCGCTGTCGCGGGCCTCGCGGCGGGCGTAGCGGCGGTAGAAGTCCTCGGAGACGGCCGTGGAGGCGACCAGCAGCTGCGAGTCGGCGGTGGACATGATCGCGGCGAGGACGGCCGAGAGGAAGAGCCCGGCGATCCAGGGGTTGAACTGGTCCTGGACGAGGGTGAGGAACACCGTCTCGGGGTTGGCGAGCGGCTCCTCGATGAAGGCGATGCCGGCCAGCCCGATGAGCACGGCGGCGATGAGGCAGATGAGGACCCACGCCATGGCGATGCGTCGGGCGACGGGGATGTCCTTGGCCGAGCGGATGCCCATGAAGCGGGCGAGGATGTGCGGCTGGCCGGGGTAGCCGAGGCCCCAGGCCAGGAGCCCGGCTATGGCGACGAAGCTGAGCGTGCCGCCGGTGCCCCAGGCGCCGTCGGCGTAGCTGGCCTCGTCGATCCAGTTGAGCAGGTTCGGGTTGGTCCGCTCGACCTCGCCGAACATGGCGTCGAAGCCGCCGAGCGCGCCGATGGCCATGGCCGGGACGGCGACCAGGGCGATGAACATGAGGACGCCTTGGACGAAGTCGGTGAACGAGACGGCCAGGAAGCCGCCGAGGAAGGTGTAGACGACGACCACGAGCGCGGCGATGGTCATCGCCAGGGTCGCGTCGATGTTGAAGATGTCCTCGAAGAGGAGTCCGCCGGCGACCAGGCCGGAGGCGACGTAGACGGTGAAGAACACGAAGATGATGAGCGCCGAGACGATCCGCAGCAGGTGGGTGCGGTCCTCGAAGCGGGACTCGAAGTAGGCGGAGAGGCTGATCGCGTTGTGGGCGCGCTCGGTGTAGGTGCGCAGGCGCGGGGCCACGAACAGCCAGTTGAGGTAGGTGCCCGCTGCGAGGCCGATGGCGATCCACGCTTCGCCGATGCCGGCGGCGTAGATCGCGCCGGGCAGGCCCATGAGGAGCCAGCCGGACATGTCGGAGGCCTGGGCGGAGAGCGCGGCGGTCGGGGCGTTGAGCGAGCGGCCGCCCAGTGCGAAGTCGGCGAGGGTCTTGGTGCGCTTGTAGACCCAGATGCCGATGAGCACCATGACGATCAGGTAGGCGATGAAGGTCGTGACGATCGGACCATTGAGTTCGACCATTGGAGTACCTCGCAATCGAAGGTATTCGGGCAATGGCGCTTATCATACAGTGGTCTAGGCCGCAGAGGAACCGCTGTTTATGTCCCTCTAGCGCGCGAAAGTTCCATAGATCGCTCTCAATGCCCGTCTGGGTGGTCTGAGGCGAGTCTATTGGGAGTGTCTTCGCGAATCGGACATCTTGCAGGTCCGCGGCCCGCGCACCGGCCGCGTTCGGCGAGTGACGCCCGACGTCAGCCGCAGGGCGGGTAGATCGCGTCCAGGTCGACCCCGGCGACGGCTCCCGCGAAGCCCTCTTCCTCGTAGCGTGCGCAGGCTTCGGCGATGTGCTCAGTCTCGGAGGCGTAGTCGACGGCGAGGATGAGCTTGCCGGCGTCGCGGATCGTGCGCGTGTTGTCGAGGTTCTCGGCGCACCAGTCCTCGGTGCAGGGCTCGTCGGCGTTGAGGAAGAACAGCTCCTCGATGCCGATCCCGTCGATGGCGTCGACGTAGCCGGGGAACTCGCGCAGTTCGGGGGAGTTCTGGACGAGGATCCGGAGGTCCTCGCCCGCGTGCTCGTCGGCGGTGATGACGAGGTCGGCCATCTTCTGCGCCAAGGACTCCCGGGTCTCGCCGGGGACGAGCGCGAGGTCGATCTCCTCGTAGGCGTTCGGCACGTCGAGGTACACGCCGTCGTATCCGGCGGCGGCGGCCTGGTCGAGGCGCGGCGCCATGACGAGGTCCCACCACTGCTGGTCCCAGTACTTGACGAAGTACTCGTCGGGCCAGTCGCCCCACTGGTTGAGGACCAGGTCGGCCGCGGCGACGTCGGCGTGTTCGGGGCGGTAGGTCTCGATGGAGCCCATGGTGAAGTACGCGTAGACGCTCTTGCCGGAGTCTTTGAGGGCGCTGATCTCTTCGGCGGTGAAGTAGTCCTCGCCGCCGTCGCGGGCCAGGTCGATGACGGCCGCGTCGTGCGGGGCCGCGGCGAGGGCGTCCAGGCGATCGTCCGCATAGCCGGAGAGCTGGTAGATCCAGCTCGAGGGGGATTCGGGCGCCGCGGTCGGTTCCGCGTCGGCCTCGTTCACGCAACCGGCGAGGAAGAGCGGAAGCGCCAGCAGCGCCGCGTGAAAGCGTCTCATGTGGTGCAGTGTAGAAGGACTCAGAAGCCCTCGGCGATCGCTTCGGCGACGGCCTCCACCGCGAGCGCCCGCACCACGTCGACCGAGGCTTCCAGGTTTCCTGTCGAGGCCGCCACGAAGGCGTCGCCGTCCATCCTCGTGTGCACGGGGCTGATCGCCTTCGCGAGCCCGTCGTGCGCCCCCTGCGCGACCAGTGCGCATTCGACCTTGTCGAGCCGCGCGTTCGTGACGACGATGCCGATCGTCGTGTTCCGCCCGAACGATCCCATCGCGAAGCCCTCGGGCCGCAGCAGCTCGCGGTCCAGCGGCCCCGGTTCGCCGAACGCGTTCACCGCCGCGAGCGCGCACACCGCCACGGGACCCGCCCACACCGTGGCCGTTCGCAGTCCTGACGGGAGCGTCACGCCCCGCCACTGGCCCACCGTCGCGCCCCTGCCCGCCCCGATCGGTCCGTCCAGGGCCGGCTCGAACGGCGCCATGGCCGCATCGCAGGCCTCATACCCTTGGGCCGCGCCGGGAACCGTGCCGGAGCCGTCGAGGTCGAACAGCCCGAGTGTCGGCACGATCGGCACCGTCCCGACCGGGGTCGAGACGCCGCGGCCCTGCTCGGCGAGCCATTGCATCACCCCGTCCGCGGCGGCCAGCCCGAAGGCCGATCCGCCGGTCAGGAGGACCGCGTCGATGCCGGTGTTCGCGCGCATGGGATCGAGCAGCTCGATCTCCCGGCTGGCCGGGGCCCCGCCCCGCACCTCGCCCGAGGCGACCGTGGCCTCGTCGAACAGCAGCACCGTGCAGCCGGTGTGCTCGCCGGTCCAGTGGCCGACGCGAACTCCCAAGTCCCGCATCCGGACAGAGTACCGTCACGCGGCCGAAACCCGCTCGTCGAATTTCATAACCGAACGGTAACTAAGCTCTTTGTGGACAGTGTTGCGGGACACCTGTGACCCACGCAAAATCCCTGGATTTCCCGAATGCGCGCGCCTTAGCATTGATGACGAAGCCCAGGGAAGTAGGAGCGGGACGGTGAACCCGCAACCGCTCTCAAACCCAGGCCCGGAGGCGGTCCATAGCGGTCGCACCGGATTCCCGCCGTCGACAATGGCGTCATCGACGAGCGGTCCCCAGGAAAGATCCACGAACCGGCTTACCCTGCCGGGAAGGAATCATCATGAACGAGCTCGTAGGTGCATACCTCGCAGTCGACGCCGCCAACACCGTTGCCACCTCGGCCCTGCCGAACGCCCCGGTCGTTGACGACGGGCGTGCCGACAAGCCTTACGCTTTCGGCGTCACCCGCCCGGAGAAGGTCCGCCTCTCGACCGCCGGCGTGCTGCGCCGGGCGGCCAACCGCATCGAGGGCCGCGCCCTCGCCGGTCTGGCCCGCTAAGGATCCGAGGCGAGCGCGCCCACAAGGCGCCGGCCGAAGACTGCCAACTCGAACATCACTAGAACGCGACGCGCTGCGGCTTCTCAAGAGCCGGGCGCGTTTCGCTCTCCCGGAGGCGGGCCCGGCCGAAAGGCGGGGCCCGCCTCCGGTGTCGTTCATTCCCCGGACCCCGCATCAGCGTTGCGGCGGCGGGCGACCGCGAACAGCACCACGCCCAGCGCCGATGCGACCGTGGCGGCGTGCAACACCGCCGTCATCGAAATCCCAGTCGCCGGGAGCTGGGGCTGGGCCGCGTCCTCGACGTCGACGAGGATGTCGGCCCGGTTGTTCTCCAAGTCGTTCTCGAGGACCGGGGGCCAGCCGTCGGCGTCGGTGACCACGTCGGTCTCGATCCGTCCGCCGTCGATCGCGTCGGCGTCGACGATGTCGAGCGCCAGCGCGATCCCGCGCTCGGCACCGGCGTCGATGTACAAGGCGAAGCAGGCGAAGTCGAACCGCTCGAGCTCGGTCGCGGCGCCGACCCGCTGGTACTCCTCCGCGAGTTCCTCCTCGGATTCCAGGCACGTCCATTCCGGCCAGGGCTCACCGGGGCTGGTGATCCCGGTGAGTTCGAGTCCGTCGGGCAGTTGCCCGCGCAATGCGACAGAGCCGGGCACTTCCTCCGTCCAGAGTGTGTCCGCCGTGCCCAGGTTGGCGACCGAGGCGCCCGTGTCGACCTCCTCGCCTTCCCGGCCCGCGACCACGATGTCCTCCACCGCGAGGTCGTAAGGGTTCTCGGTGGTCTCGACGAGGATCTCACCGAATTCCTCGGGCCTCTCGCCGGACGAGGGGCCGTCCCACGAGCCCGCCGCGGTGAGCCCGAGCAGGTTGTCGGAGTCGGGGTCCCAGGTGGGCTCGCCGATGTCGCGGTCGAGGACCTCGGCGTTGACCGCGAACACGCGATAGTCGCACTTGCAGATGTCGACCGGGCCCGCCGTCTGCGAGTCGATCTCGTAGGTGACCGGGTCGGTGATCGTGACGGCGGAGTCGACCAGGTCCTCGAAATCGGTGATGACGCAGTACATGGTCTGCGGATAGTGCCGGCCCCAGCCGCAGTTGTCGTAGGGGGCGTCGATGCCGACTTGTGGGCGGATGAAGCCGGACCCGGCTGAGCCGGAGAAGTTGACGATGAGCGCGGCCGTGTCCTGCGGCAGCGGGTCCTCCTGGAACAGCGTGGGCGTCATCGGGATCGACTCACCCGGTTCGACTGCCGCGAAGGACAGGTCACTGTGGATGAACGGGAAGGCGACGCCGTCGTCCTGCGCGGTCGCGGGCTGCGCGAACACGCCGATGCCGACGGCGGTGAGGATCAGGACGGCCGTGCTTGCCACCGCGCGTCCGAGTAGGGGATTCGCTGTGGTCATCAGAGTGGCTCCCTCTGCCGTCCCCGCCGGGCGCGGGGGAGAAGAACAGGTACGTAACGGCAACGTGCGGCCGTCACCGTCTGATGCGGCCTCGAAGGTGAACTTCCGGTGAACGAGTGGCGCGCGAACGGGCCCCGGCCGAACGGCCGGGGCCCGTCGCTCTCGGTTTCCTTGCGAGTCGGGCAGGTTCGGCTACTCCGCGGCGTCGGCTTTGCGGCGGCGCGAGGAGAGGGCGAACAGGACCACGCCGGCCACGAGGACCAGCGCCGCGGCGCCGACGATCCAGATCAGCGAAACGCCGGTCTTCGGGAGCTGGCCCGAGCCGTTGTCGCCGTTGACGGTGATGTCGGCCGTGTCGTTCTTCGTGTCGCCGTCGGGGACGCCGGGGTAGCCGTCGTTGTCGATCGCGGCGACCTCCAGCGTGCCCTTGGCGTTCGAGTCGGCGTCGGTGATCTCCACGGTGAACTTGAAGTCGAACGACTCGTCCGCGTCGAGACTGTAGAACAGGCACACGAAGTCGGCGTTCGCCAGATCCGAATCCGGGAACGAGTCCTCGACGAAGGTGTCGTCGGGTTCGAAGCAGTTCAGGTCGTCGCCGTCGCTGTCGACCTTCACCAGCTCCAGGCCCTTCGGCAGCGTGCCGATGAGCCCGTACGAGCCGGGCCCGTCGAAGAACGAGGCGGCGTCGGCCGGGCCGAGGTTCTTCACCGGGACGGTGAGGGTGACTTCGTCGCCCTTGTCGCCCTTGGCGTTCGCATCCGAGACGGCGAGGTCGAACGGGTTCTCGGTGGTGCGGACGTCGATGAGGCCGGCCCAGCCGTAGTCGTCGGGGTCGTCGCCTTCGGACACGACCTCGAAACCGAGCTGGTCGCCCGTCTCGGTGTCGACGTCGCCGTACTCGGCTTCGAGCTCCTCGGCGTCGAGCGGGCGGACCTCGAAGCCGCAGCCGCAGACGTCGAGCGGTCCGGGAACCGTCTCCTCGACGGAGAACGAGATCGGGGCGTCCGGCGCGAACGTGGTGCCCACCGAATCCGCGAAGTCGGTGACGATGCAGGTGACCCCGCCGTCGCCGTTCCAGTAGCCGTCGACGCAATTCTCGTACGGGGCGCTCGCCTCGGCCATGCCCGAAAGCATGTAGCTCGGTTCGGACACGCCGTAGGCCAGGGCCACGGTGCCCTCGGGCAGCGGGTCGGTCTGCAGGAAGGCGGGTGCGGTGTCGGCCGAGCCGCCGGGCTCGATGTCGACCTGGGCGTAGCCGTACCGGAACGATTCGACCGAGTGCGCGGAGACCTCGATGACGTCCTCGACGGTCTCGACCGTCGTGCCGTCGACCTTGAACTCGACCGTGTAGTCGTAGTCGCCCGGTTCGGCCTCGAGGACGGCGGCGTAGAGGTAGTCGAAGGAGACGCTCTCGGCCGCGTCCTCGGCGCACTCGACCACGGTGCCCGTCGCATCGGGCGTGCAGTCGCTGTCGTCGCCGTCGTTCGCGAGCGTGAAGAAGCCCTCCGGCGCATCGATCGTGATCGTGGCGGAGACGGTGTGCCCCTCTTCGGGGAACGCTTCGGTGAAGATGATCTGCGCGGTGGCGAGCTTGGGATCATCGCCGACGGTGACCGGCGAGTAGTCCTCGACGAAGACCGCTTCGACGGGCGGGGTCTGGGCGGCGGCCGGGAGCGCGAACGCCCCGACGCCGAGGGCCGCCGCACCGAGCACGGCGAACGCGCGCCTTCCAGCGCGCAGAGGGTATGGCGAATGCATGGGTGTTTCCTTTGAGGAGAGACCTCTGCGCCGTGGTCAGGGGCGTATCCGGTCGAGGGACTTGATACCAACAAGACGCATCCGCCCGATGACCGGTTGCAACCGGATCTGAAAATCTTCCATACGTGCTTGAGGGCACAGCGAAAAGGGCGCCCGACCGTTACGGTCGAGCGCCCTGAGGCCGGTGGGTCGAAAGTGGACCTGTTAGGCCTTCCAACCCGGGATGGGGAAGGCCTTGCAGTGGTCGCGGATCTCCGCGGCCACGATCTCCAGCTCGTTGTCCTTGCCGTCCTTGGCAGCGGTCACGGCCCGGTCGATCCAGCCGGCGATCGCGTCCATGTCCTCCTCGAGCATGCCGCGGGTCGTCACCGAAGGCGTGCCGATCCGCAGGCCCGACGGGTCGAACGGCTTGCGCTGGTCGAACGGGACCGAGTTGAAGTTCAGCTCGATACCGGCGATGTCCAGGGCCTTCGCCGCCGGCTTGCCGGGGATGCCCTTGCTGGTGAGGTCCACCAGGATCAGGTGGTTGTCGGTGCCGCCCGAGACCAGGTCGAAGCCGCGCGCGCTGAGCCCGGCGGCGAGCGCCTTCGCGTTCTTCACGATCTGCGCCGCGTAGTCCTTGAAGGAGTCCTGCGCGGCCTCCTTCAACGCCACCGCGATCGCCGCCGTGGTGTGGTTGTGCGGGCCGCCCTGGAGACCCGGGAAGACCGCCTTGTCGATGGCCTTCGCGTGCTCCTCCTTGGTGAGGATCATCGCGCCGCGCGGGCCGCGCAGGGTCTTGTGCGTGGTCGTGGTGACGACGTCCGCGAGCCCGACCGGCGTCGGGTGCGCCCCGCCCGCCACGAGCCCGGCGATGTGGGCGATGTCGGCCATGAGCACCGCGCCCACCTCGTCCGCGATGGCCTTGAAGCCCGCGAAGTCGACGGTGCGGGGGATCGCGGTGCCGCCGCAGATGATCATCTTCGGGCGCTCGCGACGCGCGATCTCGGCGACCTCGTCGAGGTCGATGCGGCCGTTGTCGCGGCGGACCCCGTAGTGGACCGCGTCGAACCACTTGCCCGTGGCCGAGACCTTCGCACCGTGGGTCAGGTGCCCGCCCGCGGGCAGCCCCATGCCGAGGACCTTGTCGCCCGGGTTCAGGAACGCCATGTAGACGGCCAGGTTCGCGGGCGAGCCGGAGTACGGCTGGACGTTCGCGTGGTCGGCCCCGAAGAGGGACTTCGCCCGGTCGATCGCCAGCTGCTCGACGACGTCGATGAACTGCTGGCCCTCGTAGTAGCGCTTCCCGGCGTACCCCTCGGAGTACTTGTTGGTCAGGATCGACCCCGTCGCCTCCATGACCGCCTGGGACACGTAGTTCTCGGACGCGATGAGACGGATCTTCTCGGACTCGCGGCGGCCCTCGTTCTCGATGGCCTTCTCGATCTCGGGGTCGACGGCCGCGAGCGACGCGGTGAGGGCCTCGTAGGCGCTGGACATGCAATGCTCCTCGCTGATCGGCATGATCTCGCACGGCGACCGGGCAGGTGGCCTTGATGCCCCGAGCATAGCCGGGGTCAGGCTCGGCGAAGCTTGCGAGCCGTAAGTGTGTGGAGTGCCGGGACCCCCGCGTTTCCTCACCTGTGAGGCGGAGCCACCGCTTCTGAGCCGTGCACGAACACGGACTCCGGGGCGTATGCGGGCCGAAAGGACGCAGTCTGTCCTTACTCGATCGCCCGTCCGAGACTCCATTGCGTACACGCAGTACGGTGCGACGTATGTCACCTAGATCCGCCGCAAAGACCGTCGGCGCCGGCTTCGCGATCGCGGCCCTCGCCGCACTCGCCCAGCTCGGGCTGGCGTCCGGCTTCGACCTCCTCTCCTGGGTCGACGCAGCCCCCGACACCGCCGACTCCGTGCGCGACTACCGCCAGAACGCCAACCTCGCATGGGTGGCCTGGTTCTCGGCCGCCTCCTGCGTGGTCGGCGGCCTCGCCTCCGGCGCCATCGGCTCCCGCGCCGCCGCCCGCCTCGGCCCCGCCACCCGCGTCACCGCCGTGTTCGCGAGCGCCGTCGGCGCCTTCCTCATCGGCCCGCTCGTCTCGCTCTCCGCCGAACAGGGCGCCGTGTTCAACTCGTTCCCGACCAAACCGCTCATCGCGGCCGGGATCGGCGCGGCCGTCGGCTTCGCGCTGGCCCTCATCGGCCTCAGCTCCCGGTCGGTCGCCGTCAACGTCGGCGCCTCGGTCGTACTGGTGTGGGTCCTCGCGATCCTCGCCGTCTTCGTCGAGATCGGCGACCGGGTCTCGCCGGTCACCGAACTGGCGGTCTGGGGCTCGTGGGCGGGCCCCGACTCGGCCCTGGGCCTGCGCGGCTTCTCGATCGCGGTCCCGTTCGTGGTCGGCTCGGCCCTCATCGGCGTGGTCGTGGCCGTCATCGCCCGGCGCGGCCCCATCTCCAGCTCCGGCTACCGCATCGCCGCGGCCTCCGGCATCGCCGGGCCCCTCATCGTCACCGTCGCCCACCTGGTCGCCGGCCCCTCACGCGGCGACGACATCGAATCGATCTCGGTCATGTTCGTCGGCCTGTACGCCTCGATCGCCGGGCTCCTCGGCTCCCTCATCGTCTGCGCGCTCCCCAAGTCGGGCGGTCAGATCGACGACGCGCCGACCCGGCCCGAACCCCGCGAAGACCGCACCGGCCTCGTCGAGACCGCCCCCGGCTGGACCGTCCCCGAGCCCGACTCGGCTTACGACGACACCAACAAGGGCGACACCAAAGATCTCCCGGCGAAGGCCGACCCCGAAGTCGACTGGGTCCAGGAACTCAAGCCCGTCGAAGCGGGGGCGACCCTCACCGCCGACCCGGAGGTGAAGACCGAGGAGAAGCCCAAGCGCCGCGCCAGGAAGGCCACCGGCCGCAGCCGCCGCAAGCTCGGCTCGGACGACCCGCCACCCGAGGACCCCGCGTAGCGCCGCGCCGGGAAGGCCGCCGGCCGCAGCGGACGCCTCGGTACCCGAGGACCCCTCGCCAGGTAGGCCGCCGGCCGCGACCGACGACCCGCCACCCGAGGACCCCGCGTGATGAAATCTCGGGTTCGGGCGAGTGTCGGACCCGTGTGGGACAGTCATCCCATTTCTTCGGTAGGTCGGAGGTGGATGCGGGTGGGAAGGGGCACGCCCTATATCCGCACCCCCGCAGACGGCGCCGCCTGAGCGATCCCCCAACGGACGCAAGACGAAGGCCGGGACCCCAGGTCCCGGCCTTCGCCGTCGCACTAATGAACGTTCACGGGCCGCTCATACCTCCCACTCGTGCACCGGCCTGCCGTCCGCCGAACGCGCCGCATAGTCGAGCACCATGGCCCGCAACGCGTCCCGCCGCTCCAGCCGCTGCCGGTGCTCGGCCACCTGCACCCGCGCGACCTGCCAGGTCGCGCCGTTCACGCCCCGGCGGCACCGCGACTCGATCACCCCGAGGTAGCGCCCGATGTCCCGGCTGACCACGCCCATCGCCGCCAGTCCATCGGCGGCCGCCGGAAGCAGCTCCTCCAGAACCAGCGCACGCGCCGGGACGAGGCCCCGGCCGGGCCACCACTGGTCGGCGTGGACCCCGTGCCGCGCCGCCGAACGGAAGTTCGCCGCCGCCTGCGCGAAGTCCATCCGCTCGCTCAACGGCACCGGCGCGTTCGCGGCATGCACCACCAGGCCGTAGAAGAACGCCATGTTCGCGCAGATGTCCACCGTCGTCGGACCCGCCGCCACCACCCGGTTCTCCACCCGCACATGCGGACGGCCCAAATGGATGTCGTAGACCGGGCGGTTCCACCGGTACACCGTCCCGTTGTGGTAGCGCAGCTCCCGCAGCGACGGCACGCCGCCCGCAGCAGTCACCGCGAGCGGATCCTCCTCGTCGCAAAGCGGTAAAAGCGGCGCGAAATGCCGGTAGTTCTCGTCGAACAACTCCAGCACCCCGTCGATCCACCGCTCCCCGAACCAGGCCCGCGGCTTCGCCCCCTCCGCCCGCTGATGCGCCCGCCGCGTATCGGTGCCCTGCTCGAACAGGATCACCCGCGTCTCCGCCCACAACTGCCGGCCGAACAGGTACGGCGAGTTCGCGCCCATCGCCACCTGCACGCCCGCGATCGCCTGGGCCGCATTCCAGTACCGCCCGAAATCCTCCGGGGACACCTGCAGATGGAACTGCACCGACGTGTTCGCCGACTCCGGCGCGATGGTCGCCGACGTGAAGTCCACCGACTCAGCCCCGCGGATGTCGATCCGCAGATCCTCCCCGCGCTGCGACATGATCTGGTCGTTCAGGATCCGGTAGCGCTTCGTCGTCGACAGCGCCTCCACGTTCATGTGGTCGGTGAACAGGGTCGGCATCGTCCCGATCGGACAGACCAGCGCCCCGGCCTTGTCCGCGGCCTCCCGCACCTCCGACAGCACCGCCGCCATATCGCTCTCGTACCAGGAGATCCCCGCCCCGTCGAGCAGCCGCGGCGGCAGATTCAACTCGATGTTGAAGGCGCCCAATTCATGCTGCGCGCCATACAGCGCTTCCTCCTCGCCCGAGGTGTGCAGATGCTCCAGGACCGCATCGTTCGCGAACGCCGGATCCCCTGTCGGCTCAATGAGATCGAGCTCCAGTTCAAGGCCCGTCATGGGCCGGTCCCGGTCGAGCCGCCGGTCGTCGAGCAGCTGCGCGAGGGCCGTCCGGCCCGCCTGGAGTCTCGCCGTGTACGCGGGATGATCCCAGTGCCGCAAGGCAGGACCGGTCACCTCGTCCCCCATGTTTCCTCCCCAGGAATGAAAGGTCCATCAACCTTAAGACTTTCGGTCATGTGCTGGCTACCAAGGGAGAAGCACTTTCGTCCCGAATGGCGTGGATCGCGCTCATATTAGGGACCGGCAACGTGAGCTGGTGTCGGGATCTTGACACAACCGGGTCCCGCAACTTCACTATCTGTATCGCACCAGCTCACGACCGGCGTCATTCCCACCACGATTCGCGGTCGTTCGGGAACGCACCGTGTGCCCGATAGGATGCCCGCGTGACCGACCCGCGCCCGTCCCACCGCCCCGCCGACTTCCTCGCCGCCCACCGAGGCGGCGGACTCGCCACCCTCCTCGACCAGCGCGGCGGTGCCTACTTCGCTTACGCCGCATGGCGAACGGGCCTCAAGCCCACCCACCTCTCGCTCCTGAACCTCGTCATCGGGCTCGGCGTCAGCGCTACCGTCATCGCCTACATCCCCGTCGCGCAGGACGGCGCCCCCTGGTGGCCCGTCGCCCTCGCCGCGCTCGTGCTCTGGCAGATCGCCTACATGCTCGACTGCGCCGACGGCCAGCTCGCCCGCGTCACCCGCACCGGCTCCGAAGCGGGCGCGCGCGTCGACATCCTGTGCGACATCGCCATCCAGGCCTCGGTCGTCTCCGTGGTCGTGGCCGTCACGAACGCCTACACGCCGGAGCTCCCCGCCTGGTGCGGCGCGGCCTTCGCGGCCCTGTGGATGACCAACCTCGTCACCGCCGTCATGGCCAAAGAGGACGACGGCGTCTCGATGGTCAAGAGCACCAGTCTCATCGTGCGATTGATCAAGCTCGTGCGCGACTACGGCTTCATCATCGTCGTAATCGCTCTGGCGCTGATCTGGCCCGAGCTCATGGCCGTGGTGCTGGTGGGCTTCGGCGCGGTGAACGCGCTGTTCCTCCTGGCGAGCATCGCGAGCAACGCCCGGGTCTCGCTCCGCTAGGCCTTGATCAGTTCCCCGTAGATCTCGATCAGCCGCTTGAGGGTCACCTCGGGGGCGAAGACCGTTTCGTAACGGGCCCTGGCGTTCGCGGCGAACGACGGGTCCTTCGCGACGGCTTCGAGCCCGCGCGCCAGCGCCTCGGGGGTCGGTTCGACCGCCACGCCCGCAGGGGCTTCGGTGTCGGCTCCGGCGATGAACGGCGCGCCGCCCATCCGCGTGGCGACCACCGCGCGTCCCGCCGCGAGCGCTTCGATGCCGCTGGTCGGCAGGATGTCCTGCCAGATCGAGGGCACGACCACCGCGGCCGAGGCCGCCAGCGCCGCGTCCCGCTCGGCGGGTTCGAGCTGCCCGAGGTACTCGATGTCGTCCCGTTCGGCCGCGGCCGCCTCCACCAAAGGTCGCAGCGGCCCGTCGCCGGCGATCCGCAGCACCTGTCCCGGCAGGTCGGTCCGCTTCCAGGCCTCGAGCAGGAGCGCGACGCCCTTCTCCGGGACCAGCCTGGCCCCGAACAGGAAGCCCGCGCCGAGCGGCACCGCGCCGGGGTCGGCGACGGCGTTCGGTTTGACGCGGATGCGGCCGGCTTCGATGCCGATGCTCTTCAGGTACTCGGCCATCGCGTCGGTCAGCGCGATGAAGCGGTCCACGCCCCGCCACGTTCCCTGGTGGACGCCGAGTGCGACGGCCATCACGGCGCTCTGCGGCCGCGACCCCCGGTAGCAGGCGTGGATCACGCCGGGTGCGTTCCAGCGCTTGCCGTGGCAGTCGCGACAGTCGTGGCCGTCGCGGAAGTAGAGCCCGTTCACGCAGTCGTGCCGGTAGTTGTGAATGGTCTGCACCACTTTGACCCCGTGCTTGTGGGCGGTGCCGACCACCGACGGCGACAGCAGCGGGTACGGGTTGTGCAAGTGCAGCAGGTCCGGTCGTTCGCGCTCCAGCAGCGCCGCGAGCTCGCGCTGCGTCCCGGCCGCGTGGATCGGCGAGGCGATCAGGGCGGCTTTGCGGTGGGCGGGAAGGGAAGCGATCTCGTCCGAGGAGCGCAGGAACGGCACCACCTCGACGCCGGCCTCGCGGAGCGCCCCGATCTCGTAGTCCACGATCACGTTCTCGCCCGACGGCTGCGCCGAGGAGTACCTGTTGTGGGCGATGACGATCTTCACAGTTTCCCTCATGCGGTCTCGGGGTGGCGCGGACGGCTTTCAGCTCGGCCGAACATACCTCAGCAGCGGAATAGGTGTAGGTTGTCGGGTACCGTGTCGGCGGGCCGCCCAGCCCGAGAAAGGCGCAGTCGGAGACGCAGCGCTGATCTCCGCCCGCGGACACTCACCTCCACCGTAAGCTGACGACCGCAGGGATGTGCAGTGGCTACGAGCCTGGAACGCCCAGCAAAGGATCTCCACGGAAGTGGCAGTGTTCCGCAAAACCCAGCCGGGAAGTACGGACGACCGGGGGCGTCGGTGGCCAGGACTCGCGAAGGCGGAGACCCGCAGCTCGTCACGAACGGGGTCACCCGCTCGACCTGGCGCCGCTTCGTCCGCGCCTCCAACTGGCACCGGTACTACCAGGCCGCCCTCGTGGGCGCCGACCTGCTCGCCGTCCTGCTCTCCAGCGTCATCGCGGTCAACCTCACCCACTCGCCGAGCGCCGGTTTCGACACCGACAACCAGCTGCACTTCTTCTACCTGACGGTCTGGCTGCTGCTGCCCCTCGCGTGGCTGCTCTCCCTGTGGGGCACCGGTTCCTACGACCGCCGCTACTTCGGCATGGGCAACGAGGAGTTCAAGCGCACCATCCGCGCCTCCATGTTCATGCTGGCCCTCGTCTCCTTCGCCGCTCTGACGTTCAAAGCGGACGTCTCGCGTGTCGCGGTCGCGGTGATCCTGCTGGTCGCGGCCGTCCTCGTGTGCGCGTTCCGCTACGCGGCCCGCTACGGCCTGCATCGGATGCGCGCGGCCGGGAAGGGCGTGCAGCGCGTCCTGCTCATCGGCGCCTACCCCGAGGCGCTCGAGGTCTACCGGACGGTGCGCCGCGCTTCCGCGGCCGGCCTCGTCCCCGTCGGCATATATGTGACCGAGGGCGCGTCCTCGGTCCGCAATCTCGACACTCCGGTCCCGGTCTTCGCCGGGACCGATGTCGTGACCTGCGCCGAGCAGCTCGAGGCGGACACGCTCGCGGTCTGCGGTTCGGCCTCGGCCGACGCGTCCGACCTGCGCCGCCTCGCCTGGCAGCTCGAAGGCACCGGCCGCGACCTGGTGGTCGCCCCGCAGCTCACCGACATCGCGGGCCCGCGCGTGCACATCCGCCCCGTCGAGGGCCTGCCGCTCCTGCACGTGGAGGAGCCGAAGATCTCCGGCATCGGCTGGCTGATCAAGAACGTCCTCGACATCTCCTCCTCGGTGCTCGGCCTCGTGCTGCTGTCGCCGCTGCTCCTCGGCGTCGCGATCGCCATCAAGACCGACAGCCCCGGGCCGGTGTTCTTCCGCCAGAACCGGGTCGGGCGCGACGGCGAGACGTTCAGCTGCTGGAAGTTCCGCACCATGTACATCGACGCGGAGGAGCGCCAGGCCGCGCTCATGATGCACAACGAGACCGACGGCCTGCTGTTCAAGATGAAGGACGACCCGCGCATCACGAACGTCGGGAAGTGGCTGCGCCGCACCTCGATCGACGAGATCCCGCAGCTCATCAACGTCGTCCGCGGTGAGATGAGTCTCGTGGGGCCCCGGCCGCTCCCGGCCGAGAACGGCGACTTCCTCGGTGACGTGCGCCGCCGTCTGCTTGTGAGACCCGGCATCACCGGCCTGTGGCAGGTTTCGGGCCGATCCGACTTGTCCTGGGACGATGCCGTTCGCCTGGACCTTTACTACGTCGACAACTGGTCATTGACGACCGACCTTCAGATCCTGTTCCGGACCATCGCTGTAGTGTTGCGCCGAAAGGGCGCGTACTGACGGGCGACGCCGCGTGCACTGAGCGAATACACAGCTCGCGTCCAGGTGAACGCCAGGCCAACCCTGATAATCTGGGATATTGATGACTACTTACGGAACCGGCTCCCGCATCCTCGTCACGGGCGGCGCGGGCCTGGTGGGCAGCCACCTGGTCGACGCGCTCCTGGCGAAGGGCTGCGACGTGACCGCTGTCGACAACTTCGCCACCGGGGCTCGCGAGAACCTCGCCGAGCACCCTCGCCTCACGGTGGTCGAGGCCGATGTTACCGAGGGCCTGCCAGTCGGCGATGCGCCCTTCGACGCGGTCCTGCACTTCGCCTGCCCGGCCAGCCCGGTCGACTTCGCCACCCTCCCCATCGAGATCCTCCGTGTCGACTCGGTCGGCACGTTCCACGCCCTCGACCGCGCCCTGGCCGACGGCGCGCGCTTCCTCATGGCCTCGACCTCCGAGGTCTACGGCGACCCGCAGGTCCACCCGCAGCCGGAGTCCTACTGGGGCAACGTGAACCCGATCGGGATCCGCTCCTGCTACGACGAGGCCAAGCGCTTCAGCGAGGCCGCCGTCGCCGCCTACCACCGGCACAAGGGCCTCGACGCCGCGATCGTGCGGATCTTCAACACGTACGGTCCGCGCATGCGCCCCGACGACGGCCGCGTCATCCCCAGCTTCGTCTCCCAGGCCCTCGCGGGGGAGCCGCTCACCGTCACCGGCGACGGCTCGCAGACCCGCTCGCTCTGCTACATCGACGACCTGGTGAGCGGCCTCATCCTGCTCCTGGAGTCCGGCGAGTACGGGCCGATCAACCTCGGCACGGAGTACGAGCTCACCGTGCGCGAGATGGCCGACATCATCCTGCGGCTCACCGGTTCGACCTCGACGATCGAGTACATCGACCGTCCGGCCGACGACCCCGAGCGCCGCCGCCCCGACCTCACCGCCGCCCGCGAACTGCTCGGCTACGAGCCGCAGGTGCACTATGAGGCCGGCCTCAAAGCGACCATCGACTTCTTCGTGGCGAAGAATTCGGGAGCGACCGAGCTCACCGTCGATTGAGAGCATTCTCAGACACGACCGGGGCTTCCGTGTTTCGGACCCTTGGCGGCCACCACGTAAGCTGTGGCCATGACGCAATATGGCTCCAATTACCGCGCCAGCGCCTCGGTGCCGCCCGCAGGCGGCGGCGGAGCCCGGGTCGCCCAAGCGGCGTCCGGCGGTCCGACCCGGCGGGGCCTCATCGGCTCCGGGATCGGCCTGGTCGCCTCGATCGCGGCGGCCGGCGGCGGGTTCGCCGTCTGGTCAACGGCGAACAGCACCAACGCGGACCTCGACCGCGCCTTCGACCTCGACGCCATCCCCGAGGAGGACCGCCCCGAGCGGCTCAACGGTGCCCTGAACCTTCTGGTGATCGGCTCCGACCACCGCGAGGGCAACGATGAGTCCGACGCGCGCTCGGACACGACGATCATCATGCACGTCAGCGAGGGCGGCACCGAGGCCTACGGCATCTCGATCCCGCGCGACCTCTACGTGTACATCCCCGAGGACCCCGAAGCGGAGTACTCGGACTCGGTGGACAAGTTCAACGCGGCCTACGCGTGGGGCGGCGTGAACCTCACCGTCCGCACCGTCGAGAGCCTCACCGGCGTGCGCATCGACCACGTGGTCGAGATCGACTTCAACGGCCTCGTGCAAGTGGTCGACGCCCTCGGCGGCGTCACGTTGGACATCCAGCCCGCCGACGCCCCCGACTACTACGACGAGTCGGGCATCACCTCGATCCACGGCGACAAGATGTTCTTCCCGGCCGGACCGACCAAGCTGAACGGCGACGAGGCCCTCGACTACGTGCGCCAGCGCTACCAGTACCTGGAGGGCGACTTCGCCCGCATGCGCCACCAGCAGGACCTCATCAAGGCCATCATGGACTCCGCGCTGAGCGCCGGGGTGCTCACGGACGAGGACAAGCTCACCTCGTTCATCGACTCCACTTCGGATGCCGTGAAGGTCGACACGGAGTTCAACGCCGTGTCCACCGGCATCAACCTCATGAACATGCGCAGCGACGACCTGGTCTTCATGACCACGCCGAACCTGGGCACCGGCGAGCAGGGCGGCCAGTCGGTCGTCATCTACGCCGACGACCCCCAGGACCCCGAGTCGAGCAACCCCGACGCCGTCAGCCTCTGGGAGGCCGTGCGCGACGACCGGGTCGCCG
The DNA here is from genome assembly GCF_042647865.1 of Glycomyces rhizosphaerae. Taxonomy (NCBI): domain Bacteria; kingdom Bacillati; phylum Actinomycetota; class Actinomycetes; order Glycomycetales; family Glycomycetaceae; genus Glycomyces; species Glycomyces rhizosphaerae. Next base: position 185,536 of record NZ_JBHRWO010000019.1, read on the forward strand.
ACTGGGTCGAGGCCCACCCCGAAGACGAAGGCGAGTAGCGCCTCCCACCGAACAGTGAAGGGCCCGAGTGCGCAAGCACTCGGGCCCTTCGGCTTCCCGCTTCCTACGGGCGACCGCAGTGGACCGTTGTCGTCTGAAGTGGTTGGTGCGCCTAGTGATTCGTATGAAGCAAAATGTGAGCACTGTGTCCCGATGGGGTGATCCCGAAATCCAGGAGTGTGATCCAGGTCGTACGATATTTCCATCGTTCCTTCGACGTAGAGGCAGCACCGATGGCAGAGAACGCAGAACAGTACGTCCCCGACTTCGACATCTCCAGGCCCACCATCGCCCGTGTCTACGACGCGATCCTCGGCGGCAAGGACAACTTCGCGGCCGACCGCGAAGGCGCCGCCGCCTACATGAAGCACGTGCCCAACTCCAAGGAGGTTGCCATCGACAACCGCCTGGGCCTCGAAAAAGGCGTCGCCTACATGGCGAAGCACGGCATCGACCAGTTCCTCGACATCGGCGCGGGGCTGCCGACGATGCGCAACACCCACCAGGTCGCCCAGGAGATCAACCCCGAGGCGACGGTCGTCTACGTCGACAACGACCCGATCGTGCTCGCCCACGGCCGAGCCCTGCTGGCCACCAACGAGACGACCACGATCGTCACCGCCGACCTGCGCGACCCCGAGAGCATTCTCACCCACCCCGACGTCACGAAGGTCATCGACTTCGACCGCCCGATCGGCCTCATGGTGGTGGGCCTGTTCATGCACTTCCACGACCAGGAGAACCCCGGCGAATGGGTGGGGACCCTCCTCGACGCCTGCCCGAGCGGGTCCTACCTGCTCATGACCGACTTCGCCGACACCGGTGAACCGCAGCAGAAGGCCATCGAGCAGGCCGGCCTCGAAGCCCTCGGCAACGGGTGGGTCCGCAAGCCCGAGAAGATCCTCGAGCACTTCCAGGGGCTGCCGCTCGTGGAGCCGGGCCTGGACTGGGTCCCGCGCTGGTTCCCCGGTGAGCCCGACCGCGAGGTCCCCGCCGCCGAGGACCTGGCGCCGCACAACCGGATCATGATGGCCGGGCTCGGCTACAAGGCCTAGTCCGCCGATACAGGGAAGGCGCGCGGTGGGGAAGTCGCGCGCCTTCGTCGTGTCCGCGTTGCGGTCTCACTCGATCGGGTGAATTTCGGATTCTGGCACGCGGCCGTCCAGACGACTTCGACGGTTACTGACTGTAACGGTCGTCGAGGAGCTTCTTGAGGAAGTCCTGGGTCTTGTGCGGCTGGGTGGCCTGGACGCACAGGTGCTCCATGGCCGCCTGGTAGGCGTCGATCTCGTTGTCGCGCTCCAGGTACAGGCCGCCGGTGAGGTGCTCCAGGTAGATCACGTCGCTGAGTTCCTCGTAGGCGAACCGCAGCCAGGTGAAGGGCGCGCCGGCTCCGGAGTGGGCGCCGGCGGTGAACGGCACGATCTGGATGCGCACGTTCGGCTTGTCGCAGAAGTCGATGAGGGCTTTGATCTGCCCGTGCATGACGTTCGCGCCGCCGAACGGGCGGTGCAGCGCGGCCTCGTCGATCACGGCCCACAGTTCCGGCCGCTTCTCTTCGCGGTCGAGGATCTCCTGGCGCTTCATGCGCACGTCGATCCGCTTGTCGATCTCGGTCAGCGGGGTGTGGCCGTAGCCGAGCATCATCACCGCGCGGGCGTACGCCTCGCTCTGCAGCAGGCCGGGGATGACCTGGACCTCGTAGGTCCGGATCATGGAGGCGGCGCCTTCCATGTCCAGGTAGTTGCTGAACCAGTCGGGCAGGAAGTCGTTGTAGCGCTGCCACTTGCTGGGCTGGTTGGCCTGGCGGGCCATCTCGACGTAGCGCTCGATCTCGTTCTCGTCGGTGACCCCGTACATGATCATGAGGTCGCGGACGTCGCGCAGCCGGAACGAGACCCGGCCCAGTTCGACGCGGCTGATCTTCGAGGCCGATCCGCGGATCTCCTCGCCGGCGTCCTCGCGGGAGATGTCGGCGGCCTCGCGCAGGCGGCGGAGGTTGCTGCCGATCATCACGCGCAGGGTCGTGGGACCGCTCGGAAGGTCCTTATCGTCCTCCTTGGACGTCGCCATGCTTCTCACCCCCTGACCGGTGCCGCGTCTGCGCGAAAGAAAAACTCACCCTGACAGGGTAGCCGCTCGGCCTGTCCTGCCAGGGTGAGTGTGTTGCCCAAAGGCTCTCGCGAGGCGAGTGCTAGGCGATCATGTCGTCGAACTCGCCGTCCTTCGCGCCCTCGACGAGCGCCTTGATCTCGGCGACCGTGTAGATGAGGGCCGGGCCCTCGGGGAAGCGCGAGTTGCGGACGGCGATCTCTTCCCCGCCGGGGAGCGTAGCCAGCTCGACGCAGTTGCCGCCGTTGGGGCCGCTGCGAACGCTCTTTCGCCAAGCCAGTGACGAGGGGAGTTCCCCTGCCGGGATGCCGTTGCGTGCCTTGTCCATTCGAGATCCTTCCACCAGTGGCCGGGCGGTCCGGCCGGATCTTCACTTAAGGGTGACCGGCAGCCGGTTCTGCGGGCCTTCGCGCGCGGGCCTATCAGCACGGCCCGGCGGCGGACGATTCCGACATCCCCATCGCAGGTCGGGACAAGTGTCCCACATTACACTCCGTGACGGCACATGAGGATGCGCGCGCGAATGCTCGCGCGGATGCACGTGCATCTGCCCGGTGTTGATGCATGTTAGGATTCATGTGAGAATGCTCATTGACACGGGGGCACAAAGTTTGCAACCGTGGTCACGGACTCGAAAAGCCGTCAAACCGGCGCTCGTGTGCGCGACGGCGCATCGTCGACTGAGGTACGCATAACCCTCGGACCGGCAATCGCCTTCGGCCCACGGCGACCCGCATCGCACAACCGGACACGCCAGTGGTTTTGCAGAGCCTGGCCGGGCTTCGTCCGGTGAGGACCGATCGTCGCCGGAAGGGGTTGGGTGCCATGGAACGTCTTGAGGCACAGACGTTGCTGGGGGCGGCCGCGGCAGGCAAGCTGCGGAGCTCGATGTGCCAGCAGGTGATGGCGATCGAATACGACCGCAGCGGGCAGGTGCTCTACCGCTGCGCCCGTTCATGCGGGAAGCACACCGCGGATGCCGCCCAGGTCCAGGCAGGACTCCTGTGGCACTACCGCGGAAGGAGCCTCGGCGAGCACTACGGGCTCCCCGACGAGGAGATCGTCGAAGCGATGTTCGCGTCTCTCCAGCTCGCCTGGATCCGCGACGGAGACATCTACACAGCGCGCTTCCGTTAGGAGGCACCGTCGCCAGAAGCGACCGCGCGGCCCTGGCAGGGATCGCCGCGCACCCGAGACTTTGTTCTGTTTGGTGGGATAGAGCCTCGGGGAGGCCGGTGGGGGCCTCCCCGAGCTCTGCAACTGACTTGGAAATTCGCGAACAGTGCTGACACACTGAGAAGCGGGCGAGGCCGACGGGCCCCGCCCGCTTCCGTGCGTCCGGGGTCCTCGCACTGGGGAGCGGCGAGGGACCCGGGGTCAGCTGACGGTGATGTTGGAGCTGCCGGTGGACTGGTAGCCCTCGGTCGCCATGATCATGTAGTAGCTGAAGGCGCCGAGGTTCATGCCGGCCCGGGACCACGCGTCGAAGTGCGCGCCGGTGTCGATGGTGCCGGAGCTGCGGAGGTTCTGACGGACGCTCCAGTACTGCGCGAACGTCTTGGTGCCCTCCACCGACGGGGCGTTGTAGCGCATGGAGTGGCCGAGGGTGTAGTTGCTGCCGTTGATGTAGGCCGTGCCGCGGTTGGTCGCGCCGCTGCTGGGGTTGTACGGTCCGTGGGACTCGACGATGTAGTACTCCACCAGCGGGTTGGAGGTCCAGCCGTAGAGGGCCAGGTAGCCGTTGCTGCCGTGGTTGACCCAGCCGTTGTAGTTGACGGTGCGGCGTGAGCCGTTGGCCCAGCCCTTGCCCCCGACCCAGTTGTTGGCGCCGTTCCACTGGGAGCTGTAGTTCCCTCCCGCGCCGAGGGTCATCGAGGCCCTGCCCTGAGAGTCGGTCCAGAACGAGTAGTAGTACCCGTTGTGGGTTCCGGTCGCGTTCTGCGTGAGTGTCTGCGCATTGGCGACGCCGGGCATGACGAGTGCCGAAGCGGTCCCGAGTGCCAGTGCCCCGCCGAGCAGGAGCCCCCGGCGGCTGAACGGGTGTCCCTTGAGCGCTGCTTCCAAGGGGGAGTGTTCTTCTGACATGCGTCCTCCAGGTCGCATAGAAATGTATCGATGTCAGAATTATGCGGATTGCAGTGAAGTGCGTCAATAAGTTCCGAAGAACTATCGGAACTTTCTCCGAAAGTTTCGGATTTCGGGCGCTTCGGACCCCTGAACGGGCGTTGCGGATGCTGCGCGATGACGCTGCTGTGAAAAAGGGTGGTGCCCCCGGCAGTGTGTTGGTTCAGGACATAGGAAACCCATGTCTCGGGTCATAGGAAACTTTCCACGG
>NZ_JBHRWO010000020.1:0-239734 GCF_042647865.1 Glycomyces rhizosphaerae
CAAAACGACGCACACCAACGGCAAGCCCACACGCTCGCGGCTTGACAAACATAAGGGAACCTCTGGCCGACTGGCAAACCGGACTGATTCCGAGGCGACGGCCCCGAAAGCAGGGGTCACCCCAAGCGGGGCGTCCGATCTCATCCTCATCGTGCTATCGCGTCCCGCAGCTGACTACGGCTCCTCACCAGGCCGTACTGGGTGGGAGATCGTTGGTCGGGATCACCCCGACCACCGGCAGTGTCCCGAACGAGGCACACGTCAGGCGAGTAAGACCTCGAGCGCAACGCGCAGGGCTCGGCCGGGCATCAGGACCCGGACAAGCCAGGCAGGTTGTGCGAGGCACGCACCATTCAACCGAGATCCACCGTTCGCTCGGAGAGGAAGGTAGACGAACGCGCATGCATCGTGGCGTCTCAGCGATGGGCGCCGCACCCTTGAGCGGGTTGACTGGGGGACATGAGCATCGACAACGAAACGATCCTGGTCACCGGCGCGACCGGCAAGGTCGGCCGCCGCCTCACCGCCCGACTCCGCGAGGCCGGGCACCGCGTCCGAGCCGTCTCGCGCAGCACCGACATCCCCTTCGACTGGCAGGACGCGACGACCTGGGCCGCGGCCCTCGACGGCGTCGCCGCCGTCTACCTCATCCCGCCGGACGAGCCGATCCCGGCCGAGGCGTTCGTCGCCGCGGCCGAGCAGGCGGGCGTGCGACGCCTGGTCGCGCAGTCGGGCCGCCGCATCCAACTGCTCGCCGAAGCGGCCGGCGTCGGCCCCGAGGTGATCGGCATGTACGCCGCCCAGGAGGCCGTCAAGGCCTCCAACCTGGAATGGACGGTGCTGCAGGCCAACAACTTCAACCAGAACTTCAGCGAAGGCGACATGCTGCCGGCGATCCTCGCCGGTGAGCTCTTCCTGCCGGTGGAGGGCACTGTGGAGCCGTTCATCGACGTGGACGACATCGCCGCGGTCGCCGCCGCCGTGCTCACCGAGGACGGCCACCACGGGAAGGTCTACGAACTGAGCGGCCCCGAGTCGCTCACCTTCGCCTCGGCGGTCGAGGCGATCGTGAAGGCCACCGGTCTCCACATCGCTTTCCAGGTCGTGAGCGCGGAGGACTACGCCGCCGCGTTGCGCGCTGAGAACCTGCCCGAGGACTTGGTGTTCTTCCTGGATGAGATGTACCAGTTCATGCGCGACGGCAAGATGGGCGACGTCGCCGACGGCGTCGAGCAGGTCCTGGGCCGCAAGCCCGTCGCCTTCGCCGACTGGGCGAGCCGCACCGCCGAAGCGGGCGCCTGGAAGGCCTGATCCCGTCCCGTCCGGGTCCCCGCGGGTGTTCAGGCGCTCCGGGGCCCGGCCGGTTCGGTGCCCCGCACCCGGTCGAGGTAGTCGGCGATCGCGTCGCGGTTCTTGAGCACGCATTCGGCCTTGCGGGTCATCCGGTCCCGCTGCTCCTCGAGGGCGGCGAGCATCTCCGGGTCGGGCACGGGGAAGTAGATCTCGTCCGTACCCGACAGGCACGGCAGGATCTGCTTGATGATCTTGACCGGGATCCCGGCGTCCAGGAGACCGCAGATCTGCCGGACCAGCTCCACGGTGTCTTCCTCGAAATCGCGGTACCCGTTCGCGTGGCGCTCGGCGGTGATGAGCCCGTGCTGCTCGTAGTAGCGGAGCATCCGGGTCGGGACCCCGGTGTGCGCCGCCAGCTCGCCGATCCTCAAGTGGGCCACCTCACCGCGTCTCGACTGGACCTTGACATTAGTGTCAAGGTTCGAGACTACCTCTCATGAGCGAAACCACCACCCAGGCCGCACCGGAACCGCCTGTCGCCGAGCGACTTCCCGTGTTCGGGCTCCTCGCCCTCGCGACCGCCGTCTTCATCACCGTCGTCACCGAGTCGCTCCCGGCCGGGCTCCTCCCCGGCATGCGCGCCGACCTCGGCGTGAGCGCCTCGGCCATGGGCCAGGCCGTCACCGTGTACGCCATCGGCACCGCCCTCACCGCGATCCCGCTGTCGACGCTCACCGCCGGCTGGGGCCGCAAGCCGGTGCTGCTGCTCGCGATGGGCGGCTTCATCGCCGCCAACACCGTCACCGCGATCTCCACCGACTATGCGCTGACCATGGGAGCCCGCTTCGTCGCGGGCACGGCTGCGGGGCTCTCGTGGGCGATCATGGTCGGCTACGCCCGCCGCCTGGCCCCGCCAGCCCTGCAGGGCAAAGCGATCGCGATCGTCATGGCCGGCATCCCGCTCGCGCTGGCACTCGGCGTGCCCGTCGGGACCTTCCTCGGCGACGTCCTCGGCTGGCGCGAGGCCTTCGGCGTGATGTCCGCCCTCGCGGTCCTGGGCGTGGTCTGGATCCTCGCCGTCGTCCCCGACTTCCCCGGCCAGCGCGCCGAGCACCGCATCCCGGTCCTGCGCGCCGTCGCCATCCCCGGCGTGCCCGCGATCCTGGCGGTCATCGTCGTCTACGTCATCGCCTTCAACCAGCTGTACACGTACATCGCCGCCTACCTCGAACATGCCGGCATGGGCGATGACATCGACACGGCCCTGCTGGTCTTCGGCCTCGCATCGATCCTCGGGATCTGGATCGTCGGCGCGCACATCGACCGGCGGCTCCGGCTCCTCACGATCGCCACCACGGCCCTCGTCGCCCTCGCCGCGGCCGGTCTCGCCGTGGCCGGAGACAGTCCCACGCTGGTCTATGTCGCGATCGCATTGTGGGGCATCGGCCACGGCGGCATCCCGACCCTCCTGCAGACCGCCGCCGGGCTCGCCGGTGCGAAAGCGGCCGACACGGTCCAGGCCGTCGTCGTGACACTGTGGAACGTCGCCACCGCCGCGGGCGGCGCGATCGGCGGCCTCCTCCTGGTCTGGGGCGGGCCGATCCCGCTGGCCTGGAGCGTGGTGCTCCTCGGCATCCCGGTCGTGCTCATCGCCGCCGTCGCCCGCCGCCACGCGTTCCCGGTCGTCTACCGAACCGACTGATCACCCACCCGCAGCGAGCTTCGCCAGCAACCCGGCGAGCTCGCTGCGCTCCTGTTCACTCAGCCCTTCGATCAGCTTGCGCTGATTCGCCAAATGGACCTCCATGAGCTCATCGGTGAGCCGCAGGCCCGTTTGCGTCAAGGTGATCCTGCGGCCGCGCGAGTCCTCCTCGGCAACCGATCGCGTCACCCATCCGCCTTCCTCCAAGCGGTCGACCCGCTTCGTGATCGCCCCGGTCGTCACCAGGACGGTCCGGCTCAGCTCGCCCGCCGAGAGCGCGTAGGGGGCACCGGCCCGGCGCAGGGCGGCGAGCACGTCGAAGTCCCCGTTGCCGAGGCCCGCTTCGGCGAACGGCCCCCGCAAGGCCCGGTCCCACTCCGCGGCGAGCCGGAGCGTCCTGCCCACCACGAGCATCGGCGAGGCGTCCAGGTCCGGGCGCTCGTGCTTCCACTGGTCGACCATCTGTTTCACGGCATCGCTCTTCATGCTTGCATAGTATCTTCCATGGAAGATACTATGTCTTCCATGGAAGATAAAAACGCTGCGATCCCGACGGTCGACTGCTACTTCGATCCCGCCTGCCCCTTCGCCTGGATCACCTCGCGATGGCTCCTCGAAGTCGAACGGGCACAACCTATCCACCTCCGCTTCCGGATCATGAGCCTCGCGGTCCTCAACCAGCACCGCGAACTCGAAGCCTGGTACCGCGAGTTCAACGACCGCGCCTGGGGACCCGCCCGCGTCTGCGCCGCCGCCGAGCAGCGCCACGGCAACGCCGTCCTGCGCGACCTCTACACCGCCCTCGGCACCCGCATCCACCTCGCCCGCGACAAGGACTACGACCGGGTCACCGCCGCCGCCCTGGCCGAGACCGGCCTCCCGGCCGACCTCGCCGACGCCGCCCACACCACAGAATTCGACGCCGCACTGCGCGAAAGCCACCAGGCCGGCCAAGCGGCCGTAGGAGAGGAAGCCGGAACGCCCCTCACCGTCATCAACGGCACCGGCTCCTTCGGCCCCGTCCTCTCCTCGATCCCCAAGGGGGACGACGCCACCCGGCTCTTCATAGCCGTCCAGACCCTCGCAGGCCTCGACGCTTTCGCCGAACTGAAGCGGAGCCGCAATGCGCTCGACCTCGCCTGACGCGGCCGCCCGCCGCCGATTCATCGCAGTGAGCCTGGTCGACGCGATCGGCCAGGGCATCTACGTGCCGCTGACGATGCTGTTCGTCCACGCCCTCACCGGCCAGTCCCTCACCGCCATCGGCACCGGCCTCACCATCGCCGGACTCGGCGCGCTCGCGTCCATGCCCGCCATCGGCGTCCTCATCGACCGATACGGCGGCAAACGCGTCTACATCGGCGCACTCGCGCTCCGCGCGACCGGATTCGCGCTCTACCCCCTCGCCACGACCTACCCGGCGTTCCTCGGGGTGGCGCTCCTCATCGCCGTCGCCATGTGGGCCTCCTCGCCGAGCCAGCAGTCGCTCATCGGCGACATGGCCCGAGGGATCGAGCGCGACCGGCTCCTCGCCTGGGACCGCAGCCTCCGCAACGGCGGCATGGGATTCGGCAGCCTCGTGGCCGCAGCGCTGCTCGCGTCCGGAGGCGGCTACCTCGCGGCCACCGCCGTCCTCGCCGCCGCCTGCGCCGGAGCCGCGATCCTCGCCTCGCGGATCCCCGTGCGACGCGACGCCCCTGCCGCGCCCCGAGCCGCCCGCGGCGGCTACCGCGAAGTCCTCGCCGACCGGCCCTACCGCTGGATCACCGCCGCGAACTTCCTCATCGCCTTCGGGTACACCGCCCAGGCGATCGCGCTGCCGGTCTTCCTCACCCGCGACGTCGGCATCCCCGACGCCCTCGCCGGGATCGTCTTCGCCCTCAACACCGCCCTGATCGCCGTCTTCGGCGTCCCCGTCTCGCGGGCGATGCACCGCGCCCGCCGCGCCCGCGGCGCCGCTCTCGGCACCGTCGTCTTCGCACTCGCCTTCGCGGCCTTCGGATTCCTGCCCGCTCTCGGCAGCGGACTCGTCGCCGCCGCGGCGGTCGTCGCCATCACCGTCGTGTACACCGCCGGCGAGCTCATCCACTCCGCGCCGGCCCAGAGCCTCTCGGTCCAAGCCGCCCGCGACCACATCCGCGGCCGCTACCTCTCGGTCTACCAACTGTCCTGGTCGCTCTGCCGCACCGTCGCGCCACTGGCCCTCGGCCTCCTCCTCGACACCGGCACCTGGCAACTGTGGACGGTCCTGGCACTGTCGGTCCTGACCGGCGGCCTCATCCTCCTGCGGACCGAACGCCACCTCCCCGCCCATGCCGTCCGAGGACCCACCCGCACCGCGCCCGAACCCGTGCCCGTCCCGGCCTGAACGCCGCCGGGTCCACCGTTCGCGGGACCCTACGCACCGTGATCGCGGCGTAGCCTGAGGAGAGGCCGCCCGATCCCGAAGACACCGCCCTGACAGGACGGCCGCCAACCCCTCCCGAAGAAGGCCAGCCATGTCCAGACTCCTTGTGACGCTTCGGCGTTCCGACGACCGCGACACCGTCCTCCGCTCGGTCGCCGACACCGGCGCCGAAGTCCTAGCCGAATACCCCGACACGCTCCTCGTCACCGGCACACCCCGCCAGACCCGCGACCTCGCCGCCCTCGGCCTCGAGACCACGCCCCTGCCCGAGCAGCCCGTCCAGACCGCCGGGGCCAGCTTCCAGTTCGCCGCCGCACTCGACGCCCAAGCCGCCGTCACCCTCGCACCCGAACCCGGCCGCACCGCCTACTACCTCGTCAAACTCATCGGCCCGCCCACCGGCGCCTGGCTCGAACAGCTCGCCGAGGCCGGAGCCGAACTCCACGGCAGCCTCTCCGGCTTCACGATGCTCGCCGGGTTCCTTCCCGAACGCGCCGAGGCGATCCGGGCACTGCCCACCGTGGACGAGGTCACCCCCTACCGCCCGGCCATGAAGGTCTCGCCGAAGCTCCACCACGCGCCCCGACGCGACCTCGACGCCGCCTACCTCGCCGCCGTCGACCCCGAGGACTTCACCGACGACGGCCCGCAGATGGTCGAGGTCGCCGTCTTCCCCGGCGAGGACACCGGCGCGCTGGCCCGCCGCATCCGCGACGCGGGCGGCCAGATCTTCACGGCGCTGCCGAAGTCGCTCGTCGCGAGCGTTCCGTGTTCGGTGATCGCCGACCTCGCCGACGTGGAGGGCGTCCAGGCGATCGTGCCGTATGCGTTCTCGCAGACCAGCAATGACAAGGCCGCCGCGATCATGGGCGTCCCGGCCGACCACCGCTTCGCCGGGCTCGCGCTCGCCGGCGCGGGCCAGATCGTGGCCGTCGCCGACTCCGGTCTCGACAACGGGGACGCCGAGACCGTCCATCCGGACGTGCGCGGCCGCATCGCCGGGATCACCTCCTGGCCGACTCGGGAAGTGCTGGCGCCCTTCACGAACGACCCGCCCGGCCATGACGACGGCCCGGCCGACACCGACTCCGGCCACGGCACGCACGTCACCGGTTCGGTGCTCGGCTCGGGCGAGGCCGCCCGCCAGGCGGGCGCGGAGCCCGTCCCTGCCGGGATCGCGCCCGAGGCGAGCGTGTTCTTCCAGGCCATCAATCAGAAAGTGCGCTGGAAGTCCCGCGCCGAGCTCGCCGCGGCGGGCCTGCAGCCGTTCACGTTCCCTTGGCCGCCACCGGCATCGGGCCTCTACGGCATCCCCGGCGACATCGGTGAGCTGTTCGCCGAGGCCTATGAGGCGGGCGCCCGCGTCCACACCAACTCGTGGGGCGCGCCGCTCGCGGGGGAGTACGGCGCGAACGCGCGGGCCGTGGACGAGTTCATGTGGACGCACCCGGACATGCTGGTGCTCTTCGCCGCCGGGAACGACGGCGAGGACGTGAACGCGGACGGGTTCGTCGACCCCGACTCGATGGGCTCGCCCGGTACGGCAAAGAACTGCCTCACCGTGGGCGCCACCGAGAACCTGCGCCCGAGCGGCTCCGAGCCGCCGCCCGGCCTCGACCGCAACTGGAGCCAGTGGGGTTCGTACCCGAAGCTCGCCGCCGCCGGGCACGTCTCGGACGACGCCGACGGCATGGCCGCGTTCTCATCGCGCGGCCCCACCGACGACCTGCGGATCAAACCCGACGTGGTCGCCCCGGGCACGAACGTCCTGTCCATGCTCACCTCGGTGTTCGCCGGCGACGACGAGCCGCTGTGGGGCCGCCTGCCCGAAGGCCACCCGCTGCGCGACCGCTACTGCTGGAGCGGCGGCACGAGCATGGCCACGCCGCTGGTCGCGGGCGCGGCCGCACTGGTGCGCCAGCACCTCACCGAGCAGGGCCACCTCGCGGAAGGCCGCGGCCCCTCCGCCGCGCTTCTCAAGGCGCTCTTGGTGAACGGCGCGGTCGCGATCCCCGGCCAATACCCCGGCGAGATCCCCGCGGGACCGAACCCGGTGAGCGGCTTCGGCCGCGTCGACGTGGCCCGCGCCGTCGGCTCGGACCCCGCGCACCGGTCGCGGTTCGCCGACGCTCCCGAGGACGCGGTCGCCACCGGCGAGATCCGCCGCTACCGGATCGAGGCGGCCGACCTGGCCCAGCCGCTCAAGATCACGCTCGTGTGGACGGACGCGCCGTCGCTCGAAGGCCTGGGCGGCTTGGTGAACGAGCTGTACCTCCAGCTCGAGACCCCCTCGGGCGAGATCCTGAACTGGGACGCGAACCCGGCGACGCGCGTGACCAACAACGTCCAGCAGATCACCGTGGCCGCCCCTGAGGACGGCGTGTACACGGCCCTGGTCCGCGGCGTCTCGGTCACCCAGCACGCCCCGGGCGCGGCCCCTGCAGACGGCCTCCGCCAGGACTTCGCGCTCGCCGCGTCGAATGCGGTGGCCGAAGCCGACGGGAACGCCCCGATCGCCCCGATGCCCGCCTCCCGATGAACACGGACGGCGGGGCCCCTTTTCGGGGTCCCGCCGTCCTTATGCGGTTGTGGCTCAGTAAGACAGCCCGTGCCCGAAGCTGAACAGCGGGTCGGCCGTGTCGAAGGGGACGTCGGGACGGCTCGCCTCGACCGCCTTCATGCTCGACGGGAGGTCGAACGGCAGCATGCCCTTCGGTTCGGCCCGGCCGGTCAGGACGTCGAACAGCGCCGCCGGGTTGGTGCCGTAATTGCCCGTGACGGCCGCGGCCGCCCCGACGATCGGGCCCAGGATCGCGGGCCGGTCGAGGAACACGTCGACCACTGTGGGCACCGAGGCGGCCACCGCGGCGACGTGCTCGATCACGTCGGCCGGGAAGTCGAGCGACCCGGCGTGGAAGAAGTTCTCGAACATCGTCTCGCGCTGCTCGTACGGGGCCTGGAGCCGGATCACGGCGACGTCGGCCTCCTCAGGAGTGGCGACCACCCTGCCGTACTCGGCGGCGATCCCGGGCTCGACGCCCTCGACGTACAACTTGAGGCCGGTCTCGAACGGCAGGACGCCGTCGTTGCTCAGCAGCGTGACCGACGCCCGTTGCGCCGCTTCGCCTTCGGCGCGGAACTCGGCTGTGCCGACTGCCGCGCCAGCAGTTTCTTCATCCACATAGGGCCGGTCGAAGAGCCCGAGGACGAACTTCTCACGCAGCAGCCGTCGAGCCGAGACGTCAAGGCGCTCCTCGCTGACCTCACCGGCCCTGACGATGTCGACGAGCAGCTCGGGGACGGCCTCGCCGCCGAACTGGTCGGCGCCGGAGTCGAGGACCTTGACCATGCGTTCGCGCGGCGACAGGTGCTCGACGCCCCAAGCGCGGGCCGGGAACGGCTGGCCCATGATCTCGCCGTCGCTGATCAGGCCCCAGTCGGTGCAGACCACGCCGTCGAAGCCGAACCGCTCGCGCAGCAGCCCGGTGATCACGGACTTGTTGAAGCCGAAACCGACCTCCTCGTGCTCGGTCCCGACCGGCATCCCGTAGTACGGCATGATCTGCGAGACCCCGGCCGCGAACGCCGCCTCGAACGGCTTGAGGTGCAGCTCGAACTGCCCGCCCGGGTAGACCTGCTCGCGCCCGTACGCGAAGTGCGGGTCCTCGCCGTCCTGCTGCGGGCCGCCTCCCGGAAAGTGCTTCGCCATGGCCGCCACCGACTCCGGGCCGAGCTCGGCCCCTTGGAACCCGCGGATGTACGCGGCCCCGAGACGCGAGGTGAGGTCGGCGTCCTCCCCGAACGTGGGGAGCTGCCGGGCCCATCGCGGCTCCGTGGCGAGGTCGATCTGCGGGTGCAGCGCGACCCGCAGCCCGACGGCGGTGTATTCGCGCCGGGCGATGTCACCGAATCGCTCCACAAGGGCCTCGTCGCGCAGGGCGGCGAAGCCGAGCATCTCGGGCCATTCGGAGAACGCCTGCGTGTTGAGCGCGGCGAGCGGGTTGTCGCTGAACGAGTGGCGCGGGTCGGTCGAGAACGTCACCGGGACACCCAGCCGCGTCGAGGCGGCCAGTTCCTGGAGCCTGTTGTGCCACTTGGCGGCCAGCTCGGCGGAGGGCAGCCCGCCGAGGACGTTGAAGTGGTTCATGAGCCGCCCGGCCACGTACTCCTCGTTCGAGGGCAGGCCGAACACCGGGTCCGGGCCCGAGAGCTCGCCGTCCTCGCCCACGGTGATCATGGTGTGGAAGAACAGCCCGGCCTTCTCCTCGAGGGTCATCTGCCCGAGCAGGATCTCCACGCGGTCCTCAACCGACAGTGACGCGTCGCGGTAGCGGGTGTCGACATCGTTCATGCGGTACTCCCTTACTTGACAGACTTGATGCGGTACACCAGGACCGCCCCGGCGAGCGCCGTCAGCGCGCCGAAGAGGTACCAGAGCGGATGGCCCCGAGCGGGGTCGCGTTGCCGAGCGCGAGGATCGCGGGCGCGATGGCCGGCGCGAGCGACTGCGGCAGCGCGTTCGCCATGTTGAGGACGCCGAGGTCCTTCGCGGTGTCGTCCGGATTCGGCAGCACCTGGGTCGCCAGGGCGAGGTCGACCGAGAAGAACGCGCCCGCGCCGAGGCCGATGACGCCCTGCGCGGCGATCACGAACCCGACGCTCGGCGCGACCGCGAGCATCACGAGACCGACGACCATGACGAGCCCGGCGAAGGCCACAGGCGCGCGGCGCTTCCCCAGCTTGTCGGAGATGACGCCGCCGATCGGGCTCGAAGCCGCCATGGCCAGCATCGAGGCGACGTTCGCCAGCAGGATCGTGCCGATCGCCTCCTGCTCGCTCAAGTGGAACCGCTCGGTGAGGTAGTACGGCAGGTACGAGGCGATGCCCGCGTACCCGAACATGACCAGGAACTTGGTCAGCCAGGTCCAGCCGAAGTCCGGGTGCTCGACCGGGTTGAACACGAACGAGCCGAGGAACTGCTTGAACGTGAACCGTTCGACGGGCCGCTCGTTCAGGACCCTGTCCCTGAGGTGGAAGGCGAACAGCAGGCACAGCACCACGGCGAGGGCGCCGGGGACGGTGAAGCGGGCGAGGTCGCCGTCGATCATGTTCACCAGGAACGACCCGCCGAGGATGCCGAGCGGCGTCGTGATCCCGACGATCCCGGAGGTCTTGCCGCGCCGCTCCGCGGGCACCTGGTCGGGCAGGGTCGCGTTGGCCGCGGCCATCACCGCGTTGAGTGCGATCTGGGCGATGCACCAGCCGAGGAGGACGAGCCACACCGAACCGGCCACGCCGATGAGGGCGAGGGCGAGCAGGCCGATGACTGCGCCGCCGATGATCCACGGCCGGCGCATGCCGAAGCGAGACGTGGTCCTGTCGGACAGGCGGCCTACCAAGGGATTGCTGACGAGCGCGAAGAGCGCGCCGACGCCGAGCACGAGACCGAGGGCGCTGGCCGCGGCCTGGGGCGTGGCGGTGATGTGCTGGATCTTGAACGCCATGGAGACCATGACCGGGGTGAGGAGGGCGACGTAGATGCCGAAGTTCGCGCCGGCGAGGGCGAAGGGGTAGGCGCGCGGCTCACGGGCGGGAGCCGCGGGCGCGGTAGCGGGGGCGGACAACTCTGTCATGGCGCAGACCTTTCAAGCTGGGGCGACGGTGCCCTGAGAGGGACTGTATCGCGAAAACTGACCGAGTGGTTAGCTTCTTTGGCCAAGAATTTTCCGACGAACGGCTAGGCTTGGCCCCGCGGCCTTAGGGCCTCTTCGGGAATCCCGAGCGGTCGCTATCCGGCCCATTTGCCCGCTCGCTGCGTTGTCGGGCCGCCCGTACCATTTCGCCGCGCTGGGGATTCCCGAAGAGGCCTAGCCGCATTCGACCCGCCGACCGTGAGGACCCACAGGTGACCGCCGCCACCCAGCGCCGCTACGCCACCGGCCGTGCCCGACAAGAGGAACTCCTCGACGCGGCTTACGAGCTGTTCGCCGCCGAAGGGTTCAGCGGGGTCTCGCTCCGCGCGATCGCCGCGAAGGCCGGCGTCTCGCACGCCTCGCTCCTGCGCTACTTCAAGTCCAAGGACGACCTGCTCCTGGCGCTCCTCTCCCGCTGGGAGAACGCGAACGTCGCCTGGATCGAGATGCACGCGGACCTGCCGCGCCCCGAGGCCCTGCTCGGCCTCGCCCGCCGCAACGCCGCCACCCCCGGGTACCTCCCGCTGTTCGCCGCGCTCACCGGCGAGGCCGTCTCCCCGGCCCACCCGGGGCACGAGCACATGAAGCGCCGCTATGAAGACGTGCGCCGCTACCACTTCGAAGGCGGCGACGCCGACGCCGCCAGGGTCACCGCCGCCTGGGACGGCCTGCAGGTGATGTCGCTCTACCTGGACGAAGTGGACGTGGCCTCGGAACTGGCCGACTACTTCGCCCGCACCCCAAGCACACCGACGAGAGTCGACCTCGACGCCTACGACACGTCCATCAAGGACGAAGGCCTGGTGCACCTCCCGGATCCGCCCCCGGCCGACGTGTCGGGCTACGCGCGCGGGCGTGAACAGCGGGCCCGCATCATCGACAGCGCCACCGAGCTGTTCGCCGAGCGCGGCTTCACCTCGACCAGCCTGAGCGACATCGCGAAGCGCGTGGGGACCTCGAAGTCCTCACTGCTGCACCACTTCGGCTCGAAGGACGCCCTGCTCGCGGCCGTCCTCGCCCACCGCGACGACGTGTTCAGCGAGCAGGCGGGCCAATCGGCGCCCGCACGCGAGTTCCTGCGCCGCCTCGTCGCAGGCGCCCGTACGAACGCCGCGCGCCCCGGCCTCATCGAGCTTTACACCGTGCTCTCGCACGAAGCGACGGCCGCCGAGCACCCGGCGCACGAGTTCTTCAGCCGCCGCTTCCGCTGGGCCGTTGACCACTTCACGACCGTCTTCGACCTGCTCCGCGGGAGCGGCCAGATCGCGGCCGACCGCGACCCGCGGCGCGAGGCGATCTGGTTCGTCGCCCTCTGGGACGGCCTCCAAGTGCAGTGGCTCTACGACCCCGAAGCGGTCGACGTGGCCGACGAACTGCGCGCCCACCTGGAATCGATACTCATCCGCTAGGCCACGGCGTCTTTTCGGACCATCGGCGGACGGTCGAGGACCTCGACGTACACGATCCTCTCGTGCACCACATCGAGGATCAGCATGCCCTCCTCGGGATCGAGGATGACGTTGCGATGCCCGGGACCGTACGGCGTCCCTTCAGGATGCTCCGCGGTGCGAATGCTCTGGCAGAAGTCGTCCTTGCACCCGCACGGGGCGACGAGCCGCAGATCATGCGCGCAGATCGCCAGATTCCGCTCGCCCTCGGCCTCCAGCAGACGGGCCAGTTCGGCGACGAGTTCGGGATAGACCTCCCGAACGAGCGGATGCTCCTTCATGAAATCCAAGGATAATGATGCCGCCGTCCCGCCGATACGGGATTGCCCCGGCGCCCCGAGTTCCCTAGGCTCGCAGCATGGACTGGGTCGAGGACTTCTACTCCCGCACCGGACGCTGGTGGGCCGAGGCCGAATCGGGCCTGGGCGACCGCGATCGCGGCCGCGTCGAACGGCTGCACCGCGTGTGCGGCTCCGAACCGAGGCGCGTCCTCGAACTCGGATGTGGCTACGGCACCACGGCCGCCGCCTTCGCCGATGCCGGACACCAGGTGGTCGCGGTCGAACTCACCGACCGTGCCGACCAAGCCAAAGCCCATCTCGAGCGCCTCGGGCCCGAACGCCTGCAGATTGTGCGCGGCGACTTCTACACAGCGACGTTCGCGGGCCGCTTCGACACTGTGACCTACTGGAACGGCTTCGGGATCGGCTCGGACGCCGACCAGCGCCGCCTCCTGCGCCGGATCGCCGAGGAATGGCTGGAGCCGGACGGGACCGCGCTGGTCGACGTGTACAACCCGCTGGTCTGGGCCAGTTGGGACGGCGAGGTCGAACTGCTGCAGGCGAATCCCGAACGCGGCTACCACCACGAGCTGCAGCAGCACCTCACGTTCGACCCGGTCACCGCCACCGCCGTCGACACGTGGTGGGACACCGCCGAACCCGAACGCCGCATCACCCAGCGCCTGCGCTGCTACACCCCGGCCGACCTGCGGCTGCTCCTAGAAGGCACCGGCCTCGCCCTCGCGGGCGTCCTGGTCGGCGGCGAACCGGTCGATCTCGCCGCCGACCACACCGGGGACGCCGCCTGGCTCAGGGACCACTACGAATACCTCGCCGTCCTCGAACCGACATCCGAAGGTGCACGAGCCCAAGACGCTCGCAGGTACTCCGAGGAGTAGCGGAACGCGGTGCGATGGGCGGGTGGGGTCCTGCCGGTATCCCGCCGGTTCTCCGCCTCGAAAACACCGCGGCCCGCTGATGTACTGGACTGCAACAACACAGCGGCGTCCCGCCGCTTGAGCGATTCGGAGGGAACATGCGCAGTCTGGCAAAGGCACTCGTGCTTCGCGCGGTCGGCGGCAAGGTCGCCATGCGCGGCTACTACGCCCGCGACTACATGGAGTAATCATGGTTCTCAGCGGCCGTGGTGCCAATACTCGTCATGCACCCGTTTCCTCGGGCGGTTCACGAGATCAGACGACCCCGCTACCGGGGCCGGCACCGCGGCCGCTGGGCCTGCCTCCCGACGACTTCGACCGCGACCCCATCGCGTGCTTGGCGCGCCTGCGGAGCGAGTACGGGGACGTGTTCACCTTCGCCGCAGGAAAGGTCCTGCTCGCCCGCCCCGCATGGGCGCACTGGGCGCTGATTCGCACCAATCGCGAGACCCGCATCGACCCGCCGCCGCCGCCACGCGCGGTCCGACGGCAGCCGCTCATCCGCGATCGCGTCGAGACGTGGATGGCCACCAGGCGCACAGCGCAGTGGCATCGCCTTGGCCGGGACATCGCCGAGCGGACGGCCCCGGCCATGCTTGAAAGCCTGCAGCGGTTCTTGGACGCCGCCGAGCATTCGCCGGTCCGCCTTGTCGACTGCGAACATGCCGTCCTCGACGCCGCAGGAGGCGTGTTCGTCCGGGACCTGGAGGGCGAGCTGCGGAGCGCTTTCATTCCTGTTGCGGACCTGCTCCTGGAGCAGGGCTCGGCCTCGATCGTGCTGCCCCACTGGCTCTCCCTGCGAACCCGTCGTCAGTTGCGCTCGAACACCGTGTGGATCGAGGCTCTCGTCGCGCACGTCCAGGCGCGCCGCACCTCACGTGAGCCCGGTGAACCACCCTCCGACCTGCTCGATCTGCTCCTCGACGCCCGCGACGGCGACCGCCCGGCATTCTCCGACCTCGAAGTCGCGCAGACACTGTCGATCAACCTCGGCAACCTCTACACGGTCGGCGGCACCGGACTTGCCTGGCTGCTCACGGCTCATGGCGCGCACGACCTCACCAAGCCCGAGACGGTGGACCGCGAGGACTGGACACGGGCCGTCGTGAAGGAGACCCTGCGGATGTATCCGCCGGTCTCGCTCACCGACCGGCTCCTGGTCGAGGACGCCGAATTCGGCGATGTCACGGTCCCTGCGGGCACCTCGGTCTTCGTCAGCGCCCTCCTGCTCCACACCGACCCGCGCTGGTGGCGTGCGGACCCGAGCCGGTTCGATCCGGCACGGTGGCTCGCCGGCGAAGTCCACGACCAGCACGCGTACCTGCCCTACGGTGCCGGCCCCCGGGTATGCACCGGCGTCCACATTGCCAACGCCGTGCTGGAGGCCGCCACCGAACTGCTCGCGGACCTGACGGTGACGGTGAGTCCGGGGGTCCCGAAGCGACGGTGGGGTTCGGTGACCCAGCCCCGACGCTTCCGTGTTCGTGTCAGCAGGCACGCGGCAGCCTGACCCGCCGACCCTCAGCCGAGTGCCGTGCGCGGATCTCGGCAACGGCCGAATCGGGATCGTCCACTTCGTGGATGAGGCAGTCGTACTTGCCGCCTTCGCGCTCATCGGCACCGAAGATGCGGACACCGCGGCGGTGCGTATGATCGCGACAGCCGAGCGCATCGCACGGTCGGCTGGGATTGCGATGTCATCGCGACGCCGACGGGTTCACGGTTCGTCGACTTGCCCGGCCTCGAAGCGGCCACCGGCAATCCGGTGATCACCGAGCACCGCGTACCCGGCACACCGCGCCCGCCGACGAAGTCGTGATCGAGACAAGGTACGGCGCAGCTCGATGCGTTCCCATGGGCGGCCGCGATGGACTGTGCACGAGCCGAGGAGCAGGGCGCAACGGGCGAATGAGCGAGGTGCCGCATGGAGATGATTGACGAGTTCTTCGAGCCGCTGGGCGCCAAGGCGTATGCGCATATCCGCGACCTCTCGGACGGGCGGGGGATCGGGTTCGGCGAGACCGAGCCGGTCATTCTCGTCTCGGTCGTGAAGCTCTTCATCGCCTGGGAGTTCCGGCGCCAGGTCGCCGAAGGCCTCATCGATCCGGCCGCCCCGGTCCGGATCACGGCCGCCGACCGGCTCGGCGGGACCGGGACCGCCGGGTTCCACCACGACTCGCAGATCGCCGTCTGGGACCTCGCCGCCCTGATGATGGAGGTCTCCGACAACACCGCCGCCGACCTCGTCACGAAGCAGATCGGCTGCGGTGCACTCCGCGGCCTGCCCGCCCGCCTCGGCCTTAAAGACACCAGGCTCATCGGCTCGCCCCGAATGATCCTCGAAGACGTGGCCCGGGACCTCGGCATCGCCGACCTCGAGGCCCTCGCGCACGTGCTCGACAGCGGCTCGGTCACCACCGCCGAACTCCGGAAGACCAGCGCCTGGGACCCGTTGCGCACCAACGTGTCCACCCCGGCGGACCTGACCGAGTTCTTGCGGCACGTCTGGAACGGCCCGGCCGCGGTGGCCGCCGACGTCCGGGAGTGGATGGGCCGCCAGCTCACCGGCGGCAGGCTTTCACGGCTCGCACCGAGTGCGGTGCGGCCCTTCGGCAGGTCGGGTTCCCTGCCGGGCTGGCTCAACGAGGTCGCCGTCTGGGAGTGGCCCGACGGCCGCCGCCACGCGATCGCCGTGTCCGCCAGGCCCACCCGCGGCAACTTCCGCGAGGTCGAACTCGCCATGAGCCGCGCCGCCCTCGCCCTCACCGAGGAACTGAGCGCCGGTCAGTAGATCGCGGACCAGGGGCGCGGCGGGTTCGCCGGGTCGGACTCGCCGGCCCGCTTCACCAGCGTCCGCATCCGCTGGTGGCGCTTCAGCAGCTCCGGGGCCTCCTTCATGAGCACGTGCCCCGCGGGCGTCAACGACACCTGACCGCCGCTGCGGTCGAACAGCTCCGCGCCGAGTTCCTTCTCCAGGCGCCGGATGCGCTGGCTCAGCGGCGGCTGCTCCATGCCGAGGCGTTCGGCGGCCCGGCCGAAGTGACGTTCTTCACCTACCGCCAGGAAACACTCCAAGTGCCGCATGATGTCCACGCGGCAACGATATCAACGCGCGTATCGACCGATAGGCGCGTTGATATTGGACAGCACCGGGCACTGCGGCTTGAATGTCACGCATGACCACAGGAAACGACCACACTCCGTCGATGCGCCGCCGCGGCCTGCTCATCGGCACCGGTGCCGCCGCCGTTGCGGCGACTGCGACTGCGGGCGGCATCGCCGCCGCCCAGACCGATGGCGCCGCCGAACCCGCGGTGCGGCTGCGCTGGCTCGGCACGAACGCCTGGGAGTTCACCACTGCGACCGCGACGGTGCTCATCGACCCGTGGGTGAGCCGCTTCCCGACCGGGGCCTACAACCCGGAAGGGGCCGACCCGGAGACCGAGATCGAGGTCCACGAGGACGTCATCGACGAGCACTTGCCGAAGGCCGACACCATCCTTGTCACGCACGGCCACTGGGACCACATCGCCGACGTCCCCTATCTCGCGAAGCGGACCGGCGCGACCGTGCTCGGCACCGAGACGCACCTGAACCTGATGCGCGCCATGGGCGCCCCCGAGGCGCAGCTCTCGCAGGTCGGCGGCGGCGAGCTGTACCAGTTCGAGGGCTACACGGTGGAGGTCTTCCGGTCCTCGCACTCGGCGAAGGGCGGGCACAAGCAGATCGAGTTCGGCGGCACCAGGCCCGGCCAGATTCCCAAGGAGCCCAAGAAGATCAAAGACCTCGTCGAGGGCGGGAGCCTCACCTATCTGATCGACTTCGGCGGCGTCTCGTTCTTCAACGCGGGCTCGGCGAACTTCCATGAGCACGAGATCGCCGGCATCCGGCCCACGGCCCTGTTCCTCCAGCCCGGCGGCGGCCACACGCCCGCGTACGTCGAACGGCTCCTCGAAGTCACGGGCTTCCCGCCGTATGTGATCGCCACGCACTGGGACAACTTCGACCACCCGCTCACCGAGCCGGGCGTCATCGGCGGCGACTGGAAGGCCCTGCGCGACCGCGTCGCGGCGGCGAGTCCCGATTCCGAGTTCCTCCTCATCGACCACCTGGAGAGCCATGACTTCTGATCTCACCGTCCGCTGGCTGGGCACGAACGCCTGGGAGATCACCTGCGACGCCACAACGGTGCTCGTCGACCCGTACGTCTCCCGCACCTACACCGGTGCGACCAGACCCGGCGAGTTCAACCCGGACACGCCGATCACCATCGACGAGTCCGCTGTGGACGAGCATATCGGCGCCGCCGACTCGATCCTCGTCACGCACGCCCACTTCGACCACATCGCCGACGTCCCGTACGTCGCAGAGAAGACCGGTGCCACGGTGCTCGGCACCGAGACGCACCTGAACCTGCTGCGGGCCATGGGCACTCCGGCCGAACAGCTGTCGCAAGTGGGCGGCGGCGAGCGGTACCAGTTCGAGGGATACACAGTGGAGGTCTTCCGGTCCTCGCACGGTGTCACCGGCAAGCACAAGAGCCTGCTGTTCCCCGGCACGCGTCCCGGCGAGACGCCGGACCGGCCCGAGGTCATCAAGGACCTCGTGGAGGGCGGCAGCCTCGCCTACCTGGTGACCTTCGGCGAGGTCTCGCTGTACTTCAACGCGGTGCCGTCGTTCCACGAGCGCGAGATCGCTGGGCTACGGCCCACGGTGCTGTTCATGCAGGGCCCCAACCCGAACTACCCGGACTACGAAGAGCGGCTCTTCGCCGCGGTCGGCAACCCGCCGTATGTGATCCCGACCCACTGGGACGACTACGAGGAGCCGTTGACCGAACCGGCCGTGGACCTCTTCGGCGGTGCGGCCCTGGGGGAGAAGGTCGCCCAATACAGTCCCGACTCCCAGTTCGTGCTGCTTGACCACCTTGAGTCCTTCACGATCGAGGGCTAAATCCAGCCCTGCTCCCAGGCGTGCTGGGCCGCCGCATGGCGGGTCTTCTTGTCCAGCTTGCGCATCGCCGTCGACAGGTAGTTGCGCACGGTCCCGGGGGCGAGATGGAGTTCGGCCGCGATCTCCTCGATCGTGCCGCCGCCCCTGGCCGCGCGGAGCAGGTCCAGCTCCCGCTCGGTCAGGGGCGAACGGTCCTCGGTGAGGGCCGTCGCGGCGATCTCCGGGTCGATGTAGCGCCGGCCCTGGCTGATGTCGCGGATGATCTGCGCGAGCCGCTCCGCCGGGGTGGTCTTCGGGACGAAGCCCGAGATGCCGGCGGCCAGCGCCCGCCGGAGCACGCCCGGTCGGGCGTGCCGGGTCACGAGCACGATCTTGACGCCGGGAACGGATTCGCGGATGCGCACCGCCGCCCACAGGCCGTCCTCAGGGGGCATCTCGAGGTCGAGGACCGCGATGTCGGGAAGCCGGGACTCGGCGAGCGCGACCGCGTCGGCCCCGTTGTCGGCCTGGGCGATCACGGTGATGTCGTCTTCGAGCCCGAGGAGGACTGCGAGCGCTTCGCGCACGAGCGTCTCGTCGTCGGCGACCAGGAGCCGGATCATCACCGCACCCGCGTCCCCGGCGCCTTGCGGACCGGTGGCGCCTGCTGCGCCTCGCCATCGACCCGGTTCGGCTGCGTCCCCAGGCGCTTCGCCCGCACCCCCGCACGCTTTGCCTGCGCCCCTGCGCGTTTCGGCTGCTTTGCTGAGCGCTTCGCTTGCGGCGGCACCTGTTCGGCCCGCGGCTTCGGCACGGTCCCCTTGAGTGTGAAGCGGTCGCCGTCGTGGACGTGCTCGACCGTCCCACCCGCCTCGGTGAACCGCTCCGCGAGCATCGCCAGTCCGTTGCCCGAACCGGCCGGTGACGGTGCCCCGTTGTTCGTGATCGTGACCGTGACCTCCGCGTCGATCTCCACGATCGACAGATCGGCGGCGGTCGGCTCGGCGTGGCGGATGAGGTTCGTCGTGGCCTCGCGCACGAGCATGCCCAGCAGCTTCTCCGTGTCCGCATCGAGCGACGGCGCGGCGTCGGGCACCGTCGCCTGCACGCCTGCGGATTTCAGAATCCTTGCGGCCGAATCGATCTCATCGACCAGCGCGACCTTCCGGTACCCGCCCACGACTTCCCGCGTGTCCTTGAGCGCCGTCCGCGCCAGCTCCTCCACCGCGCGCATCTCGGCTTCCGCGCGTTCCGGATCCACGGCCACCAGCCGCCGCGCCACCTGCGCCTTCAACGTGATCGCCTGCAGGTTCCCGCCCTGCACATCGTGCAGCTCGCCCGCGAACCGCAGTCGCTCCTCGGCGACCGCCAGTTCCGCCGCGAGCTCCCGGGCCCGCTCCAGTTCACGCGCCACCTCGTAGTGCCACAACTGGCCCAGGATGCCCCCGGCCAGCGACGGCACCATCAGCAAGGTCGTGAACACGCCCTCCGGAGCCATCAATCCCGTCTGCGCCAAGACCACCACGACGGCCAGCGTCGCGAGCGTCCCCCACACGAGTGCCCGAGCGCGCCGTCCGGGCCGCGCCCAGAGCGCGGCCTCGGTCACCAGCAACGCGATCGGGCCGCCCCACGCGCCACCCATCTGGCCCGCCCGCGCCTCGGCGATCGCGCCCAGCACCACCAGCAGCAGCGACAACGACCAGAGGATCCGGCGCCGCCACGGCCCCTGCCCGTGCCAGTGCAGCGCCAGCGCCGCGGTGCACAGCACCACCGAACCGGTCGCCGCACCCGCGACCAGCGGCAGCGCCACGCCCACCAGGTCCGATCCGGCCAGATAGAGCGCCGACGCCAGCAGCGCCAGCGGGCCGCAGCCGATCAGCGAGAAGAACGTGAATTGACGCAGGCGGCGCAGATTCCGCGCGGAGGGCTCGTCTTCGTGGGGCACCCCGAGATTCAACCACCCCGGCGCCGTATGACATCTGTCAGATCACCCGCGTGGAAACCGCACAAGGACCGGTGCGGTTTCGGCACTACCAGCGGACCTGCGAAAACCGCAGCATTGAAGCCATGAACGCCATCACCCACGAACCCCGACCGGCCGTCGAGGTCCGCGACCTCACCAGCCGATACGGCGCCTTCACCGCCGTCGACCGCGTGTCCTTCACCGTCGGCCACGGCGAACTGTTCGCACTCCTCGGCACCAACGGCGCCGGCAAGACCACCACCATCGAGACCGCGATCGGACTGCGCCGCAACACCTCCGGCACCGTCCGCGTCCTCGGTCGCGACCCCTGGAAGCACCGCCGCGAACTCGCCGGCACCGTCGCCGTGATCGGCCAGGAGACCGGCTTCGCCGACGACCTCACCGCCGCCGAAACCCTCAAACTCTGGACCGACCTCCACCGCCTGCCCCCGCAGCGCGACCTCCTCGAACGAGTCGACCTCGCGCACCGCGCCGCCGTCGGCGTCGGCGCCCTCTCCGGCGGCGAACGGCGCAGGCTCGACCTCGCGCTGGCCGTCGCGACCGGCCCGACGGTCCTGTTCGCCGACGAGCCCACCACCGGCCTCGACCCCGCATCACGCAGGCGCACTTGGGGACTGCTGCGCGAACTCACCGAACGGGGCACCGCGGTCGTGCTCACCACCCACTACCTCGACGAGGCCGCCGAACTCGCCGACCACGTGGCCATCATGGACCGCGGCCGCATCGCCCGCTTCGGCACCGTCGCCGAGATCACCGCCTCCTACGAGGCCCGGATCAGCATGCGCCCCAACCCGTTCGACCCGCTCGCACTGCCCGCGCTCACCGGCCGCACCTCCGTGGACGACGGCCGCCTCACCGTCCGCACCACCGAGCTCCAAGCCGACCTCCACCGCCTCCTCGACTGGGCCGCGCACACCAACGTCGAACTCGCCGACCTCAAGGCCGGACCGGCCACGTTGGACGAGATCTTCGCCGAACTCGAAACCGAACCCGCCCACGCCGCCTGACCTCCCGAACCGGAGCACCGCCATGACCGCCTTCACGCTCGCCGTAGCCGAGACCCGCCTGATCCTGCGCAACCGCACCGTCCTCGTCACCGCCGCGATCCTCCCGCTCCTCCTCGGGTTGAGCCTGAGTCAATCACCGATCGGCGCCGCCTCCGAGTCCGCCGGGTCGCTCGCCGCCGTGCAACTCGCCATGCTGCTGATGTTCGGCCTGTTCATGACCATCACCATGACCCTCGCTGCCCGCCGCCAGCAGCTCTACCTCAAACGGCTGCGCACCTCACCGGCCTCCACCGCGTCGATCGTGGCCGGCTTGGCGAGCCCGCTCGCGCTCATCGTCCTGGCGCAGGCCGCGATCGTCCTCGCGTTCACGGCCGTCGAGTCCGGGACCGCACCCGCCCACCCCGCCCTGCTCGTGCTCCCCTTCGCGAACGGCGCGGTCACCATGGTGGCCTTCGGCTTCCTCACCGCCTCCTTCACCAAGAGCCCCGAGGCCGCCCAGATCACGGTGCTCCCCGGGATGGTCCTGTTCATGGCCGGAGTCTTCTTCGCCCTGGTACCCGCGGACGGCGCGTTCACCCTGTGGCGCAAGGCGATCCCCGGCGCCGCACTGACCGAGCTCACCGCGATCGCCTGGGACGGCGGCCAGGACCTCACCGCGATCGCCGCACCGCTCGCCCTCTCGACCGCCGTCGCGCTCCTCGCCGCGATCGCCGCCGCGAAGCTCTTCCGCTGGCAACCGCGCTCCTGAATCCCGCCGATGGGGCCACACCGCATCGACTGAACAGGTGATTTACCAAACCGTTGTCCCGCACGCCTTGCCGCTCGGGGCCGCCGCGCCATAACTTGAAACCACTACCTACCCCGAAACGACTCCGGTGCCCGCTCCCCAGATCCGGGAGAGCGGGCACCGGCTTCTTCGTCAAGCGCCCCGGCGTCAACCGGAGGTGCAGGTCACCTGCGGCACCGCGCTCGGACCGGACGCCACGAACCCGAAGGCCTCGCGCGACTGACCCGCCGCGACCGAGCCGTTCCAGCCCACGTCACCGGCGGTCACCGCCGCCCCCGACTGCGACCACTCGGTGTTCCACGCCGACGTGATCGCCTGCGAACCCGGCCACGTCCATTTCAAGGTCCAGCCGTTCAACCCGGCCGCGCCGGCGGTCACGTTCACCCGGCCCTGCCAGCCCGAACCCCAGTCGCCGACCACCGTGACCGCGGCCGTGCAGCCGCCGGTCGGCGGCGGCGTCGTGGGCTCCTCGCCCGTGCCGCCGCAGTCCGGGCTCGAATTGGTCTGCGTGAGCAGCCCGAGCCGCCACGGCAGGCTGTTGTAATCGCCAGAGGCGTTCGGATCCATGCCCTGGTACAGGTACTGCAGATTGCACGGGTCGATCTCCAGCTTCTGGTTCACCCCGGCCCGGATCATCTCGCCGTGGCTGATGTCCTTCGTCCACACCCCGCCCGGGAACGACACGTTGGACGCGGCCGCGAAGGGATTGGCGTTGCTGTCGGCCAGCGGCGTCCACGGACCGGCGATGCTGCTCGACGTCCACGACCGGAAATACCGGCCCACGGTCCCGAACGCCTCGATGAGCAGCAGGTACTGGTTCGATCCCTGGATCTTGTAGACGTTGCTGGCCTCCCACAGCGCGTACTTGTTGTCGTCCTGCATGGCGATCACCGGCTCGCTCATGCCGTTCGGGAAGTTCGCGACGGAGGTCTGCGACCGGTACAGGTGCCCGTTGTCGTCGGAGGAGAACAGGTGGCAGTTCGCGTCGTCGCACGTGACCCACATGTCGACCCAGTATCCGGAGCCGATGTTGTCCTCGATGATCTGCGGCATCCCGGAGTAGAAGTGCTTCGGCGCGCTCCACCCGTTCGGGTTCGCGATGTCCGCATTGGTCGAATAGGCGGCGTTCCCGTCCTGGTAGACCAGGTACCACAGGCCCTGCGGCTCGTAGTAGAACACCTCGGGCGCCGCCCGGTAGCCCGTGCCGATCGCGGAACGGTCGAGGAAGTGGTGGGTCGCACTGGCCGCCTGCGACCAGTCGGTGAAGTTGAGATAGACCATGTTGTAGCCGGCCGAGCTCGCGATGGACGCGAAGACGTGCCAGCGTCCGTTGTGGAAGACCACGGACGGGTCCTTCAGCCCGGCGATGTTCGGGTGGGCCGAATCGGGTTTCGGTCCCGCGAGGATGCCACTGGAGCTCCAGGTGAAGCTCGCCGGGAGGGCCTCGGCCTGTACCGGGGCGCCCGGGTCCTCCGGCGTTGCTTCCAGTGGTTCGGCGCTGGCGCTCAGCGCCGCCGCGGCCATGGTGGCCGCGGTGACGACGGCCAGCAGTGCGATGCGCACCGCTCTGAGCCGTGTTCGGGATGGGGTGGCCATGGTTCGCCCTTCTCGTTGGGGTACTTGGCATCAACGGGCCCGGTGCCGAAAGTTTCAGGAGCTTCCGGAACCGCTGCGGCCGCATGAACAGGTTACCGATAAACATCGACAGATGTAAATGCCTCCTGGTGGTCCGCTTTGTACTGGAAGTTTCGCAACCGCGCCGACCCGCGCTGTCGGGCCCGAGCGGTACAGTCCAGGCATGACTGTGTTCGATGACCGAGGCCGCCCCGAACCGCCGGCCGACGGGGACGAGGCCGCGACCCTCTTGGGCTTTCTCAACTTCCAGCGCGCCACCCTCGGCTGGAAGACCGCGAACCTCGACGCCGAGGGGCTGAACCGCACCGTCGCCGCCTCGACCATGACCCTCGGCGGGCTGCTCAAGCACATGGCCTATGTGGAGACCAGTTGGTTCTCCCGGTCGCTGTTCGGCCGCCCGATGGGGGAGCCGTGGGACTCGGTCGACTGGAAGGCCGACCGCGACTGGGAGTGGCACTCGGCCCCGGACGACACTCCCGAAGCGCTGCAGGCCATCTGGCGCGAGAGCATCGAAGGGGCGGACGCCTTGATCGCCGAGGCCATGGCCGACGGCGGCCTCGGCCGGTCCGCGCACCGGGTCTGGCCGGACGGCCGCAGCCCCTCGCTGCGCTGGATCCTCTGCCACATGATCGAGGAGTACGCCCGCCACAACGGCCACGCCGACCTCATCCGCGAGTCGATCGACGGGGAGACCGGCGAATGAGCAAATCCGACCGAACCAGCCTGCAATGGAGGTGGGAGGCGCGGTAGCGACCGAACGGTGATTGCTGCTCGCGCAGGGCTTCAAACGCCGACCTCGTTGCGCTACGGTACGAAGACGTCACCCCTTTTGGCGTCGAATGCCAACGCAGAGAGGACATTCCATGCGCCGCACCACCGCGCGACTGCACCTTGTCAACGCCCTCACCGCCCCCGCCGCGAGGGCGCGACACGACCCCGACCGCTTCTTCGACCGGCTCCTGGAGGCCCAGCGCTCTGCCAACGCCGGCGTCGCGCTCACCGAAGAGGACGTGACCGAACTCCAGCACTTGCGCCGCTTCCTCGGGTTCATCGCCGAGGTCGAATCCCTGAGCGGCGTCGGCTGGCTCTCGGTGCGGGACATGGTGCAGGCCCGCATCCGCAACCGGTTCGTGGTGCGCCGCCTGCAGGCCGAGCACCCCGAGATCCGCGATGAACGGATCGACGCTCCGGTCTTCGTCATCGGCCTGCCCCGCACGGCCACCACCTTGACGCACAAGATCCTCGCGAACGCGCCCGGCGGGCGCGGGCCGTACATGTGGGAGATGGACAACATCGGCCTGCCCCGATCCGAGTCCGACATCGCCAAGCTCCGCAAGCAGACGCAGAAGCGCTTCGACCAGGTCCTGGCGCTGAGTCCGTCATGGACGCGGATCCACCCGGTCCGCGCCGACTGGGTCGAGGAGATCTACTTCCTGCTCAACCAGAGCCGCCTGCACAACACCATGGCGCCCATGCCGAAGTACGTCGAGTTCCTGCGTTCCTACGACGCCAGGCCCGACTACCGGTTCGTGCGCGAGGTGCTGCAGATCCTCCAGTTCCGGCGACCGCGACCGCGCTGGATGCTCAAGCACCCGGACTGCCTGGGCGAGACGGCGGCGATCCACCACGTGTTCCCGGACGCGAAGTTCGTGTGGACGCACCGGGACCCGCACACCGTCATGGGTTCGATGTGCTCGATGGCCGAGTCGCTCGGGTACCTCCACAACCACGCGAAGGGTGTAGACCCGAACGAGATCGGGCGGGTCTGGCTCTCGATCCTGCCCGAGATGGTCGAGCGGGCCCGGCGCGAACGCATCCAGATGCCGCGAGACGCCACTGTGGACGTCGCTTATCATGCGATGATGGCCGACCCGTTCAGGTATGTGCCGGAGCTGTTCGAGCAACTCGACTTGAAGTGGACCGACGCCGATGAGCGCAACCTCGAGGAGGCGCTCAACCGGCCGCGGGACCAGCGCGGCCACGAGTACTCGATGGTCCACTACGGTCTCGATCCGGCCATGGTCGACGAGGCCTTCGGCGACTACGGCCTGTTCGTGGACAACCTGACAGCCAGCAAACGCTGATCCCCGGGGCTCAGGCGGCGAACTCGATGCCGGTGAGGGCCACGCCGCGAAACGCGGCCAGCCGCTCGGCCTCGGCCTCGACGGCCTTCCGTTCGTCGCCATCGAGTTCGCTCCAGGGCTGGACGGCGACGGTGAACTTCTTGCCCGACTTGCGCGGGCGCCACAGCCCGGTGATCTCGCCGTCGACCAGGATCGCCCCGGGCCGCCCGAGGACGGGCCACAGCGCCTTGGCCTTGGCGGGGTCGGCCATGAGCGTCGACCGGTCGCGGGCCTGGAGGAACAGGTCGTAAGGCCCGAGCAGTCGCGTCCCCGACCCCTCGGCTCCTTGCAGCGCTTCAAGATCGGCTTCGAGCATCCACCGGGTCTCGCCGTCGGCCCCGTCCTCGACCGTGACCTCGACGGCGTCCTCGGGCCAGTGGGCCTTCACCTCACGGACCGGCGCGTCCACATACTCGGCGACCTGCTTGTGGGTGGCCGGACCGCACAGGTGGAGGTACGCGCGCACCGGGTCGAGCCGGTCGGCGTAGTCCTCGGCGACCGCGAAACCGGCCATCGGCTGGAGCATCGGCGGCGACGTGTCCGGCACCAGTTCCAGCCCGGCCTGCATCGCCGAGAGACGGAACGGCATCTCATAGAGGTGCACGGCGTCGCACGAGCGGCAGTACCGCTGGTACGGATCGGGCATCGCTTCGTGCAGGCGCGTCGACAACTCGCCTTTGACCATGGGCTCCTTGACGATCGCCCGCATCTGGCCGGCCACCGCGTCGAGCGCCTCCAGCACCGGGATGCCCGCGTCCTTCAACGGCTTCGACGCGTCGAAGATCCGCTTGGCCGCGTCGGCCTCCGACCACGGGGCGACGGCCGCGGCGACCTGCTCGACGTCGGCCCGCCGGTAGCAGTGCGGGGCCCCGCGCAGCGTCCAGAGCCACACCAGCTCCTCGTGGTGCTCCGCGGCGGCGCCGAGCCCGGCCGTGTCGACACCGCGGACTTCGAGGGCCCAGAGCGCCCCGTCGGGCCCGGTGTCCTGCACGCCGAGGTCGAGGGCCGCCGTGTCGGCGACGGTCCCGCGCTCGCGGTCGAGCTGCTGGGCGTGCACGCGGTAGCGCTGCACCTGCTGGCGTTGGATCATGTCCTCACGGTAGCGCCGGGGACCGACACGCGGGGTCCGTTCGAGGCCGGGGAAAACCTCGGGCGGTGCGATGAATCCGAGCGGCGGGGCTCGTCTTAACCGGCAAGAGCCCGATACTCCCCGGAAGGACCCGCCATCATGAGCGCCTTTGACCACACCGCCCCTGACACCGTTCTCGCCACCACCACGAATGACGGCCCCGGCCGTGCGCTGCACATCACCCTTTGGGTGCTCCAGATCCTGCTCGGCGCGTTCATGATCGTCGCCTCGGGCACGCCGAAGCTCTTCGGCGTCGAGGCCGCCGCCGAGGGCTTCGACCTCATCGGCTGGGGCGACTGGTTCATGTACCTCGTCGGCGCCTTGGAGATCGCCGGCGGCGTCGGCCTGCTCATCCCGCGCCTGTCGGGCCTGGCCGCGATCGGATTGAGCCTGCTGATGGTCGGCGCCGCGATCTTCAACGTCGCCGTCTTGGACTACCCGGTGATCACGCCGCTGCTCCTGCTGGTCTTCTTCGCGTTCGTCGCGTGGGGCCGCAGGTACCAGACGAAGCGGTTCTTCAAGCACGGCTTCAAGTCCGCAGAGTGACCCCTGAAAGCGAAGGGCCGGTGGCGTGCCACCGGCCCTTTCGCATGCCCGCAACGCAAGGCATGCCAACCATGAACTGCACCTGCTAACATATGTTGGCAGGTATTGGAGGCCGTATGGACGAAGGCATCCCGACCGGGGACGATCTGGTCGCGCTCCTGGCGACGCTCGCCAGCCCGCACCGGATGCGGGTCGTGGCCGCCCTCGCGGGCGGACGCAACTACGTGAGCCAACTGGCGCGGGACCTCGGCATCAGCCGGGCCCTGCTTCAGGTCCACCTCAAGAAGCTGGAAGCGTCCGGCCTGGTCACCTCCTCCCTCGAAGTGTCGGAGGACGGCAAGGCCATGAACTACTACGAGGTCGTCCCGTTCTCGGTGCACCTCACGCCCGAAGCCGTCGAGCGCGCCTCGGCGACCCTCACCCTCTGAGAAAGGACCGGCATGGACAGCCCCTACGACTGGCAGGAAATCATCGGCACCATCGGACTCTTCACCCTCCTCATCACCCTCGTGCTGAGCCTGGTGTGGCGCAAGGCGTTCCTCAAGCGCGCCGAGATGCAGATCCGACAGGACGACCGGTACAAGAAGCTCGCCGAACGCGCCGACGAGCACCGGGCCGAGCTCGCGCAGCAGCTCGCGGTCCTCAACGAGCGCATCGCCCGCATCGAGACCACCAACGCCGCGATCGAGGAGACCCTCAGAGTCGTCGAATAAGGCAGAGCAGAAGGCCCGAACCGTCGAGCGGCAACTCGACGACCCGGGCCGGGCGACAACGCCGGGCGTGACCCGGCGCCTTTCACCCAGGGAGACGAGCCACCTCGCCGCAGCCGTCAAGAACGGCACGGCGAGTTCCACAGGATCGGCCCCGTACGAACAGGAAAGCAGACCGTGCTGCACGACATCACCGCAGACCCCCGTGCCCAAGACGCCCCGCACACCCCGCGAACCCGCCGCGGCGTCGTCGCCGCCGTGGCCGACTGGTCCGCGCGCCGCCGGACGATCGCCATCGGCGGCTGGTTGGCCCTCGTGGCCCTCGCCGTCCTCTCCGGCGCACTCCCGCTGGGGGAGCAGGCCGACGCCCGCGACCCGGGCGAAGCGGGCGTCGCCGAAGACCTGATCGACGCCGCAGGCGGCCACGCCGTCCGCGAGAACGTCCTC
Source organism: Glycomyces rhizosphaerae (assembly GCF_042647865.1). NCBI lineage: Bacteria > Bacillati > Actinomycetota > Actinomycetes > Glycomycetales > Glycomycetaceae > Glycomyces > Glycomyces rhizosphaerae. The sequence continues at coordinate 29,063 of NZ_JBHRWO010000020.1, forward strand.
ATCACCGCCGAAGGCGACTACGCGAGCGACTCCGAAGCGCAGAACGCCACCGCAGAACTCGTGGCCGCCCTGACCGCGATCCCCGAGGCCGCCGGCGGCATCGGCTCTCCCATGAGCGAACACGGCGAACGCTGGATCGCCGCCGACGGCGACGCCGCCCTCGTCACCTTCGAAATCCTCGGCCCCGACGCGGCCTACGACGCCCACTACGAGAACGTCCTCGCCGCGGTCGCCGCCGTCCAAGACGACCACCCGGACGTCGAGATCCTGCAGGCGGGCGACGCGACCCTCTCGGGCGCGGTCGAAGCGGGCATCAAGGACGACATGACGCGCGCCGAGACCACCTCGCTGCCGCTCACGATCCTCGTCCTCCTCGCCGTCTTCGGATCACTTGTCGCCGCAGGACTCCCGCTGCTGCTCGCCGCCACCAGCGTCGCCGGCGCCTTCGGCCTCCTCGGGCTCCTCGCCCAATGGGTGCCGTTCAACAGCGCCGCCTCCGCGATCGTCCTGCTCATCGGCATGGCCGTGGGCATCGACTACTCGCTGTTCTACCTCCGCCGCTTCAGAGAAGAACGCGCCGCCGGCAGCGACACCGCCGCAGCGCTGCGCACCACCGCCCGCACCTCCGGCCACGTCGTGGCCGCCTCCGGCCTCACCGTCATCGTCTGCATGGCCGGGCTCCTCATCACCGGCATCGACGTCCTCAATGGACTGGCGCTCGGCACCGTTCTCGTCGTCGGCCTCGCCGTCCTCGGCTCCGTCACGTTCCTGCCCGCCCTCCTCGCCACCCTGCGACACCGCGTCGACGCCGCCCGCATCCCCTGGCTCGGCAAGCGCCGCATCAAAGCCGAACCGTCCCGCTTCTGGGCGCGCATCGCCTCCACAGTCGTGCGCAGGCCGATCCTCACCGGCGGCGTCGCCGCCGTCCTCCTCCTCATCGTCGCCACACCGATCCTCGGACTCCGCCTCCAAGACGCCGCCGTCACCGCGAGCCTCCCAACCGGCCTCTCACCCGCAGTCGACGCCGCCACCACCATGCAAGAACACTTCCCCGGCTCCGCCACCGCCGCCCGAGTCGTCATCGCCCCCAACGAGAACGAGACCCTCAACCCTGCCGCGACCGACACCGCCGTCGAAGCCCTCCACGACCAAGTCGCCGCCAGCGACGGCCGACTCCTCGAACCCGTCACCACCACCGCCGTCGGCGACACCATCGTCATCCGCGTCCCCCTCGCCGGCGACATCACCGACCCCGAAGCCGATGCGGCCCTGGCGCACCTGCGCGACCAAGCACTCCCGGCCGCCTTCGACGACACCGCGGCCGACATCGCCGTCACCGGCAAGACCGCGCTCCCGCACGACTTCACCGAGCAACTCGCGGCCCGCACCCCCTACGTGATCGCGTTCATCCTGCTGCTCGCCTTCGCCCTACTGGCCATCACCTTCCGGTCCTGGGCCATCCCGCTCGCCTCGATCGCCCTCAACCTCCTGTCGATCGGCGCGGCCTGCGGCGCACTCGCCTGGGTCTTCCAAGGCGGCCACCTCGAAGGACTGCTCGGCTTCACGTCCTACGGCGGCGTCGTCAGCTGGATCCCGCTGTTCATGTTCATCATCCTGTTCGGACTGAGCATGGACTACCACATCTTCGTACTCAGCCGCGTCGCCGAACGCCGCCTCACCGGCGCTGCGAACCACGACGCCATCGTCGGCGGCATCGCCGCCAGCGCCGGCGTCGTCTCCAGTGCCGCGCTCATCATGACCGGCGTCTTCTCGGTGTTCGTGACGCTCTCGGCGATCGAGTACAAGATGCTCGGCCTGGGCATGGCCCTGGCGATCCTCATCGACGCGACGATAGTGCGCGGCGTGCTGCTCCCGGCGGCGATGTCGCTCATGGGCGACCGCGCGTGGGGAAGGGCGGCTCATACCTGAGGTGAGTCGCCGCTGAGCCGCTACACCACAGGTTTCGGCCCAGTGGCAACTACAGGGGGGACGCGCCCGCGGGCGCGTCCCCTTAGCGTCGCTCCACAACGACCAGAGGAGGCATCATGCGGCCCAAAGGCGTGACCAGGATCGGGGCCGTCGTCGCGGTGGTCGCGGCGACGCCGTCGGTGGGAGCGGCGGCGTCGGCGGGCGACAAGGGCGGTGGCCAGGCGGCGTTCTCCACGACCTCGATCTCGCCGCCGCCTACTCCGACCGGAGCGCGCTGCTCGCGCAAGGGGGGATCGCGGCCTCCGGCCGACCCTTGGAGGTCTTCACCGCCAAGCGGCTCAGCGAGGCGTACCGCCAGCCGGTCAAAGTGGAACTGGATGCGGAAACCATTGTGCCCCATGTGATCCCTCCTACGGTGATCCTGTCCGTTCGGGCCTGTCCCGAACCGGTGACGCAAGCATGGACCCCCGTACCTGAAGCCAGTCTTAAGCCGCCTGAAGCCGACTTCAGGTTCAACCGGGGCAGGATCGGCGACATCCCGGCCGGTCCCCACGCCGCATTCAGTGAGGCCTCTCGGGCAAGGAGCGTGTGCCGGACCCCGGCCCGACACGGTGTCTGCTAGACATTTCCCATGGCTGACAAACCCGGATTGCCCCTGCGCAGAAGTCTCGCGAACACCCCACCGCTCACCGCCGGCATCCTCCTCGGCATCGGCCTTGCCATCGCCACCGCCGCCGTCTGGGCGGTGCAGGAGCTCAGTACCGTCATCACGGCCCTCATCGTCGCCGCCTTCCTCGCGGTCGGCCTCGAACGCATCATCAGCGGCATGACCAAGCGCGGCATGCCCCGCTGGCTCGCGATGACCCTGCTCTTCCTCGGCATCGCCATCGTCTTCTGCGGCGGCATCGCCGCGATCATCCCCGCGATCGTCCGCGAGTCCGCCGAGTTCGTCGACAACGCCCCCGGCTACTACGAATCCTTCATGAACAGCAGGCTCGCGGACGCCTTCGGCGGCGAGTCCGGCCTGCTCAAACGCGCCGAAGGCGTCCTCACCGCGGCGAACATGACCAAGGCCCTCGGCGGCGTCGCCGGCGGCGTCGCGTCCTTCTTCGGCGGTCTGGTGTGGACGATCACCACGATCCTGCTGACCGTCTTCATCCTCGCCGCCTACGTCCAGCTCCGCAGGGGCATGGTCCGCCTCGTCGCCGCCTCCCAGCGCGAGCAGACCGACCGCATCATCGAGGGCATCCTCCGCCAGATCGGCTCGTACCTGATCGGCGCGCTGGCCATCGGGGCGCTCGCCGGGATCTCCTCGTGGATCTTCATGGCAATCGTGGGCATCCCCTACGGTGCGCTGCTGGCGCTCCTGGTCGCCCTGCTCGATCTCATCCCGCAGATCGGCGCCACGATCGGCGCGGTCGTGGTCACGCTCGTCGCGCTCGCCACCTCGCCCATGACGGCCGTGGCCTCGGCGGTCTTCTTCATCGCCTACCAGCAGTTGGAGAACTGGGTCATCTACCCGACGGTCATGCGCAGCGCGGTGAAGGTCTCGAATCTCGCCGCGATCGTCGCGGTGCTCGTCGGCGGCACCCTGTTCGGCGTGGTCGGCATCGTCCTGTCGGTCCCGATCTACGCCGCGATCCGCTTGATCGGCAAGGAACTCGTCCTCCCTCGCCTCGACAACTCCTGATTCGACTCCGGTCGCTCAGGAGCACCGACGCATAGAGGCCGGTGGCGCATACCCGCACGCGCCACCGGCCTCGTTTTCGCCATCCAGGATAGAACGCCGCCGCAACCCACCCGTTCTGACCACCTTGAACGTCCGGGATCGGGCGGGCGGGGGTGTCGGTTCGTCGACTCATACTGCGGGGCAAACGCTTGTGAAGAAGCCGTCTGTCCGATAAGTTCATCGAAATATCGGAATATGTTCCGATAGTTTCAATGAGCCCTTGGAGGCTACGTGCAACAACGCCGACGGCGGCCGCGTCATCAACCTCATCAACAACCGCGACACCGCCGTCTCGATGGACCTCGCGCTGACCGGAACCCAAGCGGGGGAGACGCTCACGACGTACCAGACCGACGAGACCCACGCACTCGAAATCGTCGGCCAGTCCCCGCTCACCGGACCCCAGACCACCGTCGACCTCGCCCCGCGGTCGGTGACCACCCTGGTCATCGAAGCCGACGACGCCGCATCGTGCCAGGCACACGTCGAGGTCGTCGCCGACTGGGGCTCCGGCTGGCTGGGCAAGGCGACCATCGAGGCAGGCGACGAGCCGGTCGTCGGCTGGGACCTGACCTGGAACTGGCCCGGCACGCAGCGCGTCCAGCGCCTCTGGAACGCCGAGTGGACCCAGACGGGCAACGCCATGACCGCCTCGGACGTCGGCTGGAACGCCCGCATCGCCGCCGGCGACTCCCGTGACGTCTTCGGCTTCACAGCGACCGGCCCGGCTGCCCCACTCGAATTCACCTGCTAGACGCCCCTCCTCCCGGCCGGCCCGCACGCCGAGGGCCGGCCGGTCGGCGGATCCGGACCGGATCGAGGCGCCGCCACGGCAATGGCGCCTAGACTTGGAGGTCAGACCTCTCGATGGCACGAAGCCAAGCGTCGAACGCGTCAGAGGAGATGAGCACCATGCAAGCGAAAGTCGGTGACCGCCTGCGTTTCAGAGGACGACTTGTCGGCATGAAAGACCACACTGCGGAGGTCGTGGCAGTGCTCGGCGAAAACGGGCAACCGCCGTACCGGGTCCGCCACGACGACGGCCACGAAGCGCTCGTCGTTCCCGAGTCCGACTGCGTGGTCGAGCACCAGAACGGGGATCGCTCCGCCTGAACTAGGCACCGCCGCAGCGGGTATGGAAGCGGCGCTCGAGACGCATCGGGCGCGGTCGGTCCACTTCGGGGATCGGGATACAGTCGATGGCGAAGAGGCCTTGGGGGACAAGGGCTCCACCCCGATGGAAGGACACCCCGATGAGCGACGGCGACACCACCACGATCTTCGAGCGGGTCGGCGGCGAGGAGCATCTGCGCCGGACCGTTGACGCCTTCTACGGTTCAGTGCTCAAGGACCCGGTCCTGCAGCCGCTGTTCGGCGCAGGTGCCGCCCACCACGTGGACCACCTCACCGCATTCCTCGCCGAAGTCTTCGGCGGCCCGACCCACTACACCGATGAACTCGGCGGGTTCGGCACGATCCTCACCGCCCACCGGGGCCTCGCCATTACCGACGAGCAGCGCACCCGCTTCATCGAACTGTTCGACCAGGCGGTCAGCGACCAGGACCTGACCGGCGACGACGAGCTCCGGGCCTCGCTCCACGAGTACATCGTCTTCGGCACCGAAGTGGCGCAGGTGAACTCGCACGCCAAGGGCGAAGACGACCTTCACCCCTGCCAGGAAGTGCCGCACTGGCCATAGCGGCAAGGAGATGCGTCGCGGCGCGCCCGCGCTCGATATAGGGCATGCCCCTTCCCACCCGCATCCGCCTCCGACCAACCGAAAACTACACACTCCCATATGGGTCCGACACACGAGTGTTCGCGCAGATCAGGGCGTTGAATGAGCCGTGAGCCGTGAGCCGTGAGCCGTGAGCCGTGAGCCGTGAGCCGTGAGCCGTGAGCCGTGAGCCGTCAGAGGTCAGTCGCGAGAGGCGAGGCGCTCAGCCGGTGGCGAGTTTGGCGGCGAAGGCGATCATGACCGCGCCGACGAGGCCGTTGCCCGCCGCGGCGAGGCGGCGGCGCCGACGGAACGTCTGGGCGAGGCCGTCACCTGCGACGATGAGCGTCGACAGGTACGCCATCGAGCACACCTGAAGGATCACGAAGAGCACGCCGTAGCTGAGCACCGGCCACGCATACGACGGATCCACGAACTGCACGAAGAACGCGACGAAGAACAAGATCGCCTTGGGGTTCAAGAGACTCGCGATGAGCGCGCGGACGAACGGCCGCTCATTCGGCGCCGCCTCAGCGAGCGCCTTGACCTCCAGCGGCTCGCCGCGGCGTGCGGCCCGCCAGGTCTTCCAGCCCCCGCGCAGCAGCCCGAACGCGAGATACGCCAAGTACACGACGCCCGCCCAGCGGATGAGGTTGTACAGCACCGGCGAAGCCGCGAACATCGAAGCTAGCCCTGCCGCCGAAGCCACCATCAGCACCGAGTCGCCGAGAAACACCCCCGTCGCGGCCTGGAACCCGGCGCGCCGACCCTTCCGCGAAGCCACCGACAGCACATACAGCGAGTTCGGTCCCGGCAGCAGGATGATGAGCACAGTGGCGACGACATAGGTCCACAGGTCGACGGTGCCGAACACGGGCGGTTCCTCTCAAGGGGGCCTTGCTCTCGAAAACGGCGTCAGGCCGCGCGCGGACGTCAGGATCGGAGGGGCCGGATCCCGACGGCGCACCGCTCTCGCACTACCGGAGCGAAACGTCGCCAGTCTATTGCCGCGCGGACGGCAGCGGCAACCGTGATCTCATGAGTTCCGCTCGAATCGACCCTGGCATGCGGATGCGGTGATGGCGGCATGTGACATATCACCGGTCACATGGCACTCTCCGGTTACAGGCGCCGCCGGCTCAAGTGCTCGCCGATCGGCGCTGGCGCACCATGCCCCTGAGTAGTTCCTTCGGGCCGGGCGCGGGAGGCAACTGCTCGGATCCGCTCTCTGAGAAGGCCCTGAGCATTTGGCCCACCAGCCGCTTCGACGCGGCGGGACCCGCGTCGCCGGCCGTGCTGAGGACGCCCGCGTTGGCCATCAAGAGGATCGGCAGGTCCTCGGGGGAGAAGTCCTCCCGCAGGCGGCCCTCCTTCTTCGCCCGGCCGATCAGCGCCGTGAACGCCTCGAACGCCTCCTGGCGCTGGCGCTCGAGCACCTTGACCGAGCCGTAGTTCATCGTGAGGACCTCGGCGAACCCGCGGTTGGCCGCTTGCAGCCCGCAGACCGTCTCGATGTAGCCCCGGAAGCCGTCCCAGGCGCTCTCCTCGTCCCGCGCGGCCACCGCCGCGGCCCGGTTCTGCTCCATAGCGTCCGCGAAGACCGCCGCGACCAGGTCGGTGCGGGTGGGGAACCGGCGGAAGAGCGTCGCGATGCCGACCTCCGCCGTGCGGGCGATGCACGCCATCGAGGCGCTGAGCCCGTCGCGCTGGTAGACCTTCCGGGCCGCCTCGATGATTCGGTCGCGGTTCTGCTCGGCATCGGCGCGCAGGCGCCGGGCGCGCTTGCAGGCGGAGGTCTCACGGCTCGGTTCCATGCCCACATCCTAACCAAGTGGAATGCCCTATCCGGTTAGGTTGTTAGACTCGGTGTCGCTAACTGGATAACCCGCTCCACTTCTGGGGCGGTCCACCCAAACCTCTGTCAGGGAGATTGCCCCCATGAACGTGTTCCTCTGGATCCTCCAAAGCGTGCTCGCCCTCGCCTTCATCGCGGCGGGCGTGATGAAGGCGACCCAGCCGAAGGAGAAACTCGCCCCGAAGATGTCGTGGGTGAACGACTTTTCTTCCGGCGGAGTCAAATTCGTCGGCGTCGCCGAGTTCGCCGGCGGTGTCGGCCTGATCCTGCCGGCCCTCACCGGCATCGCCGTGATCCTGACCCCCATCGCCGCGGCGGCCCTCGCGCTCACGATGCTCCTGGCCGCGCTCTACCACGTCCGCAAGGGGGAGTGGAACACGATCGGGTCCAGCATCGTGCTCCTGATCCTGTCGGCCGTCGTCGCCTGGGGCCGATTCGGCCCCTACCCCTTCTAGCGAGTACGCAGGCGGGCCCCGAACCGCCCGTCGCCGTTCATGTTGCGGCGCCCGCCCGCAGGCGCCGCAACATCCTCGCGTCAGCGAAGCCGACAGCCCGCGCAGCCGACTCGACCGTGGCACCCTGCCCGACGAGGTGCTCGGCGCGTTCGAGCCGCAGCTCCGACTGGTACTGGAGCGGGGTCATCCCCACCGCCTGCGCGAACAGCCTCGTAAGGGTCCGCTGCGAGACACCGGACTCGGCCGCGAGATCGGGCAGACGCAGGTGCTTAGTGAAATGGGCGTCGATGCGGTCCTGGACCCGGTGCACTGTGTCCGACAAGTGCGAGCGGTGGCGCAGCATCGCGCTCGACTGCGGTTCATCGCCGTTGCGGCGGGCGAACACCACCATGCTGCGCGCGACCTTCGCGGCAACGGCCGGTCCGTGCCGCACCGCGACGAGATGCAAGGCCAGATCGATGCCGCTGGCGATGCCCGCGGAGGTGATGACCCGGTCGTCCTCAGTGAATAGCACGTCACGTACCACTGCCGCTTCGGGGAAACGCCGCGCCAGCTCCTCCTGCAGGTCGTGATGTGTGGTGCACCGGCGCCCGTCGAGCAGGCCCGCCTGCCCGAGTGCGAACGCGCCCGAGCAGACGCTCGCGATCGCGCCACCGCGTCCATGGTGGTCGACCAGGTGCCCGACCTGCGCCGCGGAAAGCCGCGGGCCTCCCGCGGTCTTGGGGGAGCGCCAGCCCGGGACCATGACCAGATCGTCCGCGCCGAGCTCCGGCCACACGGTCTCGGCCTGCAACGGGAGCCCTTGGGCCGAAGGCACTTCCGAGTGCTCCGCGACGAACCGCAGCCGGTAGGTCGCGCCCGCGCCCTCCTCGGCCAGCACGTCCGCAGCGGTCGAGAAGACCTGCGCCGCACCCGCCAGATCGAGCAGATGCAGCTTCGGCACCAGTAGGAAGACCACCTCGGACACCGCGTTCCCCCTAGCGTTCAAGCCCCCGCGCTCACGCTCGAGCGGCAGCACGATCCTGCCACTCGCCCACCAGCGCGTCCACCCCCGTCACCGTCGCGAAGCGCCCCGACAGCGCGTACTCGGTCCGCTCGATGATCGCGTCCGTCCCGAGCGTGCGAGGGTCCGCGAGGATCTCCTCCAGGCTCCGGCCCTGGGGCGCGTCGCGGTGCGCGACCGGGTTGGTCGCGGTCGCATCGGTGACGAACACGGTCCGGTAGCCCAGGTCGGAGGCGACCCGCGCGTTCGTCTCGCAGCACTGCTCGGTGCGGATGCCCGTCACCGCGACCTCGCCGACGCCGTGCTGCGTCAGGAGCTGCTGCGCGTTCGTGGTGGTGAAGGCGTTGTGCGAGGTCTTGATCAGCTCCGGTTCGCCCGCAAGGGGTTCGAGCCCGGGCAGGTACTCGACGTAGCCGCTCGCGGGGTCGAACACGTTGCCGCTGCCCGGTTCGGCGTGGCGGATCCACACCACCAGGTCGCCGTTGTCGCGGGCGGTCTCGACGAGCGGATTGATCTTGTCGACGATGTCGGGGTTCGACATCGCGGCCCACATGGGGAGCCGGCGGAAGGATTCCTGGACGTCGATGACGAAGAGTGCGGTTCTCATGGGTGCAATCCTCGTGTGCCCGAGGCCTTGCGGCCAGGCACGATCGCGCCGCGGTGCGGACCGATCTGGTCACCGAAGAGGCCGTGCCGCCCGCTCCTTCGGCACCCGGTCTTGACCCGGTCGGGCGGCTATGGAACGGACGGCACGGCGTACTGAGGGTGTTCGAGGGTCTGCCTACAGAGTGCCCAAGGTCCGCAACCCCGGGAGCGCCTTGCCGTCGAAGTCGAACAGCGCCTGGTTCTCCCAGCCGTTCCCGCTGGCCGGGTCGGCCGGGTCCCAACCCGCGCCCGCGACGCCGGTCCAGGTGGCCTCCCACCAGAACAGGCCCTTGCCGAGGCCGTTCGGCACGGCCTTGACCACGTCCGCGATCGCCTCGATCCAGTACGACTGGTTCTCCGGGCTCGACGGGAATCCCGCGACCGGCTCGGGGTCGGTCATGATGTTCGCGAACCCGTCCGAGTCCTCGGTGGTGAACGGGTACGCCGTCTCGACCACATAGAGCGGCTTGCCGTACCGGGTCGCCAGGTCGTTCAGGTTCGCGGCGAGCCCGGACAGTTCGCCGTGCCAGTACGGGTAGAACGAGGCGCCGATCGCTTCGAACGGCACGCCGTTCGCCACCGCGTTGTCGAAGAACCACTGGAACGCGCCCGCGTTGCCGCCCTCGGCCAGGTGCAGGATCGTCTGCGCCTTGGGGAGGACGTCGGCCACCGCGTCGCAGCCGGCCGTGAGCAGCTCGGCCATCTGCTCCAGCTGGTCCCATTTGCCGTCGGGCCAGATCAGCCCGCCGTTGGTCTCGTTGCCGACCTGCACGAGGCCCGGTTTGACCCCGGCGTCCTTGAGCGCGCCCAGGACGTCGGCGGTGTGCTCGTACACCGCCGTCTTCAGCTCGGCGAAGCTCAAGTCGGCCCAGGCCGCGGGCTTGTACTGCTTGCCCGGGTCGGCCCACGTGTCCGAGTAGTGGAAGTCGACCAGGAGGTCCATCCCGGCCCGCTTGGCGCGCTTGCCGAGTTCGACCACCTGGGTCTTGGTGTTGTAGCCGTCGGCGGGGTCGACCCACACCTTGGCGCGGATGCAGTTGACGCCGTTCTCGGCGAGGATCTCAACCGCGTCGCCGCGGGTGCCGTCCGCGCGGCGGTAGACCGCGCCGAAGTCCTCGTTCTTGATCAGGCCCGAGATGTCGGCGCCGCGGACGAAGGCCTGATTGGGCCGGCCGCGGTCGTTCTCGGCGGCGAGCGCCGGTGCGGTGGCCGCGGCGGCGACGCCGAGGGCGCCGGCCGCGACGAGCGCGGATCTGCGTTTCATGGTGGTCGTCTCTTTCGGTCGAGGAGTCGGGGAAGGCGGGCCGGTCCCCGCGATGCGGGGCGGGGACCGGCCCGTTCGGGGGGAGGAAGGTCTACAGCGTCCCGAGGGTCTTCAGCGCCGGGGTGGCCTTCCACGCGAAGTCGAACAGGGCCTGGTTCTCCCAGCCGTTCTTGCTGTTCGGGTCGTACGGGTCCCAGCCGTTGCCCGTCACCGCGGTCCAGGTGGCCTCCCACCAGAACACGCCCGCGCCCCGGCCGTTCGGGACGGCCTTCACGACGTTGGCGATCGCCGTCAGCATGTTCGACTGGCCCGTGTAGCTCGCCGGGTAGCCGGACACCGGGGTCGCGGCGCTGATGATGTTGCCGAAACCGTCCCGGTCGCCGGGGTTGAACGGGTACGCGGTCTCGACCACGTACACCGGTTTGCCGTAGCGCGAGGCCATGTCGTTGAGGTTGGACTGGAGGCCCGAGAGCGAGCCGTGCCAGTACGGGTAGTACGAGGCGCCGATGGTGTCCCACGTGACCCCGCGGGCCTGCATGGCGTCGAAGAACCAGCGGAACACCGAGTTGTTGCCGCCCTCGGCGAGGTGCAGCATGACCTTCGCGGCCGGGACGGTCGCGCGGACGGCGCTGGCGCCCGAGATGAGGAACTGCGCGAGGTTGTCGAGCTGGTCGTAGCGGCCGGTGGGCCACAGCATGCCGGCGTTGAGCTCGTTGCCGACCTGGACCATCTGCGGGGCCGCGCCTGCGGAGACCATGGCGCCGAGGACGTCGGCGGTGTGGTTGTAGATCGCGGTCTTCAGCTGCGCGACACTGTAGTTCGCCCAGGCGGCGGGCTTGGTCTGCGCGCCCGGATCGGCCCACGTGTCGGTGTAGTGGAAGTCGACGAGGACGTTCATTCCGGCGGCGCGGGCGCGCTTGGCGACGTTGACGACGTGGGTCTTGTTGTTGTAGCCGTCGGCGGGGTTGACCCAGACCTTGAGGCGGATCCAGTTGACGCCGCTCTTCTGGAGGATCCAGATCGCGTCCTCCCGCCAGCCGTCGGCCCACATGTACACGCCGCCCTTGGCTTCGGACTTGGCGAGGCTGGAGATGTCGGCGCCGCGCGCGAACGCGGTCTGGGCCTGGGCGGACTCGGCGGCGCCGAGTGCCAGGGCCGGCGCGGCGAGGGCCGCGACGGCGGTGGTGAGGGCTGTTCTTCGCTTCATTGCGATCACGTCCTTTGGATCGGAGGGGCGGTCCCGAAGGGCCGCTGAAGGGTTCAGTTCCCCGCGTGCGCGAGGACGACGACCTCTCCGGCGAGCACCGGGACGCCGTCTGCGTAGGCGGCGCCGGTGAGGGCGTCGGTGCCCCGGAGTTCCGGGACGTGCAGGTCCTGACCGGTGTGGTTGATCAGGAAACTCAGGGGGCCGCGTCGGACCGCTTCGAGGCCGTCCGGGAGTCCTTGCGGCCGTTCGACACCGGCAGCATCCAGCACCTCGGCGAGAAGCTCGCGCAGGCCGGTGGCGTCGTCGAGGGCGGTCGCGGTGTACCAGGCGGTGCCGCCTCCGACGCGGTGCTTCGTGACCGCCGGGCGGCCCGCGTCGGGGCCATCCGCGAACGCGGCCACGGCTTCGGCGCCGTCGAGGCGCACGTGCTCGGACCAGATGCGGCCGCTCGCGCCGTCGAGGGGGCCACCTGAGGTGAGGGCGAGCCGGGTGCCCTCGTGCACCGGGTGGAATTCCTCGACCCACAGGCCGAGCGTCTCCCGCAGCACCGACGCGTGCGCTCCGGGATGGACGGTGTCGTGCTCGTCGACCACGCCCGAGAAGTAGGAGACGAGCAGATGGCCGCCGCCTTCGACGTACCCGCGCAGGTTCTTCGCCGCAGCGGCGGTGAGGAGGTACGAGGAGGGCGCGATGACCGCCTTGTAGCGGCCGAGATCGGCTTCGGGGTGGGCGAAGTCGACGGTGACGTGCTGCTTCCACAGGGACCCGTAGTAGGCCTCGACCCGCTCGCGGAACTCGAGGTCGACCGAGGGCCGCCATTCGAGTTCGAGGGCCCACCAGGACTCCCAGTCCCACAGGACCGACACCTCGGCGGTCACGTCGGAGCCGACCACAGCCGAGAGCTGCTTGAGGTCGTTGCCGAGCTTGACGACGTCGCGCCACACCTCGGTGTCGGTGCCGCCGTGGGGGAGCATCGCGGAGTGGAACTTCTCGGAGCCGGCGCGGGAGGCCCGCCACTGGAAGAACATGAGGCCGTCGGCGCCGCGCGCCACGTGGGCCAGGGAATTGCGGCGCAGTTCGCCGGGGGTCTTGGCGATGTTGCGCGGCTGCCAGTTCACCGCGGAGGTCGAGTGCTCCATGATCATCCACGGGCCGCCCGCGACCGCGCGGGTGAGGTCGGCGCTCATCGCGAGCTCGATCTCATGCTCCTCGCGCTCGGCGACGAGGTAGTGGTTGTTGGAGACGACGTCCACGTGCTCGGCCCAGCGGAAGTAGTCCATGTCCTTGCAGTTGGGCACCATGAAGTTCGTGGTCGCCGGCGCCTCGGAGTGTTGGGCGATGATCTCGCGCTGCAGCCGGTAGTTGGCGATGTGCGCGTCGTTGGAGAAGCGCATCCAGTCGAGCCGGAGCGCGGGGTTGACGCCGGGCGGGGCGATCGCGGGGGCCTCGACCTGGTCGAAGTCGCGGTAGGTCAGGCCCCAGAAGGCGGTGCCCCAGGCCTCGTTGAGCGCGTCCACGTCGCCGTACTTGTCGGCGAGCCAGCGGCGGAAGTGCGCGGCGGACTCGTCGCAGTAGCACTGGGCGTTGGCCCAGCCGTACTCGTTGTGGAGGTGCCACATCTGGACGGCGGGGTGCTCGCCGTAGCGGGCCGCGAGCTGCTCGACGATCGAGGCGCACGCGTCGTTGTAGACCGGGTGCGAGGGGCAGACGCCGTGGCGCGAGCCCGAGGCCATGGCGCGGCCCTCGAAGTCCACGAGGCGGATCTCGGGGTGGGCGCGGCGCAGCCACGAGGGCGGCGCCGAGGTGGGGGTGCCCAGGTCGACGCCGATGCCGTTGTCGTGCAGCAGCTCGATGACCTTGTCGAGGCCGGTCCAGTCGTACTCGCCGGGGGCGGGTTCGATGATCCCCCAGTTGAAGATCCCGAGGCTGACGAGGTTCACTCCCGCCTCGCGCATGAGGCGTACGTCCTCGTGCCAGATCTCCTCGGGCCACTGTTCGGGGTTGTAATCGCCTCCGTAGCGAATGGTCTGCACCGCGTCTCCTGTGAGGTTCCTTGCACAAATGCCTGTGAACGTGCACAGTACTCGACGCCTGACGCTCGCGCAACCTGAGGTTATGTCGAGCGTCGTTTCAAAATTGTGATCGTTTCATGAAGAATCTTTGACCTAATAACGGATATAAGGGACAAAATCTGGTTGCTAAGACGGTCTTCGATCGCTAGATTCGTGTAAACGTTCACAGTCTGGTGGTGCGTCTCATACGCCCCGCACCGGCCAGGCTCCCTCACACACCGAGACAAGGACTTGACATGCGCAGCAAAGGTGCTCACGCGGGACCCTCCCTGAACCGCCGGAACCTCCTCGCCCTCGGCGGCGGCGTCGCCGCGGCCGGGACCCTCGCCGCCTGCGGCGGCCCCGAGGAAGACGAGACCGCGAGCGGCGGCCTCGAGTGGGACGCCGACGCCCAGCAGTACGTGATGGAAGAGGACATCGCCTCCGGCAAGGCCGCCCTCAAGGTCTGGTTCGAGCAGGACTACGTCGCCGAGGCCATCATCGCCGCCTTCACCGAGCAGTTCAAGGGCGTCAAGGTCGAGTACGAACTCGTGCCCCAGAACGACGCCGTCGAGAAGATGACCACCGCCGGCGAGGCCGGCCAGGGCGCCGACGTCTACATGTCCTTCTACGACCAGCTCTCCCGCGCCATCGACCAGGGCGTGGCCGCCCCCCTCGGTGAATACGAGACGGTCCTCAAGGGCCGCATGAGCGAGACCTTCACCGGCGTCGTCTCCGGCGGCGAGGACAACACCATGCACGCCGTCCCGGTCACCACCGAGTCGATCGCGCTGTTCTACAACAAGACCCTGCTCAAGGAGCTCACCGGTTCCGACGTCCCGGCCGCCACCTGGGAGGACATCAAGGCCCTCGCCGCCGAGTACAACGACGCGTCCAAGAACCAGTGGACCGTCCAGTTCACCCCCGGCGAGATCTACCACGCCTACTCGATCCTCTCCGCGACCGGCTGGCAGCTCTACCCCGACCTCGACCCGGCCGAGCCGAACTTCGACGACCCGAAGCTCATCGCGGCCCTCGACTACTACGCCGGAATCCGCGAGATCTTCGACGTCCCGGCCGCCGACGCCACCGAGGAGAACATCCGCCAGGAGTTCGCCGCCGGCAAGACCCCTTACGCGATCAACGGCCCCTGGGCCTTCGCCGACTCCGACACCGGCGCCGAGGCCAACGGCTTCGAATACGGCGTGACCGTCCTCCCGAGCGTCGCAGGCGGCGAACCCGCCAGCTCCTTCGCCGGCATGCACACCGCCGTGGTCTCCGGCTACACCAAGTACCCGGCCGCCGCCCGCGTCTTCGCCGCCTTCCTGGCCTCCGACGCCGGCGCCGCCGCCCTCTACGCCGCCACCGGCCAGATCCCGGCGCTCAACGCCGACCTGCTCGCCGGCATCGAAGGCCTCGCCGACGACCCGCACGTCGCCGGCATCGTCGAGCAGTCCGCCCAGGCCGACCTCATCCCGCAGGTCCCCGAATACTTCTGGGAGGTCGGCAACACCCTCGCCGTCGACGTCTGGGACTCCCTGAGCTCCTCCGCCGACGCCCAGACCAAGGCCGTCGACACCTACAACGAGCTGCACGGGCTCTAGGCCAAAGGGCAATCCAAACGATGAGCAACGCTCAAAGCAGCAAGCTCCCCGCACTGGTGCCGGGCCTCGCCTCGGCACTGGTGTGGGGAGCGGGCCAGCTGATCAACCGCCAGGCGGGCAAAGCCGCCTTCTACTTCGCGTTCTTCGCAGGCCTGGTCGGCTGGGAGATCGCCTCCGGCAACTACTACGCCGGAATGGACTTCACGCCGCGAAGCAACGGCGGATTCTTCCTCAAGGGCCTGTGGGGCCTGTTCACCCTCGGCACCCAGTCACGGCAGATGACCCTGACCGGACTCTCCGAAGGCGACAACTCCATCACCCTCCTGGCCAGCGGCCTCATCGCGCTCCTGACCCTCGCCCTCCTGGCGATCATCTGGATCTGGGGCATCCGCGACGCCGCCGGCTACCGCGCCGCGCTCAACGCCAGCGGCGCCCGCGAATCCTCCGCGACCTACTACCGGCGCCTGTGGGACAACGCGTTCGCGTACATCATGCTCTCCCCGGGCCTCGTGCTCGTCGTGTTCATGTCCGTGCTGCCGGTCCTGTTCGTCATCCTCGTCGCCTTCACCGACTACAACCGCGACCACCTGCCCCCCAAGAACCTCGTCGAATGGGTCGGCTTCGACAACTTCGGCACCATCCTCTCCGGCTCCGCCTGGACCGACACCTTCCTCGGCGTCCTCGCCTGGACGTTCGTGTTCGCGCTCGTCACCACCGTCGCCTCCTACGCGCTCGGCTTCTTCCAGGCCGTGCTCCTGGCCGACAAGAAGGTCAAGTTCCCGCGCGTGTGGCGCTCGATCTTCCTGCTGCCCTGGGCGGTCCCCGCGATCGTCTCCGCCCTGGTGTTCCGCTCCATGTTCAACGGCCAGTTCGGGCCCGTCAGCCAGTGGCTCGTCGACGTCGGCCTCACCGACGACCGCATCTACTGGTTCACCGACGCCTCCAACCCGAACCTCGCCCGGGCCGTGGTGCTCCTCATCAACCTGTGGCTCACCTTCCCGTTCTTCATGGCCCTCGTCGGCGGCGTGCTCACCAACATCGACGCCAGCTACTACGAGGCCGCCCGCATGGACGGCGCCAGCGCCTTCCAGCAGCTGCGCCACATCACCCTCCCGGTGGTCCACAAGACCGTCGCGCCGCTGCTCATCCTCTCGTTCGTGTCCAGCTTCAACAACTTCGGCGTGGTCTACTTCCTCACCGAAGGCGGCCCGGACAACGCCGACTACCGGTTCGCGGGCAGCACCGACCTGCTCGTCACCTGGCTGTTCAAGCTCACCTTCGAGACCCAGCTGTACAACATCGGCGCCGTGATGAGCCTCTTCATCTTCCTCATCGTCGGCACGATCTCCGTGTGGAACCTCAACCGCTCCAAGGCGATTCGGGAGCTCTGACCATGACCGCCAAGATTGCCGAACGCCCCGCGCCGAGCGCGACCGCCACACCCCGCCGCGGCAGACGCGCCCGCGGCGAGGGCCTCTCCACGGCCCTCATCCACCTCGAACTGCTCGTCGTCGCCGTCATCGTGATCTTCCCGCTGCTGTGGGTCGTCGGCGCCTCCCTGAGCCCGGGAGACGGACTCGGCGAGGTCTCGCCGTTCCCGTCCGAGGCGACGATGGCCCACTACGTCGACCTGTTCACCGAGACGTCCTACGGCCGCTGGTACCTCAACTCGCTCTACGTGGCCGTGCTCAACATGATCGGCTCGGTCGTGCTCGCGGCCATCTGCGGGTTCGTGTTCTCCCGCGTCAGGTTCAAGGGCCGCAAAGCCGGCCTGCTGAGCATCCTCATCCTGCAGATGTTCCCGGCCTTCCTGGCCGCCATCGCCGTGTACATGCTCTTCCTGAACTTCGGCCTGCTCGACTCGCTCACCGGCCTCGCCCTGGTGAGCATGGCGGGCGCCCTGCCGTACAACATCTGGCTCATGAAGGGCTACACGGACAACCTGCCCGCGAGCCTCGACGAGGCCGCCGCGATCGACGGCGCCGGACGGCTCACGATCTTCGTCAAGATCATCCTGCCGCTCATGCGCCCGATGCTCACCTTCGTGGCCATCACGCAGTTCACCCTGCCTTGGATGGACTTCATCCTGCCCCGGCTGGTGCTGCAGAGCGCGGACAAGCAGACCGTCGCCCTCGGCCTGTTCAACATGATCAGCTCCGAATACGCCAACTCCTACACCACGTTCGCCGCCGGCGCGGTGGTGCTGGCGCTGCCGATCACCATCCTCTACATCGTCCTCCAGCGCTACCTGGTGACCGGCGCGGCCGCCGGCGCCGAGAAAGGCTAAGACCGTGCCAATTCACGGCTCGCAAGCGTCGCCGAGGGGCGTGCTTCCCATTCGCGGCGCCGACGTCTCGATGACCGCCGAGATCGAAGCCCTCGGCGCGGTCTTCCGCGCCGAGGGCACCGAACGCGACCTCTTCGAGCTCCTCGCCGACAACGGCGTCAACTGGATCCGTCTGCGCCTGTGGGTCGACCCGCGCGACGAGTCCGGCGAGCCGTACATGGGCGGCACCAACGACCTGGAGACGACGATCGCGCTGGCCCGCCGCGCCAAGGCGGCGGGCCACGCGGTCCTGCTCGACCTGCACTACTCCGACTTCTGGACCGACCCGAAGAAGCAGTCCACCCCGAAGGCGTGGCGCGGCCTCGAGGGCGCGGCGCTCGAAGCGCGCGTGCACGAATGGACCGCCGAGGTCCTCGCCGCGCTGGCCGCGGCGAACGCGTCGCCGGACATGGTGCAGGTGGGCAACGAGATCACCAACGGGATGCTCTGGCCGGAGGGCCGGACGCCCAAGTTCATCGACGCCGAACGCCGCTTCGCGAGCGAGGACCCGGACGCGTTCGACCGGCTCACCGGCCTCCTCAAGGCCGGTGTCGCGGCCGTGCGCGCCTCGAGTGACGCGCGGGTCATGATCCACCTCGACTTCGGCGGCGCGAACGAGCTCTACCGCGGCTGGTTCGACCAGGCGGGTGCGCGCGGCCTCGACTTCGACGTCATCGGCCTGTCGTACTACCCGTACTGGCACGGCACCCTGAATGACCTGGGTGCCAATCTGAACGACCTCGCCGAGCGCTACGGCAGGGACCTGGTGGTGGTCGAGACCGCCTATGCGTGGACCGGGGTCCACCCGGCAGGCCACCACCAGGTCTTCAGCGTCGAGCTGGCCGAGGCCGGCGGGTACCCGGCCTCGCCGGAGGGCCAGGCCGCGTTCCTGCGCGACCTGTACGCGACCGTCGGCGACGTGCCGGACGGGCGCGGCCTGGGCATCGTCTACTGGGAGCCGGCGTGGCTCCCCGTCGACGGCACCACCTGGGCCTCGCACGCCGGCATGGCCTACGGCGACGACGTGGTCGACGAATCGGGCAGCTCCTGGGCGAACCAGGCGCTTTTCGATTTCGAAGGCAACGCGCTGCAATCGCTTCGCGCGCTCGGCGGCGGATGATGCCGTTGCGACGCGCCGGTTCGAACGCGACGGGGAGGCCGCCGCCCCCTTGGGGGGCCACTTCGCGTGCACTTGACGCACTGTGGGCGGGCCGCGGCCCGACCGCAGGGCGGGCGAGAGCGATAATCGAGTGAGACACAAGGGAGAGCTGAGCAACTTGGCACGGAAACGACCGACGATCCATGACGTGGCGGACGCCGCGGGGGTCTCGCGCGGCACGGTCTCCCGTGTCCTCAACGGCAAGGCGAACGTCTCACTGTCTGCAGAGACGGCGGTGCGGCGCGCGGTCGCGGAGACCGGGTACGTGGTGAACCGGGCCGCGCGGAGCCTGGTGACGAGCCGGACCGGTTCGATCGTCATGGTGCTCTCGGAGCCGCAGGAGCGCCTGTTCGAAGACCCGAACTTCTCGGTGCTCATGCGCGTGGCGACGAATCAGCTCGCGGACCGCGACATGTCGCTGGTGCTCATGATCGCCGGTGACGACGGCGGCCGCGACCGGGTGGCGCGTTACCTGCGCGGCGGCCACGCCGACGGGGCGCTGCTCATCTCGACCCACGCGGGGGACCCGCTGCTCGACGAGATCGAGCGGGCGGGCCTGCCCGCCGTCGCCCAGGGCGCGGTCCTCGGGCGCGAATCGGTGATCCCGTACGCCGCCGCCGACGAACGCGGGGGAGCCCGTGCGATGGCCGAGTACCTCGTCGACCAGGGCCGCAGGAAGATCGGCATGATCACCGGCCCGCTCGACACCCCCGGCGGTTCGCTTCGCCTGGAGGGCTTCACGAGCGTGCTGGGCCGCAAGGCCGGCAAGCAGATGATCGTCCACGGCGACTACACGCAGGCCGGCGGCGAGTCCGCCATGCGCAAGCTCCTGCAGAACGTCCCGGATCTCGACGCGGTGTTCGTCGCCTCCGACCTCATGGCCGCCGGTGCGCTCCAAGCGCTGCACGCGGCCGGGCGCCGGGTCCCCGAGGACGTGGCGGTGGGCGGCTTCGACGACTCGGCGATCGCCTCGGCGACCCGCCCGGCCCTGACCACCGTCCGCCAGCCGCTCGCCAAGGTCGCCGAGGAGACCGTCCGGCTCCTCATCGCCCTCCTCGAAGACGAAGAAGTCGAACCGGTCGTCCTGCCGACCGAGCTGATCATCCGCGACAGCGCCTGATCGCGACAGTGCCTTATGGCCGCGGAGCCCGAACGATGCCGCTGAACGACTTCGGGACGTATTCCGTCCTATTGCGGCAATCGTCGCGAACGACTTGTTAATCTGCCGTCACTGCTCGTAATCGAGTGAGGTGAACGGGGGAATGGTCGTGGGTCTGACCGCGAGGTTGCGGCGCGTCTCGGTGTCCTTCGCGGCAGTGGTCCTGGTGACGATCGGGATGCTCGCCGCCCCCGTCCAAACCCAGGCCGGCACCTTCGCCGACCCCGTCACCGGCGTCTACATCTCGCCGACCGGTCATCCCGACCTGTGCCTGACGGCCTCGTCCGCCAACGCCGGGGGCGCGCTCACCCTGAGAACCTGCGGCTCGAACGACACGGTGCAGCGGTGGACCATCACCACCGACGACCGGATCCAGCTCACCTCGAACACCCAGGTCTGCCTCGGCAATCCGGCCAACCAGCGCGCCAACAACACCCCGCTCCTGCTCACCACCTCCTGCTCCTCGGGCGCTAACAACGCCACCTGGCCCTACCAGCGCCATGCCGACCCCGCCACCGGGGCTCCCGCGGGCGGTTTCATCAACACCTACGCCGGCGTCTGCATGGCCGTGAAGGACTCCAACATCGTCGCCGCGACCGTGCTCGTCCGCCATAGCTGCGATGCCACCGCACAGCACCAGCAGTTCTCGATCGGCTCCGCCGACATGGAGGTCACCGCCGCGACCAATCCGACGGGCAAGCCGGGCGCCGCAGTGGAAGCGCAGTTGCAGGTCGAGAACCTCGGGCCCCAGACCGCCCACCACAACAGCCTCACCGTCACCGCCGACACCGGCCTCACCGTCAACAGCCTCCAGCGCTACGACGCCGCCAGCACCGGCTACGCGGATTGCACCGTCACCTCCTCCACGGCCGGCTCCTGTCCCGCCGGCTCCGGCTGGACGCCGGGCGACACCGGCTACCTCAACGTCAACACCACCATCCCCGCCGATGCCGTCCCCGGAACCGTCTACGAAGTCTGCGGTACCAACACGATCACCCCGACCAACGACAGCGCCTCCGGCAACGACACCGGGTGCGCCGAGGTCACGGTGGACCACCTCGCCTCCGACCTGGCGATGTCCGACACCACCACCGGGAACCAGGACGCCACGACCATGGTCGATCCCGGGGCCACGGCCCAGATCCCGTTCACCCTCACCAACAACGGCGACGACACCGCCGACATCCCCGAGGTCACCTTCGCCGCGCCCACCGGTTTCACTCTCACCGCCATCACCGGCCCCACCGGCTGGACCTGCGACACCGCCGCCGTGACCTGCACCGGGCCGACCGACACCTTCACGAACACCGCCACCGCCGCGTTCACCGTCACCGGCACCGACACCTCAGGACTGGCTTACGGCAGCACCATCGGCGATGTCACCGCCACCGCCTCGGTCGCCGGCCGGTCCCGAGACGGCCTCTCCGACAACGACACCGCCACGAACACCCTCGCGGTCGACTCCGAGGTGACCATCGACGTCGCCAAGACCGGCGCGGCCACGGCGGACCCCGGGCACGACATCGAGTACACCGTCACCGTCACCAACGGCGGCAGCGCGGACCTCATCGGCGCGACCGTCACCGACACCGTGCCCAGCGGCATCGAGGGCACCTCATGGTCCTGCACCGTGACCGGCGGCGGCTCCTGCGGCCCGGCCTCGGGCATCGGCAACGACGTCACCACCACCGTCGACGTCCCGGCGGGCGAGCAGGCCGTCATCACCATTCGCGGCACCCCCGCGACCGCCGCGGCAGGGACCACGCTCACCAACACCGCCGCCATCACCATGCCCTCCGGCATCACCAACCGCGGCGCCGCCAGCGCCTCGATCGACACCCCCGTCAGCACCCTCATCGACATCGAGATCGAATCGGATCCGATCGACATCACGCCAGGGACCTCGGGCACCGTCAAGACCACCGTCAAGAACAACGGCCCGGACAACGCCGCCGAAGCCGCCACCGTCACGCTCGACTACCCCGACGGCCTCACAGTGTCGAATCTGGACCAGCGCTGCACCGACAACGGCGACCGGACCGCCACCTGCACGGTCGCTGCCCTGGGTCAAGGAGCCTCGACCGAACTCGCCTACACCGCGGCGGTCCCGGCCGACGCCGACCCCGGCACCACCCTCTCAGGCCTCGCCACCCTTTCCTACGACCACGACAGCGACAACGGCGACAACACCGCCGAAATGCGCGTGCTCGCCGCTGACGCCGTCGCCGACTTCGACATCGCCGCCTCGGCCGTCGCCGCGATCGTTCCCGGGGAGAGCGGCACCGTCACCTTCACCACCACCAACAACGGCCCCTCCACTTCGCCCTCCGACGCCACCGTGACCCTCAGGACCCCCGCCGACGTCAACTGGGACGCGGCCGGCCTGCCCACCGGATGCGCCGCCACCTCCGACAACGAGCTGGCCTGCACCATCCCTGCCGGAGTCGAGCCCGGCACCGAAACGGATCTGACCCTCACCTACACCGCGGACCCGACCGCCGCCGCAGGCGCCGGTGCCGGAACCGCGCTCGTCGCCGGCGCCGCCGACGACAACGCCGCGAACGACGCCGCCGAATGGCAGATCGACATCGCCGCCGCCTCGGCCGACCTCGGCGTCGACAAGGCCGCCCCCGCGGACACCGTCAGCCCCGGCGACGAGTTCTCCTACACGCTCACCGTCGACAACGCCGGCCCCTCCACCGCCGCCGACACCACGCTCACCGACACGCTGCCCGCCCAGCTGACCTTCGTGTCCGCCACCGGCACCGGAACGACCTGCGACCTGTCCGGACAGACCGTCACCTGCACCTATGCACAGCTCGCGCCCGGCACGCACACCGTAACGCTCACCGTGCGAGTGGACGCCGCCTACACCGGCACCGGATCCGACCTGCCCAACAGCGCCGCCGTCACCGCCGTCACCGCGGATCCCGACACATCGAACAACACCTCCGGCACCGTCCAGCCCGCGATCGGCGACCCCGCCGCGGACCTCGCTCTCACGAAGCGGACCACGGCCGACACGCCCGTCGCCCCAGGCGAGACGTTCACTTACCTCCTCGACATGGCGAACAACGGTCCCTCGGCGGCCACGGGCGCCGTCGTCACCGACACCCTGCCGTCGGCGCTGGCGTTCGTCTCGTCCGACTCGGGCTGCACCGGCACCGCCGGTGCCTACGGCGGCACCGTCACCTGCTCGGTCGGCACCCTGGGCGCGGCTGACGAGGCAGCGCTCCTCGTCACGGTTCGGCTCGATCCCGCTTACGCCGGCACCGGCTCGGACGGCGCCGTCACGAGCGCGGCCACGGCCGGTTCGGACATCGCCGACCCGGACGGCGCCAACAGCACCGGCACCGCGAGCCTGCCCGGCGGAGCCGTCGCGGCCGCGCGCGCGGACCTCTCGGTTTCCATTGACGAGGTCACGGCCGAAGCTGTCGTGCCGGGCGAGTCCGTCATGTACACGATCACCGTGGCGAACGACGGGCCCTCGAGCTCTACGGCCGTCGAGGTCACCGACACGCTGCCGAACGGGATGGCCTTCGCGTCCTCTCCGGACGGCTGCACCGCTGCCGGCCAGTCCGTCACCTGCCCGCAGATCGCTTCGCTCGCACCGGGTTCGGCCGTCGCATTTGGCGTGCTCGCGTACGTCGACGCCGGTTACACGGGCGACGGCGGCGACCTTGCCAACGCGGCCAACGCGTCCTCGCCGGACACCGCGGACCCGGACACGTCGAACAACACCGACTCGTCGCCGCTGCCGGCGGGCGGCGTGACCGCTCCGTCCGCGGACCTGTCCATCACGAAGTCCAGCGCCTCCGGGGCTGGGGACGTCGCGCCCGGCGAGTCGTTCACCTACACGCTCGCGGTGACCAACCATGGCCCGAGCGACGCCTCGGACGTCGCCGTCACCGACGTGCTCCCCGCTTCGGTCGCGTTCGTCTCCGCCGACGGCTGCACGGGCACCGTCGGCGACTACGGCGGCACCGTGACCTGCGGGCCGCTCGGCGCGATTCCCGCGGCCTCCGGGAGCAACACCGTCGACCAGACCATCACGGTCAGCCTCAACCCCCTGTACACGGGCACCGGCACCGACGTGGTGAACACCGCGTCCGTCTCGGCCGGCACCGCCGACCCCGACAGCACTGACAACAGCACCGACTTGGGCGGCGTGCCGAGCCTCGGAGTCGGCATCGCCGACATGTCGGTCGCCAAGGCCGTGGTCGGATCGCCCACGGTCGCGCCGGGGGAGAGCTTCGACTACCGGATCAGTGTGAGCAACGCGGGCCCGTCGGTGGCCGTGAACCCCACGGTCACCGACACCCTGGGCGCGGGCATGTCATGGGAGGCCTATCCGAGCGATTGCGTCGCCGACGGCCAGACCTTGACCTGCTCGCCGAGCGCCCTCGGGGCGCTCCAGCTCCCCGTGCTGGGGACGGCGACCTTCGACACGACCGTGACAGTGGACCCCGGCTACACCGGCGGCACCCTGTCCAACACCGCGACCGTGGCCGCCGACACCGCCGACTCGGTGCCGGACAACAACAGCGCGACCACCACCGGCGGCGTCACCGTCAGTGCGCCGTCCGCCGACATCGAGACCACGACGACACTCACCACCGCCGGTGAAGTCGCCCCGGGCGGTTCCCTCGACTACCGGATCTCGGTTCACAACGCGGGACCCTCGGACGCCGCGGACGTGACCGCGGTAGACGAGCTGCCGGACGGCCTGGCCTTCGCGGACTCGCCGAACGGCTCTTGCACCGCGGACGGGCAGACCGTGACCTGCGGCCCGACCGTCGCAATGGCCCCGGGAGACACCGTCAACCATCTCTTCCGGGTTATCGTGGACCCCGATTACACCGGAGCGGGTGCCGATCTCGGCAACAGCGCGACGGCTACCTCGTCCACCGCCGACCCCGACACGGCGAACAACACTTCCGCCCAGGTGTTCCCGAGCATCAGCGCGCCTTCGGCCGACCTGCGGTTGACGAAGGAACTCGAGGACTCCGGCGAGGTGACGCCGGGCGAGACGTTCCGATACGCACTCACGGCGACCAACGCCGGTCCGTCCACGGCGCAGGACGCGACCGTCACCGACACCCTCGACGAAGATCTCGCATTCGTTTCGTCCACACCGGACGATTGCACGGCCGCGGGCCAGACGGTCACCTGCGGTCCCCAGGCCTCGATGCCGGTGGGGTCGCGGACGATCGTGCTCACCGTGCGCCTCTCGGCGGACTACACCGGCGACGGCTCGGACATCGCCAACAGCGCTGCGGTCACCTCGGGCACGGCCGACCCCGACGGTGCGAACAACACGGGCACCGTCGCGGCAGGGACCGTCAGTGCCGCCGCCCCGAGCGCCGGCGTCTCACTCACCATGGCCGCCACCGGAACCGAGCCCGTCGCACCCGGAGGGCAGTTCGACTACGCGATCACCGTCGCGAACGCCGGGCCTTCGACCGCCGCGGGCGTCGCCGTCACCGGCACGCTCCCGGCCGGCCTCGATTTCGTCGCCGGCGACGACTGCACCGCTACCGGCCCGTCCCTCACCTGCACCACGATCGATTCGCTCGCGGTCGGAGCGCAGACCGTCCACACGGTGACCGTCGCCATCGACCCGGCCTACACCGGCTCCGGCGCCGACCTGGTCAGCACGGCCACCGCGATGCCGGCCACCGCCGACCCCGACAGCGCCGACAACACGGGCACCGCGACCGTGCCCACCGAATCGGTAGCAGCGCCGAGCGCGGACGTCAGCCTCGCCAATACCGTCCTCAGCAGCGATCCGGTCATACCGGGCCAGACCTTCGACTATCGGCTCACCATCCACAATGCGGGGCCATCGGTCGCCGGTGACATCGCCGTCACCGACACGCTCCCCGCGTCGCTGGCGTTCGTCTCCGGCGCGGGCTGCACTGGCAGCGCCGAATACGGCGCAACGGTCACCTGCGCCATGATCGACTCGCTCGCGGTCGACGGCGACGTCGAGTACACGCTCACCGTCCGGCTCGACCCGGCCTACAGCGGCACCGGGTCCGACGTGTTCAGCACCGCCGCCGTCGCGCCCGCGACCGCGGACCCGGACGGCGCGAACAACAGCGGCACCGCCACGGTCCCGGGCGGCACGACCGCGACGCCGCAGGCCTCCGTGTCGATCGCCAAGGCCGCCACCGGATCGGCGACCGCGGGCGGCACCGGGGAGTTCACCGTCACCGTCGCCAACGCCGGCCCGTCGACGGCTCAAGCCGTGACGGTCAACGACACCTTGCCCGACGGCCTGACCTTCGTCGCCGCGACCGGTGCGCCCTGCACGGCCGCCGGCGCCGCGATCACGTGCGATCTTGACGCGCTCGCTCCCGGCGACCAGACCGACATCACGATCACGGTCGATACTGACGCCGCGGTCCCGGACGGAACGGTCCTCACCAACACCGCCGAGGTCACCACGAGCACCGCCAACACCTCCGGTGACACCACTGCCGGCGCCGACATCGCCGTCAACGCCGAAGCGGGACTGTCCCTCGCGAAGTCCCCGCCGACCGCGATGACCGCCGGAGAGACGGCGGTCTTCACCTTCACCGTCAACAACGACGGCCCGTCGGACGCGACCGACGTGACGATCGCCGCGGAGCTCGATCCGCAATTGTCCTATGTGTCCGCCGTTGGCGCGACTTGCGCGGCCGACACCGCCCTCATGCTGACCTGCGACGTGGGGTCCGTGGACGACGGCGCGACGGCAAGCGTCGACTTGACCGTCCTCGTCGCTGCCGACACCGCCGCGGGCACTCGGATCACCACCTCGGCCACGCTCGCGACCGCCACGGACAACACCTCGACCGACACGACCGCGGAGGCGACCGGCCCGCCGGTGAACACGAGCGCCGACCTGTCGATGCTGATGGTCCCCCTCAGGTCCACGCCCGTCGCACCTGGGGAGACCTTCCCCTACCGGTTGCGGGTCACCAACAACGGACCCTCGGATGCGACGAACCCGGTCGTCGCCGACCAGCTTCCCGCGGCCCTCTCCTTCGTGTCCTCGCCGGGCGGTTGCACCGGCGACGCCGGGGTGTACCGCGGTGCCGTCGTCACCTGCCAGGCCGGGGCGACGCTCCCCGCCGGCGACTTCGCCGGCTTCACGATCCTCGTGAAGCTCCACCCGGCCCTGACCGGTACCGGTTCCAGGATCGTCAACCGGGCCACCGCCACTTCTGACACGCCCGATCCGGAGAGCGCCAACAACACCGCGGGCGCCCGCCTGCCGACCGGCGCCGCCGCCGCACCGCGCGCCGACCTGTCCGTCGCCAAAACCCTCACTTCCACCGACCCCGTGACCGCCGGCGACACCTTCAACTACACGATCACCATCGCCAACGCCGGGCCCTCGGCCGCCGCGGGGTTCACGTTCACCGACACGCTGCCCGAGCCGCTCAGCTGGGTCCAGTCCGTCCCGCCCGCCGCCGCCTGCCGAGCCGACGGCCAGACGGTCGCCTGCGCCACGAGCGCCAGAATCCCGGTCGGGTTCAGCCATTCGTACACCCTGACCGTGGCGCTCGACCCCGACTACACGGGGAACGGCTCGGACCTGGTCAACACCGCCGCCATCACCTCTGCGACCGCAGACCCGAACTCCGGCAACAACACGACGACCGCGACCGCGCCCGCCTCGGTCGACGCCAGCGCGGACCTCATGCTCACCACGGGCTTCGCGGCCTACCCGGAGAGCCCGATCGCGCCCGGCGAGACCACCGACATCCTGCTGAGCCTCAACAACTACGGGTCCTCGAGTGCGGCCGACCCGGTGGTGACCGAGACGCTCCCGCTCGAGCTGGCCTTCGATTCATCGGAGAGCGGCTGCGCCGGGGAGGTGGGCGTATACGGCGGCACCGTCACCTGCGCGACGGTCGATGCCCTCGACCCGGGCGAGGCCGCCGCGTTCATCGTCACCGTCAGACTCGACAGCGAATACGTCGGCGACGGGTCGGACATCGAAGGCATTGCCGTCCTGTCCGCCTCGAGCGACGATGCCGACCCGCAGAACAACACCGCCGTCGCGACCATGGCCGGGGGCGTCACCGCGCCGGACTCGGACGTCCAGATCACGAAGTCGGCCCCTGACGCGATGGTCGCGGGCGAGGAAGCGGTGTGGACGATCACCGTCGCCAACGACGGGCCCTCCACGGCCACCGGCGTCACGATCACCGACGACCTGGATCCGCGGACGGCGTTCGTCTCGGCCTCGCCCGCCGTCTGCTCGGCCACCGGCCAGCGGGTCACATGCGACATCGGCAGTCTTGAACCGGACAGTTCCTTCACCGTCGACCTCACCGTCGCGGTCGACGGTGATGTCGACAGCGGCGACATTATCGCCAACACGGCGTCAGTGGAGCCCTCCGGCGACACCGCGACCGCCGTCGGCCCGCCGGTCCAATTCCTCGCCGACCTCGCGGTCACGAAGACGTTCGACCCGGACGCCGCGGGGCCGATCACGCCGGGCACCGACTTCGACTACCTGGCCACTGTCGACAACCTCGACGCCTCCGTCACCGTCGAAGCGGTCACCGTCACCGATGCGATCCCCGCCGGGCTCGCCTTCGTCGAAGCCCGGGACGCTGCGACGGGTGAACCGGTCGACTGCACCGAGACCGCGGCGACGGTCGTCTGCCCGGTCGCCGACGCACTCGAACCGGACTCGTCGGCGACCATCGCCCTCACGGTCGAACTCGACCCCTCCTACCGCGGCGACGGCCAGGACATCACCAACACCGTCACGGTGTCCTCTGCCGCCTTCGACCCTGACGACGGCAACGACACCGCCTCGGTCACCGGCGTGCCCGGCGGCGTGGGCGACCCCGTCTACGACCGCACGCTCACGGTCTCCGACCCGACCGCCGAACCCGGCGGGACCACCGCGGTGGACGTCGTGGTCGAGTCGCGCGGCCCGTCGACCCTCGACGAATCGGTCACCGTCACGATCGGCATGCCCGAGCGGGTCGGCGCGGTCGCCTCCGAGCTGCCGCCCGCATGTACCGCGACCGCCGACCGCGACACCGTGGCCTGCGAGTTCGACACCGACCTGGCACCCAGCGCCGAAACCGACATGACGGGCCCGCTCGAGTCCCATCGGGAGCTTGAAGCGACGGCGATCGCCGAAGCCGACCCGGCGGCCTGGTCGGCGTCGATCCTGGTCCAGGTCGACGCGGACGCTCCGGAAGAGGTCGAACTGACCGGAGGGACCGTGGTGCTCAATGCGGACGCGAACGAGCAGGACGGCACCTCCGATGCCGACACCTGGACGCTCCGCACCATGGCAGGCGACGGGAATGGGAACGGCGACTCCGGCAGCGACACCGGCACCGACGGCGACTCCGACGGGGCCTTGACTTCGACCGGCGGCGACGTCCTGGCGATGGTCCTCACTGGACTCGGTGCGATCGTGATGGGCCTGGTCGTCAGCGTGGCGGCCGCACGTCGCCGCGAGCGGCTATAGGGCCCGTTCCGCGGCCGTGTCGCCTTCCCCGGGGCGCGCGGTTCGGCTACAACAGACTCGGAACAGTGCACAAGGGATGCGGGAGGACGCCATGCGGTATCGGTATATAGCGGCGATGGGACTCGCGGCCGCGATCCTGGGCGGCGCCCCGGCGCACGCGGCCGACGGCCCGATCGCGATCACCGTCCAGCGCGGCGGCGAACCGGGAGCCGAGATCCGCGAGGGCGACACTGTCGACTACGCCATCACCGTCGAGAACACCGGCGACGAGGCCTATGCGGACCTGAAGGTCTCGCACCTGCTGCCCGCCGGATTCACCTTGAGCCGCGCCGAGCCTGCTGCGGTGAACGGTGGCGGCGGGGTCGGCTGGATCGTTTCGCTGGAGCCCGGTGAGCGCGTCGAGATCGAGGACACCGTCCGAGTCGGCAGCGGCGACCAGATCGAGCAGGGGCAGCTCGTCGTCGTCGACCAGCCCGACCTGTCGGCCGCGCCGGACGAGGGCACGGGCTTCACCACCACAGTGTGCGCGGCGACCGCAGAGGGCGGCGCGATCCTTGGCTGCGTCAGCGACCAGGCGGCGCTGCTCGACCCTGAGACGCCGATCAGCCCCTGGTGGTGGACGGCGGCGGCCCTCGGCGCGGCAGCGGTCGCGGGGGCGGCCTTCGTGCTCTTCCGCAGATTCCTCAAGGCCCGCAGGCGTCACGCCTGATCAAGCGCTCGTTATCAGGGTGCGGCCCGCCCGCGCGGCCTACGATCGGGTTCGTGACGACGCAAGCGGAACTCGAGACGCAGTTCTACCGGGTGAAAGTGGTCCGGCGCCGCGCGGACGCGGGCCGCCTGGCCGCGATCATGCGCGAGGTGACCGGTGAGGAACCCGTCATCTGGCCGGGCGGCATCATCGGCTACGGGACGTACCACTACAAGTACGCGACAGGGCGCGAAGGCGACACGGTGAAGGTGGGCTTCGCCGCGCGCGCCTCCGCGCTCGTCCTGTACGGGCTCATCCGCCGCTACGGCATGGGCACCGACGATCTGGAGGACCGGGACCTGTTCGCGCGGTTGGGGAAGTACACGACCGGCAAGGGCTGCCTGTACATCAAGTACCTCGACGACGTCGACCTCGAAGTCCTCAAGACGCTCATCCGGATCGGATACGAGGCCGACGACAGTCCCGGTTAGAGCGCCGCTTTGCCGGTCCGGTGGGCCGGGGCGGGCTCGGGGATGTTGGCGGCCAGCGCCACGATCGATCCCGCGGCGAGCAGCAGCAGCCCGATGGCGGCCACCGCTTCGCCCGCGGCCTGGGTTCCTGCGG
Source organism: Glycomyces rhizosphaerae (assembly GCF_042647865.1). Taxonomy (NCBI): domain Bacteria; kingdom Bacillati; phylum Actinomycetota; class Actinomycetes; order Glycomycetales; family Glycomycetaceae; genus Glycomyces; species Glycomyces rhizosphaerae. The sequence continues at coordinate 59,969 of NZ_JBHRWO010000020.1, forward strand.
GGAGGTCCTCGCTGATGACCAGGTCGCCGCCGTACAGCATCATGGCGCCGGCGAGGCCGCCGAAGGCCCAGACCGTGCGGGTCTCGTGGGTGTGCAGCGTGAAGTACAGGGCGCACCACACGACGAGCAGCAGCATGAGGCCGAGGGACACGACGTAGGTGCGGGTGTCGGGTCGGACGCCTTCCACGCCCGAGAGGTGCCAGTAGTCGACCGATCCGCCTCCGGCGGTGTCGACCCAGGGCATGAACATCGAGCCGACCATGAGCACCGAGCCGCTGAGTGCGGCCAGGCCGCCGATGCGGGAGTACGGGGTCGAGGGCGTGCGCTCCATCTTCCACCTCCGGTAGAGAACCGTTGATAGTTCAAGGGCACCACCGCAGATCCGGAGCGTCAACGTTCTTGACGGGTTATTGACGCCAAAGGGACGGAACTGTCGGGAACTGGACAGATCGACTGTGATGTTCCTTGCCGGGCGGCGATGCGGACCAGGCGGGCGTGGGCGTATTCGCAGACGACGGCGTGGCGGTAGACCGCGTGCGGCACGTCGGTGTTGGAGTCGGCGCGGATCGAGAGGTCGCCGTTCTGCCAGCGCAGGAACGTCGGGTCGCCGGTGATCTCGGCGAGGATCGACAGGATCGAGTCGTCGAAGCGCATGGAGTGCACGGCCCGGCGGTATTCGTCGGGGGTGAGGCAGGCGGCGAACGGCAGGTTCATCAGGCACAGGGCGGTCTGGATGTCGAGTCGCAGCAGTCGGAACCGGTGGGGTTCGGGGTCGAGCGGCGGCATGTCGAGGTCGCTGTAGTCCAGTGGCCCGTTCGGGGTCATGTCGAGGGCGGTGAGGACTTCGTAGACGTTGATGTCGTGTTCGATCACGGCGCGGTCGCCGAGCCCGGCGAGGTCTACCGGGCGCAGGGCGACCGGTTCGATGCCGGTGGCGGTGTTGCGGACGATGAAGTTGAGCAGGTTCGTCTCGATCACGAAGTGGCGGATGAGGAGTTCGACCGCGAGTGGTGAGACGAAGCGGCGCAGGAACCACAGGCAGAGCCGGTCCATGAGCCGGTGCGCGGTCCAGCGCACCGGCGTCAGGCGTTTGAGGGCGACGATGACGAGTGCGAGCACGCGCGATACGGGGCGAAGGACCGGGTAGAGCCAGGTGCGGGTCCACTGTCGCTGGTCGTCGGTGACCATGCGGGCGACCGCGGGTTCCAGTGGCATCGCGGGGTCGGCGATCATCGCGTCCCACATCGGCGGGTCGGCGAGCGGCCCCGGGGACGGCGCCTTTTCAAACATTGTCGAGTTCTTCCAGTTGGAGGGCGTAGAGCCGGGCGACGACCTTGGCGGTCTTGACGATCGCGTCGGCGGCCGCGTCGTCGATACGCGGCGAGTTGAGAATGGCCTGGAGTTTCGCGAAGTGGTCGTCGTCGGCTTCGCCGTGGTAGGCCAGGAAGCTCACCTGGTCGTCGCGCAGGCCGAGGGTCTCCTTGAACCGTGCGGCCCAGCCGGAGGCCTTGCCGGTGCCGAGGCCTTCGATGATGAACATCGCTCCGAGCAGGCCGATCGGGTCGGGTTGGCTGGCGGTGTGGAACATGAACGCCGACAGCGCTTCCGAGCCGATGTTCTTCGCTCCGGAGCGGATGTCCTCGATGGAGCCGCCGCAGGCGGCGTAGTCGCGTTCGATCATCATGAAGTCGCGGTGTTCTTCGGCGGCGTGCCCGATCGCGGCGCTGCGCAGGTCGAACAGGTCGACCGAGAAGTTCGAGGCGGCGCGGGAGATCCAGCGGGCGCCGTCGGCGACCTGCTGGCGCAGGTTGAACAGGAGCCGCCGGTAGTCCTCGATGGTGGCGGTGCCTTCGCTGAGGCGGTGCATGACCGGGACCTGGTCGAGGCGCTGCTCGAATTCCTGCCACACGGCGTCGAGCCGGTCGTGGATGCTCCCCGATTGGGGCACAACGGGAGTCACCGAGACCGGCGCGGGCGCGGGGACGGCGACGGGTTCCGCTTCGACCTGTTCGGCGTCCACACAGGTCAGATGCGCGAAGCCGAACGAGAACCGGCCCGATTCGGGGACGGCGAGCAGCACGGTCTGGCCCGGCTGGATGCGACCGGTGCGCCAGCATTCCTCGAGCGCGATGAAGATCGAGGCCGCGCCGGTGTTCCCGCGGGTCTCGAGATTGGAGAACCAGCGGTCGGTGTCGATGTCCGCTCCCGCGGAGGCCAGCTGGTCGAAGACGATGTCGCGGAACGCGTTCGTCGAGTAGTGGCACAGCACGTGGTCGAGCTTGCCGAGGTCGATCAACCCGTCGCGGGTGAGGGCCTGGAATTCGCGCAGTCCCGCCTCGGCGAGTGCCCCGAGGGCGCTCGTGTCCTGGCGCAGCAGCATCATTCCGGCCTGTTCGGCCGCGGTGGCGCTGCCCATGTCCTGCCAGGTCCGCCCGGCGACGGGGGAGGAGCCTTCGCCCATCCCGGCCCGCATGCACACCGGGTGGGCGTGGGCGAGCGAGACGGTGCGGACCCAGTCGACCCGCAGCGAGGGCCGGTCGGGGCGCGGCTGTGCTTCCACGAGCACGGCACCGGCGCCGTCGGAGAGCATCCACCGCAGGAAATGCGCGTCGCCGTCTCCGCTGCCGCTGAACCGCGTTCCGCGCAGCCACCGGCTCGACAGCTCGCTGCCCACCACGGCCGCGCGTCGCCGGTCGCCGAGGCGCACTTTGGCGACGGCCGCGTCGAGCGCGGCGAGGCTGGAGGCGCACACGCCGGAGGCCGAGAGCACCTGCATCGGACCGCCTCCCAAGCGCCCGTGGACCATCGAGGCGAAACCGGGCACGAGCAGGTCGCCTTGAGTGGTCGCGGTGGCGAGCATGTCGAGGTCGGCGGCGCCGAGCCCGCGCTCGTCCAGTGCGGCGTGGAGGGCGTTGGCGGCGAGCTCTTCGTTCAGCTCGGTGGTGCGGCCCTGCGCGTCCAATGCATAGTGGCGCTTGGCGATTCCGTTGGCGGCGAGGATGCGGCGGCGCAGCCGGTCGCCGCGTTCGTCGACTCCGCCGAGGCGCGCGGCGATCTCGTCGTTGCCGACCGGAGGACCGGGGAGGTACGCGCCGGCGGCGGTGATGTAGGCGTTCATGCCTCCATTGGACAGCGCCGATGGCGGTCGGCGCATCGGTGCTTCTACTCAAAAACCGGGTCCGAAAGTACTCAGCCGCGACGGTCAGTCGCCGTCGATGCCTTGTTCGATGGCGTATCGCACGAGTTGCGCGCGGTTGTGCAGCTGGAGTTTCGTGAGGATGTGCTGCACGTGGTTCTGCACCGTCCGTTGCGAAAGGACCAGCCGCTCGGCGATCTCGCGGTAGTTCAGTCCTTTGGCGACGAGGCGCAGCACCTCGGTCTCCCGCTCCGAGAGCTTCGGCCGCTCAGCCTCGCCCGCGTTCGCCAAGCGCCGGTATTCGCCGAGCACCAGGCCCGCCAGGCCCGGCGTGAACACCGCGTCCCCCGCCGCGACCCGTTCGACCGCGTCGGCGAGCTCGGTCGCGGAGGCGGACTTGACGAGGTACCCGCGCGCCCCGGCCTTCATCGCTTCGAGCACATCGGAGGATTCGCCGCTCGCGGAGAGCACGAGCACCGCCGTCGGGCAGTCCTCGCCCAGTCCTTGCAGCACTGCGACACCGGAGAGGTCTGGCAGCTGGAGGTCGAGGATCGCCACGTCCGGGCTCAGCTCGCGGATCGCGGTGAGCGCCGCCCTGCCCTCGCCGAACGCGGCGAGCACGCGGTGCCCGGCCGCCGTCAGGTCGCGGCTGATCGCCTCCCGCCAGATCGGGTGGTCATCGACCACGATGAGCGTCGCCATCGGCATCTCCTTCACGCGGGCGGGGCACCCGCATCTCGATTTCCGTGCCCTGCCCGGGACCCGAAACGACCTGCACCGTGCCGCCGAGCTCGCGAACGCGGCCCTCGATGGACTGCGCCACACCGAGCCGGCCTTCGGCGGCGGCCGCGGCCAACCGGCCCGGGGCGATCCCCGGCCCGTCGTCGCGCACGCTCACCGTGACCGCCTCGCCGTCGTCCTCCACCAGCAGCCAGACCCGCGTCCCGTCCGGGCAGTGCTCCCGCACATTGTCGACCGCGCTCGCCACGGCCGCCGCGACCTCCTGGGCGGTCGCCGTCGGCAGCCGCACCGGCGTGGCCGGAGCCGCCACCGTCACCGATTCGCCCGCGTGCCGGCCGATCAGCTCGCGCAGGTCCCGCCGCCCGTCGAGCGGATGCCGGTACGCCTCGGACGAGATGAGCGCCCGGAGCGCTTCTTCCTGGCGGCCCGCCAGGCGGCCCAGTTCGGCCGCCTCGCCGCCGATCTCGTTGCCGCGCCGCTGCACCAGCGCCAGCACCTGCAGCACCGAGTCGTGGATGTCCCGGGCCAGGCGCTCCCGCTCGCGGGCGGCGGCGTCGCGCTCGGTCGCCCGCCGCGTCCGCTCCTCGGCCTCGACCCCGAGCCGCACCAGGTGCCCCATCGTGAAACCGGTGAGCACAAGGAGCGCCGCCTCGTTCACGGTGTTCTCGTTGATGCCGCCGCGGAAGACCATCCCGAACACCGCGATCACGCCGCCCGCGACGGCGCCGCTGCGCCGTCCCCACGCCGCGCCCCACACGAGCACGATCCCGGCCAGCCACGGCCCCAACGAGATCGGCCACGCCCGGTCGGACACCGCGAGCGCCCACGCCGACAGCGCGACCGCCGCGGCCGTCACCGCCAGATCGGTGTAGACGACCTTCGGCTCGTACCCGTTGCGGGTGTACCGGTAGCTGACCGCCGCGGTCCAGCCGATGAGCAGGGCCACCAGTGCGGCCGCCGCGACCGGGCGTTGGAGCGCGTCGAACGCCAAGGCGCCCAGCAGCACCGGGTAGCCCAGAGCGACGAACCGGTACACCGCGATCGCCCGCCGCAACTGCGTCTGCAAACCCACCGTGGCATTCTCTCAGGAGCGCCGAGTCCGTTCGGGCCCAAGTACACCGACGTTCCCTAACGCACTGCCGCGGGTGCTTCGCGTTCGCGGGCGGAGGTCGCGAACGCCGCGGCGAGTGCGGCGGCGGCCAGGACCGCCCCGACCAGGGCGATGCTCCGGGTGCCCGTGTTGGCGAGCGCGAGGCCGCCGAGGGAGGAGCCGAGCGCGATGCCCACGTTGTAGGCGATCGAGTTCCCCGCCGAGGCCGTGTCGGTGCTGCCGGGGGCGAACTCCATGACCCGGTTCTGGAGGGCCGGTGTGAGTGCGCCCATCGCGAGCCCGGTGGCCACGACGGCGGCTCCGGTGACCCAGGGGTCGGCCCCGAAGGCGAACATGCCGGCCAGCGTGGCGACGAGCAGCGCCGCCGGCAGCGCGACGGCCAGCCGCTGGTTCCGGTCGGTGAGCATGCCGCCCAAGGCGATGCCGCCGAAGTCGACCAGCCCGCGGGCGAGCAGCAGCGGCCCGAGCAGTGCGGCCGACATCCCGGCGACGACGGTGACGTACTCGGCGGTGTAGGTGAAGACGGTGAAGAAGCCGCCGACTGCCAGCGCCGAAGTGGCGAGCACCAGCGCGTACCGGCGGGCGTCGGGAGCCGTGCCCCGGCCCGCGTGCTCGTTCCGTGTCGGCCTGGAGGGCAGCGCGGCGGCGAGGGTGAGGAAGGCGAGCAGCCCCAGCGCCGCGAGCGCGAGGAACGCGGCCTGCCAGCCGGCCTGCTGGCCCAGCCAGGTCCCTGCGGGCACGCCCAGCATCGGGCCGATCGAGCCGCCGGTGAAGACCACCGCCATGACGCGGCCCCGCACCCGGACCGGGAACATTCCGGCGGCGACCGGTGCCACGACGGCCCAGAAGACCGCCTGGCTCAGGGCGGTCGCGACGCGGGCGGCCAGGAGCGTGGCGTACCCGTTCGCCGCGGCGGACAGGACCGTCGCCACGACCAGGACCGCCATGAGCCCCAGGAGGAGCGGGCGCCGCGGCACCTTGGCGACCAATCGCACGAGCGGCAGCGTGACCACGGCGACCGTGACGCTGTAGCCGGTGACCAGCAGGCCGACCTGCGCTGGAGTGACGTCGAGGTCGTCGGCGATCTCGGAGAGGAGGCCGATCGGGACGGTCTCGACGGTGACGTAGCAGAACGCCGCCCCCGCGAGCGCCAGCAGCGCCGCGACGGACCGTCGGTCGAAATCGGACAGCAGGGACACGTCGCATCACCTCAGTGGAGCCGAATGCGCGCCATCCTCGCATAACCGCCGTTGCCGGTCCAGTGCCTTTGCCCGGTCGGCCTCGTTCGCCGGGGCGCGCGCCGATCGGGTAAGTTGCAAGCGCCGGTTTACCGATACATCGCCCTTCGCCGGGGCCGCACCAAAGGGACCACGATGAAAGCCTTCCCGCTCGACCGCGTCACGCTGCTCGACGGCCCCCTCGCCCGCGCCGCGCGCACCGACCTCGAGTACGTCCTCGCGATGGACCCCGACCGGCTGCTCGCCCCGTTCCTGCGCGAAGCCGGACTCCAGCCGCGCGCCGCGTCCTACGGCAACTGGGAGGACTCCGGGCTCGACGGCCACATCGGCGGCCACTACCTCTCCGCGCTGGCGCTCCTGGCCGTCGTCACCGGCGAGACCGAGCCGCGGCGGCGACTCGACCACATGATCACCGAACTCGAACGCGCCCAGAACGCTCTGGGCACCGGCTACATCGGCGGTGTCCCCGGCGGCGCGACCCTGTTCGAGGGTCTGCGCGGGGGCGGCATCGACGCCGCCCGGTCGCTGGGATCGAGCGACCACTGGGTGCCCTGGTACAACCTGCACAAGACCTTCGCCGGCCTCATCGACGCCCACCGCCTGCTCGGCGATGAGAGGGCCCTGGCCATGGTCGTGCGGCTCGCCGACTGGTGGCTCGACATCGCCGCCCAGATGGACGACGAGGCGTTCGAAGCCATGCTCGACACCGAGTTCGGCGGCATGAACGAGACGTACGCCGACCTCGCGGCACTCACCGGCCGCAAGGACTACGCCGATGCGGCCCTGCGCTTCTCCCACCGCGCGATCCTCGACCCGCTCCTTGAGCGGCGCGACGACCTGACCGGGCGCCACGCGAACACGCAGATCCCCAAGGCCGTCGGCTACGCCGCCACCGCCGCGGTCCGCGACGACCGCGAGTTGTTCGACGCGGCCCGCTTCTTCTGGCACGAGGTCGTCGAAAAGCGCTCGGTCGCCATCGGCGGCAACAGCGTCCGTGAGCACTTCCACGCGGTGGACGACTTCACCCCGATGATCGAGGACCGCGAGGGCCCCGAGACCTGCAACACCTACAACATGCTGAAACTGACGCAGCGGCTCGCCGAGGTCTCGTTCGAACCGGCCCACCTCGACTTCGCCGAACGCGCGATCCTCAACCACCAGTTGGCCTCCCAGCACCCCGAACGCGGCGGCTTCGTCTACTTCACGCCGATGCGCCCGCGCCACTACCGGGTCTACTCGCAGCCGGACCTCGGCATGTGGTGCTGCGTCGGCACCGGCATCGAGGCGCAGGCGAAGTACGGGGAATGGGTCTTCGGCGAGCATGAGGGCGCGCTCGCCGTGAACCTGTACGTCCCGGCCGAGCTCGACGCCCCCGAGTTCGGCGGTCGGCTCCGGATCGAGACCGGGTTCCCGGCCGACGAGCACGTGCGCGTCACGCTCGACCTGGACGAGCCCCGCACGTTCGCGCTCCGCCTGCGCGTCCCCGGCTGGGTCGGCGAGCTGGCCGACCTCGCGGTCAACGGCGAGACCGCCGACGCCGAGCAGGTCCCCGGCGCGGTCCTCATCGAACGGACCTGGCAGTCCGGTGACGCGGTCACTTTCGCGCTCCCGCTGCGGCTCTCGGCCGAGCGGCTGCCCGACGGCTCGCCGTGGCGGGCGTACTTCGCCGGACCGGTGCTGCTGGCGGCCCGGGACGGCGCACAGCACCTCACGGGCCTGCTCGCCGACGACAGCCGGATGGGCCACGTCGCCTACGGCCCGCTGCAAGGCCTCGGGGACCTGGCCGTCGTCGCAGACCTCCCCGCGGGCGAGGTCCTCACTCGCGAAGGGCCGCTTCGCTACCGGCTCGCCACCGCCGACCCGGCGGGCTCGGTCGAGCTGGTCCCGTTCCACCAGATCCACGACGGCCGCTACACGATCTACTGGCCCGTGGCCGCCGCGTCGCAGGTGGGGGAGCGGCGGGCGGCGCTGATCGCCGCCGACCGCGACTCCCTCGCGCTCGACGAGATGACCGTGGACAAGGTCGCATTCGGTGAGCAGCAGCCCGAAAGCGACCACGGCTTCCGGGGCGAGCAGACCGAAGTGTCCGTCGACGCCGACGGCCACCGCTCCCGGCGGACCGCGGCGACCATGTCCGTCACGCTGAAGGACCCTGAGCACCGCGCGCAGGTGCTCCGCGTCGGCTACCGCCTCGAAGGCCGCCCCGCCGCGGTCGCGGTGCGGCTCGGCGGCGTCCTTCTCGCCGAAGAGCACTGGGAGGGCGGCGAAGAGCACCTCGAACGCGACTACAGCCTCCCCGGCGAGCTCACGGACGAGCCGCGCGCCGACGAGTTCGCACTCGAATTCACCGCCCTTTCAGGACATTCGACTCCCGGCATCACCACGGTTCGCCTGATCCGTTGGTAGACACCGTTGGGCGCGGGTCGAACCGGGTCGCCCTCCCGTGTTACTGGTCGGACCACCACGTGGACGGCGCCGCCGCCGTGAAGCCGAGGGATTCATAGAGGGGCTTGCCGAGTCGAGACGCCGTGAGCGTGACCGGCAGTGCGGCGAGGTCGGCGAGGGAACCGAGCATCACGGCCCGGCCGACGCCGCGGGAGCGGAACTCCGGTGGGGTGCCGACCCAGTAGTGGCTGGCGAGCCCATCGGCCCGGACGGTGACGCACGCCCCGGCGACCTCGCCGTCGAGGCGCGCGACGTACACGTCCACGCCCGGCTCGTCGAGGAGCGCCAACGGGAACAGCTCGCCGCCGCGGTGGGGCTCGAACCGAGTCAGCTCGAACCCTGCGATCACGGCCCGCTCGGCCGCGTGCAGGTCCGCCTCGCCGCGCGTCCGGACGACCTCCATCGCCGGAACGGCGACCGGTCCGGGCGGGCGCAGCATGACGGGCATCTGCCAGTGCCGCATCTCCAGAGCGCCCAGATCGGTGGCGCTGAACGGGTCCTCGGCATCCACCGGTCCGACCGCTTCCCTTGCGAGCGCAGCGATCTCGGCCACCTCGTCCGGCGTGAGATCCGGTTCCTGAATGAGGACGCGCGTCCCGGCGCGCTCATCGCCGACGACCGCGAGGTAGCCGCGGCGGCGGATCACCTCGTGCCCGCGCGAGCGGCCGGTCGCGGCCCAGAACGCGGCGGAATTGCGGGCCTGGAGGCGCGGCGCCTCGTCGAGGGTCGCGCGGATCTCGGGGGGAGGGGTCATCTGCGCGATTCTAGACGCGGCCTCCGACTCGGTACGGCACGAAGCAGCGCTGCCGCGGCGGGTGCACGGCGACATCGACCGTGCGGTCCGCGGCGGCGAACCCGCCGTACGCTTCGACGATGACGGCTGCCTCCGGATCGGCCGAGTCTGTTGCAATATACTTGCAACAGTGGGACTGATGTGTGGCATGTGATATGCCACCGCCACGGACATACATGAGGCCCAAGACGAAGCCCAAGAGGGAGACCGATTGGCGGACAAGGAGACACCGGTGACCGACCACGAACGCGACGCGCCCGGCGACAACGGCCGGGTGCACCCGATCACGCTGTACGGCGGACCCGTGCTGCACCGCGCCTGCAAGCCCGTCGAGGCCTTCGACGACGCGCTGGCGGAGCTGATCGAGGACATGTTCGCGAGCATGTACGCGGCCGACGGCGTCGGCCTGGCGGCCAACCAGATCGGCGTCGACGCCCGGGTCTTCGTCCTCGACTGCGAGGACGCTGAGGGAGAGCGCACCGTGGCCGCCGTGGTGAACCCGGTGCTGATCCTTCCCGAGGCGCCGCGGGAGCTCATGGTCGACGACGAGGGCTGCCTGTCGGTGCCCGGCGCGTTCGAGGACACGCCGCGTTCGGCCACCGCCGTCGTCGAGGGCTTCGACGCCGAGGGCAAGCCCGTGCGGATCGAGGGCACCGGCACCCTGTCCCGCTGCCTCCAGCACGAGTACGACCACCTCGACGGCACCGTCTACGTCGACCGCCTCCCGAAGAAGGCCCGCAACCGCGCCCTCGCCGAAGCCGGCCTCCGCTAGACCTCCGGCGGCGCCCTGCGGAACCAGCGGTTCGTGGCGGGAGAGCCGCGCGAAGGTGTCGCGATGTCGGACCCCTCTGGCATCATCGTTCCCGTGGATTACACGGAGCTCAAGCAAGACCTGCGCCGGTCCTACGACGCCGACGCGGACGCCCGCGAAGGCATGGACGATTCGGAATGGAAGGCCCTGGAGCGCGACCGGTTCGCCGCCCGCCTGCGCGAAGCGGGCGCGTCGCGCCTGCTGGAGATCGGTGCGGGACACGGCGTCAGCGGCAGGTACTTCGCCGACCAAGGCTTCAAGGTCACATGCACCGACCTCTCGCCCCAGCTCGTGGCGCACTGCCGGGCCAAGGGGCTCGACGCGGCGGTGATGGACTTCAGCGCCCTGACGTTCGAGGACGCGTCCTTCGACGCGGTGTTCGGCATGAACTGCCTGCTGCACGTGCCGAAGGCCGAACTGCCCGGTGTGCTCGCCGAAGTGCGGCGCGTCCTGCCCCCCGGCGGGTTGTTCTACTGGGGACAGTACGGCGGCCAGGACTTCGAAGGGACCTGGGAGGGCGACCACTGCGAGCCGAAGCGGTTCTTCTCGTTCTACCTCGCCGATCAGATCGCGGCCGTCGCCGCCGAGCACTTCATGGTGGAGGAGGCGAAACTCCTCGACCTCGACCGCTCCGTCGACCAGTACCAAGGCCTGATCCTGCGAAAGCCCTGATCCCCGGATCGCACTGACAGCGCCGCAGGTCGGGTAGCGTAGAGCGTGGGGCTGGGCAAACTCCATGTCCCGCTCTATCCTCGCTTCAGGCGTACCGAGCGCGGAACGGGGGACGAGCCATTGTCGGCCGAACAGCAACAGATCGCCGAGCTCATCGCGACGGGCAACGACGGGCGCATGTACGCGACCGAGCCGGAGCGGCTGCGCCGCCTCGTCCATTACGAGCTCGCCCGCGAGGCCCGGCTCTCGCAACCTGAACTGCGGCAGGCCGGCGTCGGCCTCATCGCCCTCGGCGACCACACCGAAGCGCAGCGGGTCCTCGCCGCGGCCGTCGACCGCGCCGCGACGCCGCATCAGCGGGTCGCCGCACTCGTCAACCTCGGTGACGCCTTTCGCTACCCCGGCGAGCTGGCCACCGCCGAGCCTCTCTATGAGCAGGCCATCGAGATCGCACGGGCCGAGAGCCCGAACATCCTCCACTTCGCATTGCAGCACTACGGCAAGCACCTCATCGACGCCCGCCGCCCGCACCTCGCCGTCGAGGTCCTCACGGAAGTCCTGGTCATGCGCCAGAAACTCGGCGACCCGGCCCTGATCGCCTCGACGCAGGAGGCGTTGAGCGCCGCCCGCGCGGCGGTCGGACCGCGTACCATCTGACACTCCGTGAAGCCGAGCAGAGGAGCGCCATGACGACGAACCGGACTGCAGACGCAAGCCCCGCACGGCACGAGGCGATCGGGCTCGCCCGCCTCGCCGACATGCTCAGGGCCGAAGCCGCGAACGGTCTGTACTGGGGCGGCGTTCCTGAAGAGGAGTCCCGCCTGCACGCGATCCGCGAGCACGCCGCGGCGCTGTTCGCCCTAGTCGACCACCGGCCGTACGAGGAGATCCGGGCGATCTTCGCGACCGACAGCGACCTGCGCACCCCCATTCCCGGCACGGAGTTCCGCATCGACTGCGGTGACGGCACGCGCGTCGTACACCGCCGCCGCTTCCGTTCGGACACCCTCGGACATCGCCTCGAAGCGACCGCCACCGCCCTCGGCACGGCCGTCCCGGAAGAGCCGATCGCCATCGCCGACACCGATCTCGGGTTCCTGCCCTGCCCGCACACGTACCTGCTCGTCTACGAGTTCGCCACCGACCTCGACGCCGATGCAGTCGAGAAGCTGCTGGAGCCGGCCGATCCGGACCTCGACGGCGACCTGCCGACCCTGCCTCCGGCCGCGAGCGCGGTCGTGCCCGAGCGCGGCCCGCTGCGCGTCTCCCCGGCAGCCAAGGAGATCCTCGACGACGTCGCCGCTCTCGCGAAGGAATCCCTTGCGACCGTGACGAGCACGTACTCGATCGAACGCCAGCACCGCATCGCCGCGCATTGCGAGCGGGCGGTCGAGGCCGAACTGGACTACCCGCGCATCGACTGCGGCGACCTCGCCGCCTACGGTGTCCCGACCGGCGCGGACGCGGCGATCTTCGACGACGAGGGCCGCATCCTCGTCATCCGACGCACCGACACCGGCCAGTGGGCTGTGCCCGGCGGCGGCACCGAGGTCGGCGAGCCCGTGGCGCTGGCAGCGATCCGCGAAGCGCTCGAGGAGACCGGCCTCGACGTCGAGTTGACGGAGCTGGCCTGGGCGTTCGATAAACGGGACACCAACCTCGGCGACTCCCGCATGCCGATGATCATGAGCTTCACCGCCCGCATGCTCGACCCGGCGCAGCCGATCCGCCTCGCCGAACTCGAAGCCTCCGACCACCGCTGGTTGACCAGGGACGAAGCGTCGCAAGCAGACCTGTTCAAAGGCCACGAACTGCGCATCCCCGTGGCCTTCACCAAGCGCTTCGGCGAAGGCTGAAACCAACGGGCCCGGAGGTTGCGACCTCCGAGCCCGTTCGCGGTTCCCTTAACCTGCGGGCGTCAGGAGATCCAGCCGGCGCAGTCGCTCTCCACGACGATCAGCGCCGCGTCCTCTTCGGCCGAATCGGGGGCGGTGTCGAAGAACGTGTTCAGCGCGTCCAGGCACGCCTGCATGGACTCCGCGTCCGCGCCCAGGCCCTGCAGCTCGCTGATCTGCGTCTCGAGCTCACCGACCTGCGTTTCCAAGTCGCCGGCCTCGGTCTGGGCGACTCCGAGGTCCTCCTCGAGCTGGGAGATCTGCTCGTTGCGGTCGGCGATCTGCGCCTCGGCGTCATCGAGGTCGCCGCTGGCGCGCAGCCACAGCGCGATCCCGACGGCGGCGCCGGCCAGCCCGACCACCATCCCCATGGCGAGGAGCGGCACCATCGGGGACTTGCCCGGCCCGGGCGGGGGCGGCTGCATGAGCGGCTGCGTGGCGTACATCGGCTGGGAAGGAATCCCCTGCGGCGGGCCCGGCGGCACCGGGCTCGAGACGGGCTGCTGGGGGATGTATGCGCCGGCGGCCGGCGGCTGCGGCGAATATGCCGGCGGAACGCTGTGCGGCCGCTGAGGATCGCTCGGGCTACCGAAGTTGTAGTGAGGGGGCGGGTCGTAGGCCATGATGGGCTCCTTAAACGGAGGGTCGCAGTCCAGAGTAGGGCGGCCGTGCGAATTGGACGGCACTCGCGGCTCGACGGCACTGCCAGTTTGACGACGGCGCGTCGGGACCGGTCCCCCTCGTTACCCAAACTTGACCTCACGGAGCGGCTGCGACGAAGGCGGGCGCGGTCTCCCGCGCCCGCCCGATTCGCTACGCCGCCTTGAGCGTCCCGCCGTCGATCACGTGGTCGGCGCCGTGGATGTTCGCGGCCCGGTCCGAGAGCAGGAACGCCACCAGGTCGGCGACCTCCTCGGGCTCGCCGATGCGGCCCGAGGCGATCCCGAACTGAGCGGGGATCGACGCGAGGAGGTCCCCGTGCGGCACCCCGAACGCCTCGGCGACCTTGCCGCCGAAGCGGTCCTCGTCCCGCCACAGCGGAGAGCCGATGACGCCGGGGGAGACGGTGTTGACCCGCACCCCGAGCGGCGCCACCTCTTCGCTCAACCGCTTGGTGAACATGGTGAGCCCGGCCTTCGCCTCCGCGTAGCCCATCGGGGCGCCGGACGGGACGCGGCCGTTGACCGAGGAGACGTTGACGATCGCGCCGCGCCGCTCGATGATGCCCGGCAGCGCCGCCTTCGTCGTCCACACCGCACTGAACAGATTGAGGTTGAAGACCTCCTCCCACTGCTCGACGGGGATGTCGAGGAACCCGCCGATGACCAGACGGTCGACGTCGCCGCCGCCGACATTGTTGACCAGCAGGTCGATCCCGCCGACCGCGCGGACCGCCTCGTCGACGATGCGGACCGCACCCTCGTGGGTGGACAGGTCGGCGCTGACCGCGGCGGCGGCGACCTTCTCCAGCTCGGGGGTGATCGTGCGGGCGGCGCCGACGACCCGCACGCCCTCGGCGGCGAGGGCCTCGGCGATCGCGAGGCCGATGCCGCGGCTGGCGCCGGTGACGAGGGCGGTCTTGCCGTTGAGTCCGAGTTCCATGTGACTGCCTTTCATTCGTTCTTGAACTAGAGGTCAAGAATCAGGGTGTTAAAAAAGCCCCCTGGCGAGGGCGTCTTGCACTGCGCTGCGGTCAGAAACCCGCCACGGCGGAGTCGATGATCCGGCGCAGCACCGGGCCGCCGTGGGTCTGGGCCATGACGCGCAGCCCGACGACGGTGTTCATCAGGAAATACGCCTCGGCCTCCGCGTCGACCTCCGCGGAGACGTCGCCGTCGCGCTGGCCCTTGCGGAGCCGCTCGGCGAACAGCCGGATGGTCGCATCGGTGATCTTCTGCACGGCCTGTACGGCCTCAGGGTCCTTGCCTCCCAGTTCGAGTGCGGTGTTGGCCGCGAGGCAGCCGCGCCGCACCGGGCCGTTCAGGTCGATCTCCACCAGGAGCACCAGGTAGGCGCGAATGCGTTCCTTTGCGGTGCCCGGCTCGTTCAGGAAGGCCTCGGTCATCTCCGTCCCGACCCGCCCGTACAGCTCGAGCGCCTTGCCGAACAGCTCCCTTTTGGAGCCGAACGCGTGGTACAGGCTGCCCTTGCCGACGCCGGTGGCTTCGGCGAGGTCCGAGGGGGAGGTGCCCGCGTAGCCCTTGGACCAGAACGTCTCCATCGCCTGCGCGACGGCCACGTCCGGTTCGAAGTTCTTCGGCCTGCCCATGACCGGAACCCTACCCCATTCTTGACCCAGAGGTCAACAAAGGGGGTCGGGTGCCGCTCACCAGCCCGAACCAATGGCGCACCGCCGAGCCGAAAGCGCGGTGATCATGCCGTTTCGTACGATTGCCCCAGTTGCCGTGCCGGGCAATACTGGAACGGTGCTCAAACCCCTTGTGATCGCCGCCGATCTGGACGGCACCCTGCTCGCCCCGGGCGGTACCGTGTCAGAGCGGACCCGCGACGCCCTAGCGGCGGCCCGCGCCGACGGCTGCGCCGTCGTCGCCGTCACCGCCCGCACCCCCTACGGCGTGGACATGCTGCCCGACCTCCTGCCGTACCTGGACGGTGCGGTCTGCGCGAACGGCGCGATCGTCTACGACATCGCGACCGGTCGCATCCGCATCCTGCGTTCGATCCGGATCTCCTTGGGGCGCAAGGTCGCCGCGGCGATCGTCAAGCGCCTCCCCGACGCGGTGTTCGCCGTCGAGAACGGCACCGGCATCGTCGGCGAGGAGGCCTACCGCGCGCTGGTCGGCTCCTCGAACTGGGAGTTCGCGGACGATGTCGAGACGGTCTTCAAGCGCGCCAAGCGCGCTGTGAAGATCAAGGTCTACTGTGCCGACCGCTCGGGCGAGGAGATGGCCGCGGCGGTCGAGGACGTCGACCTCGGCGGCCTGGCCATGTGCCACTGGGGCGACTTCGGGATGCTCGACCTCAACGCTCGCGGCGCCGACAAGGCCTTCGGCCTCGCGACCTGGTGCCGTGAGCGCAAAGTGGGCGCGGAATCGGTGATCGCGTTCGGCGACATGCCGAACGACGCGCCGATGCTGGCCTGGGCGGGCCGGTCCTACGCCATGGGCGACGCCCACCCCGAGGCGGTCGCCGCCGCGACGGACCGCACCGCAACCAACGCCGAGGACGGCGTTGCCCAGATCATCGAGGGCTTCCTCAACGGGGACCGCCTCGACGGGGACGTCCACGACAACGACGCCACGGCCGCCGCCTGACCGAGACCCTGCGCCGCTTGTCGGCGCGTGGAATAAACCGTTGCGTCCGTCCGGTCGGTCTGCTGGACTGGGCACTGCGCGGCATCGCCGCGTGCCACGACCATCGGGCGAAGGAGCCACTATGCGCCAACAGTTCATGTCATTCGAGAAAGGTTTCAACGAACTCAAGGACATGACTGCTGTTGCGTACGCTCAATCTCGGAATCCTCGCCCATGTCGACGCCGGTAAGACCAGCCTGACCGAGCGGCTGCTCCAAGCCGCCGGGGTCATCGAGGAGGTCGGCAGCGTCGACGCGGGCAGCACCCGCACCGACTCGCTCGACCTCGAACGCCGCCGCGGCATCACCATCAAGTCCGCGGTGGTCTCGTTCGCGCTCGGCGGCACCACGGTCAACCTCATCGACACGCCCGGCCACCCGGACTTCATCGCCGAGGTCGAGCGGGTCCTCAACCTGCTCGACGGCGCGGTGCTCGTCGTCTCCGCCGTCGAGGGCGTCCAAGCCCAGACCCGGGTCCTGTACCGGGCGCTGCGCCGCCTCGGCGTGCCGACCCTGGTGTTCGTCAACAAGATCGACCGCGCCGGCGCCCGCGCCGACTCGCTGCTCGCCGACCTCGTCGCGAAACTCGACCCGGCCATGGTCGCGGTGGACGCCGTCGACGGCCTCGGCACCGCTGCGGCGGAGAGCAAACCGCGCGTCCGCGACACCGCCTTCGCCGAAGGCCTCCTCGAAGCGCTCCTCGACGAGCACCTCCTGGAGAGCTACCTCGCCTCCACAGGCGGCACCGCCGAGGCCAGTGGTATGTCACACGTCGCACATGACGCGGCACTCCATTCGGCCTTCGAAGCGCGAGTCGCACTCGCCGAGGCGCACCCGGTCCACTTCGGCTCGGCCATCACCGGCGCCGGCATCGAGGGCCTCATCGACGGCATCCGGCGCTTCCTGACCGGCTCGGAAGGCGACCCGCAGGGACCGCTGTCGGGCACGGTCTTCAAGATCGAACGCGGCCCGGCGGGGGATCGAATCGCCTACGCCCGCTTGTTCTCCGGCACTGTCGCCGTCCGCGACCGCGTGCCCGTCGGCGACCGCGAAGCGAAGGTGACCGCCCTGAGCGTCTTCGAAGACGGCGTCGACCGCCCGCACCCCCGCGTCGAGGCGGGCCGGATCGCGAAACTCTGGGGCCTTGGCGAGGTCCGCATCGGCGACGCGATCGGGCGGCCGCCGAAACTGCGCACCGAGCACTTCCTGCGTCCCGCATTGGAAACCGTGGTCGTACCCGCCCGCGAAGGCGATCGGCCCGCCCTGCACACCGCGCTCACCCAACTGGCCGAACAGGATCCGCTCATCGGCCTGCGACACGACGAGACCCGCCGCGAGCTGTCCGTCTCGCTCTACGGCGAAGTCCAGAAGGAGGTCATCGGCGCGACCCTCGCCGAGGAGCACGGTCTCGAAGTCGACTTCCGCGAGTCCACCGTCATCTGCGTCGAACGCGTCACCGGCACCGGCGCCGCCGTGGAGTTCATCGCGAAGGCCCCCAATCCGTTCCTGGCCACCGTCGGCCTCCGGGTCGAGCCGTCACCCGGGCACGGGATCGACTTCCGGCTCGGCGTGGAACTCGGCTCGATGCCGTTCGCGTTCTTCAAGGCCGTCGAGGAGACCGTCCACGACCAGCTCCGCGAAGGACTGCGCGGCTGGCAGGTCGAAGGCGTCACGGTCACCATGACCCACTCGGGCTACTGGGCCCGCCAGTCCAGCGCCCACGGCGGGTTCGACAAGAACATGTCGAGCACGGCGGGGGACTTCCGCGCCCTCGTGCCCCTCGTGCTCATGGAGGCCCTGCGCCAAGCCGGGACCGTGGTGTGCGAACCCTTGCACCGCTTCCGGATCGAGCTGCCCGCCGCCGACCTCGGCGGCGTCCTCGCCGCGCTCACGAAACTCCGGGCCGTCCCGGAACCGCCGCAGATCCGCGGCGGGCGCGCCACGATCGAAGGCACGATCCCGGCCGAGGCCGTGCACGGACTCGGCCAGCGCCTCCCCGGTCTGACCAGTGGTGAAGGCGTCCTGGAGAGCGTGTTCGAACGGCACGAACCGGTGAGCGGCGCCGTCCCGTCCAGGCCTCGAACGGACGCGAACCCGCTCGACCGGGACGCCTATCTGCTCGCCGTGGTGCGCCGCGTGAGCGGCAGGTGAACCGCCCCGAACGCCCCGGTCCGAAATGGAATCCATTGTGTCCCAATATATTGCCTATTTGAGGAGTTGGCCCGCATATGTATGATTAAGATCCCTTTGACCGCCCCTTCGGTCCGTCGGCACCCCCGACGGGACGAGAAGAGAACGGACACATGCACATGAAGCGAAGGCTCGTCACCGCGAGCGTCGCGCTGGGGGTCGCCGTGGCCGCCACCAGCGTCGCCACCCTCACCGCCCAAGCCGATCCGGTCGAACCCCAAAGCGACGAACTCGCCACCTGGAAGGTCGACAGGCTTACGGCCGACGAAGCGACCGAACTCCAAGAGCTCGGCTTCACCCTCGCCCACGACCACGGCAGCGAATCCCACATCATCGGCGACGAAGCCCTCGCCGACGAAGCGCGCGGACTCGGCTACGACCCGCAGTTCCTCGACACCGTCTACAAAGAGGTCGCCCCCACCGCCCAGCAGGAGGGCACGTACTACGGCGGCTACCGCACCGTCGACACCTACGAGGCCGACCTCCAGGCCATCGCCGAAGCCAACCCCGACCTCACGTCCCTCCACGACATCGGCGACTCCTGGCTGAAGACCCAAGGCGAAGGCGGCCACGACGTCTACGCCATCTGCCTCACCAAGATCGCCGAAGGCGACTGCGAGACGAACCCGGACTCCACCAAGCCCCGGTTCACCCTCATGGCCCAGATGCACGCCCGCGAGATCGCCACCGGCGAGGTCGCCTGGCGCTGGATCGAGAAGCTCGTCGAAGGCTACGGCACCGACACCGCGGTCACCGAGCTCATGGACACCACCGAACTGTGGGTGGTCCCGATCGCCAACCCCGACGGCGTCGACATCGTCGCCTCCGGCGGCGACGACCCGATCCTCCAGCGCAAGAACGCGAACGACACCAACGGGAACTGCGGCGACAGCCTCGGCATCGACCTCAACCGCAACTCCACCTTCGAGTGGGGCAACGACTCCACCAACCCCTGCTCCGAGACGTTCCAAGGCCCCTCGGCCGGGTCCGAACCCGAGACGCAGGCAGTCGAGGACTGGCTGCGCGCCATGCACCCCGACCAGCGCGGCGAGAACGCGACCGACCCGGCGCCCGACGACGCCCGCGACGTGTTCATCACCCTGCACTCCTACGGTGAGTACATCATCGTCCCGTGGGGCTACACCAACGACGTCGCGCCGAACGACGACGGGCTGCGGGCACTGGGCGCGGCCATGTCCCAGTCCAACGGCTACTTCGTCGGCACCAACGACGACACCGTCGGCTACAGCACCAGTGGCACCACCGACGACATGGCCTACGGCGAACTCGGCGTCGCCAGCTTCACCTTCGAGATCGGCCCGGACTCGGGGAACTGCGGCGGATTCTTCCCCGCCTTCTCCTGTGTCGACGACTCACTGTGGCCCGAGAACGAGGGCGCACTCATGACCGCCGCCCAGGCCGCGGCCGCGCCTTACGCCGGCTAGCGGCGAGGGTCCCGGCGGCGGGGTGACGCCGCCGGGACTCTCGAAAAATCCCCTAACCGGCCTCTCCACCCGCCTCGGCCGTCCATACTGACCCGACCATCCCGTCGAACGCAACGGAGAGGATCGGGCCATGGCCACCGAAGGCGCCACCGAAGCCAAGGGCGGGAACATGATCCGCCGACTCATCATCGCGGGCGTGATCATCGTCCTCACCGTATGGTTCATCCTCGTCAACACCGAGGAAGTGAGCGTCAAACTCTGGCTCGTCAAAGTCGAGACGCCCATGTGGATCATGATCACCATCGTCTTCATCGCCGGCTGGGCCGTCGGCGCACTGCTGCGCCGCCGCTCCGCCAAGAAACGCGGCTGATCCAACCGCTCCCGCCGCGATACGTGACACATCACCGCCCGAATGCGGTTGCCCGCAGGAGAACACGGCACCGATACTCGGGCGGTGACTTCGCTCAAAGTGATCGCCACCGACCTCGACGGAACCCTGCTCCACCGCGGCCGACTCTCCGAACGCAACCAGAAGGCCCTGCTCGCCGCCCGGGAACGAGGCATCCAAGTGGTGGCCGTGACCGCCCGGGCCCCGCGCGGCGTCCACCGCCACTCCGAACTCGCCGCGTCGATCGACGCCGCGATCTGCTGCAACGGCGCCATGACCTACGACTTCACGTCCGGGACCGCAGATCTCCGCCACCCCATCCCGATCCCGACCGCGCGCCAACTGCAACGACGACTGCTCGAAGTGATGCCGCAGGCGCGCTTCGCCGTCGAGACCGGCGAGAGCCAGATCGCCCAAGACCCGGAGTTCGCGGTCGGCGTGCACCTGCACGACCCCTGGTACTTCGTCGATCCGACTGCCGAGCTGCTCGACGGCGTCGACGCCGTCGCCACCTTTGTCGTCAGGGCCCCGGGCCTGGACGCCGCCACGCTGGTCGCCAAGGCCAGGCAGATCGACATGCCCGGCGTGCGCATGTGGCACTGGGGGAGCTACCCGGAGATCGAGTACAGCTCGCACTGTGCCACCAAAGGCCTGGCACTGGCGGAATGGTGCGCCGCACAAGGCATCGGCCCCGAATCCGTGGTCGCCTTCGGCGACATGCCGACCGACGTGCCCATGCTCGCGTGGGCCGGCCGGTCCTTCGCCATGGCAGACGCGAACACGGAGGCTCTAGCCGCGTCGACAGACCGCACCGGATCCTGCGCCGACGACGGCGTGGCCCAAGCGATCGAGGCGCTCCTGGACGAGCGCGCGACCTGACCAGGCGGCGCACCAACGCCTTCTCCGCTGCGCCTCGCGTCGACGAATTGTCATACCCTTGCGGCACCTTTGAACCGGGGGACGTCGCGAGCCGGCACACCCGACCTCGCGGGACGCATGCGGTTGATTCGTCGCCTAGTGCGGGCTATTCGCTGTCGAGCGCGCTGATCAGACGCCGATAGGTCTCCTCGATCTCGCCGGGAGCGGCGCTTATCGTCACAGCGTTCGGCCGCAACAGCATCAGGTCCGCGATGCGGTCGACCCAGCGGTGGAGTCCGGCCTCGCCGTCCTCCATCAGCTCCCCGGCATCCACATGGGTCGGATCTGCCGCGAGTCGGGTCCGTTCGGCGAAGCGTCGCACGATGCTCGCGCCGTCGTCTACGAGGAAGACCTCGCAGAACCGCGCCCCCGCCTCCGTCGCGGTCTCGGCGAGCCGCTCGATGAACTCGACCCGGCCTACCAGCTGCGGCACCACCACGTCATGCCCCGACGCGAGATGAGCCCCGGCCGCCGCGACCGCGACCGACCGGGCCAGCAGTCCGGCCCTGCTCGCGTCGTCGCGCCAGCGCCCGAGCATGCGGCGGACCTGATCGATGTCGAGGTTCAGTGCGAACGGGTGGTCTTCGGCGTACTGTCGAGCCAGAGTGGACTTTCCGACGGCGGGTGCGCCGTTGAGCAGGATCAGCCGTGGCATCGCGACGCTACCGGCATCGATAGAAGACGAGCGCCTTCTCGAACTCGAAACGGTCGTGCACCGCGAAGTGCGCCTCCAGCTCGGCCGCCGCGACGGCGAGGATCCGCTCGAACGCGGCGCCATCACAGTCGACATAGGACTTTATTGAGGCGAGATAGTTCATGAGGGGACCGGGTTCGGGAACCGAGACCAGTCCGCGTTCCTCGAAGCGTTCCACCGAGGCGAACTCGGCTTCGAGGTAGGAAGTGGCGTTGGCGGAGTCGGACTTGGCGACCTCGTCGCCGGGGAAGAACACATCGGGTCCCAGGACCGAGCGGATCGCCCGCGCCCAGTGGGCGTAGGGCTCGGCCATGTCGTCATCGGTGTTGGTCGAGACCAGGAGAGTGCCACCGGGCTTGAGGACGCGTCGGAACTCGGCGACCGCCTTCGCGATGTCCGGCACGTGATACAGCATGTGCATCGCGAGCACCGTGTCGACGCTGTCGTCGGGGTAGGGGATCGACTGGGCGTCGGCCACCATGATCGGCGGCTCGACTTCCGCGAGCATGCCGGGCGCGGCGTCGATGCCGACCACGGTCGCTCCGGGGTGATCGGTGCGGAGCCGCTTGAGATAGCGGCCGTACCCGCATCCGACGTCGAGCACGAATCGCGCGTCGGCGGGCGCCAACTCGGCGGCGATGTCGACCGGATCGATTCGGGGCGTTCGGTAGTCGTAGAGGCTCACGCGGGCCTTGAGGTTCCCGGCGTGTGCGTAATTACCCTTGGTGCGTTCGATCTCGACGGCCATGCGATGCCTCTCTGCTCGCGGACGCCGCCGCGGCGGCGTCCTCCTTGAACGCGGCGGAGCCGGCGCCCCGCCGTGAACGGAGCCGCCTACGCTAGCGCGTTCGCCGCCAGAACGCGTACAACTTTCGCGCCCAAGGCGTCCGGATGCCGGCTCTCGGTCGAGGACCAGTGTCGTACCCCGCGGGTATTTCTGCGCGGCACCAATTTACGGCTCGCAAGCTTCGCCGAGACCGGGCCCCTCTCATATCCGATTTGAGTAGACGCTCCGAGACGCTCCCGGACACACCTTTCCTGAAGACGGGTTCAGGTGTCTTCAGCTCCGCTTCAGCTTCGGGCCTTCACTATTGGAAGCTCCATCGTGGCGTCGTCGGCCACCGCACCGCGGCGGCGCCACCGGATCCACGCCAGTAGACCGAGACCGATGAGCAGGAGGACTATGCACCCACCGATCAGATAAGCCCACCATGGCAGCCCGGACGTGCCGAGACCGCCGGTGCCCGCCGCCTCGGCGGCCTCCTGCGGGGTGTCAGTGCGCAGGACGACCTGGTCGGCCTCGTAGGCGATCCGATAGGTCGCGCCGCCGATCTCGAGTTCGGCGTCCTGGGCCAGGTTGCCGAAGGTGCCGGTGACGCCGCCCGCCGCGGTGACGACGGTGATCTCCTCGGGGAGCGCATCGCCCTCCTCGTAAGCGACCGCCAGCGTCCCGTCCAACGCGGCCTCGCCCCCGACCGTGAGCCCCCCGTTTGAGCCCACGGTCAGGGTCGAAGCTTCTCCGAGCGACAGGTCGCCGCCGACGACGCTCGGTGCGTGCACCGTCAAGCCCTGGTCGACGGCCAGGCTCCCGGCGAGTTCGGCACCTGCTTGATCAGTGCCGTCGTCAGCAGCGCTGCTTGGATCGGCGCTGGATTGACTCGCGCTGTCTGGATCGGCGCCATCGGCACCGGGGCCGCCGAGTGCCAGGACGCCCTCGGGCACGGTCCACGCGCCCGTGGCGGTGCTCGTGCCCGAGTAGGTCCATGTGCCGGCGCCCGACTTCACCAGGCCGCCTTCGCCTTCGATGCCGCCCGCGTAAGCGGTGTCGTTCGCGGCGGCGACAGTGAGGTCGTCGGCGCCGAGCAGCAGGGAGGCTCCGGCGACGCCGCTGAGGTCGTTCAACGTCTGGTCCTCGACCTGAGAGAGGTCGAGCACGGCGGACTCGCCGGAAAGCTCGACGCGTTCGGAGGCGGCGATGTCCCCACCGGTGATTGCCAGGGTGCCGCCCGAGACGGTCGTCGGGCCGGTGTACCCGATGCCGCCGGTGAGGCTGAGCGGCGCCGAACCGGCCTGTTCGAGGCTGCCCGAGCCGCTGATGTCCTCGAGCGTGGTCTCGTGCTCGACGTTGTCGACCACGAGTGCGCCGTCGTCGACGATCGCGGTGAGCTCGTCGCCGGTGAGGAGCCAGCCGTCGCCGCCGTCCTCGCCCGAGCCCAGACGCAGGACCGCCCCCGACTCGATGGTGGTGGCGCCGTTGTAGTTCTGCTCGTCGGCGAACGTCACGTCATTGCCGTCCGTGCCCGCGATCGTCACATCGCCTTGACCGCGGGCGCTCATCGTGTCGTGGTAGATCCCGCCGGAGATCGGTGCGCTCAGCGTCACCGGCCCGTTGTAGTTGAAGATCAAGTGGCTGCGCATGCGCCTCGCGTGCATGTTGATGTACACGGTGTCCCGGTTGCCCGGCAGGAAGAACCTGTCGGAACTGCCGTCGCCCCACTGCACCAGCGCACCTTCGATATTGATGCCCCGCTTGTTGTGGTTGTGGGCCACGACCTCGTAGTTCAAGTTCGGGTCCGACAGCGACGGGTCGTGGTCCGGTCCCGAATCGGCCCACGAGTACACCCCCGAGACCACGACCTTGCTCCCGAAGATCTGGGAGTGGAAGTTGATGTCGTTGCCCCACTCGCGCGAGTAGAAGTCGACGTCGAGGACGGTGTCGTTGCCGTCCTGGGTGTCGATGATGAACGAGCCCTGGTTGAGCACGGTGTCCACTTCGGGCATGGTGGAGAGGAACTCGCGCTGGCTGTAGTGGATCGCGGTGCCGTTGTAGAGAACGCCGGAGAACGTGTGGTTGCCGGCCAGGGAGAGGCCGTCCCAGGTGCCGCGCGGCTGGACGATGAAGCCGGACCCGCTGAGATTGCCCGGGTGGTAGCGGCCGCCGTGGACCGCCACGATCAGGGTCCCGTCGACCTGGTGGTTCAAGGAGTTCCACTCGAAGTTCGGCAGGTCGTACGGGTAGTGCCCGATGGTGCCGGTCGAACCCGTGCCGTCGCCGTACTGGAGGGTCGCGCCGGACTCCACGGTGACCGCGGGCGGGTCCGGGTCCTCGATCGTGTTCCACCACCAGGGTTCGCCGCGCGCCTCGACGCGCTGGCGCCGGCGGTCCTCGGGGATGTCGAAGTCCGAGTTGGCGGTGAGGGTCAGCTTGCCCTCGCCGCTGACGGTGAGCGTGCCGATCCCCGAGAAGTGGCCGCCGTAGACGATTTCTTCGCCGCCGCCGAGGTTGACGACGGCATCGCCGTTGAGGACGACGTCCTGGCCCGCGCGGACCTGGCCGGTGATGTCGTTGGCAGCCTGTGCCGGGGCGGCGGCGAACGGGACGGTCAGGAACGCGAGGGCTGCGGCGAGCAGCAGGCGTGCCAAGGTGCGGCCGCCGGGCGGCCCCAGAGTGTGCGAATCCTTCACGATTCAACAAGTTACTCGGTGGATTTCAGCTGTTCTCGGTGGGTCGCGCAGGCGCTCCCCGGCCCCGGTGGCGATAGCCGCTGCGCAGGCCGCGGCCATTGTGAGTCCTACTCCGGTGCGGCGCAGAGCGGCCCGCGGCGCCGCGGGCGGGGTTAGGCTGGGCCGTATGCATGTCGTCATCGCCGGAGGGCACGGACAGATCGCGCTGCGCCTCACCGAGATCCTGGCCGCCGAAGGGCATTCGGTCACCGGGCTCATCCGCAATCCCGACCACGCCGAGGACCTCACCGCGATCGGCGGGCGTCCCATCGTCCTCGACCTCGAGCAGGCCGACTCCGAGCACCTCGGCGGGCTCCTCGCCTCCGAGATGTACGGGGAGGTGGACGCGGTGGTGTTCGCCGCCGGCGCGGGGCCCGGCAGCGGCGCGGCACGGAAGGACACCGTGGACCGGGCGGCGTCGGTGCTGCTCGCCGACGCGGCCGAACGCGCGGGCGTGCGCCGCTTCCTCCAGATCTCCAGCATGGGCGTCGACGTCGAGGTCGATCCCGACCGCGACGAGGTGTGGGCCGCGTACATCGCGGCCAAGGCCGCCGCCGAGGCGGACCTGCGCACCAGGGACCTCGACTGGGTGATTCTGCGCCCGGGCTCGCTCACCGACGACGAGCCCACTGGCCAGGTGCATCTGGCCGAACCGCCGGTGGGCCGCGGCAGTGTCACCCGCTCCGATGTGGCCGCCGTGATCGCCGAACTCCTGCGTCGCCCGACGGTATCGCGGCTGGTCCTGGAGCTGCGGAGCGGTGACACCGCCGTCACCGACGCGGTGGACGCGCTCGCCTCCGAGGACTGATCACACCTGAATGCTTGCCGCCCATGCGTATGCGGATTGCGGCGGCAAAAGGCGTTGCTCGATACTGTACGGATGCGATTCGGTGTGGTTCCCTCCTCCGTCCGCCGCGACGTCCTCGCCTGGCACGGCAGTGCCGGTCAGGCCTGGCTCGACGGCCTCCCAAAGACGGTCTGGCGTCTGAAGCGGCTGTGGTCGCTGCGGATCGACGGCCCGCCATACGGCGGCGGCAGCCACTCCTATGTGGTTCCGGTGCGCCGCGACAACGGCGAGCAGGCGGTCCTCAAGGTGATCTACCGCGACGGCGAGAACGCCGCCGAACCCACGGCGCTGCACCAGTACGCGGGCGACGGCGCGGTGCGTCTGCACGAGTACGACCCCGAGACGGGAGCGATGCTCATGGAGCGGGCCGTGCCCGGCAACCGGCTCAAGTCGACCCGGTTCTTCGGGCACCGCACGCCCGAGGCGGGCTGGCGGCGCATCGGGATCGCCTGCGGGCTCTACCGGCGGCTGTGGCGTCCCGTGGCCGCCGTCGAAGGCTTCCCCGAGCTGCCGGCGGCCACCGAGATGCTCGACCAGTGGCGCAGTGAGTACAGCGATCCGCAGGGGACGGCGCGCCGCGGGCCGGGCGCGGGCCGCCTCGATCTCGCACTGGACCTGTGCGACCGGCTTTCCGATCCGCCCGAGCTCGGCATCGGCAACCGCGACACCCACCTGGGCAACATCGTCTCCGCCGAACGCGAGCCGTGGCTGGTCATCGACCCCAAGCCCTATCTGGCCGAACGGGCCTTCGACGGCGGGTACTTCCTGTTCATGTCCCAGCTCCTCGGCCCCCACAGCGGCACCGAGCTGCTCCACTCGGTCGCCGAGGGCCTCGGCGCCGACGTCGAACGCGTCCGGGCCTGGGCCCTCCTGCGCGCCATCGACCACCTGACCGAAGTCGAAGGGGAGCGCGACCTCGCCGCCGCCGAAGCCACGGTCGCCGCACTCGAACTGGGCTAGTCGACCGGGCGGCCGCCGCACGCATCGCGGTGGCCGCCAAATCTCGATCGGGTGAATGAACTCGGGTCGGATTTCCGACTCATGATCGAGTCGTCCATGAGTCGAATCGTCCCTTCAGGAGTCAGCCGCGGTTCGCGCGGCGGCCCGCCAGGGCGCCGCGCAGGCCGATCACGCCGACCGCGACGCCGAGCCCGAACGAGGTGATCGCAAGTGTCAAGTGGACCCAGAAATAGCCCGTCGGATCGCCCGCGGTGTCGAATGCCAGGCCGCTGACGTCCTCGAACAGGTTCTTCACGAACGTGGTCCAGATGAACACCGACCACACCCCGAAGGCGAGCAGGAACACCGAGACCGGGCGACTGAGCTTCATGGCACCAGTATCCGGCCGCCCGCGGGACCGGTCATTCAGGGCGCACCGCACCGGTCGCCGGTCACGTTCCCGGCCGCTTCGCGCCCGCTCCGGAGAACGGTCTGTCTGATGCGCCTACTATCCTGGAGTTTGCGGACCTGGTGTCACTCTGTGCGGCACTTGCGTGCATACCGTGGTCTGCGATGATGGAGACCGGAATGTCATCAATGCATGGAATGGCTGGCCCGGATATGAGCGGACCCGATGAAGCCTCGCTGCCAAGCGGCTACCCCGACCCTGACGCAGGCTGGGCCCGCATTGACGACCTCGACTTCGCCGGCCTCCACATCAGAATGACCATCACTCCGGGCGAGCGGATCGTGCAGCTGTGGGAGCTGATCGACGACCACCCCGTCCGCTGGCTCGGCAACGTCTTCCGCATCGACTCCGAACCGCCGGTCCTCTACGTCAACTACCGCTACGAGAAGTACCTCAGCCGCACCCAGCGCGACGTCCTCGCCCGGACCGGCGCGAAGTTCTGGAAGGGCTGAGCAGGCGGCAGCAGCGGCTCCGGAGACGTTGAGGCCCTTACCGTTCCGCGCCCTGCTCAATTGACGGCGATGCGCTCCAACACCTCGACGAGCGGCGTGAACTCCGGGTTCTTCCTGGCCTGTTCGAGCGCCTCGGCCAGCGCCCGGTCATGGGTCGGGCCGGCGTCCTCGAGCAGCTTGCGCCCGGACTCGGTGACGTCGGTGTAGATGCCGCGCCGGTCGTCGGCGCAGATGGTGCGCCGCAGCAGCCCCCGGTCCTCCATGCGGGTCACCAGGCGCGTGGTCGCGCTCTGGCTCAACACGATCGCCTCGGCGACCTGACGCATCTGCAGATGCCGGCCCTCGGCCTGGCGGTCGAGCACGGTGAGCAGCGAGAATTCGCGGACGGACAGCCCGTGCTCGGCTTCCAGCCGACGTTCGATGTGGTCGGCGATGCCCTCGTGCAGGGCGGACAGGGCGCACCAGCGCTGAGCCAGTGCGGTGCTGGGGGACGCTGCTGTGCTCACGGTGCTCCTCCGCCTCGATGCGTACGGTCTCGATACTAGCGTACAGCGATATAGGTCATCCAACGATAATCGTCGCTTGCATTAGTCGGCGTCTGCAAGTATTGTGGGCTTCGGCCGTTCCGAGGCCGCGCCCGCCCGACTGGGCCCGCAGAGAGGAGAGTCCATGAGCGACAAGCTGACGGTGAGCGTCCTGGGTACCGGGATCATGGGGGCCGCCATGGCCCGCAACCTCGCCCGAGCCGGGCACGAGGTCACCGCCTGGAACCGCAGCCGCGACAAGGCCGAACCGCTCGCCGCCGACGGGATCCGCATCGCCGACGGCCCCGCCGAAGCCGTGCAGGAGGCCGACGTCATCGTGACCGTCCTCTTTGATGGCCCCGCCGCGCTCGACGTCATGCGGCAGGCCGCCCCCGCACTGCGCCCCGGCACGCGGTGGATCCAGTCGACCACCGCCGGCATCGACGGCGTCGCCGACCTGGCCGCCTTCGCGACCGAGCACGGACTCGTGTTCTTCGACGCGCCCGTCCTCGGCACCCGCGAACCCGCCGAAGCCGGCAAGCTCACCGTGCTCGCCGCCGGTCCGAACGACGATGCGGCGGCGAACGCCGTGTTCGACGCCGTCGGCGCGAAGACCGTGTGGACCGGCCGGGACGGCGCCGACGGCTCCGCGACGCGCCTCAAGCTCGTCGCCAACAGCTGGGTCTTCGTGCTCACCCACGGCATCGGGGAAGTCCTGGCGCTGGCCGAAGGCCTCGGCGTCGACCCGCAGGGGTTCTTCGACATCATCGGCGGCGGCCCGCTCGACGCCGGGTACGCCCGCATCAAGGGCGGCCTGATCCTGAACGGCGACACCGGGAACACCAGCTTCGGCCTGGACACGGCCGAGAAGGACTCCCGACTCATCCTCGAGGCCGCCCGCGCGAACGGCGTCAGGCTCGACCTGGCCGAAGCCGGGA
The DNA here is from genome assembly GCF_042647865.1 of Glycomyces rhizosphaerae. Taxonomy (NCBI): domain Bacteria; kingdom Bacillati; phylum Actinomycetota; class Actinomycetes; order Glycomycetales; family Glycomycetaceae; genus Glycomyces; species Glycomyces rhizosphaerae. Next base: position 89,432 of record NZ_JBHRWO010000020.1, read on the forward strand.
TCGAACGCTTCCGCCGGGCCTCCGGGCAGGGGCACGGCGGCGAGGACATGGCCGCGTCCTATTTCGCGAGCTTCAACGAATAGCAAGAACGACAACTAGAACGAGAAGGAACAAGCGTGGCGAAGATCCTGTTCATCATGACCGGTGCCGACGAGTGGACGCTCGACGACGGCTCCAAGCACACCACGGGCTATTGGGCCGAAGAGGCCGTGGTCCCGTTGGAGGCGTTCAAGAACGCCGGGCACGCGATCACCGTTGCCACCCCGGGCGGCGTGGTGCCGCCGGTCGACCCGGGGAGCCTCACCGACGACGCCAACGGCGGCGCGGAGGCCGCCGCGCGCGTCCGCTCTGTCGTCGAGACGGCCCCCGAGTTCGCGAAGCCCGCGGATCTCGCCGGCGTCGACCTCGACGAATACGACGTCGTCTATGTGCCCGGCGGTCACGGCCCCATGGAGGACCTGGCCGTCAATGCGGATTCAGGCCGCCTGCTCGCCGGGGCCCTCCGGGCGGGCAAGCCGGTCGGCCTGGTCTGCCACGGCCTGGCCGCCCTGCTCTCCGCGGAGGACGACGGCGCGAACGCGTTCGCGGGCTACCGCGCCACCGGGTTCACCAACGCCGAAGAGCACCTGGCGCAGCTCGCCGACAAGGCCCCGTGGCTGCTGCAGGACCGCCTCGAGGCCGCCGGGGTCGAGTTCGTCGCCGCCGACCCGTTCACTTCGCACGTCGAGGTCGACCGCAACCTCGTCACCGCCCAGAACCCGCAGTCCTCGGCGGCAGCCGCCGAGGCCCTCGTCGCTCTCATCCGCTAACGCCCCGACACGAAACCCTGAGGGAGTCACCGTGACCAGCAGTCTGTTCACCCCGATCACGTTGCGCGGGACCACCATTCCCAACCGGATCTGGATGGCCCCGATGTGCCAGTACAGCGCCGAGGCCGCGGGACCCGCGGTCGGCGTGCCGAACGACTGGCACCTCCAACACTACGGCGCCCGCGCCGTCGGCGGCCCCGGCCTGATCCTGGTGGAGGCCACCGCGATCGCGCCCGAAGGCCGCATCAGCCCGTACGACCTCGGCATCTGGAACGACGCCCAGGTCGAGGGCCACCGGCGCCTCACCGCGTTCATGCGCGGCCAAGGCGTCGTCCCCGGCATCCAGATCGCCCACGCCGGCCGCAAGGCCAGCACGGACAGCGAAGCCCACGGCGGCAGTCCGCTGGGCGAGACCGAAGGCGGCTGGCAGACGGTGGCGCCCAGCGCGATCGCCTTCAGCGACGACCACGCCGTGCCGCACGAGCTGAGCGTCGAGGAGATCCGCGGCGTCGCCACGGCCTTCGCCGACGCCGCCACTCGGGCGATCGCGGCGGGCTACGAGGTCATCGAAGTGCATGCCGCCCACGGCTACCTCGTCCACGAGTTCCTCTCCCCGGCGTCCAACCGCCGCGAGGACGCCTACGGCGGCGTCTTCGAGCACCGCGCCCGCTTCGCGATCGAGATCGCCGACACGGTGCGCGCCGCCGTGGGGGATCGGGTGCCGGTGCTCTTCCGGCTCTCGGCGACCGACTGGATCGAACCCGACGGCTGGACCGCCGACGAGACCGTGCGCCTCGCCGCCCTGCTGCGGGAGCACGGCGTGGACCTGCTGGACGTCTCGACCGGCGGCAACCTCCCGGCCGCCGGGATTCCCGTCGGCCCCGGATACCAGGTGCCGTTCGCCGCGCGGATCCGCCGCGAGACCGGGATGCCGACCGCCGCGGTCGGCATCATCACCGAACCGCAGCAAGCCGAGAAGATCCTCGCCGACGACGAAGCCGACGCCGTCCTCCTCGGCCGCGAACTCCTGCGCAACCCGTACTGGCCGCGCCAGGCCGCGCACGAACTCGGGGCGGTCCACCCGCTCCCGCGCCAGTACCGGCGCGCCGAGCCGAAGCGGGCCTGACCTAGGGGGTGACCTGCCGCGCGCGGGTCACCCCCGACACCGGCCGGAGATCCCGGGAAACACCCGCGCCCGAGCTTATCCTTTTCGTCCTGCATGCACTTCCGCTGAGGATTGAGAGGGAACCCGATGACCTGGACGCCCGGAACACTGGTCCGCCACCAGCCCCTCGTCCGCCAGCACCGGCCCGAAGCCGCCGCCGACGCGTACCGCATCCAATACCGCGGCAACGGCTTCGACGGCGAACAGCGTCTCGTCTCCGGGACCGCGTTCATCCCCGCCGGCCAGGCCCCCGAGGACGGCTGGCCCGTCATCGGCTTCGCCCACGGCAGCACCGGGCTCAGCGACGCCTCGGCCCCGTCCCGCACCGGGTTCGCCCGCCCCGAACTCGAGCACATCGGCCGCTGGCTCGCCGCCGGATACGCCGTCGCCGCCACCGACTACGAAGGACTGTCCACCCCGGGCCCCCACCCCTACTTCAACGGCGAGGCCGTCGCCGACGACGTGATCGACGCCGTCCGCGCCGTCCAGAGCCTCAACCACCGCATCGCCCCCGCCTGGCTCGTCGCCGGGTACTCCCAAGGCGGCCACGCCGCCGTGCACGTCGCCAACATCGCCACCGGGTACGCCCCCGAACTCGACTTCCGCGGCACCATCGCCGTCGCCCCCGCCGCCTGCGTCAACGACTTCATCGCGGAGCTCACCGCCGAGGGCAGCGCCCCGCTTTCCCCGATCGTGCCGCTCACTCTGGCCGGGATCGCCGCGACCCGCACCGACTTCGCATCCGACGCGGTCCTCACGCCGCTCGGCGCCGAACTCGTCGCCTGGGCCTCCCGCGCCACGCTCCACGAGATGTGCCAAGCCGTGCGCGGCATCGACAACGACCAGGCCGGCACCACGGGCATCGCCTCGCACCCCGAGATCGCCGACGTCCTCGACGCCGTCAGCGCCCCCGTCACCTACCTCGACCGGCCGGTGTTCATCACCGCCAGCCGCGACGACGAGATCATCCCGCACCAGCCCGTCGAACGCTTCGCCGACGGCCTGCACAAGGCGGGCGCCGACGTCGCCTACGCCTCCCACATCGGCGCCGACCACGCCGAGATGCTCGAGACCGGCCAACCTGACGCGATCGACTTCGGACGCGAACACCTCGAAGCCGTCGCCGCCGCGCGCGACGTGCCGACCCAACGCTTCGACCTCCTCGACCGCAGCGGCGACGGCCGCTTCGCCCGCGACGACTACGACGCGTTCGCGCTCCGCCTCGCCCGCAGCCTCGGACACGCACCCCGCTCACCGCAGGCCGCCGCCGTCCGCGACGGCTACCGCCGACTGTGGAACGCCGTCCGCACGGCCGCCGACACCGACGCCGACGGCACGGTCAGCGCCACCGAGTACCGGGCTTGGGCCGCGAGGGAATCCGCGAGCGACGGCGACCGGTCCGGATTCGCCACGGCCGTGCGACCGCTCGCCGAGGCCGTCATCGACCTCGTCGACGACGACGGCAGCCGCACCCTCGACCGCACCGAACTCGACCGGCTCCTGACCGCCTGCCGCGTGCGACCCGACGAAGCCGCCGCGACCTCCGCAGCACTCGACGCCGACGGGGACGGGCGCGTCAGCACCGACGAGATCGTCGACGCGGTTCGCGGCTTCTGCGTCGGCGAACCCGCACCAGGGGCCTGGCTCTTCGGCCGGTTCTAGAACGGCGCCTGGACCATGCGCGGTGCCTTACGCCGTCTCGGACACCCGCGGATCCCGCTGTGCGGCGAGGTCGTCGCACACTTCCTGCGTCGCACCGAAACGGACGATCCGGCCGCGCTCCATCACCGCCACACGATGCGCGAAGCCCCGCACCGCCTCCAGATCGTGACAGATGAACAGGTAGCTCACACCGAGCCGTTCCTGCAAACCGATGAGCAGCTCGAAGATCTCCCTGCGCAACGGGGCGTCCAGCGCCGAGGTCGGCTCGTCCAGCACCAGCAGGCGCGGCTCGCTCGCCAGTGCCCTCGCGATGTTGACGCGCTGGCACTGTCCGCCCGAGAGCTCATGCGGGCGCCGCTCGGCCAGTTCGGGGTCGAGCCCGGTGAGCGCGAACAGTTCCCGCACCCTCGCAGGACCGGTCGCCGGGTCCCAGCGGCGCTGCACCCGCAGCGGCTCGGCCACGGCCTCGCCGACCCGCACGCGCGGACTGAGCGAGCCGTACGGGTCCTGCAGCACGGGCTGGAACCGCGGCCGCAGCGCACGCAACTCGCGCTCGGGCATGCCGGTCAGCTCCCGGCCCTCGAAGTGGACGGTGCCGCTCGCGGGCCGGACCAGTTGCAGCACTGCGGCGGCCGTCGAGGACTTGCCCGAACCCGAAGGGCCGATCAGCGCCAGGGTCTCCCCGGCGGCGATGTCGAACGAGATCCCGTCCACCGCGCGCCTCGTCGACCGACCGCGATATGCCACCGACAAGTCCTCGACCTCCAGCAGCGGAGCCGAGTCGATGAGCGCGCGCCGCGGTTCGACCTGGGGGCGTTGCGGGGTCGCGTCGGCGAGCAGGCGGCCCTCGGCGATGGCGAGCACCCGGTCGGCGTACTCGTCGACCACCGCCAGGTCGTGCGTGATGATCAGCATGCCCGCTCCAGTTGCGGCGCAACGGTCCCTGAGCAGGTCGAGGATCTGGGTCCGGGTGCGCACGTCGAGCGCCGTGGTGGGCTCGTCGGCCACGATCAGTTTGGGGGCGGAGGCCGTGGCGAGGGCGATGACGGCGCGCTGGCGCATGCCGCCGGAGAACTGGTGCGGGTAGTCGCGGGCGCGGACGGCCGGGTCGGGGATGCCGACGGCGTCGAGGGCGTCGATCGCGGCCTCGCGCGCGGCGGTCTTGCCGAGACCCTGCACCGAGGCGATGGCGCCGGCGATCTGGTCGCCGACCCGGTGGACCGGGCTGAGCACGGTGAGGGCGTCTTGCGGGACGTAGGCGAGGGTGCGTCCGCGCAGCCCGGTGAGAACCGTGCGGCCCGCACCGAGGACCTCGGTCCCGTCGACCACGGCGCTTCCCGAGGTGTGCGCCGATGGAGGGAGCAGCCCGAGGATCGCTTTGGCGGTCAAGGACTTCCCGGCGCCGGAGGCGCCGACGAGGGCCACGGTCTCGCCGGGGTCGATGTGGAAGGAGACGCCGCGCACGGCCGCCGTCGGGCCGATCGCGACGTGGAGGTCGCGAACATCGAGGATGGGGTCGGTCACTGGGCCTTCACCCTTTCGAGTGATGCATTGGGGTGCTGGATCGTCGGACCCGCCTGGCACCGTAGAGATCGGGGGGTCCCTGGGTGTCTGATTTGAAGACTGAAGCCGGGAATGTCGGGAGGATTGGCTCTCATGCGAGCACTGCCTTCCGGCGGGGCAGCCGCGCCAGGTTCGCGCTTGAGACCGCCAGGGCCGCAAGACATGCAATAGCTGCGGCCGGAGCGAGTGCGGCCGCCGGGGCGACCTCCACATAGGCCCGCGACTCGTCCAGCAGGAGCCCCCATTCGGGCGTCGGCGGCTGGGTCCCGAGTCCCAGGAAACCCAGCGACGCGATCGCCAGCGCCGTGCCGGGCAGTCGCAGCACCGCATGCCGCGCCAGTGGACCGGCCACTTCCGGGAGTACGTGCCGCACGGTGATCCACCGCGGGCTCGCCCCCAGGGCCCGCTGTGCGGTCAGGTACGAGGCGGCGCGCGCCTCCTGTGTCAGCGCCGCCGCGTGCGCGGTCAGGTTCGGCCATGAGACCAGGGCGACCGCGATCGCCGCGCCCGCCGTCCCCGGGCCGAGCGCCGCGGCGACGAGCACCCCGGCGAGAACGGCGGGGACCGCGTTCGCGACGTCGGCGACGCCAGCCGAGACGCGAGGTGCGAATCCGAGTCCGAGCGAGAGCGCGAACCCGAACGCGCACACCGCGACCGCTGCGCCGACCGTATGCGCCGCGCCGTGGCCGAGCCGGGCCAGCACGTCGCGTCCGAGGGCGTCCGTGCCCAGGGGATGCGTCCACGAGGGGTTGAGGAGTTTCGCGGAGACGTCCAGTGTGAGTGGATCCCGCAGCAGCCCCCACACCACGACCACGGCCAAGACGGCGGCGAGCGCCCCCGGGACGGCGTACTGGCGTGAGCCCGAGGGGGTGCGCGGAGGCGGCGGCGGGCTCAGGGCGGCGTCGCGCAGGCCGGAGCCGAGCATGGCGCGCCGGGCCAGGTGCCCGAGCGCCCCGGCCGCCAGGCCGAGGCACATGAGCGCGAGCACGCAGCCCTGCAGCAGCGGCAGGTCCTGGGATTTGGCCGCGCCCAGTGCGGTCCGGCCGATGCCCGGCACCGCGAAGATCGTCTCGACCGCCACGGCTCCGCCGGTCACGGCGATCACCACCATCCCGAACTGCGGCATGACTGCCGGCAGTGCGCGCCGGAGCACGCCGAGGGCGATCCGCCCCTCCGTGACGCCGGCCGAGCGCCACAGCGCCACCCAACGTTCGTCGAACGCGCCCGGGAGGGCGTCGCCGACGAGCCTGCCGAGCAGCGCTCCGGCCGGGATGCCCATCGCGACCGCGGGCAGCACGAGATTCGCGGGCCCGGTCCAACCCGAGGTCGGCAGCCAGCCGAGCCAGACGCCGACGACGATGAGTCCGAGTGTGGCGATGAGGAAATCGGGGCAGGCCACCAGGATCGCGCCGAGGGCGCCGCCGGGGCGGCCCTCGCCGAGGGTGCCCCGGGCGCCGCGCCAGATCGTCCGCGCGCAGAGCGCGGCCGCCAGGAGCAGCGCCACCGCGAGCGCGCATGCCATGAGCGTCAGCGAGGTTCCGAGCCCGGAGGCCACGGCGGGCCCCACCGGATAGCCCGAGACCCAGGAGGTGCCGAGGTCGCCGCGGAGCAGGTCCGCGGCCCACCGGCCGAGGAGCGCCAGCGGCCCGGCGTCGAGCCCGAGGTCGGCGCGGATCGCGGCGAGCGCTTCCGGGGTCGCCTCCTGCTCGGCCGATTTGGCGCGGAGCACCGTGAGCGCGGGGTCGTTTCGTGACAGCCACGGCAGCAGGCCCACGACGGCGAGGAGCGTCGCCAGGGCGGCCAGCCTGGCCAGAGTGGTCCGCACCGTTACGCCAGGCGGGTCTCGGGACCGACGAGCTCGCGTTCGCGCGGGTCCTTGCGAGAATCGGTCACGCCGGCCGCGTCGCCCTGGATGACCCGTTCGTGCAAGAGCGGGATCGCCGCGTCCGCGTTGAGGATCGCGGTCTCGGCCGCGAGCACCGCAGTGCGCCGCTCATCTCCGGGCTCGGTCGCGGCGGCGGTGTCGAGGGCCGCGTCCACACCGTCGTCGGCGAACTGGGAGAGGTTGAACGAGCCGTCGGAGGCGAAGTCGGAGTACATGTACGCGACCGGGTCGCCCGAGTCGAGGACGGTGGCGCGCGAGAGCAGGAACGCGTCGAAAGCCCCGTCGAGCGCGTCGGCCTCGATGTTGGCGTACTCGCGGATGTCGAGCTCCACGGTGAACCCGGCGTCCTGCAGCTGCTGCTGGAGGACCTGGGCGACCTCGGGCAGCTCGGCCCGGTCGGTGAAGGTGCCCAAGGTGATCGCGGTGCCGGTAGCGGGCGCCGCGGTAGCGGGCTCGGTGCGCCCGGCGCGTTCGGCGGCCCACGGGATCGCCGGGCCGAGCAGGCCTTCGGCGAGGTCGGCGCGGCCGTCGTAGACGCCGTCGACGATGGAGGCGGCGTCGATCGCCTCGCGGGCGGCGGCGCGCACGGCGGGGTCGCTGAACGGCCCGGCGGAGCAGTTCAAGTAGAGCGTGCAGGTGCGCGGCATGGGCACCTCGGTGATCTGGTCCGGCTCCAGCAGGCTCGCCTGGGAGACCGGGATGGACTCGACGATGTCCGCTTCGCCCGCACGGAGCTTGCCGGCCCGGGCGGTGCCGTCGGGGACGAACGACGCGTCGATGCCGGCGGCGAGGACCTCGCCGCCCCACCAGTCGTCATTGCGGTCCAATGTGGCCGACACGGTGCCGTCGACGGCGGTGAGGACGAACGCGCCGGTGCCCGCGCCCACGGGGTCGACGATGCCGTCGCGGTAGGCCTTCGCGGCGAGGATCGACAGCTGCGGGGAGGAGAGCCGGTGGGGGAGCAGCGGATCGGCTTCGCCGGTGGTGACGGTGACCGTGTTCCCATCGGCCGTGACGGTGAGTTCGACCCCGTCGAGGATGCGCGGCTTCGGCGCGGCCTGCGCGGCCACGGTCAGCGAGTTGACGACCGCTTCGGCGGTGAAGGCGGTGCCGTCGTGGAAGGCCACGTCCTCGCGGAGCGTGAACGTCCAGGCAGGACCGTCCTGGACCCATTCGGTGGCGAGCCACGGCAGCGCGTTCCCGTCGGCGTCGAGCACGACGAGGGTTTCGGCGGTGGCCCAGCGGGAGAGCTTGAACGCGTCGTCGGTCAACGGGGAGAGCCCCGAGCGGGGCGGCAGCATGTGGGCGACGCGGAGGCGACCGGAGGCGCCGGCCCCGTCGGAGCCTTCCGAGAAGCACGCGGCCAGGCCGAGAACCGGGACGGCGGAGGCGGCGGCGAGAAGCGAACGGCGGGAGACAGGCAAGGGAGGACTCCAACGGAGAGGGTTCGGACAGTGCGCCCCGGAACCATATACAAATGAAAACCGTATTCATTTCCTGAGGCTTGCGACTTGGCCCCGGTCACAGAACCGGCACCGGGAACGGACAATCGGCCATAGACTGCCGCCAGCACCTAGGCAAGGAGTCTGCGCATGGACTTGACGACCGGCAACCCCGAGACGGGCCGCCCCATCGCGGACTACGCGCTCCTCTCCGACCGCCGCTGCGCCGCCCTCGTCTCCTCCGACGGCTCCATCGACTGGTTCTGCCGCCCCCGCTTCGACAGCCCCGCCGTCTACGGCCGCCTCCTCGACCCCGAAGCCGGCCACTGGTCCATCCGCCCCGCCGGCCCCTTCCACCACGAGCGTTCCTACGTCGGCGAGACCTTCGTCCTGCGCACCGTCTTCACCACCGACACCGGCACCGCCCACCTCATCGACGCCCTCGCCCTCGGCCCCTCCTTCGAGGCCGGCACCGGTGTGCGACTCCGGCTCGGCTCCCGCGCCCCCAGGGCCACCCTCCGCGTCCTCGAATGCACCGCAGGCGAAGTCGAAATCGATTTCGCCTTCCGGCCCCGACCTGAATTCGGCCTGGTCAGACCCATCTTCACCACCTTGCCCGGCGGCATCCTCGCCACCGGCGGACCCGTTCGCTTCGTCCTCACCACCCCCATCCGCCTCGACTTCGGCGATGACGGTGCCACCGCCCGAATCACCCTCCGCGCGGGCGAGAAACTCCGCTTCGTCACCCAATCCGTCGGAATCGCCGACGAACTCCCCGGCACATGGAAGCCCGAGGCGGTCGACGCCGCGCTCGAAGAGACCATCCAGGGCTGGCAGCGCTGGAGCGACGCCCACCCGACCTGGGACGGACCCCTGCCCCATCTGGTACGCCGCTCGTTCCTCGTCCTCGAAGCCCTCCGCTACCAGCCCACCGGTGCCATCGTCGCCGCCCCCACCACGTCGCTGCCCGAAGCCGTGGGAGGGAGCCGCAACTGGGACTACCGCTACGCGTGGATCCGCGACGCCAGCTTCACGATTCAGGCGCTGGCCGCCGCCGGCTCCACCGAGGAGGCGATCGAGTTCTTCGAATTCATCACCCGCGCCGCCGCCCAGTACCACCCCGAGAACCCGCTCCAGATCATGTTCGGCGTGGGAGGCGAACACGATCTGTCCGAAAGGGAGATCACGCACCTGTCGGGTTGGCGCGGTTCACGTCCCGTGCGAGTGGGCAATGCGGCCTGGCTCCAGCCCCAGCTCGACGTCTACGGCGAACTCATCGACGCCGCCTGGCACCTGGCTCCCCACCTGCGGCGCCTCGACGCGACCGCCCGGCGCTTCCTCACCGATGTCGCCGACGCGGCCGCCGACCAGTGGGGCCGGCCCGACCAGGGCATCTGGGAAGTGCGCGGCGACCCCCGCCACTACACGTATTCCAAACTCATGTGCTGGGTGGCGCTCGACCGCGCCGTCAAGCACGTCGAACTCGTCGAGGTCGAACCACGCGACGCTCTCATATTCGGCCGGGATCAATTCAGCTCCGAAGGCCTCGACCCCGAGGACTTCAACCCGCTGAAGTTGACGCCTGGATGGGCTGCCGCGCGCGACCGCATCCGCGAGGCCATCGAGACGTACGCCTGGAAGCCCGAGATCGGCGCCTTCGGGGCCGCGTTCGACGGCGACGACCTCGACGCGGCCGTCCTCCTGCTGCCCGCAGTCGGCTTCCTGCCCGGCGACGACCCTCGCGTCGTGTCGACAGTGGATGCCATCGCCGAAAGGCTCGTCGACCCGAGAGGCCTGGTGCTCCGGTATGAGCATGGGATCGACGGACTCGACGGCGAGGAGGGCGCGTTCGTGATCTGCACGTTCTGGCTCGCCCAGGCGCTGGCCATGACCGGCCGCGTGGAGCGGGCCCGCGAGGTGTTCGAAGAGGCCGCGGCCTGCGCGAACGACCTCGGGCTCATGTCGGAGGAGGTCGACACCGGGACCGGGGAGCTGCTCGGCAACTTCCCGCAGGCCTTCAGCCACATCGGCCTCATCAACGCGGCCGTCGCGATCCGCGACGCCGAGCGGGCGCGGGGCTGACCCGGCCGGGCGACCTGCTCGTCGGCGGGCTTCGCGGTGTCGCATACCCGTCGAGGCGGATTCCGGAAAGCCCCGAGTCGAGGGAACCGCGGCCGCTACGGTGACGATGGGCCGCGCCTTCGCGCCGGCTCGCGGCGATATTGAGGAGGGCGGCGACATGGCCGCGCACAAGGAACACACCGCGCACGCGCACCAGCACGGCAAGGACTGCGGACACCTCGCAGTGCGGCACGGCGACCACACCGACTTCGCCCATGACGGGCACTTGCACCGCGTCCACGGCGACCACGTCGACGAGTGCGAGCCACAGGGCCACCTGGTCCACGAGGGCCATGCGCACCAGCACGGCAAGGACTGCGGGCACGTCGCGGTCGCCCACGGCGACCACACGGACTTCGTCCACGACGGCCACCGCCACGCCGCCCACGCCGGGCACTGGGACGACCACTGAACCGATTGCGGTGGCAAGCGAAGCGGCCGTGAGCATTCCGCTCACGGCCGTCTTGACGCCCGGGCTCAGGAAGGCTGGGCCCACGACCCGCGGACGTGGCTGAGGTGCAGCTCCATCACCTGCCGCACGTACTCGGGGTCGCGGGTGAGGAGGCCGTGCAGGATCTCCAGGTGCTCCCCGGCCGATTCCTCCAGCTCGCCCAACTCCAGTAGCGCGGTCAGGCCGTAGAGGCGCGAGCGCTGGCGCAGGTTGCGGACGGTCTCGACGAGCGTGGCGTTGCCGGAGAGCGCGAGCATCTCCAGGTGGAAGCGCATGTCGGCCTCGACGTAGGCGATGAGGTCTTCTTCGGCGGCGGCGTCGACGATGGCCTGGGCGAGCGGCCGCAGCGCCTCGATGTCGGCGGGGTCGGCGGTCGTCGCGAGCGCGACGGTCGTGGGGATCTCGATGAGCTCGCGCAGCTTGGTGTACTCGTCGAGCTGCGCCTCGGAGACGACCTTGACCCGGAAGCCCTTGTTGGGCACGGGTTCGACCAGTTCCTCCTTGACGAGGTCGAGCATCGCCTCGCGCACGGGGGTCGCGGAGACGCCGAACTGCTCGGCGAGGACCGGCACCGAGTAGACCTTGCCCGGGGCGAGCTCCCCGGTGATGACGGCGGCCCGGAGGGCCTCGCCTATGCGCTCCCGGTAACTGGCGCGGCGCCCGCCCATCTCGGGCAGGGTCATCGCGACGGCTGGCGCGGCTCCGGCTCGAGCTGGCATCAGGACCTCCTCAGTGGTATGTCACACGTGGCGCGTCACAGTATGCGGGAGCGCTCAGAGAATGAAACCGCTGGGGAAGGGGTCTTCGGGGTCGAGGGTGTACTGGGCGGTACCGGTGATCCAGGCCCGGCCGGTGACGGACGGGATGACAGCGGGCCGCCCCGCGACCTCGGTCTCGCCGACGAGTCGGCCGGTGAAGCGGGAGCCGATGAACGACTCGTTGACGAAGTCCTGCCCGAGCGCGAGCTCGCCGCGGGCGTGGAGCTGAGCCATGCGTGCGGAAGTGCCGGTGCCGCAAGGAGAGCGGTCGAACCATCCCGGGTGGATCGCCATGGCGTGGCGCGAGTGCTTCGCGTCGGAGCCGGGGGCGGTGAGGTAGACGTGGTGCAGGCCCCGGATGGACGGCTCCAGCGGGTGGACCGGCTCCTCCTCGGCGTTCACGGCCGCCATGATGTCCAGACCGGCCGCGATCAGCTCGTTCTTCGCCGCCCGGTCGAACGGGAGCCCGAGGTCGTCGAGGTCGACGAACGCATAGAAGTTCCCGCCGAACGCCAGGTCGTAGCGGATTTCGCGGCCGTCCTTGAGCTGAACGGTGCGGCCCTGCGCGACCGAGAACGCGGGCACGTTCACGAGCGTGACGGCCTTGGCCACCCCGTCCTCGACCTTCACATCGACCTGGACCAGGCCCGCGGGGGTGTCGAGGCGGACCGTGGTGACCGGCTCGGTCACCGGCACCATGCCCGTCTCGACCAGCACCGTCGCCACGCCGATCGTGCCGTGGCCGCACATCGGCAGGTAGCCGGAGACCTCGATGAACAGGACGCCCCAGTCGGCGTCCGGTCGGGTCGGCGGCTGGAGGATCGCCCCGCTCATGGCGGCGTGGCCCCGCGGTTCGTTCATCAGGAACTGGCGGATGTGGTCGTCTTTGTCGCGCAAGTGGTTGCGCCGCTCCAGCATCGTCGCCCCGGGGATGGGTGCGACGCCGCCGGTGACGACCCGCGTGGGCATGCCCTCGGTGTGCGATTCGACGGTGTGGAGCACGAGCCTGCTGCGCATGGGTTCCTCCTAAGCGAGCCCGGCCGCGAGGACCTGCTCGGTGGCGGTGCGGATCTCGGCGGCCTGCTCGGGCAGGAGCGGCACGCGGGGGAGGCGGCAGTGGCCGCCCTTGCGGCCGACGATGTCCATCGAGAGCTTGATCGCCTGCACGAACTCGACCTTGGAGTCCCAGCGCAGCAACGGGTGCAGCTGCCGGTACAGCGGCAGGGCGGTCGCGAGGTCGCCAGCGACGGCCGCCCGGTACAGCTCGACGGTGGACTTCGGCAGGGCGTTGGGGTAGCCGGAGACCCAGCCGACCGCGCCCGCTACGGCCAGTTCGAGCAGCACGTCGTCAGCGCCGACGAGCAGGTCGAGCCCGGGGGCGAGCTCGGCGATGCGGTAGGCGCGGCGCACGTCGCCGGAGAACTCCTTGATGGCCTGGATCAGGCCTTCGGCGTGGAGCTTCGCCAGCAGCTCGGGGGTCAGGTCGACCTTCGTGTCGATCGGGTTGTTGTAGGCCACGATCGGCACGCCGGCCTTGGCGACCTCCTCGTAGTGGGCGATCACGGAGCGCTCGTCGGCCCGGTAGGCGTTGGGCGGCAGGAGCATGACGGCACCGCAACCGGCGTCCCGCGCCTGCTCGGCCCAGCGGCGGGCCTCGGCGGCGCCGTACGCGGCGATGCCGGGCATGACGCGCTCGCCGCCGACTGCCGCGACGGCGGTGGTGACGACTTGGGCGCGTTCGGCTTCGGTGAGGGTCTGGTACTCGCCGAGGGAGCCGTTGGGGGTGACGCCGTCGCAGCCGTTCGCCACCAGCCAGGCGCAGTGCTCGTCGAAGGCCGCGAAGTCGACCGAGTGGTCGTCGTTGAACGGCAGGGCGGTGGCGACGAGGACGCCGCGCCAGGGGCGCGATTCGAGTGCCGACATGGGTTTCCAATCTCGATGACGTGTGACATGGTACTACCGTTGTCGCCTGGGGCGGCCCCGGAAGCGGCGGGCGGCGGCGGGGCCGCTCACCGATCAGCTTCAGTAATATGTCACATACTATACTGGTGTTCGGGGGTGGTGTGAGGGCGTGAGCGCTCGACGGGGAGTGACAAACCGCCGACCAGCGCGTGAACCACCGGCGCCCCGGCCCGCGCAGGCGGTCGCAGACCTGCCTCCGGGCCTTCCCATACTGGAGACCGCGTCCTCGGGCACCACCGCAACAACGATCGAACGGAGCGCATCCATGGCCGACACGCTGCGCAGTGTCAACCCGACCACCGGAGCGGCATTCGGCGACCCCATCGCCGAGACCACTCCCGAAGCGGTCGCCCAGGCCGCCGCGGCTGCCCGCGCCGCCGCGCCCGGCCTCGCCGCGATGCGCCCCCACGATCGTGGCGACCTCATGCGCGCCGTCGCCGCCGCTCTCACCGGGCACGAGGACGCGATCATCGCCCTCGCCGACGCCGAGTCAGGCCTCGGCGAGGCCCGACTCCGCGGCGAACTCGCCCGCACCACCGGCCAGTTCGAGCTGTACGCCGCCTACGCCGAGACCGGCGCGGTCCTCGACGTCGTGATCGACCACGCCGCCCCGCGGGCGACGCCGCCCCGCCCGGACCTGCGCCGCTGGAACACCCCGCTCGGCCCCGTCGCCGTCTACGCGGCCTCGAACTTCCCGCTCGCCTTCGGCGTCGCCGGGACCGACACCGCCGCCGCGCTGGCGGCCGGGTGCCCGGTCGTGGCGAAGGCTCACGCGTCCCAGCCCGCCACCGCGGTCCTGCTCGGCGCGATCATCACCGAGGCGCTAGAAAAGCGCGGCGCGGACCCGCGCGTGTTCGCCGTCGTCGGCGGCTTCCAAGCCGGTCTCGACCTGATCCGCGACCCGAACATCAAGGCCGGCGCCTTCACCGGTTCGATCGCCGGCGGCCGGGCCCTGGCCGAGGAGGCCGCGGGCCGGCCCGAGCCGATCCCGTTCTACGGCGAACTCGGCAGCCTCAACCCCGTCGTCGTCACGCCCGAGGCCGTCGCGCAGCGCGGCCCCGCGCTCGTGGAGGAGTTCGCAGCGTCGATGACACTCGGCGCGGGCCAGTTCTGCACCAAGCCGGGCCTGCTCTTCCTGCCGGAGGGCCACGGCCTCGACGAGGCGCTGGCGGAGGCGGTGCGCGCCAAGCAGGTTCACCCGATGCTCAACGGCCGCATCCGGGAGGCGTATGCGGCCGAGGCGGCCCGTCTGGCCTCGCATCCGCAGGCCCGCTTCGCGGTCGAACCATCCGAGGCGGAAGGCGGCTTCGCGGTGACGCCGGGCCTCATCGAGGCCCCGGCTTCCGCGATCGACGGCGACGACGCCCTGCTGCACGAGTGTTTCGGCCCGACCGCGCTGGTGCTCACGTACGCCGACGCGGCCGAGCTCGAGCGGGTGCTGCCGCAGCTGCCGGGCGGACTCACCGCCACCGTGCAGCTCGCGACCTCCACGGACCCCATCGCACAGACGGCGCTGCCACTGCTGGCCGAGCGTTCGGGGCGCGTGCTCGTGAACGGCTGGCCGACCGGTGTGGCCGTGACCCATGCCCAGCACCACGGCGGCCCGTGGCCGGCGACGACGAACGCCCGCTACAGCTCGGTGGGCACGGGTGCGGCCGCGCGGTTCGTGCGGCCGGTCGCCTACCAGTCGACACCCGAACCGCTGCTCCCGGAAGCTCTCCACGACGACAACCCGCTGGGCGTCCAGCGCCGCGTCGACGGCGTACTCGAACCCGCCGCGGGGGCGTGAGTTCCTCAGTCGCTCATACCGGAAGCGCTTCGCGGCTAGCCCCGGCGTGGCCCCCGGCGTCGTGTTGGCGGCGTGGGGGGGCGGGAGGCCGCGCCGCGAGCAGTCGATGGCGAGTGGTGGTCGGATTGCGTTTCTCGGGCAGGAGCCGAGACTCCGAGGGCCGTGGGAGCGTCCGAAGATCGCCGTGCGTCGGCACGGTGTTCTGGACCGCGATCGTCAGTACCTGCATCGCCAGGCCGCCCTGGATCACCGGGCGGTGGCCGACGCCGGACCCGCTGAACGTCTTCCCCGCCGTTCCAGCGGTGGTATGTCGCATGTGATATGTCACGCGGCACCCGGGGTGGCTCAGGCCGCGTTCAAGCGACGCCCGGTATGTCGCGGCCGGGCGCGGCGCCCTTCCGCCCTTAAGGTGGCGCTTGTGGAGAGACGAGAAGCGAGCGCGGTGGCGGCCGGGATCCGCTGGGCCGTGGCCCTTACCGCGGCGGGCCTGGCACTGACCGGGTGCGGGGCGGGAACGAAAGCCCAGACCAGCGAGATGCAGACGGCGATCTCCGGAGTCGACGTTGACGCGGGGGCGCTGGCCCTGCGCGACATGCAGATCGACTTCGGCGAGAAGGGCTTCTACCCCGAAGGCGGGCAGGCTCCGCTGCGGATCTGGATCGACAACCAGGGCACCGAACCCGTGGTCCTGGAAGGGGTGACGAGCTCGGCGGCCGAAGCGGTCTCGCTGGCGTCCGAGATCGTACTCCTGGAGGAGGAGACGCCCCAAGAGGGCGAAACCACCCCCGGAGAGGACGAGTCGCCGAGCCCCGAGGCGGACGGATCCGAATCGCCCACCGGCGAAGCGTCCGAGAGCCCGGGGGCCGACGACGCCTCGCCGACCGGCGACGCCCAGGAGTCCCCTGAAGGTGCAGAGGCCATCGCCGAACTGGTCGGCCAACGGGACTTCGAGATCGAGATCGGCCCGGCCTCGTACGTGCGCCTGGCGCCCACCGCCGGTTCCTTCCTCCTCCTGGAGGGGCTGAAGGAGGACGTGTTCATGGGCTCGACCGTCGAGATCACCTTCCTCTTCTCGAACGGCGAAGCGGTTACCGTCGACCTGCCCATGGGCGTCCCGGAAGAGGCCGCCTCACGCTCGTACTTCGAACCGCGGCACGAGGAAGGCGCGGAGTAGGGCGGCACTCGCACGATGCGCTCACGGCGGCGGCGCGCAAGCACCGCCGCCGTCTCCATGCCCGCGAACGCGACCGGTCGAGGGCTCGGGCGAGGGCCGCCTGCCCGACCTGCGCGGATGTCCGCATCCTCATATGCGCATCTGCTTGGTATTCAAGGTCACTGGACTTCGGACGACGGCCCCCGCCTGCGGCGACACCCGCCCCGCCCCCGCCGTTCCAGATATCGGTCACTTCGGACTCGCTATTGATAATGATTTCCGTTATCATTTAGCGAAGACCCCGCCCCCGACCGAGATGGAACCCCGATGGCCCCCCTCCGCCCGCGAATCGCGCTCGCCGCCGCGGCCCTCATCGCGCCACTCGCCTGGCCCGCGAGCGCCGCCGCCGAACCGCTCCAGGACACCGTCCTGTCCGTAGGCCACGTCGACGCCATGCAGGTCTACATGAACGGCGACGACCTCGACCTGCGCGTCAAGGACGACACCGGCAACACCACCCGCTACCACGACCCCGCCGACGTCCGCCTCCAAGTCCTCCCCGAAGCCGAGCAGCCCATCCCCTCTGGCGACACGTGGAGCTTCATCGGCGAAGCGGGGGAGCCGATGTGGATGCTCCCGCTCACCCAGGACCCGAACCTGCTGTGGCCCGGCTGGAGCACCGAACCGCTCGCCAAGGGCCAGTTCGCGAACGACGAACTCTCACTCGGCCTCACCGACGTCTCCGGCCCCGGCGACGTGGTGCTCTGGTCGGTCCGGAACTTCGGCGAACCGGTCCCGTACTTCTCCACCCGAGACGGCCTGCCCGACACCATCGACCTGAACGTCCCCTCCCACGTCCACTCCTACTGGGCGTTCACCGCCCCCGGCGCCTACACGCTCACCTGGGAGGTCACCGGCACGCTCGCCGACGGCACACCCGTCTCCACCGGCGAGATCGAATACCGCTGGCACGTAGGCGAACTCACCGATGAGCCGCCCACCGACCCCACCGACCCCGACCCCGACCCCGAAGCACCCGACGAATCCGACCTCGAAGGCCGCCTCGTCCTCGACGAAGGCCACACCGACGTCATGTCCGTCCACCGCGACGGCGACCGCCTCGACCTCCAGACCAAGGACGGCACCCGCCTCCACGACCCCGCCGACGTCTACCGCGACCCCGACGACGTCGTCTTCCACGCCGCCCCCGCCTCCCAGACCACCCTGGGGGAGCAGTTCGCCGGCCCCGGCTACGACCAGGTCGGCGACCCCGGCGACACCCGCTGGCTCCTCCCCGACACCGAAAAGGACGGCGTTCTGTTCGCAGGCTGGGAGACCAACGCCATCCCCAAAGGCGAACTCGAAGGCGACGCGATCGACCTCTCGCTCACCGCCTTCAGCGGACCCGGCGAACTCGTCATGCTCAACGTCGACGACTTCGGCGACGCCTCGGTCAAGGTCGACACCCAAGGCGCGCTGCCGCAGACGATCCCCACCGCCGCCCGCACCCACGTCCACGCCAACTGGTTCTTCTCCGAACCAGGCATCTACCGCCTCACCTGGCAGGCCGAAGCCGAAGCGGCCGACGGGACCGCGCTGGCCTCCGAGCCGCAGGACTACCTCTTCGTCGTCGGCGAGTGGCCCGACGAAGGCACCGACCCCGGCGATCCCGATCCCGATCCTGACCCGGATCCCGACCTCTCGGGCACGCAGACCATCACCGCCGCCCTCGACACCGACACCGGCGGCCTGGTCCTCAGCGTCGATCCCGCCGACCGCACCGTCGCCCTCCCGGCCATGACCCTCAGCGCCGACGCCACCCGCTGGACCACCGAGGGCGCGCTGCGGCCCGTCACCGTGACCGACACGCGCTCGGCCGATCCCGGCTGGAACGCCACCGGGCAGGTCTCGCCGTTCACCTCCGGCGACGACGAGTTCTCCGGGGCCCACCTCGGGTGGCTGCCGAGCCTCACCCGCAAGGGCGCCGACCAGAACGTCGACCCCGGTCCGGCGGTCCAGGGCCTCATGGACGACGGCCCCGGCCTCGCCACCTCGCAACTGCTCGCGTCCGCCGCCTCAGGCGCGGGCAACGGCACCGCAGTGCTCCAGGCCGAACTGTCCCTGGACCTGCCCACCGACGTCGAGTCCGGTACCTACACCGCGCTCGTCACGTTCACCGCCATTTAAAGCACCAGAAGGGAACTCCCCACCTTGCGAACCCTCGTGAAGTACTCCGCCGTCGCAGCGGCCGCCGCCGCGGTCCTGGCCACCGCGGCCCCCGCCGCGGCCCAGGAGACCGGCTCCTCCATCACCGTCCTCGACCGGGGCCACGTCGACGTCTTCGGCCTCGCCTATGAGGACGGCGCGCTCGACCTCCACGTCCACGACGGCGAGAACGACGTCGAATACGCCCCGTCCGAAGTGGTGCTCGCCGCCAACCCCGAGGCCGAGACCGTGATCCCGGCCGGATACGACTTCCTCGGCGAGGAGGGCGACGACGTCTGGATCCTCCCCGACACCAACGTCGAAGGCCTGCTCTTCGCGGGCTGGGGCGCCGAGGAGATCCTCCCCGGCGACTTCGCGGACGACACGCTCACGATCACCGTCCACGACGCCTGGGGCGACGTCGACCTCTACACGGTCGACGACTTCGGCGACGCGAACGTCCTCTTCGACTCCGATCAGGGCGCCGGTTCCTGGGAAGCCACCGCGGGCAGCCACGGCCACATGAACTGGGCCTTCGGCGAGGCCGGCCTCTACAAGCTCACCGTCGAGGCCGAAGGCGTCCTCGCCGCGACCGGCGAGACCGTCTCGACCGGCGAGGTCGACTACTTCTTCTGTGTGAAGGGCTGACCCGATGCGCAAGACCGCGATCAGACTCGGAGCGGCCCTCGGGGCGGCATTCGCCCTGGCCTTCGCCGGCCAGGCCCAGGCCGCCACCACGATCAGCTCCGGGCACGTCGACGCGCTGGCCTTCGCTTACGACGACACGGCGAACGCGCTCGACATCAACGTCCACACCGCGACCGGCGGCACGCTCGAAGCCGCCGACGTCCTCTTCGACGTCCATTCCGGACACCTGGTGAACCGCACGGCCGCGGTCTCCTGCAAGCTCGACGTCGGCCAGAACTGGGTCGTCCCGCGCACCGAGACCGCCGGTCTCCTCTGGGCGGGCTGGAGCACCGAGGACCTCGACCTGGCCGCCTTCGGCGGCAGCCTGCGGGCCGAACTCGTCTCGGCGGTCACGCCGACCGGCGGGAACGTCTCGGTCTACGACGCGACCACCGGCGTCGTGCGCTTCCACTCGAATTCGGCCTGCAACGCCTCCGGCACCGCGATCACCGAAACGCACCACCACCCGACGTGGGTGTTCACCGAACCCGGGACGTATCAGCTCACATTCCAGGTCACCGGCACCCACGGCACCGACGGCGCGGTGACCTCCCCGCAGGTCACCTACACCTTCGACGTCGGATAGGCCCTTCCCTCCCCAGATAGGGGCGGCCCCGAACACGCGATGACGCCTGCACGTCGAGCGTCGGCGCTGCACGAGGCTCGCGAATCGAGCATCGGCACCGTCCGGGGCCGCCCCGCCCTCCCGCTGCGACACCTTGCCCGCCACGACCTCCCGAGAGCACCCATGAGACCAGTCTCCGCAGGACGCATCGCGTCCGCGTTCGGCGCGACCGCCCTCGCCGTCCTGCTCACCGCCGCCCCCGCCGCCGCCCAGACCGAGGACCCCGCGCAGGAGGCGCCCGCGACCTGGGGCGTGAACCCGTCCGGTCAGGACGGCCCGGACGGCCGCGCGGCATTCGACCTCGCGCTGGACCCCGGCGAGACGGTTATCGACTTCGTGGGCGTCTCCAACTTCTCTACCGAGCCGATCACCTTGCGGCTGTATGCCTCCGATGCCTACACGACCGACACCGGCGCCTTCGACCTGCTGCCCGCCGACCAGGAACCGGTCGACGTCGGCTCCTGGATCGGGTTCAACGAGCAGACCCTCACCGTCCCATCTGAGACCCGCCTCGACGTGCCGTTCGCGCTCACCGTGCCCGCCGATGCCACGCCGGGCGACCACGTGGGCGGAATCGTCGCGGCCGTCACCGAGGCCACCGACGCGAACGGCACCGAAATGCTGGTGGAGCGCCGCGTCGGCGCGAGGGTCCACCTTCGGGTCTCGGGTGAGCTGGACCCGAATCTCGCCCCTGACATGGAACATGTGACATACCACTACGACTGGAACCCGGTCCGACCTGGCACGACGTCCTTCGACTACGCCGTGGAGAACGCCGGGAACGTGCGCCTCCAAGGCGAACTCGTGGCCCGCATCGCCGGACCCTGGGGTCTCCTGCCCCGCGAAGTGGTGATCGCCGAGCTGCCGCAGATCCTCCCGGGGGACCGGTTCGAGGGCACCGCCGAAATGGACGGCGTCTGGCCGCTCGCCCGCCTGGAGGTGGAACTCGTCGTCCGACCCGAGGCGGTCGACGAGGCCGACGCCGCTTCACGACTCGCCTCGCACAGCGATATCGAGACGCTGTGGGCGCCGCCCTGGCCGCAGGCCGCCGTCGTCGCCGCACTCGCCTCGGTCATCTGGCTTCTCATCAAGATCCGCAAGCTCAAGCGGCGCAACGCCTCCGGGCCAAACAGCGCTCCGGTGCCCGAATCGGTCGGAGCAATTGGTGAGACCGAAGCGGCCGTAACCGATTCCGATGCCGACGACGAACCACGACCCACCGACGACACCGCCAAGGAGCGCGCCGAAGCATGAGGACACCCCTGACCACCTTGAGCGCCATGGCGACCGCTGCGGCGCTGCTGCTCACCGGCTGCTCCGGCGCGGGCGGCAGCGGTGACGGCGTCCAAGTCGCCGTCACCACCGAGCTGATCAAGGACTGGACCGAGGTCGTCGGCGGCGACCGCGTCCACGTCGAGACGGTCGTTCCACCTGGCGGCGACCCGCACTCGTACGAGCCGAGTCCGAATGACGCCGCCAAGGTCTCGCGCGCCGAGGTCGCCTTCACCAATCACCTGCTCCTCGAAGACCACCCGCTCATCAAGCTCTTCGACACCAACGTCCCCGAAGACGCCCCGAACATCTCGCTCGCCGAGAACGCCGAGCCATACGGCGCCAAGCTCATCCCGCTCGTCGAGAACATCCGCCTCGACACCGTCTGGCTCGGTTTCGGCGTGCGCGGCGAGACCGCGACCCGCTCCGCCGAGATCGGCGTGCGCCTCACCGACTACACCGGGCCCGGACAGGCGGCCATGTTCCTCACCGACGCCTTCGGCCAACCCGAGATCTACTGGAACACCGCCGACGGCCTCTCGGCAGCGGACGCGATCACCCTGCCGCCCAACGCACACACGCACGTCAACTGGACCTTCACCGAACCAGGCGTCTACACCCTCACCACGGCCGCCACGCTCACCGACGACGGCGCCACCCGCGACGTCGGCACCGCCACCTTCACCTACGCCGTCGGCGTCAATCCCCGCGAGGTCCAGCCCGGGGCATTGATCCTCGACGACGGCCACGCCGACCTCACCGCCGACCTCGACACCGGCGCTTTCCTAGTCCGCGACGACGAACGCGGCGAGCTCGACCCCTCCGAAGTGGTCATCGACGTGCCGACCAAGGCGATCGAGGAGATCCCCGCCGAGGAGCAGTTCGCGTTCCTCGGTGAAGCGGGCGCGAGCATCTACCAGCTTCCGCAGGCCGTCCTCGGCAAGCACGTCCACGGCGAGATCGACCCGCACCTGTGGCAGGACGTGGCCAACGCCAAGGCCTACGTCCAGGTCATCGCCGACTCCCTCATCCAGGTCGACCCCGAGGGCCGCGAAACCTACGAAGCCAACCGCGACGCCTACCTCGCCGAACTCGACGCGCTCGATACCGAAGTGGCCGAAGCGATCAGCACCATCCCCGAGGCGAACCGCCAGCTCATCACCACCCATGACGCCTTCGGCTATCTCGCCGACGCCTACGGCATGCAGGTCGCCGGCTTCGTCGTCCCCAACCCCGCCGCCGAACCCAGCGCCAAGCAGGTCGAGCAGCTCACCGAGACCATCGCCGACCTCCAAGTGCAAGCCGTGTTCGTCGAACCCAACCTGCACGCCCGCGCCTCCGTGCTCCGCCAGGTCGCGGAGGACCAGGGCGTCCAGGTCTGCGCCCTGCACGGCGACGCCCTGCCCCACGACACCCCCACCTACATCGACATGATGCGGCAGAACGCCTCCGAGCTCAGCCGCTGCCTGGGAGGAGACCGATGATCAACCATCCGAAGAGGCCCCTGGCCCTGACCGCCGCGCTGGCCCTGGCCGGAGTGGTCGGCCTGTCAGGCTCGCCCGCGCACGCCCAGGCCGCCGAAGGGATGGCCGAGTTCACGACCCCCGGCTCCCGTCTGGAGATCGAGGCCCCCTCCGATCTGTCTACAGTGCCGTCACTGGTGCCCGGCCGCGCGGACTTCGCGTTCCTCGGCGACGCGGGCGACCTCGTCTGGGTGGCCGGGACCGTCGACGGCCAGACCTTCCCGACCCTCGACGCGAGCGAGTCCGACGCCGACCTGACCCTCGCGCTCGACAAGACCGAAGGCCCCGGCGAAGCCTGGCTCTACACCTTCGAAGGCACCGGCACCGCGGCCCCGCTCGCCTCCACAGAGGACGGCGACTCGTTCACCTTGGCGGCGGGCACCACCGCTCCCGTGGTCCTCGCGGTCGACCAGCCCGGCCGGTACACCCTGGAACTCCTCGCCCGCGAGGAAGGCGAAGCGAACAGCACGGGCGCCAACGTCGCCACCACCTACAGCGTCACCGCCGAGGAGGCCACCGCCGCCGAAGCCCGGACGATCGCGACGAACCAGCAGCCGGACAACGGCAACGCCCAAGCGACAGCGGCCTGCGAGATCATCAACGACGGCCACATCGACATCGGCCCCCGCCTCGTCGACGGCGACTGGACCGCGCAGCTGCGCGACGACCGCGCCGCCGAATCGGTCTGGCGCGACCTCGACGACGTCGTGCTCCAGGTCCCCGACGCGGCGCTCTTCCCGATCCCCGAGGGCGACTACGACTTCCTCGGCGAGGCCGGCCAGGAGATCTACATGCTCCCGCAGGTCCAGGCCTCCGGCATCATCTGGCCCGGCTGGAACACCCAGGACCCCAGCGTGATCGAAACCGTGCCCGGCGCGGTCGACTGGAACCTCGCCGCGGTCGACGGCCCCGGCGAGGTCACCTTGTTCCTGACCGGCACCTTCGGAGGCGCCGAAGTCCTCTTCGACTCCTCCGAAGCGCTCCCGCAGACCGTGTCGATTCCCCGCAACACCCACGCGCACGGCAACTGGACCTTCTCCGAAGCGGGCGTCTACCGGCTCACCGTCGAGTTCACCGCCACCACCGAGGACGGCGAGACGGTGGCCGATACCAAGGAGATCCAACTGGCCGTAGGCGATGCGACCGACCCGAACGGGGCGTGCACCGGCGACGGCACCGGCGGCCGGGACGATGCCGCCGAAGACGAGGACGACAAGGGCGGCTTCCTGCCCACCACCGGCACCGGCTGGCTCCTGTGGGGCCTCGGCGCGGCGGTGATCGCCGTGATCGCCGGCGTCGTCATCATGCTCGCCACCCGCAAGCGCCGCAACGCGAACGGACCCGCCGATGCCGAATAACGCCCTCGACGTCCACGATCTCACGGTGAGCCTCGGCGGCCGGCCCGTCCTCGACGGCGTCGACCTCGCCGTCGCCCCCGGCGAGAACGTCGGCCTCATCGGACCCAACGGCGCGGGCAAGACCACCCTGCTGCGCGCCGTGCTCGGCCTCGTCAAACCCGACGCGGGCACGATCCGCCGAAGCACGGGCAGACCCGGCTACGTGCCGCAGAAGCACGAGTTCACCTGGGACTTCCCGATCACCGTCGCCGGAGCGGTCCTCAACGCCCGCACCGCGACCCACTGGCTCCGCGGACCGACCAGGGACGACCGGGACGCCACCGCCGAAGCCCTCGACCGCGTCGGCCTCACCGACCTCGCCGCGCGGCCCGTGGGGGAGCTGTCCGGCGGCCAGCGCCAGAGGGTCCTGGTCGCCCGCGCCCTCGCGCGCCGACCCTCGCTGCTGCTCCTCGACGAGCCCTTCACCGGCGTCGACGTGCCCACCCAGGAACTGCTCACCGGGCTCCTCGCCCGCCTCGCCAAGGAAGGCACCGCCGTCCTCATGACCACCCACGACCTCGCCCAGGCCCGCGACACCTGCTCGCGCCTGTGCCTGCTCAACCGCGCCGTGGTCGCCGACGGCCCTCCCGAATCCCTCGCCGACCCCGACCTGTGGCTGCGGGCGTTCGGCGTCGCCGCCTCCGGTGAGCTGAAGGCGCTGCTGGCCGGGGCGGGACCGCGATGATCGAGTGGCTGGCCGAACCGTGGTCGCACGTGTTCATGCAGCGGGCCTTCGCGGTCGCGGTCATGGCAGCGATCGTGTGCGTCGCGGTGGGCGCCTTCGTGGTCCTGCGCGGGATGGCGTTCATCGGCGACGCGGTGGCGCACGCGGTCTTCCCCGGCGTCGCGATCGGCTTCGTGCTGCACATCAACCTGGCACTGTCGGGTGCGATCGCGGGCGTGGCGACCGCGCTGGCGATCGTGCTCATCAGCCAGACGCGGCGGTTGAAGGAGGACACGGTGATCGGGATCTTCTGGGCGGCGGCGTTCGGGCTGGGGATCGTGGTGGTCTCGACGCAGCAGTCGTACACCGGGGATCTGGCGTCGTTCCTGTTCGGGCAGATCCTGGCGCTCGGCGATGGGGACGTGGTCCTGGTGGGCACGGTCGGGGCGGTGCTGGTGGCGGCGACGTTCCTGTTGCGCCGCCAGCTGATCGCGGTGAGCCTCGACCGGGAGACGGCGCGCGCCTCGGGCCTGCCGGTGCTCGCGCTCGACATCGCCCTGTACGTGATGGTCACGGTGGCGATCGTGATCGCGCTGCAGGCGGTGGGGAACATCCTGGTGCTGGCGCTGCTGGTGACGCCCGCTGCGGCGGCGCGCCTGGTGACCGACCGGCTCGGCCCGATGGTGCTCGCCGGGTGCGCGGTG
Source organism: Glycomyces rhizosphaerae (assembly GCF_042647865.1). Classification (NCBI taxonomy): domain Bacteria; kingdom Bacillati; phylum Actinomycetota; class Actinomycetes; order Glycomycetales; family Glycomycetaceae; genus Glycomyces; species Glycomyces rhizosphaerae. The sequence continues at coordinate 115,269 of NZ_JBHRWO010000020.1, forward strand.
GCGGCGTTCGGGGCGGTCGCGGGGCTGTACCTGTCGTTCTACTACAACCTGGCGGCCGGGGGCCTGATCGTCCTGGTGATCACCGGGGTCTTCCTGCTGGCGTGGGTGTTCGCGCCCCGCCACGGGCTGGTCTCACGCTGGGCGGGGCGGCGCGCGGCCGCGGTCACCGCCAGGCGGTGACCTCCAGTTCGCGGGTGGTGCCGAGATCGATCGAGGCCTCGGGGGTGACGGTCACCATAGGCGAGTCGTCCGAATAGCCGACGTTGATCTCGGTGGCGTTGACGGCGTCGTTCTCGTCGGCCGATTCGACCCTGTTGCGCCACAGTAGGCCCGCGCTCACCGAGTCGCCGGGGGCGAGGGTGATCGGGGTGGGTCCGGGGTCTTGGAGGGTGTCGGAGCCTTCCTTGACCTCGACGGCGATCGGGCCGCTCTCGCCGAGGATCTGGAGGTTGGGGTAGCCGTTGACCTCGATGTTCTCGGTGCCGCAGTTGACGAGTTCGATGCCGGTGGCGCGGATGCCCATGGCGGCGTTCATCCCGGAGACGGTGACCTGAAAGCCCTCCTCGGGGCAGGCCGATTCGGTTGGTCGAGCCGTCTCGGCCGTCTCGGCCGGCTCGACCGGCTCGGCGGCGGACGCGCCGGTGAGCTCCCAGGTGCCGAGGTCGAGCACGTGGTCGGCGTCGAGCTGGATCGGTTCGGCAAGGGCGAGTTCGTATCCGGCGTACACGGGCAGCGCGTTGACGAGGAACCGGTCGACGTCGAGGACGTCACCGGTTCCGGTCCCCGCGGCCCAGGAGAGGGGCGCGATCGCGCCCTGCCCGGGCTCGACGGTGACCGATTCGGGGACGTTGGCGTCGCGGGGCGCGACGACGTTCCCGCCGAAGACGACGACCTGCGGCATGCTGTCGAGCACCAGGGGCGCCTCACCGCAGTTGACCAGGCCGATGGCCATGAAGGTGCGGTCGGCGACCTCGCCGGTCGGGGTGAGCGAGAGCTGGATGCCGTGCTCGTCGCACTCCGTGGAAGTCGTCGCCACGGCGCTAGTTTCGGGCTCCTCGGCGCCGAGACCGCATCCGGCGGCCGCCATCGCGAGGACGGCGGCGATCACGGCCAGTGGCCGGGTGCGTCGCATGAGGGGCTCCTTCGCTTCCGAGGGCACAGAGTCGATGCCCCGCAAGCTAGACGCTCGTCCCTACGGGGCGGTTGCCTCCGGAATCTGGATGGCTATCAAAGTGAGGTCGTCGTCGCGGGAGTAGCCGCCGGAAAGGAAGTCGGACAGCAGCCGGGCGCGGAGCTTCGAGGGATCGCGGATCCCGGCGGCGGCGTGCGCGTTGAGCAGCTCGACGAGCGGGAATTGCTGCCCGGCGGCATTGCGCGCCTCGACGAGGCCGTCGGTGTAGAGCACGATGAGGTCGCCGGGGGCGAGCTCGATCTCGCGAACCTGGGCAGGACCCTGGATGCCGAAGTCGGCCAAGCCGAGCGGCGGCAGGGGCTTCCCGCCGACCGAGTAGGCGAACGAACGCACCACGAGCGGGGTCGCATGTCCGCAAAGGACGGTTCGGAGGCGGTTGTGAGCGGGGCTGACCTCGAGGACGGCCGCAGTCGCGAAGGTCTGGCCCCATTCGTCGCGGTCGCGGTTGTCGAGCCGGACCCGCCGCTCCAGGTGCGCGACGAGGGTGACGAGGTCGGGGTCGTCGAGGGCGCGTTCGCGGAAGGTGCCGAGCAGACCTTCGGTGAGGCTGACGGTGCTCAGGTCGTGGCCCTGCACGTCGCCGATGACGGCCCGCAGTCCGAAATCGGTGTCCTGGATGTCGAAGAAGTCGCCGCCGATCAAGCTCGGGCTGCCTTCTGCAGTGCGGTAGATGGTGGCGACCTTCATGCCTCCGATGCGCCCGGGCAGTTCCGGCATGATGGCCAGCTGCGCGGTCTCGGCGACGAGCGTCATGTCGAGCAGCCGTGAGATGATCCGGTTCCTGAACCACGCCAGCCCGGTGCACAGCACGCCGATGACGATGACCGCCGACATGTCGCTCCAGGCGCTCTGCGGGTGGGGGAGCCAGCCGAGCGCGAACTCCCCGGCGCTGATGAGCGCGATGGCCACCAGGGTTGCGGCGCCGGTCGCGATGGGTCCGTTGGCGAAGGCGGTGAATGCAGGCAGGAGCACCAGCGCGTAGTTGGCGTAGGTGGTCATGACCGGGCTGATGAACGCGATCGGCAACGTGATGGCAACGAGGATCAGCGGCAGTAGCCGCAGCAAGAGGATCGACCCGGGATGCCCGACGGCGATGCGGTCCCAAGGGCTTTCGGGCAGGGTGTAGGACCGCAGGTGGCCCTGCATTTCGCTAGCGGCGCGTATGGTGCGGCTCACGGTGCGAGCGTAAGCGGGCGGGGGTACGGCGGCTCCGGAAACAGCGAAAGCGGACGGGGGCCGCTCCCGTCCGCTTTCGGTCCGTCTCCCTCAGATGCGCGCCTCCATAGCGGCGATGTGCTCGCGCAGGCGCGCCTCCTCTTCGGAGGAGAGGTTGGTCTGGAGCAGCTTGCCCTTGTACTTGCCGCCGAGTTCGTCGATGACCTTGTCCTCGGTCAAGGAGCGGACGAGGAGCACGAGCGCGGCGCTGCCGGGATTGAGCTGCTTGCCGAGGTCCTTCATGAACGAGTCGTCCACGCCGACGTCGGACATGGCCCCGCCCGCGGCCCCCGCGGCCGCGCCGACGGCCATGCCGAGCAGCGGCGCGAAGAACAGCAGGCCGATGAGGCCGCCCCACAGCGCACCGCCGGTGGCGCTGAGGCCGACCAGGGAGTTCGTCTGGTGGAGTTTGACCTTCCCGTCGTCGCGCCGCTCGACCACGACCGCGTCGTCGAGCTTGATGAGCTCGCGCTTCTGCATGTCGGCGAGCTTGGTGAGCACCGTCTGGGCGGTGGGGACGTCCGGATAGGCCACGGCGATGAGTTTGCTCATGCGTCTTCCTCTCTGCGGGCCGCCATCGGCGGCGTCTCGCCCGATTGTGTCGGCCTTCGTGCCCGCTCGCCGGGAAATCACCGCCAAACCCTGATCCGCGGAGCGCCTCCACGTCGCCGACCTGGGCGTTCCCGCTAGGCGAGACCCGAAGTTGACGAGCGCGGCCACTCAATCTATATTTCCCATAGATTTGGTAGAGTAATCGAACCGGTCATCGCTCGGAAGGCTCCCTCTTGCGCTCCCTCGTCCTCCTCGGTCTGGTCGGCCTCGTAGCCCAGCTCATCGACGGCAGCCTGGGCATGGCCTACGGCGCCACCTCGGCGACCCTGCTCCTGGCGATCGGCACGAACCCCGCGTCGGCCTCGGCCACCGTCCACCTCGCCGAGATCGGCACGACCCTCGCCTCGGGCGCCTCGCACTGGCGTTTCGGCAACGTCGACTGGAAGGTCGTCCTCAAGATCGGCATCCCCGGCGCCGTCGGCGCTTTCGCGGGCGCCACCCTGCTGGCCTGGCTCTCCACCGAGTCGGCCGCGCCGATCATGTCCGCCATCCTGTTCACCCTCGGTCTCTACCTGCTCATCCGCTTCACCTTCCGCGGGCTGGACCGCCGCAACCTCGGCAAGCCGCTGCGCAAGCGGTTCCTGGCGCCGCTGGGGCTCGTCGGCGGCTTCATCGACGCCACGGGCGGCGGCGGCTGGGGCCCGGTCGGCACGCCCGCGCTGCTCGCGAGCGGCCGGATCGAGCCGCGCAAGGTCATCGGATCGGTGGACACCGCCGAATTCCTGGTGGCCATCGCCGCCTCCGCCGGCTTCCTCATCGGCCTCGGCAGCGAGAACATCAACTTCACGTGGGTCGGCGTCCTGCTCCTCGGCGGCCTCATCGCCGCCCCGGTCGCGGCCTGGCTGGTCCGCCACCTGCCCCCGCGCGTCCTCGGCTCGGCGGTCGGCGGCCTCATCGTCCTCACGAACGCCCGCACCCTGCTGCGCAGCGACTGGATCGCCGCCCCCGGCGGGATCGCGATCGCCGTCTACATCGCGATCGCCGCCGCCTGGATCGCGGCCGTCGCCTACTCGGTGCGCCGCCACCTCGCCGAACGCGACGTGGGCGGTCCCGTCCTGGACAAGGCCAACAATCCCACCGCCGACAACCCGACAGACGACTCGGCGACGCCCGCCGACCTGCCCGTCCGCGCGGACGAGCCGGCCGCCGATACCGCCTGACCCGTTTCAGCTGTCCCGCTTGGACTCTGGCCCGCACCGCTCAACGGTGCGGGCCAGAGCCGTGTCCACCGCGTCCCGCATTCACAGTCCCTATTGGATTTGGACGATGACCGCCAAGTGAACTTCCAGTAGCATGTTGCCTCAACGTGGCCGTGAGCTGGACCGTTGGAGGCGCCGTGACGCAGTTCTATCAAGCTTTGCTCCGGGACGGAGGGCCCCGACTCGGGCCCCGGCTGCGGCGGTGCTTCGCCGCCTGGGCCGGCGTCGAGGACGACGGCGATCCGACCCTCGAACACTCGCGCGGCCGCACCCGGGTCGCCTTCGCCGACAACGAACTCTGCGGGCGCTACACGCAGGATTCGCCCACCGGCGGCGGGCGGCTCCGCACCACCGCGACCTGGGCCACCGGCCACAAGGGCGCGCCCGGCTGGGTCCGCGTCACCGTCGAGGGCGATCTCGACGAGGCCGAGGTGACCGCCCCCGGCTTCATGCCCGCGTTCCTCGCCACCGGCCGCGCCACCGACGGGGCCGTCCCCGTCGAGGCCGGGGCGCACCTCATCGGCCCCGAAGAGGTCAAGGAGCTCACCGGTTGGCTCGCCCGCGCCGACCGCGGCGTCCCGGTCATCGTCCTCACCGTCGACCGCTCCGACCCGAACCTGGTCGCCGCCTGCGCCGACCACCTCGCCGAGACGCTCGCGGGCGTCGCCGTCGTCGCCCGCCTCTACGACGCCCGCACCCAGGACGACCTGAACTCCTGGCTCGGCGGCGACCTCAGCGTCTTCGGCGGCGGCCTGCGCACCTACCTGCCCGGGGTGCGCCCGGGGAAGGAGACGTACGCGATGCGCCACCAGCCCCGCGGCGGCGGTGCGATACGCGACCAGGGCGTCCGCTCACTCGAAGTGGTCGTCAAAGGGGTCGTCGAGCTCTCGGTGCACCGGCCGCTGCCCACCGACATACGCCAGAGCGAACCGAGGATCACCCGCATCCTCGCCGGCGCCCTACCGCCGGGCGAACTCCACGCCGCGCCGCCCAGTCCGGCCGCGATAGCCGTCCCCCGCGGACCGAAGATCCCCAGACCCGCCGCACCGCCGGAGACGCGGACCATCGACCCGACACCACAGCCACCCGCCGAGACACCGGAACCGCAACCCGAACTGCCGACCGAACCCGCTGAGCCGCAATCCGAACCGCGAACCGACTCCGAACCGGCCGTCACCGCCGACCTCGCCGACGCCATCGCCGCGAAACTCGCCGACCGCCTCGACGACAGCGTCCTCGCCGCCCTCGTCGACATGGCCCGCGGCGGCGACTCCGAGACCACCGCGCTCATCAAGACCATGTCCGCCCACCTCGAAGCCCTCACTCGCGCCGTCGGACCCGCGGGGCTCCTCGGCTCCCACGGCCCCACCCAGGAACTGGAGCACCTGCGCCGCGAATACGACCAGCTCGAACTCGACTTCGTGGAACTCCAAGAGCACGAACGCAAAGCCCAGGACCGCATCCGGTGGCTCGAGAGCCGCCTCGCCGAACACGCCGACCCCGTCTACGGCGTCCAGGCCGACGCCGACGCGGAAGGCCCCTGGGAGGCCGAGAGCCTCATGGACGTCGTCCAGCGCGCCCGCAAGCAGCTGCGCCACCTCGACCTGCCCGACACCCTCGACACCGAAGTGTCCAAACTCGACGTCACGTACCCGCGCCAGCGCCGCCGCTGGACCGGCCGCACCTGGGACGCACTGCGCGCCCTCGACGCCTACGCCGCCGCCCGCGCCGAGGCCCGCTTCACCGGCGGCTTCTACGACTGGTGCAGCCGCCCGCTCCCCGGGGCCCCGATCATCACCCCGACCATGGTGTCCATGAAGGAGTCCGACTCGGTCTCGGGGAACCCGAAGTACTACCGGGCCCGGGTCTTCCGCGTCCCAGCTGAGATCGACCCGTCCGGGCGCGTGTTCATGCCCTCCCACATCAAGCTCCAGCCGGTCGGCTCGCCCGCACCCCGCATGCACTTCCTCGACGACGCGGGCGGCGCGACCGGGAAGATCTGGATCGGCTACCTCGGCGACCACCTGCCCAACACCCGGACCAACTGAGCCGCGGCCGTTTTCCTCCGGTTCCTCCCGTAGGCTCGAGGGGAACCGAGAGGAGCGCCCATGGACTTCATGCGCCGCAACGCGAGATGGATCGCCCTGGCCGCGCTGCTCGCGATCCTGGCGCCGTTCGCCGCCCAGATGTTCAACGCCCTGTTCGCCGTCGACACCCTGCTGGTGGCCGTGATCCTGCTGGTCGCCATCGTGATCGCGGTGGCGCTCCTGGCCCGGTCGCAGAACGACGAGGACTGAGCCCGGTCACTCGTACCGGACCTCGAAACCGACCAGGCCCTCCGGCTCCTCCTCGAAGACCTCGACGCTCCTGACCACCGCCATCGACGGGCCGTGCCCCGCCCAGGCGACCATGCCCTCGACCTGCGCCGCAGGACCTTCGAACACCGCCTCGACGGTGCCGTCCGCCCGGTTGCGGACCCACCCGGCCAGCCCCGACGACTGCGCCTCCCGCCGACATTCCGCCCGGAAGAACACGCCCTGCACGCGTCCCCCGACGAGCACCCGTCGCCGCAGCACCGCCGCCCCCTCTCGCCGACAACCCGCGAGTGTAGTGGCCTCGCCCTCCATCCGCGGGCACACCGGCGGTCCACCCCGCCCCCGCCCCCACCGCTAGGCTCCGAAGCAGGACCATTCCTAGCCAACCCCCGCAGGAGCACTCCCATGGCACGCCGCAAGCGCCCCCTGTTCGCCCGCTGGTACCCCGACGCCGCCGCACGACTCGAGGAACGAGGCCTCGGCGCGGAGCGCGCGAGGCTCCTCGCCCCGCTCGAAGGGCGCATCCTCGAAATCGGCTGCGGCTTCGGCGCGAACTTCCCCCACTACCCCGACGCCGTGACCGAACTCGTCGCCGTCGAACCCGAGGAGCACTTCCGCGACCTCTCCCGCGAGCGCGCCGACGAACTCGGACTCAAAGCCACGATCATCGAAGGCACCGCCGAGTCGCTGCCCGTGGAGACCGGCTCGTTCGACGCCGTCGTCGCCACCGCCGTGCTCTGCTCGGTCGACAGCCAGGCCGACGCGCTGGCCGAGATCAAACGCGTGCTCAAACCCGGCGGGGCACTGGTCGGTTTCGAACACGTCCGCTCGCCCGGCAGCGCGAGGCACACGACCGAGAAGGTCCTCGACGCCGTGCTCTGGACCCACATCAACGGCGGCTGCCACCTCTCCCGGGACACCCTCGGCGCGATCCGCGAGGCCGGCTTCGACACCGAGGGCATGAGCACCGAGCGCTTCCCGTTCCTGCCGTTCCCGGTCTCCAAGAGCCCGCACATCGTCGGCACCGCCCGCAAACTCGAATAGCGCGGCATAGGCTCGGGGTAGAGACGTCCCCAGAGGAGGCACGCATGGCCCGCCGCCGACGCCGCCTGTTCGCCCGCTGGTACCCCGGACTCGCCGCCTCCCTCGAAGAACGCGGCCTCGGTGAGTGGCGCCGACGCCTCCTGGCGGGACTCGAAGGACGCGTCCTCGAGGTCGGCTGCGGGCACGGTGTGAACTTCCCGCACTATCCCGGTGCCGTGACCGAACTGGTCGCCGTCGAACCCGAGGCGCACCTCCGCGACCTCGCCGATGAACAGGCCGCCGCGCTCGACCGGACGATCACGGTGATCGACGGCCAGGCCGAAGCGCTGCCCGTGGAGACCGGCTCGTTCGACGCGGCCGTGTCCACCCTGGTGCTGTGCTCGGTCGAGGACCAGGACAAGGCGCTGGCCGAGATCCATCGCGTGCTCAAGCCCGGCGGCGAGTTGCGCTGCCTCGAGCACGTGGGCTCGGCGAACCGGGTGATCCGCGCGGGGGAGCGGGCGTTCGACGCGGTGTTCTGGTCGCACGCGTTCGGCGGCTGCCACACCGCGAGGGACACGGGAGCGGCGATGGCGCGCGCGGGGTTCGACACTGGTACCTTGACGCCGCGGCGATTCCCGGACCTCCCGTTCCCATTGTGGGTGAGTCCGCACTTGATCGGCAGCGCCCGCAAACCCGACTAGCCGACGCGATCGGCCCCGCCGCCGATCGTTGTTCTCGGAGGCCGGGCCGTCCTCAACCGGGAGCATCCAATGTCCGCCATCAGTTGGACCGAAGCCGACCAGTCCCGTACCGCGGCCTGGCATTCGGAGAACGCGACCCCGGCGCCCTCGGCCGTCGTCATCGCCGACGACCGCACGAAAGCCGATGCCGCCTACCGGCTCGCCGTCAAGGGCACCGCGCTGCTGTGGCGGGGCGACTTCCACAACGCACGGCAGCTGCTGAGTGCCATGGACCGCCGCATCCGCGAACCGCGCGGGCCGCAGCGCGACGCCGCTGAGACGTTCCACCGGCACCGGCAGTACCGCGGTCACCGCGCCCGAGTGCTCGGGCGTCTCATCGTCCTGCTCGGTGACGACTACGAACTGGACCTGCGCCGGGCTCCCGATGTGCGCCAGGCCTGCATTGAGGCGTACGGCCCGCCCTCTGGGCCGATGGCGGTCGCCTTCACCGAACTGCAGGGCGTGCTCAGTGCGCACCAGTGGCGTGAGAAGGGCGTCGACATTCCCGCGCTCGGCGGCCGCGTCTTCCCGCACTACGGCGTGTTCTCACCGATCCGCGGCGAGTACATCGACCTCGTCGCGAAGGCCCCGCTGCCCGAGCTGCCCGCTCCGAGCACCGCCTTCGACCTCGGCACCGGAACCGGGGTGCTCGCCGCGGTCCTGGCCCGCCGCGGCATCGACCGGGTCGTGGCGACGGACAACAACCCGCGCGCGGTCGCGTGCGCGCGAGACAACGCCGAACGGCTGGGCCTCGCCGACCGCATCGAAGCGATCGGACCCGCGCTCTTCCCGGACGGGCGTGCCGACCTGGTCGTCTGCAACCCGCCGTGGCTGCCCGGCCGCCCCGTCTCCGCCGTCGAGGGCGGCGTCTACGACCCCGACGGCAGCATGCTCAACGGGTTCCTCACCGGACTCGCCGACCACCTGCGCCCAGGAGGCGAAGGCTGGCTCGTTATCTCCGACCTCGCCGAACACCTCGGCCTGCGGAGCCGAGACGACCTGCTGAAGGCCATCGCCGACGCGGGCCTCCACGTCGTCGACCGCATCGAGACCCGGCCCACCCACCCGGGTACGGAGCGCAATCCCGACCTCCTCGCCGACGTGCGCCGCAAAGAGGTGACCTCGCTCTGGCGCCTCCGGCCCGAAACCGTTTGAGCCGACGAGACGAGCTCGCTTACGCTGCAGGACATGGAATCGCCGCTGAGCCTGCTGAACGTGATCGACGTCGAGGCGACATGCTGGGAGGGGCAGCCGCCGCCCGGGGCGGTCAGCGAGATCATCGAGATCGGCCTCACCGTGGTCGACCTGGACAAGCGGGAACGGCTCGCCAAACACCGAATCCTGGTGCGGCCGCGCCGCTCCACGGTCAGTGACTTCTGCACCGAACTCACCGGCCTCACCCAGGAAGAGGTCGACACCGGCGTGGACTTCGCGGAGGCCTGCCGCATCCTCGTGGACGAGCATCGGGCCGATTCGCGGCCCTGGGCGAGTTGGGGCGACTACGACCGCAACCAGTTCGAACGCCAATGCCGGGCGACCGGCACGCGCTACCCGTTCGGGCAGCGGCACACCAACGTGAAACTGCGGTTCACCGAGGCCCGGGGACTGCGCCGCAGACCGGGCATGGCCACCGCGCTCGACATCGCAGGATTCCCGCTGGAGGGGCGCCACCACAGCGGCGCCGACGACGCCTGGAACATCGCCGCCCTAGTCCTCGACCTCGTCGCAAAGGGTGACTGGCGGAGGGGCTGAGCGCCGCTCGGCAGCGCTTTTAGTTGACGATTCCCGTGAATAGTACTTTCGGTTATTTATCAAGACCGAACAGACTAATTTATGAACTATCCAGTAATATCCTGATGCGGTATGATATGTCCTGTTCGGGATTGTAAACGGGCTGGCGAAACGCACCAATACCGGTCAGACCGAACGGCGTTCACGCCGGGTCCAGCAATCCTTTGGCGCCGCAGTCGTTCGCGGCCCGATCATGCGACAGCAGCGTCCGCGAAATGCCTTTCGCCAGTGGCCGGCGACCGCGAAGGCCACACCGATCTTCTCTCAAATGAGAAAACCATGAGAAAGCTGATATTTGTGGCATTCGCAGCGCTTGCGCTGATGTTTGCCGGATCTTCCACCGCGTGGGCCGGAAGCCCGCACTTCATCAACGTCTCCTACACCATTTCCGGGGACACCTTGACCGTCGAGGGCAAGGAAGCCGGACTTGGCAACATCGACCAAGTCAACATCGAAGTCACCGCTACCGCTGAATGCGTCAACCGCGGCGGGAACAACCCGAACGCCGAGAACAAGACGGACGTCTCGGGCGACGTCGACGTCCCTGTGCAGAACGGGAAGGCGATCTTCTCGGTGACTCTGGAAGCCGACTTCCAGCCGGACTGCGCGCCGCCGATGCGGGTCGTGTGGTCGGACATCGTCGTCACTGACACGACGAACGGCATCAGCAAGACGCTCAGATGACCCGCCAGGGTCGTGCGACTTCGGCATAGCTGCCGGGGTCGCACAATGCTGTCCGGACCGAAGCCGGTGACGGCGGCCGTGCGGACCCGGTTCAGGTGATGCGGCCGTAGGCCTTCAGGGTCCTCAGGTTCGCGAAGGTGAGGAAGCCGCCCCATTCGTGGGTGACCAGTGGCGTCCACATCTCGAAGTTGGGTGCCCAACCGCCCTCGGCACCTTGGGCGCCGATGAGGTGGTCGAGATGGCGGTTGATCTCCTTGTCGCTGAACAGGCTGCGGGCCAACGAGTCAGGGCGCGGGGCCAGGTCGAGCGGGGAGTGGGTGTGGCCGGGCTCGTCGGGGTCGAGGGCCGCGCTGGCGCGGAGTGAGGGTCCGAGGCGCTGGAACTCGGCGGTGGCGCGGGCGCGGTCGGGGACGCGCTCGAGGAAGGCGAGCACGGCCATCGCGTCGTAAGCCCCGACCTCGGTCAATTGAGTAATGGCACGCCAGCAGAACTCGGTGGCCGCTTCGAGCCACACATGCTCGACGTCGTGGGCGTGGAGGAGTCCGGCGATCGGTGCCGTCGGGTTCAAGGTGGCCGGGGGCTTCTCGCCTTCCGGCTGCCACCACGGGGCGCGCTCGTCGTCGAGGACGCTCGGCAGCACCCACGGCACCCCGCCCTCCTCGGTGGAGTGCGTCTCCAGCCAGTGCAGCAGGTGGCCGACGGTGTCCCTCTCGAAGGCGTCAGCACCGTCCAGTGCCCACAGCGCCACCTCGGCGCCCTGCGGCTGGCTGCCGGACCCGCGCAGGTCCGGTTCGATCGCGTTTCCGAAGCCGCCGTCCGGGTTCTGGTAGGCGCGCACCGCGTGCAGCACCGGCAGCGCCGGACCGCCCTTGAACTCATGCGCGTACCGGAGCCGGTCCACGAGGCGGGCGTTGAGGATCAGGTACCGCTCGGCGGCGGCGAGCGCGTCCCTGCTGAGGCTCTTCACTGGCGGACCCCTTCATTGCGGTTGCGACGGCGCGGTCGACGGTACCGAAGGGGTACGACGTTTCAGTCCATCGCGCGCCGGAAGGCCGCGAGGACGTCCTCGCTGTACAGGACGAAGCGGATCACCTGCACGTTCGTCGCGGTCTCGCGCACGGTGCTCACGGCGATCTCGGCGGCCGATGTCGCAGGCCAGCCGTATACCCCGGCCGAGACGGCCGGAAACGCGATCGAGGCGGCCCCGAGTTCGTCGGCCACCGCGAGCGATTCGCGGTAGCAGGAGGCGAGGAGCTCGCTGCGGTCCTGGGTTACGGCGTAGACGGGGCCGACGGTGTGGATGACCCAGCGGGCGTCGAGCCGCCCGGCGGTGGTCGCGACGGCCTGCCCGGTCGGCAGTCCCTTGCCGTAGTGCCCGCGGCGGAGTTCCCGGCATGCCTCCAGGATGTCCGGGCCGCCGGCGCGGTGGATCGCGCCGTCCACGCCGCCGCCGCCGAGGAGCGAGGAGTTGGCGGCGTTGACGATCGCGTCAACTCGTTGCCTCGTGATGTCGCCGCTGATGATCTGGATCGCCATATCCGCATTCAAACACGCACGGGCGCCTCCGGCACGGTGGCCGCCGTTTCGATGCCGCCGGGCCTGGACGGCAGTAACGTTCGAGGTCAGAGGGCTGTTACCGAGTCGTGATGCGCGGAGGTCGCCGCGATTCGTTGACAATGCAACAAGGAACCATGTATAACCAAATAAATCCAAATGAAACGGGGGTGAAACCACATGTTCGCTGAAGAGCGTCAGCAGCGCATCGCCGAACGGGCGCACACCGAAGGCCGCGTGGACGTCGCGGCCCTGGCGGCCGATTTCGACGTCACCACCGAGACCATCCGGCGCGACCTCACCGCCCTCGAGCGCCAAGGCGTCGTCAAGAAGGTCCACGGTGGTGCGATCCCCTTGGAGCGCCTCGGTTTCGAACCCACTGTGTCCGCCCGCGACACCGTCCAGATCGAGGCCAAGGAGCGCATCGCCGCCGCCGCCCTCGCCGAGGTGCCGCACGAAGGCGCGATCTTCCTGGACGCGGGCACCACCACCGCCCGCATCGCCCATGCCCTCCCGGGCGACCGCGAGCTCACCGTGGTCACCAACGACGTCACCATCGCCGCCCACTTGGCGGCCAAACCCCGCCTCACCGTCCTCATCATCGGCGGCAAGGTGCGCGGCCGCACCATGGCCGCGGTCGACGACTGGGCCCTGCGCGCCCTCGCCGAAACGTTCGTCGACGTCGCGTTCATCGGCGCCAACGGCATCAGCGTCGAACGCGGCCTGACCACTCCGGACACCGGCGAGGCCGCAGTCAAGCGCGCCATGATCGGCGCGGCCCGGAAGACCGTCGTCGTCGCCGACCACACCAAGGTCGGCAACGACTGCCTCGCGCGATTCGGAACCCTCGACCAGGTCGACATGTTCATCACCGACACCGGGCTCGACGACGACCTCGCCTCCGACTTCGAAGACGCCGACCTGAAAGTAGTGCGCGCATGATCGTCACCGTCACCGCCAACCCGAGTCTGGACCGGACGTTCGAGGTCGACCGGCTCCGACGCGGCGAAGTGCAGCGAGCCAAGGGCGATCGGGTCGACCCGGGCGGGAAGGGCGTCAACGTCTCCAGGGCGCTCGTCGCCAACGGGCACGCCACCCGGGCCGTCCTCGTCAGCGGCGGCCATGCCGGCACCGAACTGCTCGACCTTCTCGCCGAAGAGGGCGTGCCGATCATCGAAGTGCCCGTCTCCCAAGGGGTTCGTTCGAACCTCACCATCACCGAAGACGACGGCACCGTCACGAAGCTCAACGAGGCCGGCCCGGTCCTGCGGGCCGAGGAGATCGAAGAGCTGCTCGACGCCGCCATCGCGGCGCCGCCGAACTACGCCTCGCAGAAGCCCTCGAGCAGCATCGACCGGCCGACCGCCTGGATCGCCGGCTGCGGGAGCCTCCCGCCCGGTGTCAGCGTCGACTTCTACGCCGTACTGGTCGAACGCGCCCGCGCCGCCGGGACGGCCACGGTCATCGACTCTTCAGGTGCGGCACTGGAAGCGTGCCTGGCCGCCCGCCCCGATCTCGTCAAACCCAATCGCGAAGAACTCGCCGAGGCCGCCGGTACGCCCATCACGACCTTGGGCGATGCGGTCAAGGCCGCCGAGGCGCTGCGCGCGGCCGGGGCCGGAGCGGTCCTCGCCAGCCTTGGCGCGGACGGCGCGATCCTCGTTGCGGCCGAAGGCGTCTGGCACGCGAAGGCCCCGCTCGCCGGGCCCGTCGCCAGCACCGTCGGCGCCGGGGACGCCGCGCTCGCGGGCTTCCTCGCCGCAGGAGGCCGCGGCCCCGAAGCGCTCGCGGCCGCCGTCGCCTGGGGCACCGCCGCAGTGTCCCTGCACGGCAGCATCATGCCCGCCCCGAACGACATCGACCTCGGCGCCGTCGAGGTCACCGGAACCCCGGACACCGGCCGGGTTCTGAGCTGAACCGAAGGAGCACTTACATGTCCGATCTCATCAGCGCCGATCTGATCGACCTCGACCTCACCGGGGCCGACCGCCACGAGGCCACCGGGAAGCTCGCCGGTCTGCTCGCCGCCGCCGGGCGGGTCACCGACGCCGAGGGGTTCCTCGCCGACGTCCGCGCCCGCGAGGAGCAGATGCCCACCGGCATCGAAGGCGGCATCGGCATCCCGCACGCCCGCAGCGCCCACGTCACCGTCCCCAGCCTCGCCTTCGGCCGGGCCCCGGGCGGCATCGACTTCGGCTCCGAGGACGGCCCCGCCGACCTCGTGTTCCTCATCGCCGCACCCGAAGGCGGCGGCTCGGAGCACATGACGATCCTGGCCAAACTCGCCCGCAAGCTCATCCACCAGGACTTCAAGACCGCTCTCCGCGAAGCTCCCGACGCGGAAGCGGTCGCCGCACTCATCCAGCAATCCCTCTCATAGAGAAGAAGAAGGTGCTCGAACAATGAAGCTCGTAGCAGTCACCTCGTGTCCCACGGGGATCGCCCACACTTACATGGCCGCCGAAGCACTCGAACAGGCCGCCAGGGACGCCGGACATGAGATCCACGTCGAAACTCAAGGCGCCGCGGGCGCCGAAGCGCTCAACCCGGTCGACATCGCCGAGGCCGACGCGGTCATCTTCGCCGCCGACGTCGACGTGCGCGACAAGGATCGCTTCGCGGGGAAGCCGCTCGTCTCCGCCGGCGTCAAGCGCGCCATCAACAACGCAGCCGCCATGGTCGCCGAAGCCGTCGAGAAGGCCCAGGCCGCGCCCGCCGCGAAGCCCGAGGCGGGCGTCGCCCCGATGACGGCGGCGGCGCCGCATCTCGGCCCCGGCGCAAAACTGCGGCTGTGGCTGATGACCGGTGTGTCCTACATGCTGCCGTTCGTCGCCGCGGGCGGTATCCTCATCGCCCTCGCGTTCCTCATCGGCGGTGCGGAGATCAACCAGGTCGTCTACGGCGGTGAGTTCGAAGGCGTGACCTACGAGGCCATCGCCAACCCGACCGACATCCTGTCCCAGGCCGGGTTCGCCGGGGTCCTGATGTACCTCGGCGCGACGGCCTTCTCGATGCTGGTGCCGATCCTGGCCGGCTACATCGCCTTCGGCATGGCCGACCGCATGGGCATCGCGCCCGGCGTCGTCGGCGGCCTGGTGGCCGTCGCCATCGGCGCGGGCTTCCTCGGCGGCCTCGTCGCCGGTCTGCTCGCCGGTGCGGTCGTCATGGCCCTCAAGCTCATCAAGCCGGGCCAAGCGCTGCAAGGCATCATGCGGATCGTGGTGATCCCGCTGGTGGGCGTGTTCGTGGTCGGCTTCATCATGCTCGTGGTCGTCGGCCAGCCGATCGCCGCCGCACAGGAAGGGCTGACCGACTGGCTCGCCGGGCTCTCCGGGGCCAACGCGATCCTGCTCGGCCTGCTGCTCGGCGCCATGATGGGCTTCGACCTCGGCGGCCCCGTCAACAAGGTCGCCTACCTGTTCGGCGTCGGAGCCCTCGCCAGCGGCGACCTGACCATCATGGCCGCCGTCATGGCCGCGGGCATGGTCCCGCCGCTGGGCCTGGCGCTCGCGAGCGTCCTGCGTCCCAAGATGTTCACGCCCGGCGAGCGGCAGGCGGGCAAGGCCGCCTGGCTGCTCGGCGCCTCGTTCATCACCGAAGGCGCGATCCCGTTCGCCGCGGCCGACCCGCTGCGGGTCATCCCGTCCACCATGATCGGCGGCGCCGTCGCCGGTGCGGTCTCCATGGCCTTCGAGGCGACCCTGCGGGCCCCGCACGGCGGCATCTGGGTCATCGGCCTCATCGGCAACTGGGGCGGGTTCCTCGTGGCCCTGCTCGCCGGAACCGTCGCGACCTGCCTCGCGGTGCTCGCACTGAAGACCGTGGCGCGTTCCGAGACCGCCGCCGAAGCCGACGAGCACGTGCTCGCCATCTGATCCGCAGGGAAGGAACCGCAATGTCCGAACGCCGCGTAGTCATCGCCTCCAACGTGGGCCTCCACGCCCGCCCGGCCAAGCTGTTCGCCAAACTCGCCGGCGAGCAGCCCGCGAAGGTCACCATCGGCAAGGAGGGCCAAGAGCCGGTCGACGCCCGCTCGCTGCTCCTGCTGCTCACCTTGGACGCCAAGGGCGGCGAGGAGGTCATCCTCTCGGCCGAAGGCGACGGCGCCGAGGAGTCCCTCGACGCTCTGGTGGCCGAGCTGCAGACCGACCGCGACGTCTGACGAGGAGCTTCCTGACATGACCGCCGAGATGACCGGAATCGGAGTGAGCCCGGGCGCCGTCTTTGCGCCGTGCGCCCGGCTCGCGCCCGTACCCGCCCCGCCCGCCGACACCGGGCCCGAACCCGACCCGGCGGCCGCGCTCGCCAGGGCCCGGGCCGCCCTCGAAGCGGTCGCCGCCGACCTCGACGAACGCGCCGAGGCCGCCACCGGGCCCTCCGCCGACATCCTCGACGCCCAGTCGATGATGCCGCGCGACCCCGCGCTGGCCGACCAGGTCGAGAAGGCGCTCGCGAGCGGCCGGTCGACCCCGCACGCGGTCATCGAGGCGTACGACTTCTTTCGGTCCGCGCTCGAGGCCGCCGGCGGCTACATGGCCGAGCGCGCCGCCGACCTCGACGACCTGCGCGACCGCACGCTCGCCGTGCTCCTGGACCGGCCCATGCCCGGCCTGCCCGACCCAGGGCACCCGTTCGTGCTGGTGGCCAAGGACCTCGCACCCGCCGACACCGCCGCGCTCGACCCGGCCAAAGTGGCCGCGATCATCACCGAGCAGGGCGGGCCGACGAGCCACACCGCGATCCTCGCCAAGTCGATGGGCCTGCCCGCCGTCGTCGCCTGCCCCGCCGCCGCGGGGCTCGCCGACGGCACGGAGGTCCTGGTCGACGGCGGCACCGGGCTGATCGTCCCCGATCCCGAGCCCGGGCGCGTCCGCCGCGTCCTCGACGCCGAGGCCAAGCGCGCCGCCGCCCTCGCGTCGAGCCGCGGCCCCGGCCGCACCGCCGACGGTCATGCCGTGCAGCTCCTGGTCAACCTCGGTTCGCAGGCCGACCTCGCGGCGGCCGCCGCGGTCGACAGCGAAGGGGTCGGCCTGTTCCGCACCGAGTTCCTGTTCCTCGACCGCGAGACCGCACCTACCGTGGACGAGCAGGTCGAGGCGTACGGGCAGGTGTTCGCGGCGTTCACCGGACGCAAGGTCGTGGTCCGCACGCTCGACGCCGGGGCCGACAAGCCGCTCGCTTTCGTCGACCACGGCGAGGAGCCGAACCCGGCCCTCGGCGTGCGCGGCATCCGCCTGGCCCGCACCGAAGCCGGTGCCGCCCTCCTGGACGGCCAGCTCACCGCGATCGCCGCAGCCGCGCAACGGCACTCGGCCGACGTGTGGGTCATGGCCCCTATGGTCGCGACCCCCGGCGAGGCCGCCGCGTTCGCCGACCGGTGCCGGGCGCACGGGATCCTCACGGCGGGAACGATGATCGAGGTACCAGCTGCCGCACTGCGCGCCTCTCGGGTACTCGAGGGCTGCGACTTCGCGAGCCTGGGCACCAACGACCTCGGCCAGTACACGCTCGCCGCCGACCGCATGAACGGATCGCTCGCCGAACTGCTCGACCCCTGGCAGCCCGCGCTGCTCGACCTGGTGAGCCTCGCCGCCGAGGCCGGCCGCGAGGCGGAGAAACCCGTGGGCGTCTGCGGCGAGGCCGCGAGCGACCCGCTGCTCGCGTGCGTCCTCGTCGGCCTCGGGGTCACGAGCCTGTCGATGGCGCCGACCGCGGTCGCGGCCGTCCGCGCCGAACTGTCCACAAGGACGCTGTCCGACTGCGCGGGCATGGCCGCCGAAGCCCTGCACGCCGAGGACGCGGCCCAAGCCCGCCGCCTCGTCGCCGCCTACTGAACCGCCGCCTACCGGTCCGGCCGATACCGGACCCTTCATCTAACCCATTTACAAAGGCGGCATTCGCGCCGTACCATGCAACCATGAAGTCCACCTCGCGCGACATCCGCCTCCGCAACTGCTTCGCAGTGCTGCGGCACCTGATCGCGGACGCCCCCACCTCCCGCCAGATCCTCGCCCGGGAGACCGACCTCAGCGTCGCCACCGTCTCCAACCTGGTGACCGACCTGATCGAACTCGGTGTCGTCGTGGAAGTGGGCCGCGAGGACTCCGGCGGCGGCAGGCCCCGGGCGCTCCTGGCGCCCAACGTCGGCGGCGGCGTCATGATCGGCGTCGACGTCGCGGAGACCTACGTGCACCTCGAGGTCTACGACCTCTCGCTCGCCATCGTCGACCGCGTCGACGAGCGCATGGAACCCAGCGAGAACGCTCCCGAGCAGGTCATCAGCCACATCGCCGCCGCCATGGACCAGGTCCGCGAACGCCTCGGCGACCGCGCCGTCCTCGGCCTCGGCGTCAGCCTCCCCGGCCAGGTCGACGTGACCTGGGGCGTCTCCGGCTTCGCCCCCAACTGGAACTGGCACGACGTGCCCTTCCGCAAGCTCCTCGCCGACCGCCTCGACCTCGGCGTCCCGATCTACCTCGACAACCCCCTCAAGACCATCACCGTCGGCGAACTCTGGTTCGGCGAGGGCCGCGGCGTCGACCGCCTCGCCGTCCTCATCCTCGGCACCGGCGTCGGCGCCGGCCTCGCCTTCGGCGGCCAGCTCTACCGCGGCGCCACCAACTCGGCGGGGGAGTGGGGCCACACCACCATCAACCCCGGCGGCCCCCAATGCCGCTGCGGCGCAAAGGGATGCATCGAGGCCTACGTCGGCGCCCCCGCCATCCTCTGGCACTGGGGCCAGCTCGACGGCCGCGCCACCGTCGGCTCCCAGACCGAGGCCATGGCGGCGCTCGCCGCCGCCTGGAAGGCCGGTGAGCCCACCGCGGTGCGCACCGTCGAGACCGTCGCGGAGTACCTCGCCGCCGGCGTCGCGAACCTGCTCAACCTCTTCAACCCCGACCTCGTCGTCTTCGACGGCTGGGTCACCGGCATCCTCGGCGACGCCATCATCCCCGAGTTCGAGCGCCGCCTGCCCGAGCACGCCATGGAGGCCCCGCTCAAGGCCGCGCGGCTCAAGCGCAACGGCCAGGACCGGAACATGGTCGCCCTCGGCGCCGCCGCGCTGGCTTTGGAGGGCCACCTCAACCGCCTGAATACGGTCGGATCCCGCAGCCGCCGCTGAGCGCCGCGCCGCAACCGAATAGTCCGGCGGCGGCCCTGAACCGCCGCCAATCCGAGCGCACGAGCCCCAGCCGTCCCGGGCGGCGAGGGGCTGTTCGTGCTGTGCGCTGCGGAAACTCCTGAGGCTTATGGGGTGATCGCTCCCACGATGATCGAGCACAAATCGTTATCCGAGCCCTTACTTCAACCCATTGACAAAGTGAGTGGCGCTCGCAACACTGGGAGGCGGAATCGACTGGTGTTGATTCCCCGCTGCGGCGTCGACCATGACCCGGGGTCGCAGGGAGCCCTTCCGACCTCTCAACGTAGCGAGGAGCTAGCAATGGTTGCCTTCAGCAACAACAGCCCTTCCAGGCAAACGCTCGCCAGTCTGGCGATGAACCGCCGCCGCATGCTCGCGCTCGGCGGCCTGACCGCCGGAGCCGGGGCGCTCGCCGCCTGCGGGTCCAACACGGGCCGCGGCTCGAGCGAGGGCGTCAACCTCTCGCAGTGGTACCACCAGTACGGCGAGGCCGGCACGCAGCAGGCCGCCGAGAAGTACGCCGCCGCGTACAAGGACGCCACCGTCACCATCAACTGGATTCCCGGCGACTACGACACCGCCCTCTCCTCCGGCCTGCTGGCCGAGAAGGAGGGCGACTACCCGGACGTGTTCGAGGGCCACCTCAACCGCGCGATGGTCGAGAGCGAGCAGATCGTCCCGCTCGACGACATCCTCGCCGACGTCCTCGACGACTACACGCCGGACGACCTGGCGCGCAACACGATCGACGGCAAGATCTACGGCGTCCGCATGATCGACGACCCGCAGTTCCTGTACTACCGGCCCTCGCTCCTCGAAGCCAAGGGCATCACGCCGCCCACCACCTTCGACGAGCTCATGGCCGCCGCCGCCGAACTGACCACCGGCGACGTCAAGGGCCTGTTCCTCGGCAACGACGACTCGGCCACCAAGCTCTTCCAGCCGATCGTCTTCTCCGCCGGCCAGACCCTCCTGACCGACGCCAACGAGATCGGCTTCGACAAGGCCACCGTCCTCGCCGGCGCCGCCCAGGTCAAGGCCCTCCACGACTCCTCGTCGCTCCTCATCGGCGCGCCGACCGAGGCGTGGGACCCGTCCTCGATCATCCAGGAGCTGTGCGCGATCCAGTGGTGCGGCCTGTGGGCCCTGCCGCAGATCATCGAAGCGCACGGCGACGACATCAACGTCATCCCGTTCCCGGCCTTCGGCTCGGGCACGCCCACCGTGTTCAACGGCGGCTGGGACACCTTCGTCAACGCCAAGTCCGCGAACGTGGACGAGGCCAAGGCGTTCGTCAAGTGGCTGTGGGTCGACAACCAGGAGTTCATCCTCGACTGGAACCTCTCCTACGGCTTCCACATCCCGCCGCGCCTGTCCATGCGCGGCAGCGCCGAGCAGCTCGCCGACGGCCCCGCCGCCGAGGCCGTGCGGATCTCCCAGGAATACGGCTGGGCCGAGAACCCGAACTGGACGCCCACCATGGAGACCGCCGTCGACGACATGATGACCAACATCGTCCTCGAGGGCAACGACCCCGACGCGGAGTTCGACACGGCCGTGGCGACCATCCAGGACGAGCTCGACAGCATCTTCGGTTAGTCGGGGGCACCGTGGCAGTCTCAGCAGCAGCCGCCGCGGACACCGAGCGGGCGGGCACCGGGGGCAAGCGCCCCCGGTCCCGCCGATCGGGCCGCTGGCGCACTTCGCTCGCCTTCTGGGGGTTCGTCGGGCCGTTCCTCGCCGGGCTGATGGTCTTCACCTTCGTCCCGGTCGTCTGGAGCGCGTACCTCTCGTTCTTCGACGCTCAGAACACCGTCGTCCCGCTCGCCGAGGACTTCGTGGGCTTCGGCAACTACGTCGACATGCTCACCGACAGGGCCTTCCAGGACAGCCTCATCACCTTCTCGGTGTTCGCGGCCTTCATCGTCCCGCTCACCTTCGCGTGCTCGCTCGGCCTGGCGCTCATGCTGAACAAGCTCCGCTTCATGCGCGCGTTCTTCCGGTCCGTGTTCTTCCTGCCCTTCGCATGCTCCTATGTGGTCGCCGCACTGGTGTGGAAGATGTCGATCTTCAACGGCGTGCGCTACGGCCTCGCGAACTCGATTCTCGACCTCTTCGGGATCGAGGACATCGCCTGGCTGTTCAACCCGAACCCGCCCTGGTACTGGCTGGTCATCGTCAGCCTGCGCCTGTGGATCCAATGCGGGTTCTACATGATCCTGTTCATCGCGGCGCTCCAGCAGATCCCAGAGCACCTCTACGAAGCCGCCTACGTGGACGGCGCGAAGCCGGGCCGGCAGACGTTCTGGCACATCACGCTGCCGCAGCTGCGGGCCACCTCCGTCGCCGTGCTCATGCTCATCCTGATCGCCGCCTACCAGGCCTTCGACGAGTTCGTGAACCTCATCGGCAACCAGGCCTACGCCAGGCCGCCCCTGGTCTACCTGTACTACACCGCCCTCGGGACGCAACAGGACCTCGGCCGCGGCTCCGCCGGGGCGCTCATCCTCGCGCTCATCATCGCGATCGTGACCCTCCTGCAGGGCAGGTTCCTCGGGTTCGGCAACAAGGAAGGTCGGTGAGCGGCATGGCGACCGCGACCCAGCACAAGCGACCCGCCGGCTACAAGCCCGGCGTCGGCACCAAGAGCGCGCAGGCGGCGAACCTTGTCATCCTCAGCGTCCTCGCCGTCCTCTTCCTGATCCCGTTCTACCTCATCGTGCGCAACGCCTTCGCGACCGACGCTGAGATCACCGCGCCCGGATGGATGTGGTTCTCCGCCTCGCCCGCTTGGCAGAACATCGTCGACCTGTTCAACGACCCGGCGGTGCCGATGGCGCGCAGCCTGCTGAACTCGGCCATCGTCGCGGTCACCACCACGGTCGGCACCCTGCTGCTGTGCACCACCGCCGGATACGGGCTCGCCCGCATCCCCTACCGCCACGCCAACAAGGTCTTCTACCTGATCCTGGCCACCCTGATGATCCCCGGCGCGGTCACCTTCGTGCCGAGCTTCGTCATGGTCTCCAGCCTCGGCTGGATCTCGGACTTCCGCGGCCTGATCATCCCGACGCTGTTCAACGGCTTCGTGACCTTCCTGTGCCGCCAGTACTTCCTCAGCTTCCCAAGGGAACTGGAAGAGGCCGCCCGCGTCGACGGGCTCGGCTACTGGGGCTCGTTCTGGCGCATCGTGGTCCCCAACTCCGGGAACTTCCTGGCCGCGATCGCCGTGATCACCTTCGTGGGCGCTTGGAACTCCTTCCTGTGGCCCTTGGTGATCGGCCGCTCGCCCGACGCCTGGACCGTCCAGGTCGCACTCTCGACCTTCCTGACCGCCCAGACCGTCAGCCTCTCGCAGCTGTTCGTGGCCGCACTCGTGGCGATCCTGCCGCTGGTGTTCGTCTTCCTGTTCATGCAGCGATTCCTGGTCCAAGGAGTGGCGCAAACCGGGCTTAAAGGTTGATCTAAAAGGACTCCCTCACTCCAAAGGCGACAATTGCAGATGCTAATGTGAGCTGCACTTTGGTCACAGCGTGCCCAACCGGCCGCGGGTCCCCACCCGCGGCCGTGCGCTTTGACCCGCCCGAAACCCTTTTGCAAGGAGTCATCCCCAATGGAAGAACTCAAGATCCGGTCCCCCTTCGGCGTGTGGGGCCTCACCCTGATCAGCTTCGGCATCTACGGCCTGTTCTGGTACGCCAAGACCGCCACCCAGATCCAGGGCGTCAACCCGAACAACCCCAAGAACGTCACCGGCACCAGCCTCGTGGTGTGGATGCTGTTCGGCGCCATCACGCTCTTCATCGTGCCGATCATCAACTGGTTCAAGCTGTGCGCCTCCATCAAGGCCGAGCAGGAGTCCGTCGGCCTGGCCCCGACCTTCAACACCGGCGTTGCCACCCTCCTGTGCTTCCTCGCCGGCACCAACCTCTGCTACATCCAGGCCCAGCAGAACCTCGTCGTGAACGCCGTCAAGGCCCGCCAGAGCGTCCCCGCCTAGCAGCCATCGGCGCCCCGGCGCTACACGACCCAGAGCCCCCGGCCGCACGCGGCCGGGGGCTCAGTCCATCCCCGGACATCAGCACGCGTGACGCGTGACGCGTGATATGCCACTGCGACGCTCTGGCGGCACCCGCGTCTCCCGCGACCGGCTAATCTTGCCGCTGTGGATCTGACCGAATACGTGCCCGTCGTCCCCGACTTCCCCGAGCCGGGGGTCGGCTTCCGCGACATCACGCCGCTGCTGGCCGCCCCGAACGCGTTCCGCGTGTCGGTCGACCGTCTCCTGGAGGCCTGCGCGGCCCACCCGTACGACTCGATCGCGGCGTTCGACGCCCGCGGCTTCCTCTGGGCCGCGCCGCTCGCCGACCGCACCGGCACGCCGCTCATCCCGATCCGCAAGGCCGGGAAGCTGCCGCGCGAGGCGGCCGTCGAGCGCTACCGCGGCGAATACGCCGAGGTCCGGGTCGAGATGCACGCCGACGCGGTGCGTGACGGTGACCGGGTCCTCCTGGTCGACGACGTCATCGCCACCGGCGAGTCCATGGCCGCCGGCGTGCGCCTCGTCGAGGGCCTCGGCGGCACCGTCGCCGCCTGCGCCGCCCTCCTGGAGATCGCCAGCCTCTCGGGCCGCGACCGCCTCGACGGCTATCCGGTCATCTCGCTGCTCGGCAAACTCTGAGACGTACGAATGGCGCGTGACATATGACATGTCACGCGCCATTCGCTTGCCTGGAAACCTTCAGCCGACGAGCTTCGCCAGGTTCGCCGGGTCGGCCAGCGCCGAGCCCATGCCGATGACCGACGCGCCGGCCTTCAGGTAGGTGTCGATCTCGTCGGGGCCGACGCCGCCGGTCGCCACGAACTTCATCTCCGGGAACGGCCCGTGCATCGCCTTGAACCAGTCCGGTCCGAGCGTCGAGGCCGGGAAGACCTTCACCCACGTGCAGCCCAGGTCCCGCGCGAGGCCGACCTCGCTGGCCGTGGCCACGCCCGGCAGGTGCGGAAGCCCGGCCGCGTGCGAGGCCTCCAGAACGGCGGGGTTCAAGCCCGGTGCGATCGTGTAGGCCGCGCCGGCGGCCGCCGCTCGCTCGACGTGACCGGCCGAGACCACGGTGCCCGCGCCGACGACGCGGCCGCCGGGCGCTGCGGCCTTCACCGCGGCGGCCAGCGCCTCTTCCTGGCCGGGTTTGCCGATCGGGACCTCGACCAGGTCGAATCCGGCGTCCCAGACCCGCTCCGAGAGCTGCACGGTCTCGTCGGCGGGCAGGCCCCGCCAGATGGCCATGACGCGCTGCCCGGCGAAGAGGCGGTCGAAGAAGTCGCCTTGATCAAAGGTCACTGGTCCTCCAGGATGGCTCGGACGGTCTCGGGTGGCGGCGGGGGCGCGAGGTCCCCGACGGTTCGGAGGGCTCCGGCGGCGAGCCGGTGGCCCAGTCGCATCGATGCTTCCAGGGAGGCGTCGTGCAGGCGGCCGTACAGGAAACCGGCGGCGAAGGCGTCGCCGGCGCCGACCGGTTCGACCACGTCGACCGGTTCGGCGGGGGAGTAGATGCGGCGGTCGCCTTCGTAGGCGGTGACGCCGTCGCCGCCGTCCTTGACGACGAGGACGCCCGCGTCGGGCAGCAGTTCGCGCACGTCGTCGGCGGTCTTGACGCCCCACAGGGTCTGGGCCTCGTCGAGACCCACGAATGCGATGTCGGCGGCGCCTGCGAGGCGCTGGAGGGCCGGCCCGGCCTCGCTCACGGGCCACAGTGCGGGCCGGTAGTTGACGTCGAAGCTCACCAGTGCCGGGTCGAGCGCCCGGTCCACGAGGAGTTCGTCGATGAGTGCGGCGCAGGAGTCCGAGAGGATCGGGGTGATGCCGGACAGGTGCAGGATCTTGGGTGGTTCGCCGGTGCCAGCGACATCGGCGAGGTGGCCGGGCCCCATGGTGGAGGCCGCCGATCCGCGCCGGTAGTAGTGGACGCGGGTGCCTTGGGGCCCAGGGTCTTTGAAGTAGACACCGGTGGGCCTGCCGGGGTCGGTCTGGACGCGGGAGCAGTCGACGCCGGCTTCGTCCAGGACGTCGCGGATGCGTTCGCCGAGCGGGTCGTCGCCGACCTTGCCGCACCAGGCGGCGTGCGCGCCGAGCCGCGCGAGTGCGACGGCGACGTTCGATTCGGCCCCGGCGACCCCCATGTGGAGGTCGACGGCACTGCGGAGGGGGCCCGCGGCCGACGGGGCGAGCACGATCATCGATTCGCCCAGGCACAGGACGTCCATGTGGCTCCCTTCGTGTCCGCGGCTCGCGCGAATGGGGGTTCGGGGTCGCCTTAGCCTACCGAGTGGAAAACGCATACACAAAACTGCGGGCGCGGGGCCGCCCAGAGGTTGAGAAGCGCGGTCCTGGAGAAGGACAGTCGTTGGGAAGCAGGGGGCACGGCGTTCCGGCTCCCTCGTTCGGGCCGCCGTCCCGCGTAGACTGTGTGGCACAGGCCTCTCATCCTGGAGGCGATCATGCCCGAGCTGCGGCTGGTGAAGATATTCGCGTGGACGATCGGCGTCCTGATCGTGTTGTGGATGCTCACCGAATGCCTCGGCGGCGTGGACGAGGCCGACCCCGGCAACCAGGACCTCGAGCGCGACACCGAGCAGTACGCCGCCGACTGCGAGCGCACCTGGACCGCCCTTGACCTGGCCGCGAGCGCGGACCAGGAGAGCGTGGACGGCGTGCTCGACCAGTTGGACGCGATCGGCACCGACATCGAGGACCTCGAGCTGAAGTCGCTGACCGCCGACTTCGCCATGCAGGCCCAGGAGATGGTCGCGGACGCCGATCCCGCGGACCCCGACGCCCTCGAAGAGGCCCAGGCCGAGTTCCGCAACGACGCCGCCATGAATCTCTCCATGCGCTGCCCGGTCCGGTGACCGGAGCCCGCGGGCTGGACCCCGGTATTGACAGTGTTCGAAATAATCGCTAGCTTCGACACGTTCGAACATCGTTCTGTCCGAAGGATGTTCGGTCGACCTCATTGTGGAGGGACGCGGCACGGCGCGGGAGCGTCCGGCCTGTCGGCCTCCACAGGGACTTTGCTCTGGGGTTGACGGGGCGGGGCCGCCCGGAAGCGCTCGGGCCGCGGGAACGCGGCCTGCGGCGATGCCGTGCGGGCCCGCCCCGTTTCCATTTCCGGGCAGCGGCCGATAGACCGGTCCGCGCCGGGGCAGGCATTCGTCTGCATTCGCACACCGCTGAACTGTCGGGTGACCGACGAGCTGCGGTTTCGCACGTTCTCAAGCGCCCGCCGCGGACCGCGCGTTTGGGTTCGGGACCGCGCTTGTGGCAAAATGGCACGTCTGCCATTGACCCGTAGGAGCCTCGTTGCCACCCAGCGAATTGCACGCCACCTTCCTGCCCGACCACGCCTCCCCGGCTGATGGGCGGCTCCTGTTCTACGGCGGCGCGCACCCTGGGGCCGCAGTGGCCGAGCTCGGACTGCCCCCCGGTGACCCGGTGGACGCCGAGCTCTACCTGGGCGGCGAGCTCCTCGAGGTCGAGGGCGTGGCCATGCCGGTGCGCCCGGTCCTGCCCGCGCTCACCCGGATCGCCTCGCGCCCGGACATCACCGAATCGGTCGCGATCTGGGCGCGGATCGCGAACGCGGTGGACGACGACAAGTTCGACGACCTCGACCGCATCTCCGGGGAGCTGCCCGCCGAGGGCCACTCGGTGCCGCACTCCGAAGGCCACGTGTGGACGGCGAAGGCCCTGGTGGGCGCATTCGTGGAGTCCTTCACCGAACTGATGCGCTCCGATTCGGGGCTCAACCTGCGGCTCATCACCGCCCAGCACTCCGACCCCGGCGAGATCCGCGTCAACGCCGACCTGCGCAAATACCAGTCGCACGGTGTCGCGTGGCTCGAGGCCGCCGCCAACGGCGGCGCGGGCGTCATCCTCGCCGACGACATGGGCCTCGGCAAGACCCTCCAGTCGATCGGGCTGCTGGTGCGCCGCGCCGGCAACGCCCCGCACCTGGTGGTCTGCCCGACCTCGCTGGTCGGCAACTGGCAGCGGGAGATCGCCCGCTTCGCGCCCCAGCTCAGCGTCCACCTGCACCACGGCCCGGCCCGCACGAAGCACCGCGGCCCGCTCACCGATGCCGACGTGGTCGTGACCTCCTACTCGATCGCGCTGCGCGACATGAAGCTGCTGAAGCAGATCGCGTTCGACACGATCGTCATCGACGAGGCGCAGGCCATCAAGAACCACCGCTCCCGCACCGCCGGAGCTGTACGCGAGCTCACCGGCCGCGTCCGGGTGGCCCTCACCGGCACGCCCGTGGAGAACCACCTGTCGGAGCTGTGGTCGATCTCCGAGTTCGTCAACCCCGGCCTCCTGGGCGGCCAGACCGACTTCAAACGCCGGTTCGCCGACCCCATCGAGATCGGCCGCGACCCGGTCGCGGCCGCCACCCTCCGCGCCCGCATCGACCCGGTCGTGCTGCGCCGCATGAAAGAAGACGTCGCCGCCGACCTGCCGCCGAAGATCGAGGCGGTCGTCGCCTGCACCATGACCGACGAGCAGGCCGGGCTGTACAAGGAGGCCATCCGCGAGGCCTTCGACGAGGGCCTGGGCGACGGCATCACCCGCCGCGGCCGCGTCCTCAAGCTCCTCACGCGGCTCAAGCAGATCTGCAACCACCCCGCCCAGTTCGTCGGGGAGGGCGACGGCGACCTCGCCGAACGCTCGGGGAAGCTCGACCGCGTCACCGAGATGCTCGCCGAAGTCGTCGACGAGGGCGACAAGACCCTGATCTTCACCCAGTACCGGCAGATGGGGGAGCTGCTCTCGCGCCACCTCCACGCCGAGCTCGGCGTGGCCGCGCCGTTCCTGCACGGCGGTCTCGACCAGCCCGCCCGCGACCGGCTCGTCGACGAGTTCCAGACCGGCGAGGGCCCGGCGATCCTGCTCGTGTCCCTCCGCGCCGGCGGCACCGGCCTCAACCTCACCGGCGCGTCGCACGTCGTCCACTACGACCGCTGGTGGAACCCGGCGGTCGAGGACCAGGCCACCGACCGGGCGCACCGCATCGGCCAGACCCGCACCGTGCACGTCCACAAGCTCGTCACCGCCGGATCGCTCGAAGAGCGCGTCGACGAACTCCTCGCCCGCAAGCGGGCCATCGCCGACGCCGTGGTCGGCAACGGCGAGGACTGGATGGGCGACCTCGACGACTCCCAACTGCGCAAGCTCATCGAACTCGACGACGGAGGCCACCTGTGAGCGACCCGTACGGCCGGACCTGGTGGGGCCGCAAATGGTGGCGCGCCCTGGAGACCATCGGCCTCAACTACCCCGACCAGCGCATCGTCAAGGGCCGCGCCCTCGCCGGGCACGCGGCCGTCACCGGCATGAGCATCGACCCGGGCTCGGTGACCGGCCGCGTCACGGACACCAACGGCGTCTTCGACGCCGAGATCGCCATCCCCGTCTACAACGCGTCCGCCTGGGCCGCAGGGATCACGGCACTCTCGCTGTCGCCCTCGTGCGTCGCCGGTCTCCTCGCGGGGCGCCTGCCCAAACGCATCGACGACGTCCTCGCCGAGACCGGGATGCGCCTGCTGCCCAAGAAGTTCGTCACCGAGGACCACAACCGCATCACCGCGACCTGCCCGTGCGCCGACCGCCGCGAGGTGTGCGCCCACATCATGGCCCTCGCCCTCGTGAGCGCCGCGAAGATGGACGACGACCCCTGGCTCGTCCTCCTCCTCCGCGGCGGCCCCACCAGGGACCTCGCCGGGCGCCTGCGCGCCGCCCGACTCGCCAGCATGGACGCCGCCCAACCCGTCTGACCGAGGAACGGTCCGTTCAACCCCGGGCCGCCCCAATACGGCTGCGGTACTTGGCGTGATAGTGCCGCCCGCCCGACTCCATGACCGCCCGCAGCAGCGTCGAGGACTGCTCGGGAAGCAACCGGAGCAGACGGCTCGCATAGCCGGCGGCCTGCTCCGGCCCGAGCTGCGCCAGCCAGTGGTCGATCGTCGCGACGAACAGTTCGACCGGTTGCTCCCGGGCGCCGCGCCGCAGCGCCACCGATGCGAGCACGGCGGGGGCGCTCGGCGCACTGGCGTCGGTGATGATCTCGGGCATGTCGGAAGGCCCGACCGCGGCAGCGGCGAAGCGCGACTCGGGGCCCGTCTCGATACCGCGCCGGTACCTCCTGGCCAGCAGATCGGTGCGGCACAGCAGGAGGAGACTCACCGGCAGCCGGAAGTACTCGAAGGCGCCGGCGACATGCACCGGCAACCGGTGGTACACCGCGGGATTCCACTCCGCGAGCACCTTGCACACCACGATCCGAGCGGCACCGTCGGCGAAATCGAGGCGCACCACGGCGTCCAGGCCCAGGCCGTCGGTGGACTCGGACGAGCGCCGCAGCAGCGAAGCCGAATCGCAGCGCGACCGCGCATGACGATCCCCGGTCAGTCCGAGCATCCAATCCACAATCGTCGGATCGTCCTCAATGAGCTGCACGAGCACGGTCTGCAGGATCTCCGGCATCGACGCCTCTCTCCGAATCGGGTTCGCGCGGTAAAACGAGCCACGATCGCAGCGGAAACGCCGATGTCGGAAAGCTGACAATAAGTGCGGGAACGGGACTGCGGCCGACACCAAAATGCCCGCGGTTCAGACCAGCGTCACCGTCATCCCGGAGTCGTTGGGGGACACCGTCACCGACAGCAAGTCCGGGACCCTCGGCAGACCCTCGGCCGCCTCGCCCTTGTAATCGCCCACCACTACCGTGGCCGCGCCCGCGGCCCTCGCCGAGTTGAGACCCGCCGGCGCGTCCTCGAACACGACCGCCTCCGACGCGTCGAACCCGAGTGCCTTGGCCGCCAACATGTACGGCTGCGGATGCGGCTTGCCCTTCGTCACGTCGTCAGCCGCGACCAGGATCTTCGGCAGCGGAATCCCCACCGCCGCGAGCCGCCGCGTCGTCAGCGCCCGCGTCGCCGACGTGACCACCGCCCACCGGTCCCGGTCCAGGCCGTGCAGCAGCGCCGCCGCCCCCGGAATCTCGCTGATCCCGTCCGTACGGTCGATCTCCTCCGCCTCGATCCGGTCCGTCTCGGCCACCACGTCCACCCCGCGCGGCGCGAACTCCGCGACCACCTCGATCGTCGGCCGCCCATGCGCCACCGCCAGAATCGCGGACGCCTCCAGACCGTGCCGGTCCGCGAACCGACCCCAAGCCCGCTCCACGGACGCCGTCGAATCGACCAGCGTCCCGTCCATGTCGAACAGCAGCAACGAAGCCGTCAGCACCGAATCGCCCATGCGTACCCTCCTCGAGTCGAACCGTCACGCTACCAACGGAACATGACGGTCACGATAATTCTCGCGAAGGATTCGCCGATCGCGCCGTGAGTCTTTCCCCCGCACCGGATAACGGTTGCGCGAAACGAGGGGATCACTTAGCGTCGACCCCGTGCCGGAACTGATCCTCCCCACCGCCCGCCTCGGCCCCTCCTACGCCGAAACGGTCCACGAATTCATCGCCGAAGGCCGCGGTGGACCCGACGACCGCTCCCTCCTCGGCGACCTCCTTCGCGAAGCCGGGCGACCCGACGGCACCGAGCAGTGGATCGAACGCGTCCTCGACTTCGAACGCACGCTCATCACCGACCCGCCCGCCCACTTCGTCCCCGCCACCACCTACTGGTGGACCGACGGCGACACCCACCTCGGGCGCATCAACCTCCGCCACCACCTCAACGAGGACCTCAGCGACATCGGCGGCCACATCGGCTACGACATCCGCCCCACCGCCCGCAGGCAGGGCCACGCCACCGCCATGCTCGCCGCGGTCCTGCCCCACGCCGCCGCACTCGGCATCGACAAGGCCCTCGTCACCTGCGACGTCGAGAACACCGGCTCCCGCAAGGTCATCGAAGCCAACGGCGGGGTACTCGAAGACCAGCGCGGCGACAAACTCCGGTACTGGGTCGCCACCGCGCCATGACATTGCACGCTGACACAGTTGGGGGAACAGGGTGGGACTCAAACGCGTCGACTACGACCGCACGCAGCACGCCGGATACGCCAAGGGACGCAGGCTCCTTCCCGTGAGCCGCCGCAGCTGGCTCCGGGCCTTCCGCGAACACGCCGGGAACCGCCGCATCACCACCGTGGTCGACGTCGGCTCCGGCACCGGGCGGTTCACTCCCGCGCTGGCCGACGAGTTCGGGGCCGACGTGATCGGCGTCGAACCCTCGGCGCGGATGCGGGAGGTCGCCCATGTCGAGTCCTCGCACCCGCTCGTCACGTACGTGCCGGGCCACGCCGCGGAGCTGCCGCTCGACGATGCGAGCGCCGACCTGGCGCTCATGTTCCTCGTCTGGCACCATGTGCCCGACAAGCCCGCCGCCGCACGGGAGCTGGCTCGCGTCATGGCTCCCGGCGCGCGGCTGCTCATGGCGACCACGCTCGCCGACCGGCTCAAGGACCTGCTGCTGTACCGGTACTTCCCGCGCACCCGCGAGATCGACGCCGAGGTGTTCCCCACCTTGGGCGAGACCGTGAACGTGTTCGCCGACGCCGGGTTCGCCCACACCGGGCTGGCCGAGGTGCACCACCGGTCGGCCGACAGCCTGGCCGAATACGCCGGGAGGCAGCGGATGCGGGCGCTGTCGGTCTACGAGCACCTGTCCGAAGAGGAGTACCGCGACGGGCTCGCCGCGCTGGAGGCCGACGCGGCCGCTGAGACCGCGCCGCGCCCGATCGAAGCCGAATGCGACCTGCTCGCGTTCACGCGCGTCTGAACGGCCGCACCGGCCACGATCGTGCCGCATGACAGGTGACATACCACTGAGCCTCGGCCACTGAGCCGCGGTCGCAATGGCGTCCAGGCCGAAAGCCCTCCATGACATGTGACATGTCACCGGCCACCGGCCGAGGCCTCAATTGCCGTCGGGGGAGACGAGGCCGGTGTTGTAGGCGAAGATGACCGCCTGCACCCGGTCCCGGGCGCCGATCTTGGCGAGGATGCGGCCCACGTGGGTCTTCACGGTCGACTCGGCGAGATGGAACCGCTCGGCGATCTCGGTGTTGTTCCAGCCCCGGCCGATCGCCGTCAGCACCTCCTTCTCGCGGTCGGTGAGCACGCCGAGCCGCTCGGCCGTCGCCGAAGCGTGGTCCTCGCCCTCGACCGGGAACTGGCCCGCGAACCGGTCGAGCAGCCGGCGCGTCAGCTTCGGCGCGACCACGGCGTCCCCGGCGGCCACCACGCGGATGCCCGCGAGCAGCTCCTCGGGCTGGGCGTCCTTGACCAGGAACCCGCTTGCCCCGGCGCGCAGCGCCGCGTACGCGTACTCGTCGAGGTCGAACGTGGTCAGCACCAGCACCCGGCTGCGCCCGCCCGCGGCGATGATCCGCCTTGTGGCCTCGATCCCGTCCACGCCCGGCATGCGCACGTCCATGAGCACCACGTCCGGTCCCAGCTCGGTCGCGCGGCGCACCGCGTCGGCCCCGTTGTCGGCCTCGCCGAGCACCACCAAGTCCGGCTGGCTCTCCACCAGCATCCGGAACCCCATGCGCTGCAAGGGGTGATCGTCCACGATGAGCAACGTGGTCACCGGCGCTCCTCTCCATTCCGGGGCAGCCACAAGGCGACCCGCCAGCCGCCATGCGACTCGGGACCGGCCACCAAGGTGCCGCCGAACGCCGCCGCCCGCTCCGACAAGCCTGCCAGACCACGGGCCGTACCGGCCTCCTCCACCCGGTTTCCGGTGTTGGACACCGTGACCGCCAAGCCCGCCTCACGGTACTCAATGGACACCTGGGCGCGCTTCACGCCTCCCGCGTGCTTGAACACGTTCGTCAGCGACTCCTGCACCGTGCGGTACACCGCCAACTCCTGGTTCTCCGACATCGCCCAAGGCGCACCCGACACGGTCACCGTCACCGGCAGACCCGCCTCCCGGACCCGCTCGACGAGTGCGTCGAGCTCCGCCAGCCCCGGCTGCGGGGCCAGCTCGACGTCGTCGCCGTCCTCGGCCTTGAGCACCGACAGCACCCGGCGCAGCTCGCCGAGCGCCTCCCGGCTCGTGCGCCCGATCGCCTCGAGCGCCTCCTTCGCCTTCTCGGGCTTGGCCGTCGCCGCGTACGCGCCGCCGTCCGCGAGCGCGTTGATCACCGCCAGGTTGTGCCCGATGATGTCGTGCATCTCCCGCGCGATCCGCGTGCGCTCCTCCGACACCGCCTCCCGCGCCGCCTGTTCGCGCTCGGAATGCTGAAACTCCCGGCGGGTCCGCACCAGCATCGCCACCGCCACTATGAGCCCGAAGTAGAGCGCGGTCGGTGCGAAGAGCCCCAGGAAGCTCCCGACCGTCAAGTCATAGTTGACGAACCAGTCGATCAGCGAGGGCAGGATGGAGATCGCCGCCGCCCACCACACGAGCTTGAGCGGACGCCGCAAAACCAGGTTGTAGAGCACCACGGTGAACGCCAACCCGCCCGCCGCGGCGACGAATCCCGCGGACTCGTCGATGGTCAGGCCGAGCGGGATCATGATCGCCAGCGGCACGAACTGACTGAGCAGCACCGCGAACGGGAACCGGCGCCGCCAGATCGTCGGCACCATGAGCATGGCCACCAGGAGCACCTGGAGCAGCGGGTAGCGGACCTGGAACTGGGTGACGGCGATCCCCACCAGCCCCAGGCACCCGCCGAAGGTGTAGAGGAAGATCGGGAAGAGATTCCAAAGCAGCGGATGCCGGGAGTCGAACTCCAGCATCCGCTGCCACAGCCCGCGTTTGCGGGGAACGGTCACGGCCTCGGCCACGGGCGCATTCTCACACGTCGCGACGCTTGAGCAGGACGCCCGCCAGCCCGTATGTGACCACGAGCCAGATGCCCATCCACAGCCACGACGTCTCCAGCGACAGGTCCGCCCCGGCCGGGTCCACCATCGTGATCGTGTTGGACACGTTGCCCGGCGCGTACGGCGTCACGTCGCCGACCCAGTTCCACGGCAGCAGGGTCGCCAGCTGCGGCAGGATCATGATCACGCCGATGTAGAACCCGATCGAACCGGCGGAGTTGCGCAGGATCGAACCGATCCCCAGTGCCAGCAGCGCCAAGTACACGATCATCGCCGCGTACCCGAACAGCGCCCGGAGCACCCCGTCGTCCGAAAGCGAGACCCCGCCCAAACCGGAGTCGCCGAACAGCGCCTGCGTCAGGAAGAACGTCAGGAACACCATGGCGGTGAACAGGACCGCGACCACGGCCCCGAACACGGCGGCCTTCGCCCACAGCACCGACAGGCGCTTCGGCGCGGCCGACATCGTGGAACGGATCGAACCGGTCGTGTACTCACCGGTCACCGTCAGGATGCCGAGCACCGCCACGAACACCGAGGCGAGCGCGACACCGGACATCGAGACGCCGATCGCCGTCTCCGCCCCGCCGACCGCCTCTTCGGTCGGAATGCTCGACGCGATCAACGCGCCCAGGCCGGCGCTGAACACGGCCGCGCACAGCAGCACGATCCAGGTCGAACGCAACGACCACAGCTTCGTCCACTCCGAATGCAGCAGGCCCGCCGCACTGAGCTTGTAGTTCGCCGGCGGCGTGTAGGCCACGGGGCGGTCGGTCATAGCAGCGGCGGTCATCGGTTCGCCCCTTCGGTGGTCTGGCGGTACTCGACCGCGTCGGCGGTCAACTGCATGAACGCGTCCTCAAGGGACCCTCGGTCGGTGCGAAGCTCGTGCAGCACCAGGCCGTGCGCGGCCGCGGTCTGACCCACGACGGCGGCCTCGGTCCCGGACACGTCCAGAACCCCGCGCTCGGGGCTCGCGATGGTGATCCCCGGACCCGCAAGGTGCTCGGCCAAACGCGCCGCGTCGGGCGAGACCACCCGCACGCGCGCCTCACCGTTGCCCGACACGAACGCGTCGACCGTGGTGTCCGCCAAGAGCCTGCCCTGCCCGATCACGATCAGGTGCTCGGCGGTCTGGGCCAGCTCGCTCATCAGGTGCGAGGACAGGAACACTGTGCGGCCCTCGGCCGCGAGGCCCTTGAGCAGCAAGCGGATCCACTTCACGCCGTCGGGGTCGAGGCCGTTCACCGGCTCGTCCAGGATCAGCACGGCCGGGTCGCCCAGGAGCGCCACGGCGATGCCCAGGCGCTGGCCCATGCCGAGGCTGAACCCGCCGACGCGCTTGCCGGCGACCTCGTGCAGGCCGACGAGGTCGATGACCTCGTTGACGCGGCGCGTGGGGATGCCGTGGGTGCGGGCGAGGGCGAGGAGGTGCTTGTAGGCGCTGCGTCCGGCGTGGACGGACTTGGCCTCCAGGAGCGCGCCGACCTCGGTCAGCGGCGAGCGGAACTCGGAGTAGTGCTTGCCGTTGACGCGGGCGAGGCCGCTGGTGGGAGCGTCCAGGCCCACGATGGCGCGCATCGTGGTGGACTTCCCTGCGCCGTTGGGGCCGAGAAAGCCGGTGACGACGCCGGGTTTGACGGCGAAGGTCAGATCGTCTACGGCCGTCTTCTTGCCGTAGCGCTTCGTCAAGTGCTCGATCTCGATCATGCTCAGAACGCTACGGCGCGCAAAACGACCCTTCATCGGTTTCAAGAGCGAACTTCAGGGACGTGAGTGGTACCCGGGTACTACTACTTCCGGTCGTCTCCTCGGATGTGAACACGGTTGCCCGATGTGGCAAAGGCCTGATGTGTCCTTCGTGTCCCCTCGCTGTAGAGCACTCGATCACACGCCGCAATAGCCGAGAATGGCGCGATAGCCGTATCAAAACATCACGATAGGGACCCCATGGCACATAATCTTCCCCGTTGGCGGCGCCGTCACCGCGCCGTCGCGGCCGGAGCCGCCGCGCTGGCCGCGGCGGCCAAACTCGGCGCCGTCGCCTGGAACGCCGCCGCCGAGGAGCCCGCGGGCTCGCCCCGCCAAGCCGAGTACACGGCCGCCGCCGCCGAGTACGAGGTGCCCGAGGCGATCCTGCTCGGCGTCTCCTACATGCAGTCCCGCTGGACCGACCACGGCGGCCAACCCAGCACCGCGGGCGGATTCGGTCCCATGCACCTCACCGACGAGGTCCCGACCCTCAACGGCGCCGGGCACCACAACGAGGACGACGCCCGCGGCGACGACACCCGGCCGATGGAGCTCCCCGAGGCCGAATCCGAAGCGCCCGAAGCCGACCCGGGGCCGATCACGATCGACGACGCGGCCTCCCTGACCGGCGAGACCGAGGAGGAGCTGCGCACCGACCCGGCCTCGAACATCGCCGGTGGCGCCGCGCTCCTCGCCGACTACGCGGCCGACCTCGGCATCGAATCCGACGACCCGGCCGACTGGTACGCCGCGGTCGCCCGCTACTCGGGCGCCGAGGACGAGGCCACCGCCGCCCGCTTCGCCGACGAGGTCTACGCGCTCATCGCCACCGGCGCCACCGAGGAGACCGACGACGGCACCGTCACGCTCGACTCGCAGGCCGTCGACCCCGACGAGAGCGGCATGGCCGCCCTCGGCCTCACCGCCGCCGACACGTCGAACACGATCTGCCCGGACTCGCTGGGCTGCGAGTGGATCCCCGCTCCGTACGAGCAGTGGGGAACCACGATCAGCCAGTACGGCAACCACGACCTCGCCGACCGCGAGAACGACATCGACATCAACGCGATCGTCATCCACGACACC
The DNA here is from genome assembly GCF_042647865.1 of Glycomyces rhizosphaerae. Taxonomy (NCBI): domain Bacteria; kingdom Bacillati; phylum Actinomycetota; class Actinomycetes; order Glycomycetales; family Glycomycetaceae; genus Glycomyces; species Glycomyces rhizosphaerae. Next base: position 152,440 of record NZ_JBHRWO010000020.1, read on the forward strand.
GAGGGCTGCTACGACGGAACCCTCGACGTCGTCCAGGACCCGGCCCGGATCTCCTGGAACTACACCGTGCGCTCCTCCGACGGGCACATCGCCGAACACCTCGACCACAAGAACGTCGGCTGGCAGGCGGGGAACTGGGCCGTCAACATGCGCTCGCTCGGCATCGAGCACGAGGGCTTCGCCGCCGACGGCTCCTGGTACACCGAGATCCTCTACCGCAATTCGGCCGAACTGGTCGGCTTCCTCGCCGACCGCTACGACGTCCCGATCGACCGCGCCCACATCCTCGGCCACGACAACGTGCCCCAGTCGACCCACTGGGACCCGGGCCCCTACTGGGACTGGGGGCACTACTTCCAGCTCCTGGGCGTCCCGCTCGAACACGCTTCCGGAGGCATCGGAACCGAGGTCGTCACCGTCGCACCGGAGTTCGCCGACAACCGCCCGGTCATGACCGGTTGCGACGCCGCCGACGACGCCGCCGAGTGCCCGGTCCGGGGGGCCTCCACGGTGTTCCTGTACTCCGAGCCGAGCCTTGACGCGCCGCTGCTCAACGAGGCCTCGAACTCCGTCGACGATCTCGGCGCCCGGGCCGGATACGGCCAGCAGTTCGCCGTCGCCGAGGTCCAAGGCGACTGGGTCGCCGTGTGGTACCAGGGCAAGAAGGGCTGGATCCTCAACCACGAGGACAGCCCGGTTCTCGCCCCGGCTCGCGGCCAGGTCGCCGTCCCCAACCGCGACGACGTGACGGTCTGGCGCGACACCTTCCCCGAGGCCGCCGCCTACGAGGGCACCGGGGCGACCTACCGCCCGAACGGCGTGGTCACCACGATCGACACCGGCCAGTCGTATGTCGTGGGCCAGGAACTCCGGTCGCAGGCCTTGTGGGCGAAGACCTACAACACCCCGACGTTCGTCGTCAACGGCGAGACGGTGTTCTACCAGATCCAGATCGGCCACCGGATCGGGTACGTCGACGCCGCCGACGTCACGCTCGAAATGGTCTGACGCACCGGTAGCACCGCAGTTTCGAGGGCCCGCGGCGATGCTGCGGGCCCTTTACTTCGCCTCGGCGTAGCTGTCGACCACCTTGGGGCGCAGCGGGATGCGTACCGGCACGTCGCCGAAGAGCGTCCTCGTGGCCGCCTCCGCGGCCTGCTCGATCGCCGTGCAGACCGCTTGGGCGTGTTCGGCCGGGCAGTGGACCACGACCTCGTCGTGCAGGAAGAACACGAGCTCACCGAGGCCGCGCTCGTGGAGCGCCCGCCGCAGGAGCGCCAGCAGCACCAGCGCCCATTCGGCGGCGGTGCCCTGCACGATGAAGTTCCGGGTGAAGCGGCCGCGGCCGGTGGCGGACCTCGTGCCGTCCTCGGAGTTGAGCGTCTGCCACCAGCGCTCGGAAGGCGCGGGCACGGTCCGGCCCAGCCAGGTGCGGACGAGCCCGCCCTTCTCGCCGATGCGCGCGGCCGACTCGACCCGGTCGAACGCGGCCGGGAACCGGTCCTTCATGAGCTGCACCAGCTGCGCCGCGTCCCCGGCGGTGCCGCCGTACATCGCGGATATCAGCGCGATCTTGGCTTTCGATCGCTCCCCGCCCAGGCGCGGGGCCAGCTCGGTGTACAGGTCGTCGGCCGCCGTGGCGGCGATCATCGCCTGGTCGCCGCTGATGGCCGCCAGCAGTCGCGGCTCGAGCTGCGCGGCGTCGGCCGCGACGAGCTTCCAACCCGGCTCGGCCCGGATCGCCTCCCGCACCGCATGGGGGAGCTGCAGCGCCCCGCCGCCGTCAGTGCCCCAGCGGCCCGTGTCGGCCCCGCCGACGATGTACACCGGCCGGAACCGGCCCCGGTCGGCCGTCGGATCGGCGGCGGTCTCGTCGCTGCGCGGTCCGGTCCCGGAGACCCACGCGTCGGCCCAGTTCCAGCCGAACGCGCCCCAGACCCGCGCGTGCTCGCGGTAGACCTTGAGCGCCTCGACCGCCGGGTGGTCGACGGAGTGCAGCTCCCATGAGTGCGTGGTCTTGACATCGAGACCGGCCGCGTGGAAGGCCGCCAGGACCTGCTTCGTCGAATCGGGGTTGAGCTGGTGCCCGAACGCGTCGATCACCTTGTCGGCCAGTGCCTGGAGCTTCCTGGGCCGCATGCCCTTCGTGGGCCTCGGCCCGAGCAGGTCGCGCAGGAGGCGGTCGTGCACGCCGCGGTCGAACGGGACGCCGGTGCGGCTCATCTCGGCGGCGACGAGCCCGCCGGCGGACTCGGCCGCGAGCAGCGTGCCCATGCCGGCGAGGTCGGCCGCCGCGGTGCGGCGGCGCTGGTCGAGCCAGGTCGCCTGGAGTCGGATGAGGAGGGCGGGGCCGTCGACCGGTTCGGGTTCGCGTTCGAAGAGGGTCCCGGCGTCGGGGTCGGACTCGGTGACGACGGCGGGCGGCTCGTGTCCTTCCACGCGGGAGAGGATGCGCTCGGCGAGTCGCAGGTCGCGGCAGCGGTCGAGGCGGGCCCCGGCCTCCAGCAGCGGCGGGTAGTCCCGGGCGGCGTCGGCCAGCACCCAGCGAGGCAGGGGGCCGGGTTCGTGCGCGGCTCCGGCCGAACCGCTCGGCTCTGCGGCCGCGGTATCGGCGCTTTCAGGGCCGTGCCCGTTTCGCACCTCGGCTTCGAGCGCCGTCACGGCCGCGGCAAGGTCGGCGTGGTACGCGACGGCGCCGCCCGGCAGCGGCATCGTCCAGCCTTCCCCGCCGCGTCCGTGCACCAACGCGATCTCCATGCCCCCAGTGGATCACAGGCCTGTGACATTCCGCCCTGATCCGTGCCGTCACCAGCCGCGTCGCCTTGGTCTCCGATGCGCCGGTCCGCGCGCCCGCCTCGTGTCTCCGGGGCGCCGATCCCTGTCGGACCCGCATGTCAGGGTGGTATTGGGGGCCCGCGAGTCGGGTGATACGTGACATGTCACGTGGTACGGCCGGTTCCGGCAGATGCCGGGCGCCAGACGACTGTAGACATACTTTGCGCCGGGCCGGGTAACCGGTCCGCATGGCATTGATTCTGTGGATTCTCGCGGTCATTCTCGTCATCTACGGCATCACCATGATCTTCCGGGGGCAAGTGCTCCTGGGGATAGTGGTGATCATCGTCGGCCTGCTGGTCGGCCCCGGCGGGGTGAGCATCTTCACCTAGCCACGCCGTGGGCGGCGGCGGTACCCGGCATGCGGCCACCGCTCGCGGCAGTGCGCCGTCGCCGCTACGCGGCAGTGCGAAGCGGCGATACTCGATCTCCGCTGCGCGGCTGCGCGCGAACTCCGCTACGCGGAGTCGCGCACCACCAGTTCCGTGGGGAGGACCGTCAGCCGTTCGACCTCGCGTCCCTCCAAGAGCCGCAGCATGGTCCGGGCCATGGTGCGGCCGATCTCTGCGATCGGCTGCCGCACGGTCGTCAGCGGCGGGTCGCAGTACGTCGCCAGAGCGATGTCGTCGAAGCCGACCACCGCCACGTCCGCGGGCACGCTCCGGCCCGCTTCCCGCAAGGCCTGCAGTGCTCCGTGCGCCATCAGGTCCGAGGCCACGAACACCGCGTCCAGATCCGGTTCGTCCGCGAGCAGCTGCCGCATCCCCGCGTGCCCCGATTCGGCGGTGAAGTCCCCGACCGCGACGATCGCGCGCCGGTCCGCCGCGGCCAGCGCCTGCCGGTAGCCGTCCAGGCGGGCCCGCCCGGCGACCATGTCCTGCGGCCCCGCCACCGTCGCGATCCGCCTGCGGCCCTTCGCGAGCAGATACTCCACCGCGGCCCGCACACCGCCCACATGGTCGACGTCGATGCAGGGCGCCGCCAGGTGCGGCAGCCCGTTGCACACCACCGGCACCCCGCGCCGCAGCATGAGCTCCGGCAGCAGGTCGGCATCGTGCAGCGACGCGAACATCACCCCGTCGACGTGCCCGCCCACCGCGTACCGCTCGGCCCGCGACCGCGCCTCCGCCGAACCGGTCGTGAGCAGCACCAGCAGCTTCCCGGCCGCGTCGAGCTCCCCGGCGACGCCGCGGATCACGCTCGGAAAGAACTGGTCGTCCGAGAACACCCGGTTCGGCGACTCGGGGAGGATCAGCGCCACAGAGTCGGTCCGGTGCGTCACCAGGGACCGGGCCGCGGCGTGCGGCACGTAGCCGAGCTCGGCCGCCGCGGCCTCCACGGCCTGTCGCAGGTCTTCGGCCACGGTGGTCTGCCCGTTGACGACTCGTGAGACCGTCGCGCGCGACACGCCGGCGCGCTCGGCGACCTCCTCCAAGGTGGGCCGCCCGGTGCGGGGTCCCCGCACCGCACCGCCGCCCGGCACCGCTTCCGCTCGCCGCATCCCGTCCGCCTCCGTACGTCTCAGCCTTTGACCGCGCCCTGCATGATCCCGCTGATCATGTACTTGCCCAAGAGCGCGAACACCGCCAGCAGAGGAAGCGTAGCCAGCATCGTCCCGGTCAGCACCAACGACTGGTCGGTGACGTACCCGCCGCTGAGCGTCGACAGCGCGACCTGCACGGTCTGCCGCTCAGGGCTCGAAAGGACGATGAGCGGCCAGAAGTAGTCGTTCCAGGAGGTCAGGAACGTGAGCACGCCGAGCACCACGGCCGCGGGCCGCGCGGCGGGCATGACGATCTGCCAGAAGATCCGGAAGGTCGAGGCGCCGTCCATGCGGGCCGACTCGATGAGCGACCCCGGCAGTGCGCCGCGCAGGTACTGGGTCATGAAGAAGACCCCGAAGGCGCTCACCAGGCCCGGGGCGATCACCGCCCACAGCGTGTCCGTCCACTCCAGTTCGATCATGAGCATGAACAGCGGGATCACGCCCAGCTGGACCGGCACCATCATCGTGGCGACCACGGCCACCAGGAGGACCTTGGCGCCCTTGAATTCCAGCTTGGCGAACGCGAACCCGGCGAGGGTCGAGAAGAACACCACCGAGGCGGTCACGACCGCGCTGACGAACACCGAGTTCCACAGGGCTGTGCCGAAAGGGACGGTGTCGAAGACCCGTTGGACGTTCTCGACGAGGTTCGCCCCTGGCAGTACCGGCGGCGGGACCTGCGCGAGCGCCGAGTTGTCGCGGGAGGCGACGACGAAGCTGTAGTACAGGGGGAAGCCCGAGAAGAACAGCACGGCGACGAGCGTGAGGTAGGCGAGGCGTCCGGGCTGCTCGCGCAGCGCGCGGAGCCGGGATCGTGCCCGGCGATCGGACCGGCCCGGCAAGGCTGTGCGGTCCGATCGCCGGGTGTCTTCGGCGGCGGGGGAGGGGACGGGCGGCGAGGTTGGCGCGGGGCTGGTCATGAGTCGCTCCTGATGCGGCGGATGAACAGGTAGTTGAGGAGGGCGATGAGGACGATGACGGCGAACATCGTCCACGCGACCGCCGAGGCGTAGCCGAACTCGAAGCCGCGGTTGAAGCCGTGCTCGTACAGGTAGAGCGTGAGGGTCTGGAACTGCCGTGAGGCGCCGCCGGTGACGCCGTTCGGCCCGCCGCCGCCGAACAGCTGCGGTTCGGCGAAGATCTGCAGCCCGTAGATGGTCGAGACGATCACGGTGAACACGATGGTGGGCCGGATCATCGGGACGGTGACGTGGAACAGCTGCTGCATCCTCGTGGCCCCGTCGAGGTGGGCGGCCTCGTAGACCTCGCGCGGCACGGCCTGCATCGCGGCGAGGTAGATCAGGGCGTTGTATCCGGTCCACTTCCACGCCACCATGACAGCGATGGCGATATGTGACGTGGCACTGCCGGACTGCCAGTCGACGCGCCCGGCGCCGAGTGATTCGAGGATCCAGTTGACGAGGCCGAAGTCGCGGCCGAACAGCGTGCTGAAGATGACGGCGACGGCCACCACGGAGGCGACGTTCGGCAGGAGCATCCCCATGCGCCAGAACGTCTGCCCGCGCAGCCGCAGCGTCAGCACGTGGGCGAGGAGCAGGGCGGCCAAGAGCTGCGGCACGGTGGCGAGCACCAGGATGGACAGCGTGTTGCCCAGGGCGTTCCAGAAGTACGGGTCGCCCAGGAGCGTCTGGTAGTTGCCGAAGCCGACGAACACGTGCTCGTCGGCGAGCAGGCTCCACTCGTGTGTGGACACCCAGGCGGTGTAGGCGAGCGGGAAGAGCCCGAACGCGGCGAACAGGACGAAGAACGGGGCGATGTACAGGTACGGGGAGGCTTTGAGGTCGAGGCGGTAGCGCTGGTGCTGGAAGCGCTGGCGGCCGGTGGTCCCCTTGGCGGCGATGGTCATCGGTTCGCTTTCACGATCGTCGGGAGGCGGGGCCGGCCTGGCATCACGATAGGGCCCGGCCGGCCCCGCCCCTGGGGGCTAGAACGATTCGAGGTCGCTCAGGACCTGGGTCCAGGCCTCTTCGGGCGTCTGGCTGCCGTCCTCGATGCGGCCGAGGCCCTGGCCGATGGTCGCGAGCACGTCGCCCTGGAGCGGGCCCTGGTACTGCGGTTCGACGGCTTGCGCTGCGGCCGTGAAGATCTGGCCGACGGGCGCGTCGTTGAAGTACGTCTTCGTCATGCCGGTGAGGGCCTCGTCCTCGTACAGCTCCGGTGTGGACGGGAAGTTCCCGGTGGACTCGAACACCTTGAGCTGCTGCTCGGGCGCGGTGAGCCATTCGAGGAACGCGTAGGCCTCCTCGGGGTGGTCGCCCTGGGCGGGCAGCACGAGGTGCGAGCCCCCCATGTTCCCGGCGCCGCCGGGCACGGTGGCGATGTCCCACTGCCCGGCCGAGTCGGGCGCGTTCGTCTCGATGTAGGAGGTCATCCACGCCGGGCAGATGATGGTCGCGAAGGTGCCCTCGCCGAACCCGGCGTTCCACTCGGGCGTCCAGGCCTGGAGCCGGTTCGACATGCCCGCCTCGATGGCCTGGACGGTGAGGCCCCAGGCTTCGCCGATGGCGGGGTTGGACTCGACGACGAGGTTGTCCTCGCGGTCGTAGACGCCCTCGTCGGCCTGTTCGACCATGGCGCGGAACATGTTCCCGGAGGACTCGAAGAAGTAGTCGCCGCCGGTGGCCTCGGAGTACTGGCGGCCCACGTTCACGTAGTCCTCCCAGGACTCGGCCCACAGCGCGGAGACCTCGTCGCGTTCGACCGGGAGTCCGGCGGCCTCGAACAGGTCGCGGCGGTAGCACATGGCCATGCCGCCGACGTCGGTGCCGAGCCCGATGAGCGACTCGCCGTCCTTGGAGAGGGCCTGCTGCCACTTCCAGTCCAGCCATTGGCCTTCGAGGTCGTCGGCGCCGAGGTCGAGGAGGTTGTGGAAGCGGTCGGGCTGGGCGGTGTACTGCGAGATGTAGCCGACCTCGACCGCTTCGATGTCGGCCGTGCCGGAGCCGGTCGCGAGGTGGGTGGTGAGGTTGGTGTGGTGGTCGGCGAACTCGGCGATGCGCTCCTCGAACTCGATCTCGGGGTGCAGCTTCGTGTACTCCTCGTAGAGCGGCCCGAAGCCGAAGTCGCCGAACAGGCCGACGCTGAGGGTGATCGTGCCGTCGTCGTCCCCGCCGGAGCAGGCGGCCGTCCCGGCGAGGACGAGTGCCGCGGCGGTCGCGGCCGCCAGGGCGTTGCGGATCGGTCTGGTGTTCATCGGTGCTTCTCTCCTAAGGTGAGGGATCCGCGGAGTGCCGCGGGGGATCGTGGGGCGACGGCGTTGAGAGAGCGCTCTCTGCGTCGTAGGGGAGGCGCGGCCGGAATCCCGGCCGCGCCCAGAGCGAGTCTCAGCGTCTGAAGGCAAACGCCTGCACGGACACGAAGTCCTGCGACTGGCCTGAGGTGAAGGTGAGGTACACGTCGTGGGTCCCGGTCACCGAGTTCACGTTGCCGGGCACGTCCCGCCAGGAGGACCAGCCGCCGGTGTTCGCGATCGAGAAGGAGCCGATCGGGTTCGCCGTGGCCGAGTCGATCCGGACTTCGACCAGGCCGCTCACCCCGCCCGCGGCCCCTGAGGCCACCCGGGCGGTGAAGTCCACCGGGCTCGTCGAGCCGAAGTTCATGTCGTCGTAGCGGACCCAGTCGCCGTTGCCGAGCGGGCCGATCGACGAGCCGCCGGCCGTCGCGCCCGAGGCCGCGTCGAACGAGGCCGCTTCGACCGTGGCGTAGGCGTCGCGGGTGCCCCCGCCGGGCGTCGTCGGTTCCTCGGTCGGCTCACCGTTGCCGCCGCCCCCGGAGGTGTACACCCGCACGTAGTCGACGAGCATCGAATGCCCCGGCACCGTGGCCGCCGTGGGCGTCGTCTGCCCCGACACCCCGTCGGGGAAGGCCCCGCCGATCGCCAGGTTCAGCATCAGGAAGTACCCGGCGTGGTCGGTCATCTGGGCCCACGTGTCCGCGGGCAGGTCGCCTTCGTCGATGGTGTGGTACAGGGTCCCGTCCACGTACCAGCGCAGCTGGCCCGCCGCACCCGACTCGTCCCACTCGAACCCGTACGTGTGGAAGCCGTTGTGGCAGGACCCGCCGCAGTAGGTCTGGCCGGCGATCCCGTTGAACTCGTTGCACGGCCCGCCCGGCGCCACACCGCAGTGGAGGGTGCCGAACGTCCAGTCCAGACCGTTGACGTTCTCCATGAAGTCGAACTCGCCGATGCCGGGCCAGTTGTGGTAGTTCCCGCGGAACGGCGAGCCCAGGGCCCAGAACGCGGGCCAGTACCCGAGCGCCTGCTCACCGGTCACCTGCGGCAGTTGCAGCCGCCCTTCGACTTTCAGCGACCCGCCCGAAGGCGGCTTGAAGTCGGTGCGGACGGACTCGATGCGCGCGGAGGTCCACGCCCCGGCGCCGTCGCGCAGGGCGGTGATCTTGAGGTGCCCGTTGCCGTCCATCGAGACGTTCGCGGGATTGTTCGTGTGGGCGGCGATCTCGCCGGTGCCCCAGTTCGCGGGCCCGCCGGGGTAGTTGTGCCCGATGTCGTAGATCCAGTCCGATGTGGAGGGCTGGGATCCGCCTGAGCCGTTGAACTCGTCGGACCAGGCGAGCTCCCAGGTCTGCGCGGCCTCGGGGCCGTCCTGGGCGTTCGCGGTGGTGATGGTGAGGGTCGCCGCCGCGATCACGGCGGCTCCGGCGGAGGCGGCGGCGATGACGCGGGCGAGCCGGCGCCGGGGTGCGTGCTGTCGTTCGGAGGTCTGCGATGTTGCCATGACGGCTCCTTTGCCGAGGGTTCAGAGATCGCTCTCTCAGATCTGATCTGGCTTCAGATCGATCATGAGAGAGCGCTCTCTCATTCGGTCCAGGACTCATTCCTACCGAACAAATTGGTACATGTCAATGGATCGTGGCCGAACCGTTATCGGCCCAGAGGCAAGGAACCGCAGGTAAGCCCTTGCTGCCCTTGGTTATCGGTCACCCGCCGCAAGGCGGGCCTCAGTGCGAACCCTCGTCGCCCTCGGTGTGCGGCTGCTGCGTCTCCCGCGACCGGCGCTGCAGATCCCCGAGCCGCGCCTGGCGCTCCTCCCGCAACCGCTCCAGGCGGCGCTGGCGCTCCCGCAGCTCCTCGGGCGACTCGGTCCCGCCGAGCATCCGCTTCTCCAGCCACTCCACGTGCTCGGCGTGCGCCGCCGCGTTGATCGCCCGCACATCCTGATACGTGCCCCGCAGCGACTCCATCCGCTTCAGCGCGTCATGGCACTGGGCCAGCAGGATCTCGATGTCGGCGTTCTCGGCGGGGTCGGCGTCGTCACGACGAGCCTCGAGCCACGCGATGCCCTCCCGCAGCTTCTCGCGCGCCTTGAGGTTGTGCATCGCCAGATCCTCCACGAGACTGTCGGTCATCTCGAGGAAGCTCAGATGCGGATCGGGGCGGTCGTCGGTGCCCATGGGGGCCGTCCTTCCACGAGGAGGTGCCTCTTCCCCCTCTACCATACGGGCGCGGCTACGATCATTCTTCACCGCGCGACCGATGCACCCCGAATAGCCGAGGCCAAGTGGAATCCTTCGAAACCGTCTTCGACACCCTCACCCAGACCCAGGACACCCCGCCCGTCTGGGTCATGCTCGCCTGCCTGGCCGCTGCGGCCGCAGCCGTCCTGTACACGCCCGTATGGCGCTGGACCCGCGGCCTGGTCACCATCGCCCACGAAGGCGGGCACGCGTTCATGGCGATCCTCATGCGCCGCCGCCTCACCGGCATCCGCCTCCACGCCGACACCTCGGGCCTCACCTTCTCCCGCGGCAAACCCACCGGGTTCGGCGCCGCCATGACCCTCTTCGCCGGCTACACCGCCCCCGCCGCCCTCGGCCTGGCCTTCGCGGCCCTCACCGGCGCCGGCCGCATCGTCCTGCTGCTGTGGATCACGCTGGGGCTCTTGGCGATCATGCTCGTCTTCATCCGCAACTGGTACGGCGCGCTGGCCCTCATCGTGGTCGGCGCGGGCGTCTTCGCGGCGACTTGGTACGGCAACGCGATCGTGCAGACCGTCGCCGCCTACGTCGGGGCCTGGCTGCTGCTGCTCGGCGCGGTCAAGCCGGTGATGGAGCTGGGGTCGAGGCGCCGCAGCCGACGCGGCTCGGGCCAGTCCGACGCCGACCAGCTCGCCGGGATCACGCCGGTCCCGGCCGGGGCCTGGATCTTCCTGTTCTCCCTCGCCACGATCGCCGCCGCCGTGTGGGGGACTTACATGCTCCTGCCTTTCGACGAATGGAACCTTTTCAACGGAGGTGCCGCTTGACCTTCGCGGTCGGCGCCACCGAGTAAGGGTCCTCGGGCCACGGGTGCTTGGGGTAGCGTCCGCGCATCTCCTTGCGCACCTCCCGATAGGGCCCTTCCCAGAACGACTTGAGATCGGCGGTGACCGCGAGCGGCCGCCCGGCGGGGCTGAGCAGGTGCAGGAGCACCGGCACCCCGGCGATGCGCGGGGTGTCGACGGCCCCGAACATCTCCTGGAGCTTCACGGCCAGCACCGGCGCTTCACCGGAGTAGTCGACGCGGGCCTCGCGGCCGCTGGGCACCGGGAGCGCTTCGGGCGCGGTCTCGTCGATCCCGGCCTGCCACGGCAGCAGGTTCCGCAGCGCCTGACCGACCGGGATGCGCTCCACGTCGGATCGGCGCCTGGCCCGGGACCACCACGGCTCCAACCAGTCGGTGCCGGACGCGAGCGCCGCGTCCGAGACGTCGGCCCAGGGTTCGCCCAGCGCGCGATGGCAGAAGGCCATGCGGTCGCGCAGTCGCTTCGACTCCTCGGACCAGCGGAGCAGGCCGAGGCCTTCGCGGCGCAGCCCTTCGGCGAGGGCCTGCGCGACGAGCGCGGGGTCGGGCCGGCGCAGCGGCTCCGAGGACACCTCGATCGCCCCGAGCGACCGCACGGACCGCGCGGTCACGTCTCGGCGCTCGGTGTCCCATTCGACGCGTTCGCTCACGCTGTCGCCCACCAGTTCGCAGGCGAGTTCACCGTCGATCGGGACGGCTGCGCGGATCATGGCGGCGGCACGGCCGGGGGAGCGGTCGGCGTCGGCGATGGCGAGCCATTCGCTGCCGGTGAGCGGGGAGCCCTCGGCGGCCACTGCGCCGGTCCCGGCGACGGTGCGCCACTGGCCCGAGCTCGTCGCGGCGGGCGGACGGTTCGAGGCCGTCGCCTTGCCCTTGGCGGGCGCGCCCTCTTGGCGTTTGGCGACCCGCTCGGGGAAGGCCAGGGCGATGACGGTGGCGGCGGCCTCGTCGTCGCTGACGGGCCGGCTCGGACGGGAAGCGGCCGACCTTTGACCGGAGCGTGCTGCGTTGCTGTGCGACCGTGCGGGGTCCGGTCCCGGACCGGCTGAGGCACCCGACCGCGAGTCGGTGGAGTCCGGTGCGCTGTCGCCGGGGCCGTTTGAAGCGCTGAGGGAGCGGGTGAGGCGCTTGACCTCGTTCTGCCACTGGCGGTCGCGGCCGGTCCGCAGCTGCCGCCATTGCGCGAGGAGGTCGTCGCCTCTCGCGCGGCGGTCGAGGTTCAAGAGTGCGGCGACCTCGGCGGCCTTCTCGGTGCCGACGCGTCGGGCGCCGTCCACGAGCGCCCGCGCCAGTCGAGGATGGACGCCCATGCGGGCCAGTGCCCGGCCTCGTTCGGTCGCTGAGCCGTCATTGTCGATGGCGCCCAAGGAGAGCAGCGTGGCCTCGGCCGCTTCGACGGCCCCGGCGGGCGGCCGGCCCGGCAGCGCCAGGTCGTCGACCGGGGTGCCCCAGCAGGCGGCTTGAAGGCGGAACGCGGTGAGGTCGGAGCAGGCGATGTCCGGGGCGGGCTGCGCGGCGCGGCGGAGGTGCTCGGCCTCGCTCCAGCACCGCCACACCGCGCCGGGGCCTTCGCGTCCGGCGCGGCCCGCACGCTGGTCGGTCGAGGCGCGGGAGGCATAGGCCGTGGTCAGGCCCGGCAAGCCGCGGGCGTGGTCGATCAACGGCCGGCGGGCGAGGCCCGCGTCCACCACGATCCGCACCCCGGGCACCGTCAGGCTGGATTCGGCGATGTCGGTGGCGAGCACGACCCTGCGGCGGTCCCCGATGCGCATCGCACGGTCCTGCTCGGCAGACGAAATCGATCCGTGCAATTGATATATATCGGATCCGAGGCTTCCTGCCTCACGGTGGGCCAGGCGCTCGGCCACCCTGCGGATCTCCGAAGCACCTGGAAGAAAGACCAGGAGGTCGCCGTCTCCGGCGTCGAGGGCGCGTTCGACCACGTGGGCGACATGGGCGAGGAACCTCGGATCGACCCGCATCCCGTCAGGGGCGTTGAGGCGCTCTCTCGGTGGAGCCCAGTGCATGTCGACGGGGTGGCGCATCGGTTCGGAGCCGACGGCGGGCGCGGGTTCGCCCTCGGCGCCGAGGAGCGCGGTCCAGAGCCCGATGTCGGCGGTGGCGGAGGCGGCGACGAGGCCGAGGTCGGGGCGCAGGATCTGGCGGGTCTCGGCGAGGAAGGCGCAGGCGGTGTCGGTCTCGAGGTGGCGCTCGTGGCACTCGTCGAGCACGACGAGGTCGACACCGGGCAGCTCGGGGTCGGCGATGAGCCGGTTGAGGAGGACCCCGGTGGTCACGACCTCGACGCGGGTCGCGGCCGACCGGCGGGTTTCGCCCCGGATCTGGTAGCCGACGCGTTCGCCGACCTTCTCGCCGAGGAGCGCGGCCATGCGCGTGGCGGCGGCTCGGGTGGCGAGCCGCCGGGGTTCGGCCACGAGGACGCGGCGCTGTGGCATATCACGTGTCACACGTGACGCGGCATTTCCCGAGGCTGTGGCCTCGGTGGGGATGAGGCCCGCGAGGGCGAGCGGCGCGAGCGTGGTCTTGCCGGTTCCGGGAGGCGCGGCGAGGACGGCGGTCCCGGTGCGCGCCACTGCTTCCAGGAGCTCGGGTAGGGCTTCGCGGATCGGCAGGTCAGGCGGCGCGGGCGGTTGCGGCATGTCGACCATTCTCGCCGAGGCTCGTGGAGCGGCGACTCCGCGTCCGAAGGATTGCGGCCGCTAGGCGTGGTGCGGTTGAACGTGAACGGCGGTTCCCGGCAAATCGGGCATTCGCAGGGTCCCCCGAATCAACAGTGCCCGACGGGTGCGACAGGCCGGGGTGGATCCGGCCCCCGCGCCCGGGTGTGTCGCTTTGCGACACCCCCGATCACAAGGGTGGCGCGGGGGTCCGACAATCGGTCAGCCGCCGAGGTTGCCGTCCGGGCAGGAGTCGTCGTTGGCCACGTATTCGAGCATGATCGGCGTGTCGTAGCCGACCTCGGTGCCGCCCTCGGGCTCCTGGTAGAGGACCTCGCAGGTGCCGTGCTCGAGGTCCACCGACTGCGTCGCGCTCGGGGAGACGTCGGTGAAACCCTGCCCTTCGAGGTCCGCCATGGCCTCGTTGACGTCCCACCCGGTGTAGTCCTCGAGTTCGACGAGCTGGAGCTCTTCCTCGGACGTCTCCTCGTCGGAGTTGTCCTCGTCCTCGTTGTTCGAGTCGTCCTCGCCCTGGTTCTCGTCGCCGCCGTCGTCTTCCGCGGTGGTCTCCTCGGCGTCCTCCGTGGACTCCTGGGCCGCGTCGGTCGCCGTGTCGGAGGTCCCGCCGCCGTCAGCGGTCGTATCGTCCTCGGCGCCGGACTTGTCCCACGGCTTGATCATGAACAGTGCGATGAGGATGATCGCGATTCCTGCCACGACCACCAGGATCGGGCCGGTCGGATTGCGTCTGGGCTTCTCCTGCTCGCGCGGCGGCGGCAGCGGACGCTCCCCGTTGGCGCCGGTGCGGTACTGGCCGGTCCCGGCCCCGCCGTACTCGTCCTGCTGCATCTGGTGCGGCGACGTGTGCGCCGCGACGATCCCCGCGCCCATCGCCCCGGCCGCGCCCGGCGACATCACCTGGGTGGCCTGGGGGGACTGCGGAGGCGGCGCCGCCGGGGCGAGCATCGCGGTGGTCCCGCCGCCCATCCCGCCGGCCCTGCACACCTGCGCGAGCTCGGCGGCCGAGGCGAAGCGCTGGCGCGGGTCCTTCGCCAAGAGGCGCATGATGATCTGTCCGACCTGGCCCGGCACGTCCGGAGGGAGCGGCCCGGGCTGGCCGGTGAGGTGGCCGGCGATCGCGGCGGTCGGCTCGTTCCCGGCGAACGGGGGCCTCCCCGCGAGGCACTCGTAGCCGACGATGCCCAGCGAGTACAGGTCGGTCGCGCCGGTCAGCTGCGCGCCCTGGAGCTGCTCGGGCGACGCGTACGCGAGGGTGCCCATGACGGTGCCGGTCTCGGTCAGGCCCGCGCCGCCCTTGGCGGCGGCGATGCCGAAGTCGACGACCTTGACGCTGCCGTCGGACCCGACGAGCAGGTTCCCCGGCTTGATGTCGCGGTGGATGATGTGGGCCTGGTGGGCGACGTCGAGCGCCTCGGCCGCGGACGCCATGATCTTCAGCGTCTCGTTGGGGGACAGGCGGCCCCGCTGACGCAGCACGTTGTCGAGCGCTTCGCCGCGCACGAGCTCCATGATGAGGTAGGAGACGAGCCCCTCGGGCGCCTGCTCCTCGCCGTAGTCGTACAGGCCGACGATCCCGGGCGACTGGAGCTGGGCCACGGCCTGCGCCTCCTGGTGGAAGCGGGCGCGGAACCGGTCGTTCCCGGACAGTCCTGAATGGAGGAGTTTGATGGCGACGACGCGGTTCAGCCGGGTGTCGGTGCCGCGCCACACCGCGCCCATGCCGCCTGCTGCCAGGCGCTGCTCTAGGCGGTATCGGCCAGCGATCAGGTTCCCGGGTTCCACCCTCGGCCTCGCTTCTGATTAGGGGAGCAGGGGACGAGGGAGAGCTTAGTCGGGAGGTGCGAGCGCACCTGAGGGCGGCCGGGCACGGCTCGGCCCGAACGAGACGGTACTGGTGTGTGGCATGTGATATGCCACTGCTGCAAGCGGTTCGAGCCCAACGGCATCGGCCCGCCGGGCCTACTCGGCGTCGTCGACCGGTTCGAGCGTCAGGCTGATCGAGTTGATGCAGAAGCGGGCGTCGTCGGGGTTGTCCCAGCCCTCGCCGTAGAAAACGTGGCCCAGGTGGGAGTCGCAGTTCGCGCACCGCACCTCGGTGCGCCGCATGCCGAGGCTGCCGTCCTCCAGGAGCCGCACGCGGTCGCCGGCCATCGGCGTCCAGAAGGAGGGCCACCCGCAGCGGGAGTCGAACTTCGTGTCGGAGGCGAACAGCTCGGAGCCGCACGCGCGGCAGCGGTAGACGCCGCGGCGCTTCTCGTCGACGTACTCGCCCGTCCACGGCGCCTCGGTGCCACCCCGGCGCAGCACCTTGTACTCGTCGCGGCTGAGCTGCTCGCGCCACTGCGCGTCGGTCTTGCTGTCCTCGGCCATGCCTCCAAGTGTAAGAGCCGGAGGCGGCGTCGTCTCCTTCCCGCCGACCAGGGCGTCCCGGCGGCGCGCGCGATGTTAGGAGCCCGAGGGCGCGTCGACCCTTTTCCGGGCCGCTAGGATCGGGCCCATGCGGTACCTCCTAGGCGACTACACCACTGAAGGCGGCCCGGGCCTCGTCGTGGCCGGACCTGACGGACTCGGCGCGGCGGCGGCGGTCGTCAACCCGACGTGGGTCCACGTCGGGCCTGAAGCGGTCTACACCCTCACCCACACCGAGCCCGGCTTCGCCGCGGCCTGGCGCCTCGGCGAGGACTTCGCGCTCGACCGGGCCGGCCAGGGCCAGTCCACCGGCGGCGACAACCCCTGCCACGGCACGGTCGACCCGAGCGGGCGCTGGCTGCTGGTCGCCAACTACGGCGACGGCGAAGGAGGCGGCTCCGTCGCGGTCTTGCCGATCGGCGAGGACGGCACCCTGGGCGAGGCGACCGACGTCTTCAAGCTCTCGGGCACGGGTCCGGACGCGGAGCGCCAGACCGGTCCGCACGCGCACCAAGTGGTATGTCACATGGGACGCGTCCTGGCGGTCGACTTGGGCGCCGACCGCATCCACGCCTTCGACCTCGGTGCGGACGGCAAGCTCACCCCGGCCGGGACCACCGCGCTCGAGCCCGGGTTCGGCCCGCGCCACCTGGCGTTCCTGGGTGACCGCGCGATCGTGGTGGGGGAGTTGGCGAACGCGGTCGCGGTCGGCTCCTTCGACGAGCGCTCGGCCACCTTCTCCTTCCTGGCCCCGGTGGCGCTGCCCGCCGGCGAGGTCGCCGATTTCGCGGCCCTGCCCGACATCGGCCTCGAAGAGGACGCGCCGCGTCCGCTGCCGGCCGCCGTCGTCCCCGACCCCGAGCGCGATCTGGTGTACGTCACGGTCCGCGGCGCCGACCAGGTCGCCACGGTCGATCCCGCCGACGGCTCGCTCATCCGCTCGGTCCCCGTCGGCGGCGCCTGGCCGCGCGACGCCGTGCTCACCGCGAACGGGACGCTGCTGGTGTCCTGCCAGCACTCGGGCGTCGTCACCCGGGTCGACCCGACCGGCGAGGCCGAGCCCGTCATCGAGTGGACCGTCCCCGGCGTCACCTGCGTGGCCCCGCTCACCTAAAACCTTCCCTGCAGGAAAATTTGCGCCTGCTGCAAAATTTCTTCATTTGCATCTTGTGAACATGAGCAACTCCCACTAGGGTTGCTCTCATGGCCGACCAGACCGGACTCCGCGAACGCAAGAAGGCCGCCACCAAGGCGGCCCTCTGCGAGGCCACGCTGCGCCTCGCCGTGGCGAAGGGCGGTCTCGACGCCGTCACGGCCGACGAGATCGCGGCCGAGGTCGGCGTCTCCACGCGCACCTTCCACAACTACTTCCCGAACAAGGAAGCGGCGTTCCTCCACGACTTCCACGAGACCACGGCGGAACTGCTCGACCAGCTGCGCGATCGCGTGCGGCGGCAGTCGGCCTGGCACGCCCTGCGCGACGCCTGCATCAGCATGCACATCGACGAGCGCTACGACCTCACCCAGATGCAGTGCCGCGAAGAGCTCATCCGCAACTCGCCCGAGCTGATCAAGAACCAGGCCGGCCAGTTCATGGAACTGTTCGCCGAGGCGCTCGGGATCGTCGCCGAGGCCACCGGCACCACCCCGGAGGACCTGTATCCGCGACTGGTGCTCGGCAGCGCCCTCGTCGCCATGAAGACCTCCAATGAGGACTGGCTCGCGAATCCGCGCGGCCGGCAGCTCGCGGACGTCATCACCGCCGCCTTCGATCAGCTCGAAGCCGGCATCACCAGACCCACAACCACAATCCATAGCTGAAACACACCAGGAAACCCGCCGTCGAAGACGTCGGCGAACACCACCCGAGCCGACCGGCCCCGCCGCCGCACACCCAAATTCAGTGCGGCGGGGCCGGTCGGTGAACCCTAAAAGGAGCACCCACCGTGGCCACCTTCCTCTACCGCCTCGGCAGAGGGTCCTTCAGACTGCGATGGCTCGTCCTCGTCGTCTGGGTCCTCATCGTCGGCGGCGTAGGCGCCGCAGCGGCGACCATGCAGCAGGAGACGAACCCCGAGTTCGTCCTCCCCGGCACCGAATCCCAGGAGGCCTTCGACCTCCTCGAAGATCGCTTCCCCGAGGCGAGCGCCGACGGCGGCAGCGCCCAGATCGTCTTCGAATCCGAGAACGGCGAACCGCTCACGGCCGAATCCAACAAGGCGGCCATCGACGACCTCGCGGCCGTCATGGCGGACTCGCCGGAGATCGCCTCGGTCACCAGCCCCTTCGCCGTTGACGAAGCCGGCAACCCGATCGGCATGATCTCCGCCGACGGCCAGACCATCGCCGTCATGCAGGTCGCTTACGCCGAGCCCTCCATGGAGCTCGAAGAGAGCACCATCGACTACCTCGAAGACGCCGTGGCCGACACCGAGCACGCGGGCCTCCGCGTCGAGGTCGGCGGCGACGTCCTCCAGTCGATCCCCGAGACCGGCGCCACCGAGATGATCGGCATCGGCGTCGCCCTGGTCGTCCTCGTGATCACCTTCGGCGCGCTCCTCGCGGCGGGCCTGCCGATCATCACCGCGGTGCTCGGCGTCGCGCTCACCACCGCGGGCATCCTCGCCGCGACCTCCTTCATGAACGTCAGCGAGTCCACCGGCACGCTGGCCTCCATGATCGGCCTCGCCGTCGGCATCGACTACGCGCTGTTCATCCTCTCCCGTTACCGCAACGAACTCGCCAAGGACGGACGCGTCGAGGACAAGCGGGCCCGCGCCGAAGCCATGGGCCGCGCCGTCGGCACCGCCGGCTCCGCCGTGTTCTTCGCCGGCCTCACAGTCGTGATCGCGCTGCTGGGCCTGTCGGTCGTGAACATCCCGTTCCTGACCGAGATGGCCGTCGCCGCAGCCGTCACCGTCGTCATCGCCGTGCTCATCGCCGTCACCCTGCTCCCGGCCTTCGCCGGGTTCGCCGGGAAGCGGATCTTCTCCAGGCGGCAGCGCCGCCGCATCGCCGAAGGCCTGCACGAGTCCAAGCCCAACGGCGGCAAACGCTGGGCCGGATTCGTCACCCGCCACCCGATCCTGGTCGGCCTGGTCGGCATCCTCGGCCTCGGCGCGCTCGCCTACCCGGCGCTCGACCTCGAACTGGGCCTGCCCGACGCCGGATCCTCCGGCGAGGAGACCACCCAGCGCCAGGCGTACGACCTCATCAGCGAGGGCTTCGGCGAAGGCTTCAACGGCCAGCTCATCATCGTGGGCGACCTCGAAGACGGCGTCGACGCGATGACCGCCGCGCAGGACATCACCGACGAGCTGGGCGACATCGACGGCATCGCCGTCGTCGGCCAGGCGTTCCCGAACGCCGACCTGGACACCGTCATGGTCACCCTCATCCCGGAGACCGGACCGTCCGACCACGCCACCAACGAGCTCGTCCACGAGATCCGCAGCGTCCTCGCCGACGACACCGACGCCGACTGGTCGGTCACCGGCGCCACCGCGCTGAACATCGACATCTCGGACAACCTCAACGACGCGCTGCTGCCGTACATGCTCATCGTCGTCGGCCTCGCGGCACTGATCCTGCTGCTGGTCTTCCGCTCGATCCTCGTGCCGCTCATGGCCACGCTCGGGTTCATGCTCAGCGTGTTCGCCGCACTCGGCGCGCTCGTCGCGGTCTTCCAGTGGGGCTGGATGGCCGAGCTGTTCAACGTGGACCAGCCCGGCCCGATCATGTCGATGATGCCGATCCTCATGATCGGCCTCGTCTTCGGACTCGCGATGGACTACCAGATCTTCCTGGTCACCCGTGTGCGCGAAGCGTACGTGCACGGAGCGAACCCGAAGCAGGCCATCATCGAGGGCTACGGCCACTCCTCGCGGGTCGTCGTCGCCGCCGCGCTCATCATGATCAGCGTCTTCGCGGCGTTCATCTTCAGCGGCGAGGCGATGATCTCGGCGATGGGCTTCGCCCTCGCGGCGGCCGTCATCTTCGACGCGTTCGTGGTCCGCATGGCGATCATCCCCGCGATCATGGCCCTCATCGGCCGCGGATCGTGGTGGATCCCCAAGTGGCTCGACCGCATCCTGCCGAACGTCGACGTCGAAGGCGAGAAGCTCCAGGAGCACCTCTCCGGAGACGCCCCGAGCGAAGACGAGCGCGAGCTCGTCGGAGCGTCCAAGTAACCGATGCCTGAAGGGGATCGGGCCCACCCCCGGCCCGGTCCCCTCCGGCACTCGGTGAACGGGGCGACTCATGACGGTCTTCTTCTGGGCGATGCTCATCCTCATCGGCATGGTGGTCGCGGACTTCTTCGTCCCCATGCTCCCGAGCGCGACGCTCGTGACCGCCGCCGCCGGGCTCGTCTTCGGCAACCCGCTCCTCATCGGCGTGCTGCTCGTCGGCGCCGCCGTCGCCTCCTGGCTCGGCGAGTTCCTCGGCTACCGGCTCTTCCGCTCCCTGCGGGCGGGACTGGCCAGCCGCGGACCGCGCGCGGTCCGCGGCCTCATCACGGGCACCGTCGCGAAACTCGAGACGCTCCTGCAGCGCACCATCATCGACCATCCCTACCGGACGACGATGGTCGCGCGGTTCCTCCCGGCGGGCCGCACCGCGCTGGCGTGGGCGGCGGCCGGAACCGCCAAGCCCCCGTACGCGCGCATGGCCGCGCTCGGCGGCGTGCTGTGGGCCGTCTACTCCGTCAGCCTCGGCCTGACGATCGCCTGGATCGCCGGACCGGGACTCCAATCCCTGGTCGGCTCGGTCGTCACCATGGCGGCCGTGGGCCTGTTCCTCGGCTGGGTCGCCCGCCGCTGGCAGCGCACCCACCCGGATCTGCCGGAGGCCGCGGTCCTGGCGATCGCGGCCGCACCGGACGCGGAACCCGCTGCCGCGGACGACGAGGCCCGGGCCGCCTAGCAAACCGGGTAGTACATCACACGTGACACACGATGGGGCCCGGCCGTTTCGGCCGGGCCCCATCGCCGCCCCGAACCTTCTCGAGGGACGGGCTTGCCCCTGAGCCCCCCACGTTGATAGCGTCTGCCACCGTGACTGCACCGCTTCGCACGTTCGGACCGCTTGACCACAGCTACACCGGGTGGGCCTCGGCCGCGCTCGCGATCGGGAGACCCGCCGCCGACTTGGCGGTGCAGGGCCCCGAGGCCATGCCGGTCACCATGTCCAACCACTCGCACGAGGAGAACTGGTTCGAGCTGCTGACCCGGCCCCTGTGGGGCCTGGCCGCCGCCAAGGACACCGTTCCCGATGACACCTGGGCCGGCCTCGCGCCCGCGCTCGCCCGCGCCCTCGACCCCGCCGACCCCTGGTACGTCGGGGACGTCGCGAACGGCGGACAGCGCGTCGTCGAGTCCGCCGCCGTCGGCTGGAGCTTCGCGCTCGCCCCCGAGAAACTCTGGGAGCCCCTGGACGCCAAGGCGAAGGACAACGTCGCCGCCTGGCTCACCGCCGCCTACACCGCGCCCGTGGCCGACACGAACTGGCACTACTTCCCGATCTTCGTCGGGCACGGCCTCAAACGCCTCGGCATCGAGCACGACCGGTCCATCACGACCGCGCACCTCGACCGCATGGGGGAGTTCGCCCTCGGCACCTCGGTCTTCGAGGACGGCCCGGGCGGCCGCGTCGACTACTACAACCCGTTCGCGTTCCACACCTATGCGCTGCTGCACTTCAAGCTGTGCGGCGACGACCGGTTCGTGCCGAACGCGGCCGCGTTCGCCCGCAAGTTCCGCTCCTGGTTCGCCGCCGACGGCGCGGCCGTCCCCTATGGGCGCAGCCTCGGCTACCGCTTCGCCCAAGGGTCCTTGTGGAGCGCGCTGGCGGCCGCCGACGTGGAGGCGGTGCCGTGGGCCGAGGCCGCGGGCTTCGCGCGCCGGCACCTCGACTGGTGGTGGGAGCGGCCGATCCTCGATCCCGAGGGGCGCCTCACCGTCGGATACGCCTACCCGAACGACGCGGTGGTGGAGCAGTACCTGACGGCCGGCTCGCCCTGGTGGGCGACGAAGATCTTCGCGGGCCTCCTGGCCCCGGCCGATCATCCCTTCTGGACTGCTGAGGCGGCCGTGCCGGAGCCGGTCGTGGAGCCGCACAAGGCGGCCCGCACCGTCCACGTGCGCGACCGCAGCGGCCATGTGACGCGTTTGAACGGGCAGTCCTGGCACCCGTGGGCGCGCGGCGGGCAGGAGGCGTACGCCAAGTTCGCGTACTCGTCGCTGGCGGGCTTCTCGCATGCGACGCCCGGGCCGGGTCTGGAGTTCGCGGTGCCGGACGGGGCGCTGCTGCTCTCGGAGGACGGCCGCCACTGGCGGGGCCGCGAGGACTCCGACGACGGTTCGATCGATGCGAACGGCGTCTTGAAGATCGCTTGGCAGCCTTGGGAGGACGTGACGGTGACGAC
The DNA here is from genome assembly GCF_042647865.1 of Glycomyces rhizosphaerae. Lineage (NCBI taxonomy): Bacteria > Bacillati > Actinomycetota > Actinomycetes > Glycomycetales > Glycomycetaceae > Glycomyces > Glycomyces rhizosphaerae. Next base: position 174,675 of record NZ_JBHRWO010000020.1, read on the forward strand.
CTCGCTCGAGGCGGCCGTTGACGGCTGGCACGCGCGGGTCCACGTGATCGAGACCGAGCGGACCCTGCACACGGGGGAGGGCGGCTGGTGCGTCCCCAAGCCCGGCAACGTCGCCGAGGTCGAGGCGTCGAAGGTCACGGTGGTGAGCCACGGCCTGCGCTCGGAGATCATCGACGGAGACTCGGGCAGGGAGGCGGCGCTCATCGAGCCGATGCAGGGCACGCACCTGTACTGGCCGAGCACCGTGCTGCCGGTGCTCAGAGGCGTCCTCGAACCGGGCAAACACATCCTGAAATCACTGATATATATCGGCTCCGAGGTTTAGAACCTCCTCTTCAGAAACCGACAAAAAGACTGAAACGTGCGCGGCTTCGCCGCGCTCTCATCAAGAGAACGACTGCGAGCCCGGTCACGATCGGGCTCGCGGTGTCACAAACGGCGGCCCTGTTCGGCTCTTGGATTGCGACCGACCAAGAACGAGGAGGGCCGCCGTGAACGCAACGGATCCGCAAGCCCGGTTCGCCGAGCACCGCGAGCTGCTGTTCGGCATCGTCTACGGGATGCTCGGCACTGTCGCCGACACCGAGGACGTGCTCCAAGACGTATGGCTCGCTTGGGAACGCCGCTCGCACGGCGATCCGATCGAGCATTCCCGCGCCTACCTGGTGCGCGTGGCGATCAACGCCGCGATCGCCCGCCAGGAGTCGGTGCGCCGCCGCCGCGAGACCTATATCGGGCCGTGGCTGCCCGAGCCGGTGATGACCGAGACGGCGCCGGACGCGGCCGAGCCCGCGCTGCGGGCCGAGTCGGTGTCCTTGGCGCTCATGGTGGTCCTCGAATCGCTGACGCCGGCCGAGCGGGCCGTGTTCGTCCTCGCCGAGGTCTTCGGGTACGTGCACGGCGAGATCGCCGAGCTGCTCGGGCGTACGCCCGCTTCGGTCCGGCAGCTCGCGCACCGAGCCCGGTCCCATGTGCAGGCCCGCCGACCGAGGTACGAAGTGGACCCCGCGGTGCACCGCCAGGTCACCGAGCGGTTCATGGCCGCCGTGGCCGGTCAGGACATCGACGCCCTGCTCGAGCTCATGTCGCCCGAGGTGGTCCTCACCTGCGACGGCGGCGGCATCGGCCCCGCCGCCGGGCCCCGGCCCATGCACGGGCCCGAACGGATCGCCGCGCTGCTCGTGCATCGCAGGTTCGTCCGCTCCACAGGTCTCGCGGTCGAGTTCCGGCCCGTGAACGGCTCGCCTTCGGCGCTGATGATCCGCGGCGGCCACGTCGTCGGGGTCCTCATGCTCGACCTCGCGCCGGACGGCGATCAGGTGGCTGCGGTGTACGCGGTCACCAATCCCGAGAAGCTCACCACCCTGCACTGAGCCCGGCTCATTCCCTCGCCGCGCCGCGAACCCGCTCATGCGCTACGTGACCCTGCCGATCGCGCGGGCCGTGATCGGCGTGCCTCCAGTACCCGTATCACCGTCGCCTACTGAACAACGAATGAAGGACAAGCCATGGAAACCCTCTACTACGTCATCGCCGCGTCCGCGGCCGTGCTCAACTTCGGTTCCGGCGTCGGCGCGATGGTGCGGCTCAAGGTCATCCTGCCGCTCATGGACGGCGCGAACGTGCCGCATTCGATGCTGGTCTTCCCGATCGGCGTCCTCAAGGCCGCGGGCGGGATCGGTCTCGCCCTGGGCCTGTTCGGGGTGCCGCTCGTCGGGACGGCGGCCGCGATCGGGCTGATCCTGTTCTGGACGTGCGCCGTCCACACGCACGTCCTCGCGAACTTCTGGCCGAAGGAGACCGTCGGGACCTTCACCTTCCTCGGCCTGTCGATCGCGACGCTCGCCCTCGACCTGGCGCTTCACTTCTGATCCTGCCCGCCCCGCCGCGACAGTTCACCTCGCGGCGGGGCCGCATTTCCCCAGAGGTCTTGAACATTTCGCATATTTCGGGCAATCTGATTGCGCGACAGCCGAAGCCGAGACGACCTCGGCGTTCACGACAACTGGAGACCTATGCGTACCCCGCCCCGCCTGGCGGCGCTCACCGCGCTCACCTCGCTCGCCACCCTCGCGCTCACCACCTTCCCGAGCGCGGCCGCCGCGCAGCAGACCGCCCAGAGCGGCGACCTCTCGGTCCTCTCCTACAACGTCGCGGGCCTCCCGCTCGGGATCGGCGACGGCGACCCCGAGACCAACACGCCGATCATCGGCTCCCGCCTGGGCTCCTACGACATCGTGCACGTCCAGGAGGACTTCAACCACCACGCGGCTCTCTACGCCGCCGACGACCATCCGCATCGGACGGCCACCAGCGGCGGCGTGCCCTTCGGCGACGGCCTCAACACCTTGTCCGACATGCCGTTCGAGGACTTCGAGCGCGTCAAGTGGGACGACTGCGCCTCCGGCTCCGGCGACTGCCTGACCCCCAAGGGCTTCACGTTCATGCGCGCCCGCCTCGCCGAAGGCGTGTGGGTCGACCTGTACAACCTCCACACCGATGCCGGGAGCGAGGCCGCCGACGTCGCCGCTCGCGAGAAGAACCTGGCGCAGGTCTCCGCCTTCATGGCCGAGCACTCCGCCGGGAACGCCGTCATCATTTACGGCGACACCAACACCCGCTACACCCGCGGCGACGGCATCGCGGAGTTCGTGGCGGGCAACGGCCTCACGGACGCCTGGGTCGAGCAGATCCGCGGCGGCGACGCCCCGAACGAGGGCGATCCGGCCCTGGTCTGCGAGGACGAGACGGTGAGCGCGGACTGCGAGGTCGTCGACAAGATCCTGTACCGCTCCGGCGACCACGTGCGGCTCGACGCGGGCCAGTACCGCAACGACCACGCCGCCTTCAGGAACGATGCGGGGGAGAACCTCTCCGACCACTACCCGATCGCAGTGGACTTCTCCTGGTCGACCGGCGGCGACTTCGCGCTCAGCGACCAGTTCGGCGGCCCGCACGGCGACTTCTTCACCGATGTGGACGACCTCGACGCGGGCGACGCCGTCCGCTCGCTGCGGCTGCGCGGCGGGTCCCGAGTGGACTTCATCGGCGCGACCCTCACCGACGGCACCGTCCTCGCCCACGGCGGCAGCGGCGGCACCCTCGCCGAGCTCACGCTGAATGCGGGTGAGTACCCGGTGTCGCTGCACCTGTGCAGTGCCCAGCACGACGGACACACGCGGATCTTCTACGCCCGCTTCACGACCAACACCGGCCGCACCCTCGCGACGGGGACGACCACGAGCAGCTGCGTCACTTACACGGCCCCGACCGGCTGGCAGATCGCCGGCTTCCACGGCCGCGCCGGGGCCGAACTCGACAAGGTCGGCGCGGTCTACACCCGCCGCTAGCCCCGATCTGAGCGCATGAAGCGCCGGGAGCCGGACGGCTCCCGGCGCTGCCCTGTTGCTGAACGGCCGCTCAGAAGAGTTCGTCGCGTCTCCGGCGATGAGCATCGAAAGGCCGATGGCGGCGATGCCCCAGAGCAGGTTGTCGAAGGTCCGTTCGGACCAGGCGCTGACGCTCGCCCACGTCGACTCGGGTTTCGGGTCTGCGGTCTCCTGCCCGGTGCCTTCGGATTCGGTTTCCGCGGTCTCTTCCACAGCGGCGTCAGTCTTCTGCTCGACGACGTTGGTGTCAGGCGCGGCGCTCGGGGCCAGGGTCCAGCCTTGCTGCTCCAGCCACTGCTGGCCGCCGAACAACGCGAAGATGGTCGCGATCCCGGACAGGAGCGCGACGAACCAGGCAAGGCCCTTCACGAACGTCGACAACGGACTCGGTCCTCCAACGGGAGTGCACGACGACCGGCCCTCGCGGGCGGAAGGTCATGCAGGCGGGCAGGATCGAGCCGGTCCTATGGGAACTGCGCCACCGCACTGGTGGCGCAGTGGCCGTGGATCAACGACCGGTGCGCATCGCCATGCAGCGGCGCACCTCCCACATGCGGTAGGCGATGTGCTCGGCGGTGTCGACCTCGGCGCTGCCGTTGCTGTGCACCAGGCCGGCTGCCCAGAGGCATTGGGCCGCATGGCGGGCGGCCATGAGCACGGGCAAGTGGACCTCCAGCTCGACCGGCAGGGCCCGCACCGACCGGTACCCGTCGAGGAACGCGGCGCGCAGCGCCCGGAAGTGGGGGTAGTCGCTGAGGTTGCCCAGGATGGGACCGAGGTCGGCGAGGTAGTGGCCCCATCCGCTTTCGTCGAAGTCGAGCACGCCGACGCTCCAGCCCTGCCGGGTGCGAACGGTATGGCAGTTGCCGAGGATGAAGTCGTGGTGGACGATCCCGAACGCTGCGGGGTCGTCGCCGAGTCGCTCGAAGATGTCGGCGGTCTGGTCGGCGACGGCATCGAAGTCCGAGCGGTCCGCCGCGCTCAGCAAGTCACGGAAGGGCCCGGGTCGATAATGCGACGCCTCAGTGAACAGGGACTTGGGATCCCACGTCGGCAGGTCGAAACCCTGCGGAGCGGCGAACGATTCGGAGGCCAAGTGGAGGTGCCCCAGTGCCCGGCCGATCTGGTGCACGCCTCTGGGGCCCAGGCCGGTCTCCGGGCGGCGCACTTCGCCGTCGATCCAGGTCAGGAGGTCGCAGTGCAGCGTTTGCGATGCGGCACCGTCGAGTCCGGGCACGGTGACCGTGACTGAAAGGGATCCGTCCTTGGTCCTGACGGGTGCTGGGACGCGAACACCGGCGGCGCCTAGGGGCTGCTGCACCGAGTCCAGGAAGGCCAGTTCGGATCGCGTGTGTTCTTCGGGGCGGTATCGGGGTCGATGGACCCGCAGCGCGCATCGGCGCCGATCGCCGGCCGTCACGTTGAACACGGCGTTGTTGAGCAGCCGGATCGGCTCGACTGAGATCGGTGCGGGCAGGTCGTACTCGTTCAGGGCGGCCGCGGCTGCGATGCGGACGGTGTCGGCGTAGGCGGTGTCGGTGGGCGACAAGCGGGCTCCTTCGGCGGTGCATCGGCCGGTGCGGGGTGGGCCGTCATCACAGCAGACTTGTTCCGAATCCGCAATCGGGTATTGAAGGTGGGGAATGTGATTGCGGCGCAACCGGAGCGTGGGGTTCGCGCGTGGAGTACTCGTACGCGAAAGCAGTGGGCCCATGAGGTTGACGGGACTCGACGAGAACGCGGAAGGACCGAGCGATGCACAACGCTTCAGCACCGACCACCGATGAGCGGTTCCAGAAGGTCGACAACTACCGCAGTGAGGACGGCTTGGCGGTCCGCCAAGGGCTCTATGCCTACAAGACACCCGACTACGACCTTCCCGGCGTCGTGACCTCGAACATCACGGGGCGGCCGAAGCGGGTGCTCGACGTCGGCTGCGGCAATGGCCGTTACACCGGTCGCCTCCGCGAGGCCTTCCCCGATGCCGAGGTGATCGGCGTTGATCTCGCCTCGGGCATCCTGGAGACCGTTCCGGAGCCGACGGTGGTCGCGGACGTCGCGGAGCTGCCGTTCGAGGATAGTTCGGCCGATGTCGTGCTGGCAATGCACATGCTTTACCACGTGCCCGACATCCCGGCCGCGCTCGAAGAGCTCCGGCGTGTGCTGGCCCCGGGTGGGGTTCTGTTCGTCTCGACGCTCGCCTCCGACGACAAGCAGGAATACCACCCGATTTGGTGCGAGGCCGGGAAGACCGCGCTTGGAACCGAAGTGCGGCAGGCGCTCTCGGTCGTAGTTGAGCGGTTCTCGCTGGAGACGGCTCAGTCGATGCTGGCCGAGCGGTTCGCGTCCGTAGTGCTGCATGATCTGCCAGGAGTGATCGAATTGCCCGAACCGGGCCCGCTGGTGGCGGCGTTCCGGTCGGAGGCGGATTTCACGGCGCTGGCTCCAGAGGATTTCGAGCGCTTGATGGAAGCGATCGAGCGGCAGCTCGAGGACCATTTCGCGAAGCACGACCTGCTGCGCATCACGAGTCACTCCGGCATCCTCGAATGTCGGGACGCGAAGCGCTAGATGAAGTCCGGGCGTTCTGGATACTTCGGGATCGGGAGACGGGACGATGGGGTCGTTAGGATCGCGAGTGGCCTGATCGTTCAGCGGCGATGCGGAGGTACCGATGCGCAATACCGAAATGGCCAAGCTCGAGGGGCTCGTGGGCGAGTGGCAGACGACGCTTTCCGATGCGTGGTTCCTGGAACCGCCGGGCACGACGGTGCCGGGTGAGACGAGCATTCAGTGGATCGGTGAGTCGTTGTTGTTCGTGCACACGACGTTCGGCGGTGGCGGGCATGCGCATTCGGAGTTGCGGAACGTCCTCGGGCGCAGCGACGCGAACGACCGCTTCGTCGCGCTCTATGAGGACGACCGGGGCGTGTGCCGCGAGTTCGCCATGACGTTCGGGGATGGGCGCTGGACGATGTCTCGCGAGGATCCCGACTTCCACCAGCGTTTCATCGCCGACGTCGTCGAGCGGGACCGGATCCTCGGCCGCTGGGAGGCCTCCGATGATGCGGGCGAGACGTGGCGCAAGGACTTCGACATCACCTACGAGCGTGTCTGACCCGGCCGGGGTGTTCAGAGGTAGTTGCTGACCTCGATGAGGTTCTGGTCGGGGTCGCGGAAGTAGACGCTGAGGATCGGTCCGGTCGCGCCCGTGCGCTGGACCGGGCCTTCTTCGATCTGGACGTCTTGGGCGTTGAGTTCGGTGATCACCTGCGGGAGCGGGTCGGTGGTGATCAGGCACAGGTCGGCGCTGCCGGGGACTGGGCGGAGCGCTTTGGGTTCGAATTCGCGGCCGGCCTGGTGCAGGTTGATCTTGCTGCGGCCGAAGGCGAGAGCGGTGCGGCCTTCGCCGAACTTCACTGCTTCCATGCCCAGGACCCGGGAGTAGAAGTCGAGCGTCGCTTCGATGTCGGCGACGGTCAGCACAAGGTGATCGAGTCGGTCGATGCGCATGGGCTCAGTCTCTCAGGCTCGCGGACGCGAACGGATTCGCTCGACGAACGCGGGCTCATCGAGCGCCGCCATGACCGATCTGGACGCGTCGGCGCACGAGCACTCGGTGCAGCGCGTCTTCCCGATGCTCGGGGAGACCGGGTCGACCGAGGAAGTCTTGAAGCTGCTGTGATGACCTAGGCTGTCAGGGTGATCGTCTGGCTCTCCTCGTTCCCCCGCTCGGGCAACACCTTCTTTCGTATTGCGCTGCAACGGTTCTATCGAGTGCCGACCTATGTCGTCTACGACGTCGACGGCGTGGCCGAGCGGATCGGTACCGACCTGATGGACGCCCGGGATCGGCCGGGCACGTTCGAACAAATGCGAGCCTCTCCCGAGGTGCATTTCGTGAAGACGCATCGGCGACGCGACGACCCGGTGATCGACGACCAGGACCGGGCGATCTGCCTGGTCCGGGACGGCCGCGACTGCGTGGTCTCCTGGGCGCGGCTGGGGACGGCGGGTGCTGCCGGCGAGGTCGACTATCCGGATCGCTTTGCGGCGGAAGCGAAGTCGATCATCACACGGCGCGATGGCGGCACGGCGTCATGGGGCCAGAACGTCCTCTCCTGGCGCAAGTCGGCCGCTCCACGGTCGGTCTGGGTTCGATTCGAGGACCTCATCGTCGATCCGGAGGGGTCGGTGAAGGCGGCCGTCAGCGAGGCCGCCCCGGAGCTGCAGCCGATCGCGGAGGGGCAGGTGCCGACCTTCGACGATCTGCGCCGCCACGATCCGAGCTTCTTCCGAGCAGGGAAGACCGGGACGTATCGGGCGGAGCTCTCGGAAGAGCTGCACGACCTGTTCTGGCAGCAGCCGGAAAGCGCAGAGGCCATGCAGCTCTTGGGATACGAGCGAAAGTCTGCTTAAAGGCCCGGTGCGCCGAACGCGGCCCGCCGCTTGGCGCCGCGACGAAGTCGGAACCGCAGGTAGATCGCCCGCACCACGGTGCCGATGACAAAGGCGGCGGCCGCGATCGCGCCGAACAGCGCGAGCGGGGCACCGCTCGGCTCGCCGGTGCGGTGAGCGGCCCGACCCTCGGGGTCGTAGGTGATCACCACCGACTCGCCGATGTCGAAGCGGCCTCGCGGCGACGTTCGCTGGTCGATCTCTCCGGCGGTCGGGCATTCCAGGGTGTGGTCGTACTTGGGCTCGCGGTCGTCGCCGCTGCGGACGTAGATCTTCTCTTGCGAAGTGACCGTGCAGGACTCGGTGACGCCACGCTCGGTGAGCACCTGCTCGTTGACGCCGATGAACACGAGCACCGGGACGGCGAACAGGATGATGTGGACTGCGATCGCCGCGGCCACCATGGGCGTCAGGCCTTCCCGGAGCACGAAGTACCAGACTTGGGCGAGGATCAGGAGGAACGCGACCGCGATCAGCGTGACCGGCACCGGGGTCCAGAACGCGTCGGCGACGAACATCGAATACCAGGCGGCGGCACCGGTGAACGCTCCGGCGGCGAGCACCAGCACCGCGCCGACGGTGATGTCGCGGCCGAGTCTGATCTTGTCCTCGAAGGAACGCTCGGGATTCCTCCCCGGCGGGGGCGGCGGGTGCCCGCTCTGGGAGTACTGGGGACCGTATGGCTGCTGAGTCACTTTGGGGCGCTTCCTATGGGGCTTGCGTGGGCGCCCCCAGACTAGAGGTTGAGCCAGTGACGCGCGTCTTCGAGGCCTTTCTCGTTACCTGCTTGGTCGGCGATGCCGGTGAGGTCGTGGTCGGCGATGCGGCGGGCGAAGTAGTCGGCTTGGACGGCCCAACGGAAGCGCAGCAGCGTGAGCAGGCCGCGGTCGACTTCGACGCGAGTGAGAGCACCCTGGGCGAGGTAGGCCTCGATCAGAGGGCCGGCGTTGTCGGGGCCGCCGACGTACATCACCGCGGAGGCGAGGTCGTAGAGGAGGGGGCCGCGCATGGCGGTGGACCAGTCGATGAGCCCGCAGGTGCCGGTGTCGGGGTCGAGGCGGAACGCTTCGGGCGCCGGGTCGGTGTGGAGGGGTCCCCAGGTGAGGGTCGCGGGGTCGAGGTCGTCGAGGGCGGCGAGCGCCGCCGTGACGGCGGGGCGGACCCAGGCTTGGAAGTCGAGGTGCTCGGCCGTCGGATCGACCCAGTGGAAGGTGTCGCCGGTAGGGATGTCGGTGCCTTGGAGAGCGGTGTGGGCGCGGGCGAGGGTGGTGCCGATGATGCGCTGTTCCGCCGGGCCGTCGGTGGTGATGCCGTCGCCGGGAACCCATGCCGGCAGCGCGAGCTCAACGCCTTCGACGGTTACGCAGAGGAGGCCGTCGCGGTTGCGTTCGGGGGCGCCGGTCGGAAGATCGGGCCGGTCGAGCAGGGCCGCGGCGGCGAGGCCACTCGCGTAGTCGAAGACCGTGTCCGGCTCGACGGCTTTGGCGACCCAGCGACGCGAGTCCGCGGTGACGAACCAGGTGCCGGAGTTCATGCCCCCATGGTGGGTTTCGATCCGAGCATGGCGGAGTCCCCAGTGTTCGCCGAGGCAGGTGCGCAAGCGGTCCTCGCTGATCATGTGCCGCAGTCAATCACCGGTTCAGTCACCTCGCAACGGCTTGACGAGTCGACATGCAGGCGTCGATCGAGTCGGTAGGCGACTGCGCGCTTGGCACGGCCAGCGCGCTGATTGGCGGGGAAGGCGGGAGTGGCGGGTCGTCAGCGGGTCGGGAGGAGGCGTTCGGCGTTGGCGAGTTTGTCGTGGCCCCAGGCGATTCCGTGGTCGAGGACGTATAGGCCGGTGGCGACCCGCTCGATGAAGCCCCATTCCCAGACCGCTTGCCCGTCGGTCCCGGTCGAGTCGGCCAGCCGGGATCCGATGCGGTGGGCCAAGGCGAGTGGGTCGCGGGCGTGCGCCAGTTCGGTGTCCCAGTCGCGGAGGATCACGCCGAGGTCGTAGGCGGGTTCGATCAGGAGCCCTTCGGGGTCGACGAAGGCGTAGCCGGACTCGGCGCCGCGACGCCGGTGCGGGACTTGCAATGCGTTGCCGGCGTGGGGATCACCGTGGCCCCACACTGAGTGCTCAGGGGCGAAGGCGGCTTCGCGGCGGTCGAGGAATCGTAGGGCGAGATCGACCGCTTCGGCGGAACAGGGCCGGTCCAGTTTCTCCCAGTTGTCTGCGATGAGTGTGCGCAGGCCTTGAGCCTTGGTCGCTCCTGTCTGGAAGTCCGGTCGTGTCGGCGGGCGCACTTTCCAAGCCTCGCGGAGGGTGGTGACGAGCGTGTCGAGCATGGCGTTGAGTGGCAGCCCTTGCTCGTCGAGCGGTTGTCCGAGCGCTTCCATGAGCAGCGCCTGCCGCATGTGGTCGGAGGCGAGTACCCGCGCGTAGCCGTGCCCGGCGGCTCTTTCGAGGGTGTCGATCTGGTTGTTCATCCAGGGCATCGGGACCAGGAGTTTCACGACGGCGTCGGTTCCGTCGGCTCGCTTCACGCGGGCCACGTACCCCTCGTTCGCGTTCGGGAGGGGTTCGCCGACGACGATCGACCATTGCGTTTCGATCGCGGTGACGAGGTGCGGCAGTTCGTCAAGCCAGCGGAGGCCTGCTTCGCCGGCATGTTCGGCGCGCACGCGGGCGGTGGGGGGCCTGCCGGTAGTAACTAGGAAAAAACAACGCTAAGCAGGAGTTCCTAGCTGAACGGTTCTGTCTCGGGGCCATCATGAGTGGATGATGAAGCTGACGTGGGATACCAACTGCCTGATCTCAATTGAGAGCGCCGGGCCGTCCAGGGCGGCCGACAAGGCGGCGCTCCAGCGTCTGCTGGAGCTTCACGATCAGGGGCAGGTGCAGATCAGGCTTTCGGCCGGCACGGGAGCCGAGTGGCAGCCCGACGAGACCTACCTACAGAACTTGCAGCGCTTCCAGGACCGCCGCAAGAAGGCCGGACTCGGGCACCTGGAGCTTCTACCCGCACCGGCACGGCTGGGAATGTCCTTCCTCGACAACGCGGTGCTGGTGGGGGATGACTTCGAGGACGAGATCAGGTCCATGTTCGCGGTGATGTTCCCAGGCAAGTCGTACGATGACCGGCCTGAGTCCGATGAGAGCTCCCAGGCGTACCGGGACTGGCGGAACAGAATCATCGACGTCGAGATGTACTGGAGCCACCTCAAGAACGACGGCGACCTGTTCGTCACCAGGATCTCTAAGGACTTCATCGACGGCGGACGCAGAGAGCGTCTGCTGGAGTTCGGTGGGCGTGGGATCGAAGTCCCCACCGAGGCAGAGGAATGGTTGGCGCAGAACTGAGGCGAGACTGCGGAATCGGCCTCGCCTTCCTGCCCCTGGGGCGGCAGCGGTGGCCCGTTCAGGGCTGGAGTCCGCCGTGGTTGGTTGCTCCCGGCCGCCGCTCCGTCTCCCAGACGTTGCACCACAGGCACGCCCAGGCCAGATTCCCCAAGTCGTTCGTCCCGCCGTCGAGGAGCCCCAACCGGTGATCGAGCGACCCGATGCGGCGGCCGACCATCGCCCACCGCATCGGCCGCCCGTCATGACCGGAGGGGCGCCGCTCCAGAGCGAGCGACCCGCAGTAGGTGCAGCGCCCGAGCGCGGCTTCGGCGACCTGCCACACCTCAAGCGCGGTGGTCCTCCGCTCCGGCCGCCCGGACATCAGGCGCTCACGGCTCGCCGTCTTCGCCTTGACCCGGCACCACTGGAGACGCTCACGCTCGGTGGTGCGGGCGAGGTAGTCCTCCCAAGACGTGTAGACCGGGGCTGGAAGCTCGGCACCGACCGCCTCGGTGGGGGCCTCGAACGCGGGGCGAGACTGCCACGCCTCCTTGAAGGCGCGCGCTTCCTCCGATGAGATTCGGGCCGTGCTCTTGATGAGCCGATCGGCATCATGGCCGGTGAACTTCTCCTCCATCACGTGGCCTGCTTGCCGGCGACGGCCGTGCGGCCCGCGGCGCGGAGTTCTTTGAGGTCGGGGATGTGGTTGTAGAGGGTGCCGACGCCGACGCCGAGGAGTTCGGCGATGGACTCGACAGACCGTTCGGGGTTGGGCAGGAGGTCGCGAGCGGCGGCCAGGAGCTTGGCGTCGACCACCGTGGGGCGCCCACCCTTGCGGCCGGCGGCGCGCGCGGTGGCGAGGCCTTCGCGGGTGCCTTCGACGATGAGCTCGCGAACGAACTGAGCGAGGGCGGCGAAGATGTGGAAGACCAGGCGCCCGCCGGGGGTGGTGGTGTCGATGCCCTCCTTGATGGAGGTGAAGCCGACATGGCGCTGCTTGAGGTCCTCGACGAGGGTGACGAGGTCTTGGAGGGATCGGCCGAACCGGTCGGCGTTCTTGCCCGAGAGCTTGTCGCTGGAGATCCGGCGGCAACCGTGTTGGCGCAGGGCCCCGATCTGGGAGTCGAGGTTCTGGTCCCGGGTGGACACGCGCGCGTAGCCGATGAGGATGCCCGAGACCGGGACGGGGAGGAGGAGCTCGCCGGGGTCGGCGGGCGTCGCGGCGAGGTCGGTCATCTCCCCAGGCTACGGATCGGCCTCAGAAAGGGCCGGACCGGGTTTCTGAGGCCGATTTCCGCGGCGAGGTTGTTGAGGGGGTTGTTGAGGCCGGATCGGGCTGGTTTCGGCGCCGCGGCCGCGACGTCGTCGGATCCTCAGCAATCGATCGTTTCCTGACGAGCTGATGCCGCTGAAGCAACAGGACTTCGCCATATAATCGGATTTCACGTTCTATGCAAAATTCGCTAAGACTGCTAAGCTCGCTTCCATGGTTAAAGATCCACTGATTCGCGATCTTGTCGCGATCCTGCTGCCGCTGCCGGGCAAGCTGGCTGTATTTGACGATCCCACGTACTTTGAGGAGCACCAGAACACGCTCGACGCGACCTACGACGCCCGCGAGGAACTGGCCGGGCAGATGGAGGAGGCCCTCGAGGCTTCCGGCACCGACCCGCTGCTGGAGGCCATCACTGAGGCCAGCCACATCATCAATGCCCAAGAGGAGCAGCGTCGGCTGCTGTTCGCCTACGCCCGCGAGCATGTCCGCGGCCGCCCGTACTCGTTTGACGTGCTCGGCCGTGCCGCGGGCAAGCCCGCGTCGACCGTGCGCAGCTCCATCAAGCAGGCCGATATCGACGCCGTCGCCGAGCTCATCGGCCCGGCCCCGCGGGAGAAGACCCAGGAAAGCCCAGAGGAAGCCGCCATGGCGAACCTGCGCAGCCTGCTCGACGGTGTCGACCTCGAGACCCGGAAGAACCTGCTCGCCAACGACGGCGCGCAGTTGCGGCCGCTCCTGGCCGGACTGCACGAAGAGGCCGTCGAGCGGGTCATCGCCCAGCTCCGACAGGGCTACACCGAGATGCGCCCGCGCCTCGGATCGGCCCTGGCGCGCAAGCTGGAAGCGAAGGAGCAGGCGTGAACAGGACCTGTTCAAGCTCGCCGAGCCCGACGTCGAGGACTTCGTCTACGGCGAGTGGACCCGCCACCTCTACGACCGGGTGGCCGCGGCTTGGGGCCTGCCGACCGCAGACGGGACCCGGACCGAAGTCGCTCTTCCTGCCTTCGAATGGGCGGCGCTGTTCAACGTCCTCACGCAGGCCGAGCGCGCCGGCGTCCTTGACGCCGACCGCCTCCGCGACCTGATCCGGGGCTACTTCGGGGGCTGATCGCTCCTCATCGGCAGCGGCCGGGACCCGATCGGATCCCGGCCGCTGCCTACTGCGCCGCGGCGGCCGGGGAGCCGAGGTCGCCGTTGAGAGGCCGGTGGCCGTTGTTGGCGCCCAGCTCGGCGATCTCGGCGTCGACGTCGATGGTGATGGCGCCGAAGAAGTTGATGTTCGCGTGGCGGGTCGGCCAGATGTGGGCCAGGAGCTCATCGTCGACCCAGGCGCCACGGTGGCGCAGCCGGGCGACGGCGAGTCCGAAGTATTCGGTGGTCCAGGTGACGATCGCGTTGGTGACCAAGGTGAGGCACCAGGCCTGCTCGGTCTGCTGCTCCAGGTGGGAGCGGCGCACGGTCCCGTCGAAAGCGTAGAAGACGTTGCGGCGCAGGGCGTGGACGTTCTCGCCCCTGTTGAGCTGGCGGGCGATGCGCCGCTGGTAGGTGTCGTCGGCGAGGTAGGGGGCGGCGTAGATAGTGCGCCGCAGCAGGCCCCACTCCTTGATCGCGGCCGTGGTCGTGTTCTGGTGACGCCGCGTCGAGCAGAGCTTGCCGACGACCAGGGCCGCCGAGGCGTGCCCGTACTTGACCGAGGCCGACACGCGCAGCAGCTCGTCCCAGGAGGAGGCGATGAGGTCGGTGTCAAGCTTCTTCGTCAGCAGCGGCCCGGCGAGCGGGTACTGGGTCTCGAACGCGGCCTTCGACCCGGTGCGCGCAAGCGTGATCTTCCCCAGGTCCCGCATCCGCGGGGAGAGCTGGAGCCCGACCAGATCGAACAGGGCGAAGTTCGCGAGCGTCGCGCCGTGCGTGTCGGTCGCGTGCTCAGCGATCGGCAGGTCGGTCATGTTGCCCACCAGGTCATCGAGCACGTAGTGGGCCTCGGCGCCGGGGGCGACGATGATCTTGGTGGAGAACGTCGAGTGCTGGTCGGACACGTGCGTGTAGGTCGAGAACCCGGCGCCGCGCCCGAAGTAGCGGGCCGAGTGCCGCGCCGAGAGGGACTTGCCGCGGACGGGGAACCGCTGCCCGTCCGATGAGGAGAGCGTGCCGTCGCCGAAGGCCTGCGCCATCGGGAGCCGGTGGTGGAAGTTCACGACCTGCGTGTTCGCCTCGGCGAGCGTGGCCTCGCGGAAGTACCAGTCGTAGGTCCAGGCGAGGGTGTCGTAGGAGACGCCGCAGGAGTCGGCCATCGTCTCCAGGCCCATGTTGGTCGCCTCCGCCAGGAGCACGTAGAAGAGGTTGCGCTTGAGCTCAGGCGAGCGGGCGACCTTCCCGCCGGCGTGGGTGAGGGCGTCGAGGAAGTTGGTCTTGGCGTCGATCTCGACCAGCAACGCCGCGAGCGAGACCCGCGGCAGCAGCTCCTCGATCATCGACCGGAGGTCGTTGACCTCCTCGGGCACGAACTCGGCCTCCAATCGCGGAATCACGAGCTCGCCGTTGTCGTCCAGGCGCACCTGGCCGGGGTCGCCGCCGGCGCCCAGGAGCCGTTCGAGGTCGGTCAAGGCGGTATGGAGCTCGTCCTCGGCCGAGGCGATCGCCTCGGCCGGACGCGGAGACTTCCCGGTGGTCAGGCAGAACCCGGTGCGCAGCGGCTCCCACGCCTCGGCGGTAAGCAGGAACGAGGCGGGGTCGGCGTAGCGGCGGGAGCCGGGCACGAACACGTCGCCCGAGCGGAGGGCGTCGCGCAGGGCCAGGAGCACGCACAGCTCCCAGTAGCGCCGGTAGGCGGTCTGGTCTCCGGCCTTCGCGGCGGCGTCGAGGTAGCCGCGCCACTTGGTGGGCACGAAGTCGGCCGGGGCGTCGGCGGGGACCTTGCGGGCGCCGGTGGCGTACAGCTCGGCGAGGATGGCCGCGGCCTTCACGAGCGGCTCGACGGCCTCGACGCCGACGGCGAAGCCGACCGCGGCCAGGACCTTCGGGGCGAACTGGCGCACGTACGACAGGGAGGCGTCCATCATCGACAGGTGCCCGTGGTCGCGCGGGAGGCGGCCCTGCCGGGCGGCGTGCGCCTCACGCAGGCGCTCCATGCCGATCTCGCCGCGGATGAAGACACCGACCTCGTCATCGGCGATGTCGGTGTCGAGCAGGACGGCGAGGAGTTCGTCGAGCAGGGCCTGCCGGCCCTCGCCGGCCTTGGCCCGCTCGGCCAAGGCCTCGTTCATCTTGTTGCGCGCGTAGGACTCGCGGCCGGAGATGGCCTGGTCGAAGAGGCTCACGACCTCGTCGAGGACGTCGACGGCGAACTGCGAGAGCACGGTGAGCAGGATCGGGTAGCGCCGCTCGGCCTCGCGTCGTTGAAGCTGCTGGCCGGTGAGCTTGCGGCCGCGCAGGGCCAGGAAGCGGCGCCGCTCGGCCGGGAGGGCGGACAGGTCGAGCTCGTGCGCGTCCAGACCGCGCAGGAACGCGAGCTTGTCCAGCTCGGTCTTCACACCCTGCACGGAGGCCTGCGTCGGCGGGTTCGACAGCCAGAACAACCTGGTCGACTTCAGTTCCGGCTCGACCTCCAGGAGTGAGTCGAGCTCGGCGGCGCGCTGCGTCGTCACCAGGTTCGAGATGCGGGTCCAGGTCTCGGCTTCGGCCGCCTCGCGGGCGGTCGCGACCCGGCGCAGGAGGCTGGTCACGCCCGGCCGGATCGTCTTGACCGACGCCAGGTACTCGCAGGCGAGCTTGAACAGCAGCTTCGGGGAGTCGTGCTCCATGGCGCGAGCGAACAGGAACTCGTCGAGGTCCTTCCAGCCCTTCTCGTCCAGCGTCCGCCAGTTGAGGTAGGTGGCGATCTGGCGCAGGTGCTCGGTCCGGGTCTGGGCGCGGTCGCCGTACTCGCCGAGCTTGCTGATGCCGATCACCAGATACTCCGACAGGCGCGCGACCGCCTCGCGTGGCGCGGTGGTGATGTCGTCGGGGACGAACCCGAGCCACGGCAAGGTGCAGAGTTGGACCGCGGCGCCGAGCTTGCTCGTCTGGCCGCGGAACCGGCTCAGGAACTGCCCGTCGGCCGCGGTCAGGGTGAAGTGCTTGATCAGCTCGGCCCGGTTGATCGAGGGAAACCGCCGCAGCTGCTCCAGCTCGGCTTCGGTGAAGGCGTAGATGGTACTCACGGCCCGGGAACCTACCGAGCGTTGATCACCTTCTCCTCGGTGCCCTTGCGGGAGACGGCCTTAGCGTTGCTTTTTTCCTGATTACTACCGGGAGGCCTGGGGGAGAGTTCGACGGGGTGCGAGGGCATCGCTCGATCCTGACCGGCCGCGGCGTGGTGGTCAATCCGATTAGCGGCGGTTCGGATGGTGGCGGCGCCGTTTGCCCTGTGGACGGTGGGGTCGGCCGGGGCTGACCGGTCCATCGGTGGGCCTTGGGGCGAGTAGGATTCGCGCTCGTGACCTCGCCTCAGGGACTCCTTGTCCGAGCCGCCGCCCGGAACAACGCCGAGTGGTGTGCGGCGATGAGCCGATCGCATGGTCTGGCAGGCGAATTCGCGGCGCAGTCCTGGTCGGCCCCGGCCCGTACGCCGCTGTACTACCCCGACGCGGTGACGCTGGTGCCCGGCGCCGACCCTGCGGCGCTGGCGGTGCGGATCGACACCGCTGCGCCTGGGGCCTCGGTCAAGGACAGCTTCGCCGATGTGGACCTGGTCGGGTCCGGTTTCCAGGTGCTGTTCGAGGCGCAGTGGATCCATCGCCTACCGGGTGCGCCGACGATCGCGTCGGAGCTCGAGTGGGGCCGGGCGAACACACCGGAGGCGTTGCGCGCCTGGGCAGTCGCATGGGACGGCGGCGAAGGCCAGGCCGACCTGTTCCGGCCCGAGTTGTTGGAGGATCCGTCGGTGGTCGTGCTCAGTGGATGCTCGGCCGGGGGCCGGGTAGTCGCCGGTGCTGTGGCGAACCGCAGCGGCGAGGTGGTCGGCGTTTCGAACGTTTTCGCGGTCGACGGTGGCACTGACGCTGCTTGGCCGCTGGTCCTCGCTGCCGTGGATCGGGTGTTTCCCTCGTTGCCGGTGGTGGGCTATGAGCATGGCGATGATCTGGCGGCGGCGGTGCGGCATGGGTTCGCGCCGGTCGGTCCGCTTCGGGTCTGGTTGCACGGCTGAACCAGCCGCTACGGGGCCCGGCGGTCGGTGTCGGGTCGGTTGTAGTGGCGGCATTCGCCGGGGAAGTGCTGTGCCAAGCGGGATTTGAGGATCGCCTCGGTGGCTTTGGGGAGGGCGCGTTCGCCCACGGCGCGTTCGGGTTCTCGGTAGAGATCGTCGGCCAGGCCCTCGATCAGGGCGGCGAGTTCGACTGCCGTGAGTTCGGCGTCGGTGTCCTGCTCGACCTCGCCGCATTCCTTGCCGTTCTCGACCGCTCTCGCGATCTGGGCCCGCACGATGCGGGCGGTCTGGCGCGCCACTTCGGCGATCGTGGGGTTGTCGAGGGAGCGGGCACGGAAGACCCGGCCCACCCGGTACTCACCGCGCCGCGCATCGTCCAGGGGCCACAGCTCGGGCATGCAGCGCAGGAGGATCGTGCGGATCGGCTGCTGGTCCTCCTCGCCTGCCGCGATGAGTCGCGCGACTCGGGCGAGTTGGTCGGCGGTCATGCGTTCGTAGGCGAAGAGCAGCAGGTCGTCCTTGGACTTGAAATAGTGCTGCACCAGGCCGACCGAGAAGCCCGCTTCGCGTGCCACCGCTGCCATCGTCGCGGCCTCGAATCCGCCGTGGGCGATGAGGTGCTGCACGGCTGCGGCGATCTGGGTGCGGCGGAGATCATGGTCAGCGGTCCTCGGCATCCCTAAACAATATACCTGTATGGTTTTCACGTAGCCATACGACCGTATGGTTATATCCGGACCTCCACAACACCCTGGAAACGCCATGCACACCACCACCATCGCCGTCGCCGCACTGGCGGCACTCGCGCCACTCGCCGGCCCGCTGCCGCAAGAACCGAGCAGCCAGGACCAGACCGCGACCATCCAGGCCGTCAGCGACTACCTCGACGCCCGCTTCGAAGCCTCCGGCGTCCCCGGCGCCGCCTACGCGATCCTCAGCGCCGACGGCGACACCAACACCGCCTTCTGGGGCGAAGACGGCAACGGCGACCCGGTCGAGGAGAACACCCCCTTCCTGTGGGGCTCGGTCGCCAAACCCGTCACCGCCACCGCCGCCATGACCCTTGTCGAAGACGGCCTCCTCGACCTCGACGCACCCGTCGTCACCTACCTGCCGGACTTCGCGCTGGCGGACAAGTCCCATGCCGACCGGATCACCGTCCGGCACCTGCTGCAGCAGTCCACCGGCATTCCCGAGGGCACCGGCATCACCGACCGCTTCGAGCACCGCGACGACCCCTACGGCGACGCCGTCGCCGACCTGGCCGATGTGGAGCCGTTCGCCGAACCGGGCGAAGTCTTCGAATACGCCAGCGCGAACTATGTGGTCGCCGGTGCGGTGATCGAGGCGGTCGCCGGGGTGCCGTATGCGGATTACCTGCGGTCGGCGGTGCTCGATCCGCTTGGTATGGACGGTGCGGTGCTGACCGCCGACGATGCCGCGGGTGTGGCGGACGGGTTCGCGCCGGTGTTCGGGCAGGCGGCGAGGGTGGCTGCGCAGTTCGATCAGGCGGGGCCGAGTTATGGGTATCTCGGTGGCGACATCGGCGATCTGACGGCGTTCGCAGCCGCGCATCTGGGCCGGGCGGAGGTGCCGGTGGTGTCGGGGGAGTCGTTGGCGCTCATGCGTACGGGTGCGGTCGAGGTGAAGGGCACGATCGAGTACGGGCTTGGGTGGCGGGTCGATTCGCGCAATGCGGACTTGGGTACGTCGACGGTGTGGCACACGGGTGCGGCCCCGGGTTTCGCGGGCGGGGTGCTGCTGCTGCCGGAGCTGGGGAAGGCGGTGGTGGTGGCGCAGAACCGGTATGGGCATTTCGAGGAGGGTGTGCTGATCGGGGCGATGCTGGGGGCGGTGCGGATTCTCGCGGGCGGTGAGGCCGATGCAGTTGCAGTCGATCCGCTTTATGTTGGGCTGCTTGCGGTGTTGTCGCTGCTGGTGGTTTCGGCCGTGGTGTACGCGGTGTGGTCGCTGGTGCGGGTCGCCGGGGGGCCGAGGGCGGTGCGTCGGAGGGCGCTGGTGTTCGGGGGTGCTGTGTGCTGGGTGGTGGTGGCGGCTGCGGTCGCTTATGTGTCGTGGGTGGTGGTGCCTGGTCTGGCGCCGAGTCGGGTGTTGTTCTTCCTGCTCGCTCCGGATGTGGCGTGGCTGCTGGTGGTACTCGGGGCAGTCGGGTCGGTGTTGGCGGTGTCGCGGGTGTGGCTGGCTTGGGTGCGTTTGCGGCGCGGTTGAGGCTGGAGGCGCGATCGGGGCCACCGGAGTACCGGTGGCCCCGATTGGCGTTGGTGGCTCGTTAGGCGGCGACCCAGACGCTGAGGGGTTCGAACGTTCCGAGGTCGGCGACGGATCCGTTTCCGGGGACTTGGTACGGGCCGCCGGTGCAGTCGTCGTTGGCGAACAGTGCGGCGCTGGCGGTGTGGGTGTTGACGGCGGAGTTGACGCGGCCGCCCCAGCCGTGGTCGACGAGGCTGACGCAGGTGCCGGCGTCGAGTGCGCTGACGGTGAAGCGATCGCCGGTGAAGTTGGCGCCTTCGTAGAGGCACAGGGTTTTCGCGGAGGTGCAGTCTTCGGCGGTGTCGGAGGGTGCGGCGGCGGCCGGGGTCGCCGTTGCGAGCAGTGCCGCTGCCGCGAAGGTGAGTACGAGGGCTGGGTTTCGCTTGCGGAGTGGGGAGGTGGTTCGGCGGTGCTTGCGCATGCGCAGGTGCTCCTTTGATCACGCGTTGCTTTGGTAGGCAAGCATACTCAAATTTGGGAGCGTTGTCATCGAGTCGGTTGCGCCGGTTCGGCGTGGACGGTGGACCGTCGACATTGCCCGTACGTTCGGTGATCGTGCGGGCTTTTTTACGTCCTGGCAACGGGAGTTCATGTGGGCGTTCTTGACGTGAACGGTGGTGAAACATCGCGGTCCTAGCTTGTACCCATAGCGGATACGACGCTGTATACGCACCTGTACACCGCCGCTGCCTGCGGCGACACCCCTTGCAGGCCCGGTCCCCATCGAGCCGGGACGCTCACCCCGCGAAAGGTCGAACACCGCATGCCACAGCGTTTTACGTTCAGAGCCCGAGACCTCGCCCGTACGTTCACCGCCACTGCCGCCGTCACCGCCCTCGCCTTGACCGCCGGGTGCGGTTCGCGGGCGGGGGAGGAGACGGAAGCCGCCAAGTCTTGTGTGGACACCTCTGGTGACACGATCAAGGTCGGCGCCCTCAACTCCCTCTCCGGCACCATGTCCATTTCCGAGACCACGGTCCGCGACGCGATCTACCTCGCGGTCGAGGAGATCAACGCCGCCGGCGGCGTCCAGGGCAAGCAGATCGAGATCGTCGCCGAGGACGGCGCGTCCGAGCCGACGGTCTTCGCCGAGAAGGCCGAGAAGCTGATCCGCGAGGACTGCGTCGCGGCCGTGTTCGGCGGTTGGACCTCGGCGTCGCGCAAGGCGATGCTGCCGGTCTTCGAAGACAACGACTCCTTGCTGTACTACCCGGTGCAGTACGAGGGCCTGGAGGCCTCGGAGAACATCTTCTACACCGGGGCGACCACGAACCAGCAGATCATCCCGGCCCTGGACTACCTGGCCGAGACGGGCGTGAAGTCGCTGTATCTGGTCGGTTCGGACTACGTGTTCCCGCGGACGGCGAACGCGATCATCAACGCCTACGCGGCGGACAAGGGCATCGAGATCCTCGGTGAGGACTACGCGCAACTGGGCTCGGTCGAGTTCTCGACCATCGTGAACCAGGTCAGCGCCTCCGGCGCGGACGCGGTGTTCAACACCCTCAACGGCGACTCGAACGTGGCGTTCTTCCGCGAGTACGCGAACGTCGGCCTGACGGCCGAGGAGATGCCGGTCATGAGCGTCTCGATCGCCGAAGAAGAGGTCGGCGGCATCGGTGTGGAGAACATCGAGGGGCAGCTGGCCGCGTGGAACTACTACCAGACCGTCGAGTCGCCCGAGAACACGACCTTCGTCGAGGCGTTCAAGGCGGAGTACGGGGCCGAGCGGGTCACCTCCGACCCGATGGAAGCCGCGTACAACTCCGTGTACCTGTGGGCGGCAACGGCCGAGAAGGCCGCGTCGTTCGCGGTGGAGGACATCCAGGCCAGCGCGGACGGGGTCTCGTTCGCGAGTCCTGAGGGCACTGTGGTGATCGACGGGGACAACCATCACGTCACCAAGACTGCGCGTATCGGTGAGATCAGTGCGGACGGCCTGCTGTACACGGTGTGGGAGTCCGAGGGTGCGATCGAGCCGGACCCGTTCCTGGAGGGTTATGACTGGGCCGCTGATCTTCAGGTGACCGAGTAGTCGTGCGGGCGATCGGGAAGGAGACACTGTGGACCTCCTTGTAGGGCAGTTGTTCACGGGGCTGAGCACCGGTTCGATCCTGCTGCTGGCGGCGTTGGGCTTGTCGCTCACGTTCGGTCAGATGGGCGTGATCAACATGGCGCACGGCGAGTTCATCATGGCGGGCTGCTATACGGCGTACGTGACGCAGCAGGTCGTCGGGGATGCCGGGGTGTCCCTCCTGATCGCCCTGCCCGTCGGGTTCCTTGTGGGCGGGCTCATGGGTCTGGTGCTGGAGTGGCTGCTCATCCGGCACCTGTACCACCGGCCGCTCGATACGCTGCTGGTCACGTTCGGTGTGGGGCTGGTGCTGCAGCAGGTGGCGCGGGACGTTTTCGGGGCTCCGGCCGTGAACGTCACGGTGCCGGAGTTCTTGCGGGGCGGTGTCGACCTGCTCGGTACGGCGGTGCCGAAGACGCGGCTGTTCATTCTGGCGCTGGCGATCGTGGCGGTCACCGTGGTGACGTTGGTGCTGCGGTTCACGCCTGCGGGGCGGCGCATCCGCGCGGTGGTCGGGAACCGGGACTTGGCCGAGACGGCCGGGATCTCCTCGCGGGCGGTTGATGCGGGGACGTTCTTCATCGGGTCGGGGCTGGCGGGTGTCGCGGGTGTCGCTTTGACGCTCATCGGGTCGACGAGCCCGACCACCGGTCAGTCCTATCTGGTCGATGCGTTCCTCGTCGTGGTCGCGGGCGGTATGGGTCGCATCAAGGGTGCGGTGGTCGCGGCGGTCGCGCTGGGGACGTTCCAGGCGGTGTTCGAGACGTATTCGACCGCTTCTTTGGCGAAGGTCGGCGTGTTCGTGGTCATCGTCGTCTTCCTTCAGCTGCGCCCCCAGGGGCTGTTCACGCTGCGGACAAGGAGCCTCGCATGAGCAAGTTCTTCGCTACCAGGGCTGGGACGTGGACGGGTTTCGCCGCTGCTGCGCTGGTCCTGTTTGGTGCGGCGCCGCTGCTGCTGTCGGGGTTCCGGCTCGGTCTGCTCGCGCAGTTCCTGTGCTATGCGATCGTCGCGGTCGGGATCGGCCTGGCGTGGGGTCGCGGGGGGATGCTCACCCTGGGTCAGGGCGTGTTCTTCGGCATGGGCGCCTATTTGATGGCCATGCACATGAAGATGGCTGACGCCGAGTTCAGGAACGGGGCCGGTTCGGTCCCGGACTTCATGGAGCTGGCCGGTATCCGCGAGCTCCCCGCGTACTGGGCGCCGTTCGCCTCGCCGGTGTTCACGATCGCGGCGATCCTGATCGTTCCCACGGCGTTCGCGGTGCTGCTGGGTTTCGCGGTGTTCAAGCGCCGTGTCAAGGGCGCTTATTTCGCGATCCTCTCGCAGGCGCTCGCCGGTGCGTTTGCGATCCTCCTCATCGGGCAGCAGTCGATGGGCGGGTTCAACGGGCTCTCGCGGTTCCGGTACTTCTTCGGGTACAACCTCGACGACCCGATCAACCAGCAGATGCTGTACTTCATCGCCGCCGGCGTGCTCCTGGTCGTGGTCGCGGTCGCCTTGCAGCTCAGGCGTTCGCGGTACGGGGAGCTGCTGGTCGCGGTGCGGGACGCCGAAGAGCGGGTCCGGTTCCTGGGCTACGACGCGGCCAACATCAAAGTCGTCGCCTACGCCGCCGCCGCACTGTTCGCGGCGATCGCCGGGGCGATCTTCGTGCCGGTGGTCGGGATCATCTCCCCGGCCAGCATCGGGATCGTGCCGTCGATCATGTTCATTCTCGGGGTCGCCATCGGCGGCCGCGCCAGCCTCATCGGGCCCGTCGTCGGCGCTCTCGCGGTCGCCTGGGCCCAGACCGCGCTCTCGGAGCAGTTCCCTTCCGCGTGGACGTATGCGCAAGGACTGCTGTTCATCGTCGTCATCGCCCTGCTCCCCGGCGGGATCGCCTCGGTCGCCGCCGCCACCAAGCGGTTCCGGAAGGAACCGGTCATCGCGGAGGCCGCAGCATGAACACGACCGCACTCACCTGCACCGGTATCGAAGTCGACTTCGACGGGTTCAAAGCCGTCAACGGCGTCGACCTCGAACTCGACCGCGGCGAAGTCCACTTCCTCATCGGCCCCAACGGCGCCGGGAAGACCACCCTCGTCGACGCCATCACCGGCCTCGCCCGCTACTCGGGGTCCGTCGTCAAAGACGGGACCGAGCTGCGCGGGAAGAAGGTCCACCACATCGCCCGCAAGGGCATCGGCCGCACCTTCCAGACCGCCACGGTCTTCGAGAACCTCACGGTCGCCCAGAATCTCGACATCGCAGCGGGGTCCGGGCGTTCGCCGTGGGCGCTGCTGCGCCGCCGCAGGCACCTGCCCGACACCGTGGTGACGGTGATGGAGCAGATCGGTCTCAAGGACCAGGCCGAGACCCCCGCGGGGATCCTCGCTCACGGCCAGAAGCAGTGGCTGGAGATCGGGATGCTGCTGGTGGGCGACGCCGACGTGCTCCTCCTGGACGAGCCGATCGCCGGCATGGGCGCCGAGGAACGCGAGACCACCGGGCGGCTCCTGCACGACATCGCACACGATCGTGCCGTAGCGGTCGTCGAACACGACATGGATTTCATGCGGGCCTTCGCCTCCCGTGTCACCGTCCTGCACGCCGGGGCGGTCCTCGCGTCCGGTTCGGTCGACGAGGTCTCGAACCACCCCCGGGTCCAAGAGGTCTACCTCGGCACGACACACCAAGAACAGGAACAGGAGCGGGCCGATGCTGCGACTGCGTAACCTCACCTGCGGCTACGGCCGCTCCGCGGTCGTTCACGGCATCGACCTCGAGGTCGGCACCGATGAAGTCGTCGCCGTCATGGGCCACAACGGCGCCGGGAAGACCACGCTCCTGCGGGCCGTCGTCGGTCTCATCCCCGTCATGTCCGGCACCATCGAACTCGACGGCGAGCAGATCAACCGCAATCCCACGAACAAACGCGTCAAAGCGGGCATGGCCTACGTTCCCCAAGGGCAGCAGTGCTTCGCGCACCTCACCGCAGGCGAGAACCTCCGCCTCGTCGCCGACGGCCGCAAGAACGGCAAAGCCCTCATCGACGCGCAACTCGACCTCTTCCCGGCCCTCCAGACCCTGCTCGGTCGCCAGGCCGGGCTCCTCTCGGGCGGCCAGCGCCAGCAGTTGGCGATCGCGCGGGCGCTCATCACGGAGCCGCGGCTGCTCATCCTGGATGAGCCGACCGAGGGCATTCAGCCGAACGTGGTCGCCGAGATCGAGTCGACGATCGTGGACCTGTCGTCGCGGGGCGGGTTGTCGGTGCTGCTGGTCGAGCAGCATTTGGGGTTCGCGCTGCAGGCGGCGTCGCGGTACTCGGTGCTGCGTTCGGGCCGGGTCGCCTCCAGTGGCGGGACCGGTGCGGGTGCCGCGGTGCGGGTGCGGGAGGCGATGGCGATATGAGTGGGTATTCGGTGCTGCCGGAGGTGGACGAGCCGCTTGCGGCGCGTGTGTACGTGGCGTTGCGTGCGGATTTGATGGCCGGGAAGTACGAGCCGGGGAAGCGGCTCGGTGAGGAGCGGTTGGCCGGGAATTACGGGGTGTCGCGGACGCCGGTGCGGGAGGCGTTGAGCCGCTTGGCCGCCGACGGCCTCGTGTCGCGTGAGGTGGACGGGCTGTATCCGTACCGGCCGCGGATCGACCAGTTGAACGACCTGTACGAGGTCCGGTTGACTTTGGAACTGCGGGGGTTGGCGCGGGCGGCGGCGGATCCGGAGATCCGGCACGACCGGGATCTGCTGGGTCCGGAGTTGGAGCGGTGGTATGCGCTGCAGGCGGCGCCGCCGGAGCCGGGCGCGGGGATGGTCGACGCCGATGAGCGCTACCACCTGACGTTGCTTGCCGCTTCGGGGAATCCGCAGTTGGCGGAGTCGTTGAAGGTGGTGAACAACCGGATCCGGCCGGCGCGGATGTTCGACTACTTCACGCCTGAGCGGATGGCCGCGACCATCGCCGAGCACATCGCGATCGCCGAAGGCGCCCTCGAGGGCCGCTATGGCGAGGCGACGGCGATCTTGACGCGCCATATCGAGACGTCCCGGTCCATCGTGGTCGGTCGCGCGGAGGCGGCCCTCACGTGGGCGCATCTGGCGAACGCCGTCCGCCCCTGACCGCCCCCTTCCTTCGTTGAGAGTGAGACCTGTCGTGTTCGACCGCATCCTGATCGCCAACCGCGGCGAGATCTCCCGGCGCATCACGCGCACGGCCCACCGGCTCGGTATCAGCACCGTGGCCGTCTACTCCGAGACCGATGCGGCGTCGCTGCATGTGCGGGACGCCGACGAGGCGGTGTGCGTGGGTCCGGCCGCGCCCGCCGAGTCCTATCTGAACGTCGATGCGATCCTCTCGGCGGCGAAGGACACCGGTGCGCAGGCGGTGCACCCCGGTTACGGGTTCCTGGCCGAGAACGCCGAGTTCGCGCGGCGCTGCGCCGAGGCCGGGCTGGTGTTCATCGGGCCGACCCCTGAGCAGTTGGAGCTGTTCGGCGACAAGGTGACCGCGCGCCGGGCCGCCACCGTCGCCGGCGTGCCGCTCGCCGCCGGGACCGCGGCGCTCGATTCGGTCGAGGCCGCGGTGTCGGCGGCGGGGCAGGTCGGGTTCCCGGTGATCGTCAAAGCCTCCGCCGGTGGCGGCGGCATCGGCATGCGCGTCGCCGAGAGCCCGGGCGAACTCGCCGACGTGTTCGCCACGGTGAAGCGACTGGCGGCCGACAACTTCGGTGACGACGCGGTCTACCTCGAACAATATGTTCGCCGGGCCCGGCACGTCGAGGTCCAGGTGTTCGGCGACGGTGACGGCCGCGTCATGAGCCTGTCCGACCGCGACTGCACCCTGCAGCGGCGCCACCAGAAGGTCATCGAAGAAGCCCCCGCCCCCGGCCTCCCGGAGGCGGTGCGCGTCCAGATGCACGCCGCCGCAAGGGCGCTGGCGTCCGCCGCGAAATACCGGTCCGCGGGCACCGTCGAATTCATCTACGATGCCGAGCGTGAAGCCGCGTCGTTCCTGGAATTCAACACGCGCCTGCAGGTCGAGCACCCCGTGACCGAGCAGATCCTCGGCATCGACCTCGTGGAGTGGATGATCCGCGCCGCCGCCGGCGACACCGATTTCATGCAGGGACTGCCCGACTCCGGTCCCCCGGTTACCGGCGCCGCGGTCGAAGCGCGCGTCTACGCCGAAGACCCCGCCCGCGACCACCTCCCCTCCGCAGGACTCTTGACCTGTGTGGACTTCCCCGAGGCGGCGCGGGTGGACACGTGGATCGAACGGGGCCTGGACGTCCCGGCGACCTACGACCCCATGCTCGCCAAGATCATCACCGCCGGCGACACCCGCGAACAAGCATGGGCCGCGCTGGCCGATGCCCTGGGCGAGACCCGGATCGAAGGCGTCCACACCAACCTCGGCCAGCTGGCCGCCGCCGCAGTCGACGAACGCGTCCTCGCCGTCCGGCACGACACCGGCACCGTCGCCTCCATCAAGGACGCTTCGCCGCGCATCGACGTCATCAGCGCCGGGGTCCTCACCACCGTGCAGGACTTCCCGGGCCGCATCGGGTACTGGCAGGTCGGCGTGCCCCCGTCGGGGCCGATGGACGACTACTCGTTCCGGCTCGGCAACCGCGCCCTCGGCAACAGTGAGGGCGTCCCCGGCCTCGAATGCACCATCGCCGGCCCCACCCTGCGCTTCGGCGTAAGCGCGACGGTGTGCGTCACGGGTGCGCCGGCGCCGGTCACCCTCGACGGCGAACCGGTCCCGCAGTGGGAACCGATCGAGGTGCGGGCCGGCGGCGTCCTCGCCGTCGGCGCCATCGCCGACGCCGGCGCCCGCACCTACGTGCTGTTCCAAGGCGGCCTTGACGTCCCGACGTTCCTCGGCTCCGCCTCCACGTTCCCTCCCGGCCGCATCGGCGGCTACACCGGCGACCAACTCCGCGTCGGCGACCGCCTCGTCCCCGCCAGCGCCGCAGGACGCCAAGCCGCCGCGGTGCCGGTGGCGGAGCGTCCCGCGTTCGGGCACGAGTGGACCCTCGCGGTCACGCCCGGGCCGCAGCCGGCGCCGCACTACTTCACGTTCGCGGACATGGAGCGGATCTACGACGCCGAATGGTCCGTGCAGGTCCATGCCGGACGGTCGGGTGTGCGCCTGGACGGGCCCAGGCCCGAATGGGCGCGCACCGACGGCGGCGAGGCCGGGCTGCACCCCTCGAACCTGCACGACAACCCGTACTCGGTGGGGACGGTGAACTTCACCGGTGACACGCCCGCGCTGCTGGGGCCGGACGGGCCGAGCCTGGGCGGGTTCGCGTGCCCGTTCACCGTGACGACCTCTGACCGGTGGAAGCTCGGGCAGCTGCGCCCCGGCGACACCGTCCGGTTCCTGCCCGTCAGCGAGACGGAAGCGGACCGGTTGCGCGCCAACCCGGTCGCGCATCCGGTGGTGCTGGTGGGCGCGAAGGACGACACCGCGACGCTCGCCGAGATCCCCGCCGGCCAGGACCGTCCGGCGGTCGCCTACCGGCGGGCCGGGGACGACGCGATCCTCCTCGAATACGGGCCCATGCACCTCGACCTGGGGTTGCGGATGCGGGTCGGGGCGCTCATGGACGCGCTCGCCGAAGCCGCCCCCGCCGGGATCATCGACACCACCCCGGGCGTGCGGTCCCTGCACCTGCATGTGGATCCCGAGGTGCTGCCGATCCGGCGCCTCACCGGTCTCCTCACCGAGTTGGAGGAGGATCTGCCCGATATCGCGGACATGGTCGTGCCCTCGCGTGAAGTGCGCCTGCCGATCTCGTGGAACGACGCCGTGGTCGACGAGGCGATCAGTCGGTATGCGACGAACGTGCGCGACGACGCCCTGTTCAACCCGTCGAACATCGAGTTCATCCGCCGCATCAACGGCCTCGACTCGGTCGAGGACGTCGCCGGGATCGCCACCAGCGCCGAATGGCTCGTCCTCGGCTTGGGCGACGTGTACCTGGGTGCGCCGGCGGCCGTCCCGGTCGACCCGAGGCACCGGCTGGTCACCACCAAGTACAACCCGGCCCGCACCTGGACCGCCGAAGGCACCGTCGGCATCGGCGGGTCCTATATGTGCATTTACGGCATGGACTCGCCCGGCGGTTACCAGCTCGTCGGGCGCACCGCCCCGATCTGGTCGGGGCTGCGGGACCTCGCGTCGTTCCACGATGGGCTGCCGTGGCTGCTGCGGTTCTTCGACCGCGTCGTGTTCGAGCGCGTCTCCGAAGACGAACTCGCCGAGGTTCGCCGCGAGCTCGCCGCCGGTCGCGCCCAGATCGACATCCGCCCCGGGGAGTTCGCGTACGCGGACTACCGGCGGCTCCTGGCCGACAATGCCGCCGAGATCGGTGCGTTCCAGTCCCGCCAGGCCGCCGCGTTCGAAGCCGAGCGGCAGCGGTGGGCCGACGCGGGCGAGTTCGACCGCGACCACACCGAGCCGGCCCCCGGGAACGGCGCCGTCGTCGAACTGGCACCGGGTGAGACCCTCATCGAAGCGCCGATGGCCGCGAGCGTCTGGCGCGTCAACGTCGCCGCAGGCGACACCGTGACCGCGGGGGACACCGTGGTCGTGCTGGAGGCGATGAAATTGGAGATGCCCGTGACCGCCCACGTCAGCGGCACCGTGACCCGCGTGCTCGCCGCACCCGGCAGCCAGGCCGCACCAGGCGCGCCCCTGCTCGTCATCAGCGAACCGTAGGCAACAGTGGACTATCAGACAGGGGACTTCGTGAACGTTGTGAGTGCCGCCCAGCGGGTTGCGGCCGCTCTCGCCCGCATCGAGCAGACCGCTCGGCCCGAAGTGTGGATCGCCTTGCGCGACAAGGCCGACCTCGAAGCCGAAGCCGCACGCGTCGATGCCGCCGTCGCCGCCGGAGGGGACCTGCCGCTGGCCGGGCTCGTGTTCGCCGCCAAGGACAACATCGACGTCGCCGGGCTCGCGACCACCGCCGGACAACCGTCATTCGCGTACTCTCCTGAGCGCGACGCGACCGGTGTCGCCCGCCTGAGGGCGGCGGGGGCGATCTGCCTGGGCAAGACCAACCTCGACCAGTTCGCCACCGGCCTGGTCGGCACCCGCAGCCCCTACGGTGCCGTCCGCGGCGCCCACGACCCCGACCTGATCTCCGGCGGCTCCTCCTCAGGATCGGCCGTGGCGGTCGCGCTCGGCATCGCCGACTTCGCGCTCGGCACCGACACGGCCGGATCCGGGCGGGTCCCGGCCGCGCTGGGCGGCATCGTCGGCATCAAAGCCACCCTCGGGCTCGTCCCCGTCGACGGCGTCGTCCCCGCCTGCGCCTCCTACGACTGCCTCACCGTGTTCGCCCCCGACCTGGACCTCGCCACCCGGGCCATCGGTGTCATGACCGGACCCAGCAGCGCCGACCCCGCCTCCCGCACCTGGCCCGCCGACGCGCCCCTCGCCGCACCACCCGCACCCCGCATCGCCATTCCGCAAGAAGCCGACCTCGCCCCGCTCGACCCCCAGTTCCGTCCCTTGTGGGAAGCCGCCGTGGACCGGTGCCGGGCCCTCGGCGCCGACACGGTCGAAATCGACGTGCGGCCGCTCCTCCAAGCCGCACTGCTGCTCTACGAAGGCGCGCTCGTCGCCGAACGGTTCGCGGCCTTCGGGACCCACCTCGACGCCGACGACACCGACCCCACCGTCGCGGCGATCGTGCGCGGGGCCCTCAAATTCTCCGGCGCCGACCTCGTCAACGACCAGCAGCGGCTGCGCGCCGCACAGCAGCAGGCCGCGGCCCTCCTCGACGGGTACGACGCGCTCCTGCTGCCGACCGCACCACTGCACCCGACCCTCGCGCAAGTCGCGGCCGACCCCATCGGCGTCAACGCCCAGATGGGCACCTACACGAACTTCGTGAACCTCCTCGACATGGCCGCCGTCGCCATCCCCGCCGGTGTCGCGGGCACGAAAGGCTTCGGCGTCAGCCTCATCGTCCCGGCCTTCCACGACCAGGTCGCCATCGACCTCGCCGCCCGCCTCCAAGACCTCCAGGCGCCGCAGTACGCGCCCGCCGGAACCGAACTGGTCGTCTTCGGCGCCCACCTCACCGGGTTCGGGCTCAACCCACAGCTGACCGACCTCGGCGCCCGCTACGCCGGCGACGTCCGCACCGCCACGGCCTACCGCATGTACGCCCTCGACACCGAACCGCCCAAACCCCTCGTCGTCCGCACCGACGACGGCGCGAGCCTCCCAGGAGAGCGCTGGCTGCTCAGCCCGGCCGCGCTCGGCCGGTTCCTCGAGGCCCTGCCGGCGCCGATGAGCCTCGGCAAGGTCGAACTCGACGACGGCACCTGGGCCACCGGATTCGTCGCCAGCGCACCCACCGGCACCGACATCACCGCCGCGGGCGGCTGGAGGGCGTACCGGCGGTGAACCCCTAGCATGGTCGGCACCACCGACACTGGAGGAGCCCGATGCGCGACCGACACGACCTCACTCTGCAGGCCCTCGCCCGGATCGAGCGCAAACTCGACCTCGTCATGCAGCACCTGGACATCCGCGACTACGCACCGCCGGAGCCCGACACCATGGGCGAGGTGCGCGACCTCGTGCGGCGAGGCAAGAAGATCCAAGCCATCAAGGTCTACCGCGAGCTCACCGGCGTCGGTCTGAAAGAAGCCAAGGACGCCGTCGAACAGATCGAAGCCGGATACTGACGGCGCGGTCCGCAAGCGCCGCACCACGGTCGGGCAGTGTTGTCGCACCCGTGTGCGATCATCGCCGGATGGACTTCCCCGCACTCAGGGCCCACCTCACCGCCGAAGCCGCCCGTCTGCAGGCCGCCGCCGCAGCGGCCGCACCGGAATCGACCGTGCCCACCTGCCCGGCCTGGACCGCCGCCGACCTGCTCGACCACGTCACCGAAACCTACGACCACAAGATCCAGTCGATGCGGCTCCTCAAAGCCCCCGGCGAGGACTTCCGCATCGACCGGCACGGCAGCCCGGTCGAACAGTTCGACACCGCGCTCGCCGACCTCCTCCACGAGTTCGACGAACGCGGGCCCGACAGCCTCGCCTACACCTGGTACGGCCCCGACCAGACCGTCGGGTTCTGGATCCGCCGCATGGCCCAAGAGACCCTCATCCACCGTACCGACGCCGAACTCGCCGCCGGCCGGCCCATCAGCCCCATCGACCGGGCGCTGGCCCTGGACGGCATCGACGAGATGCTCACCATCATTTTGAAGTGGGGCTCGCGCGCCTACCGCGACTGGGTCGCCGCACCCCTGGCCGACAACGACGGCCTCACCGTCGCCCTCACGACCGGCCCGCAGTCATGGACCGTGCGCATCACAGCGGGGACCATCTCCGTCAGTGAAGGGGCCGCGCCGGACGCCCAGGCGCACGTTCGCGGTGACGCGGGCGAGATCCTGCTGTGGCTGTGGCGGCGCGTCCCGGCCCTGACGCTCGACATCGGCGGCGACAAGGATGCCGCCGTGGCGCTCTACGACCTGATCGGGGCCTTCGCCCAATAGGCGCGGTTGCGAACGGGTGGACGAGACGGTCACTGGTGCGACTCGGGTAGGGTCGCGGCCATGAAACCCCCGCCGACGCCGACGGTCCGACGCGCCATCATCGCCGCCGTGTGGCTCACGGTCGTCTTCGGCGGGCTCCTCGCCGCCGTCTGGGGCGTCGCCTGGGCCCTGAAGGGCGGCCCCCAACCCAGTGTCGAAACGGTTGCCCAAGCCACGCATCTGGCCTTCCCCGAGGGGACCGACGTCGTCGAGTCCGACCTGTCGGCGATGCAGTCGCCGACCCCCGGTGCCCGGGCCGAAGTCACCGTCGACATCCCGTCCGACGAGTTCGACGACTTCATCGCCGACAACGCCATGGAGGCACCGCTGCTGGCCGGGACGACGCCCTCCGGCAGTGCCACGGGGATCATCCCGGCCGCGTGCAACGACGAGGTCTGCTACTCAGCGACCATCGTCGTCGAAAAGGACGCGGTCACCGTCAACCTCGACGTCACCCTGCTCTGAACAGGCTCAGGCGAACAGGGCCGGCTCGCCGCGCTCCAGCGACAAGAGCCGCTCTTTGCGCCACAGGCCGCCGGCGTAGCCGGTGAGCTTCCCGTTCGCGCCGATCACCCGGTGGCAGGGGACGATGATCGCGATCGGGTTGCGCCCGTTCGCGAGCCCGACCGCGCGCACCGCCTTGCGGTCGCCGATGCGGTCGGCGATGTCCATATAGGCGACCGTCTCGCCGTAGGGGATGCGGCACAGCTCGTCCCACACCCGGTGCTGAAACTCCGTGCCCTCCGCGGCCAGCGGCAGGTCGAAGTCCTTCAAGTCGCCCGCGAAATAGGCTTCGAGCTGGTCGACCGCGGCCTCCAGGACCGGAGTGGCCGCTTCGGGGCCCCAGGCGTCCTTCATCTCCTCGACGCCCATGTGGACATACGTGAGGCCCTCCTCTACCGCGGATACGGCCATCAAGCCCAGGGGGGATTCCATCGTGAGGTGTCTGGCGGTCGGGTTCATGACGTGCTCGCTTCCTTCTCGGTCGGCAGGTGGTTCGTCGGGTGCTCACTGGAGGCCCACAAGTACTGGACGGCGTAGGCCCGCCACGGCCGCCACGCCTGCGAACGGGCCTCCAGGACCCGCCCGGCACCCAGTTCGAGGTGCGCGGCGCCCTTGATGACGCCGAGGTCCTTCACCGGGAACGCGTCCGGGTCGCCCAGGGCCCGCATCGCGATCATCTCGATCGTCCACGGCCCCACCCCCGGCACCGCGGCCAGGGAGGCGCGGGTGCGGGTCCAGTCGGCGCCCGGCCCGACGTCGACGCTGCCGTCGGCCAGCGCCGACGCCAGGGCCAGCACGGTGGCTTTGCGGGTGCGGGGCATCGGCAGGTGGGCGGGGTCGGCTTCGGCGAGTGCCTCGGGGGAGGGGAAGAGGCGGGTCAGGTCGCCCTCGGGGTCCTCGACCGGTTCGCCGTAGCGTTCGGCGAGGCGGGCGGCGATGGTCGCAGCGGAGGCGGTGGCGATCTGCTGGCCGATGACGGCGCGGACGGCGTATTCGGGGCCGTCGGCTTTGCGGGGGACCCGCCGTCCGGGGGTTTTGGCGACCAAGGGCGCGAGGACGGGGTCGGCGGCGAGGGCTTCCATGGGGGCGTGGGGGTCGGCGTCGAGGTCGAGGGCGCGGCGGCAGCGGGCGACGGCGGCGGTGACGTCCCGCAGGTCGGCGACGCGCAGGCGGCATTCGATGTAGCCGGGGCCGGGGCGCAGGGCGGCGGTGCCGGGGCCGTGGGGCAGGCGCAGGGTGCGGCGGTAGGCGCCGTCGGCCCAGGCTTCGACGCCGGGGGCGGCCGCGGCGGCGAGGTGGCCGAAGAGGTTGGAGGGTTCGAACGGTTCGCGGTAGGCCAGTCGGAGGGTGATCGCGCCGCCGCTGCCGGCGGTGGGGCCTTTGGCTTTGGAGCGCAGTTCGGTGGGGGAGCAGGCGTAGACGTCGGCGACGACGCGGTTGAACGCCCTGATGGAGGCGAATCCGGCGGCGAAGGCGACCTGGCCCATCGGCAGGTCGGTGTTCTCGATCAGGGTGCGGGCGGTTTGGGCGCGGCCGGCGCGGGCGAGCGCGGCCGGTCCGGCGCCGACTTCTGCGATGAGGAGTCGTTCGAGTTGGCGCAGGGAGTAGCCCAGGCGTGCGGCGAGTCCGGCGGCGCCTTCGCGGTCGACGACGCCTTCGGTGATGAGGCGCATCGCGCGGGCGCACACGTCGGTGCGCCAGTCCCAGGCCGGGGATCCGGGGGAGGCGTCGGGGCGGCAGCGTTTGCACGCCCGGTAGCCGGCTTCCTGCGCGGCGGCGGCGGAGGGGTAGAACCGCTGGTGTTCCCGTTTGGGTTTCACCGCGGGGCAGGAGGGCCGGCAGTAGATGCGGGTGGAGGTGACGGCCAGGAACACCCAGCCGTCGAAGCGGGCGTCGCGTCCGGCGACGGCGGCTTGGAGCCGCTCTTCGTTGCCGATGATCGCTGTGAAGTCCATGCCCACAAGACTGCCCCGCGGGTGCGACAGTGGCTAGCCAGAATTCGACATCACGATTCGGGGAGCTGCAGCCGGTCGACGGCTTCGCGTGAGCGCCGTGCCGGGCGCCGGTCGTAGCGGGCGGTGGTGGCCGGTGAGGCGTGGCCGACGAGGGACTGGGTGATGGCCAGGTCGACGCCGGCGTCGAGGAGTTCACCGATGAAGGTGCGGCGGAAGTCGTGCGGGGTGTGGCGCCGCTGCCCGGCCTCGATGAGGCGCTTGGAGAGGAGGTCGGCGATGGCCTGCCCGGTCATGGGGCCGAACTGGGTGCCGGTGCGTTTCAGTTTCCCGGCTTTGTTGATCGGGCAGAACAGGGCGCCCGGGCCGTTGCCGCGCACGTGCATCCACCGTTCGAGCCGTCCTTGGGCGGCTTCGGTGACGTAGACGAATCGTTCCTTGTTGCCTTTGCCGACGATGCGGATGGAGCGTTCGGCCGGGTCGTAGTCGGCCAGGCGCATCGAGGCGATCTCGGAGCGGCGGCAGCCGGTCGAGTAGAGGGTGGCGAGGACGGCGGCGTCGCGGGCGCCGGCGGGGCCGGGGTCGGCGTCGCACGCGTACAGGGCGGCGCCGAGCGCTTCGGCGTCGACCTGCTGGCCCACGGGCAGCCGCTGGGCTTTCACCGGTTGCAGGTCGCAGGCCCGCTGGTAGTCCTCGGCGGCCATGAGGTCCAGGCGCCACGCTTCTTTCAGCACGCGCCGCAGGGCCGCGAGGTGCTTGTTGACGTAGGCGCCGGACCAGCCGGCGTCGATCATCGCCGCGCGCAGGCGCGAGGTGTGCTCGTAGCGCAGCAGGTGCCACGGCTGGCCCTGCCCGGACACGTCGGGGTCGCCCGAGAGCAGCTGGGCGATCCGGTCGAGGCACCCGCGCATGGTCCGCCTCGACTCGGCCGACCCGAGCGTGTCCAGATAGGCCCGGTACGGGTCGGCGCCGGCGGGGACGACCGCGGTCTGGTCGTTCCAGTCGACACCGGCGATCTCTGCGGACATGTGTTCCACGATAGTCCAAGCCCCGCAATCGGTCCGGCGGCTACGCCGCGGCCATGTCCCGCAGTTTCACGACGGTGCGGAGGTTGCGGGTCGTGGTGGCCAGGTCGCCGAGCGGCTTCCAGAACCCGGTCCGGTCCAGCTTCGACGCACCGAGGCCGTCGGGGTAGTACACCCAGACTTCGGTGCCGTCGGTGAACGCCTCCTCGCGGTGTCCTTCGGGCACTTCGAGGGCGAGGGGGGCGGGCCCGGACAGGAACGTCACCGTCACCTTCGCGGGGTCGAGGCCGCGGCCGGCGAACGGGTCGGCGGCCGCGATCCGCTCCATGTCCGCTGCGGTCCGCACCATCACCGGCACGGTATGCCCGAAACCGGCCTCGATCACCGCGCCGATGCGCTTCCCGACCGCAGCGGGGCCCGCATCGGCGTCGACGACGATGTTCCCGGACTGGATGAAGGTCCGCACCCGCCCGAACCCGGCGGCCGTGAGCGCCTCGCGCAGGTCCGCCATCGGCACCTTCCGGTGCCCGCCCACGTTCACGCCTCGCAGCAGCGCCACATATACGCCCATGCGCCCCTCCTCTGCTCAGTGGACCGAACCTACCCCTATGGTGTGACGAACCGGTCGGGGCGGCGTGGCAAGATCACCGGTTATGAGCTCGGCGTTCCACACCACCACCTTCGCCGTCCACACCGGACATCGCGAGGCCGTCAAGGATCTCACCGGCAATTGCGAGGCGTTCCTGGGGGACATCGGGGCCCGCGAGGGCCTGCTCAACGTGTTCGTCCCGCACGCCACGGCCGGGATCGCGGTCATCGAGACCGGCGCGGGCTCGGACGAGGACCTCCTCGACGCCCTCGGGGACCTGCTGCCGCGCACCGACCGGTGGCGCCACCAGCACGGCTCCACCGGGCACGGGAGGGACCACGTCCTGCCCGGACTGGTCGCCCCCCATGCCACGCTCCCGGTGGTCGCCGGGCATCTCGCCCTCGGCACCTGGCAGTCGGTGCTGCTGGTCGACACCAACCGCGACAACCCCGACCGGACCGTGCGCCTCTCCTTCTACGGCTAAGCCGCGGCGGTAAGCCTCGCCCACTGCTCGGCGTCGAGTCGCAGGTCGAGCCCGGCGGCGACCTCGTCGAGCTGCGCCACCGACGACACCCCCACCAGGGGGATCACCGGCGCGTCGTGCCCGGCCAGCCATGCCAGGACGACCTGGTTGCGGCTCGCGCCCGTCTCGGCCGCCACCGCGTCCAGCACCTTGAAGCGCGCATCGGTGCCCGGGTGCGCGTAGTGGTCCCCGAGCCGCTTCGCCGGGTTCGTGTACACCCCCGACAGCAGCGAGGAGTACGTCAGGATCGCCATCCCCTCGGTCTGCCCCACATAGTCCACGTCCGACGGTGCGGCGTGGACGTGCCCGCCCTCGGGCAGCACCGTCCCGGGCCGCGGCTGCAGATACGAGTAGCGGTTCTGCATCGCCGTGTACGCCGCCGCACCCGTGGACCGGGCGATCGCCCGGGCGCGTTCGACCCGCCACGCGGTGTGGTTCGACGCCCCGACCATGCGGGCCTTCCCCGCCCGCACCACCGCGTCGAACCCCGCCACGGTCGCCTCCAGCGGGGTGTCCGGGTCGTCGCGGTGCGACCAGAACAAGTCCACGTAATCGGTGCCCAGCCGCTCCAGCGACTCCTCCAGGCCCGCGCCGATCCGCTCCCCGGTGAGCGGCTCGGAATGCTCCAAGCCTCCGCCGGAAAACGAGGGCCGGCGCCCCACCTTCGTGGCGATCACCAGGTCCTCCCGGCCGCCCCGGGCCGCCAGCCAGCGCCCCAGCAGCAGCTCGGACTCATCGCCCGTACCGCCGTCGATCCAGAACATGTAGCAGTTGGCGGTGTCGATGAAATTGCCGCCCAGTTCCACGAACCGGTCCAAGATCGCGAAGCTCGACGCCTCGTCCTGCACGCCGCCCAGGGCCATCGCCCCCAGGCACAGGCGCGAGACGCCGATCCGGTCCGGTCCCAATGCGATCCGCTCCACAGCGGTCTCCTCTCGTCGTCCTTGTCGGGGCCGACGCTAGGACTTGGAGTGGACTCCAGCGCAAACCCGCAGGCAGTCGACGTGGGGTATCCTCGGTTCTCGTGGCAGCCAATGACACCGCCCCGACCTACACGATCGGCGAATGCGCACGCCGCTCCGGATTCACCATGGACACGCTGCGGTACTACGAGCGCATCGGTTTGATCGACGAGGTCGACCGCACGACCACCGGCCAGCGCCGCTTCAACGACAGCGACCTCGAATGGCTCGGCACCCTCAAATGCCTGCGGGACACCGGGATGCCCGTGGAGCAGATGGCCCGCTTCGCGAACCTCGTCCGCGAAGGCGACCACACCATTCCCGAACGCATCAAGCTCCTGGAAACCCACCGGGTCGCCGTCGACGAGCGCATGGCCGACCTCGCGGCCAAACGCGACTACATCTCCGGGAAGATCGCCTACTACCGCAGCGTCTAGAGGAAACTCGGTCGACACCCGGGCCGGGCCTGGCGATACTCGACGCGTGCACCACACCCGCGAAGCGCTGGCGATCGCCGAACGCCTCAGTGCCGACCTCGCGCCCGACGCTGTCGGGATCGGCCTGTTCGGGTCGGTCGCCAAAGGCACCGACCATCCCGCGTCGGACATCGACCTGGTCCTCGCGGTCGAGACCGAGCCCGGGACCGAGGTCCGGCAGGTCGAGGGCCGCATGGTCACCCTCTCCCGCAAAACCGCCGCCGAACTCGAAGCGGCCTTCACGCGCCCCTGGGAAGCGGTCACCGCGGTCGGCGCCTGGCGCCGCGCCCGCATCCTCCACGACCCCGACGGGACGATGACACGGCTCCAGGCCCGCGCGAACACCTGGACATGGGAGGCCATCCCTGACGTGGACCGTTGGGCTGCAAGCGAACTCGTGGGCCTGGCCGAAGAAGTCCACAAAGTGGTCGGCATGACCGGACTGGGCCGGGCGCGTGCGGCCGCGGCCAACCGGGCGATCCTGACCCTCCAGCTCGCCTACCCGATCGCGGCCGCGAACCGCCTCGTCTGCGACTCCGAGAACGACCTGTGGGACGCCGTCGCCGCCGCCGAAGGCCCCGCCTGGGCCCGCGCGTGGGACACCGCCGCCGGGCTCACCCCCGGCGACCACGCGACCGGATGCCGTGCAGTCCTCGCGCTCTACCGGATCGCCGCCGACCACCTCGCCCACCATCTCGACGAACCCGACCGGGCCATCGTCACCACCGCCCGCGAACTCGCCACCGAACACTGAAAGGAATCGCTTGCGCCGCTTCATCCTCACCGGAGCCCCCGGCGCCGGCAAGACCACGGTCGCGCGCCTCCTGGCCGAGGCCGGTCACACCGTCATCGCCGAAGCCGCCACCGACCTCATCGAGACCGCCCAAGCGGCCGGTGAGGACGCCCCCTGGGAACGCGGCGACTTCTGCGAGCAGATCGCCGCCCTCCAACGCGACCGTCAACTCGCCGCGAACGCACTGGCGGGCCCGGTCCAGTTCTTCGACCGGTCGCCGGTGTGCACCCTCGCGATGGCCCGCTTCACCGAGCAGCCCGTCGGCCCGGTCCTGTCCGCTGAACTCGACCGCATCAGCGCCGACGGAATCTACGACCAGCGCGTGCTCATGCTCGACCTGCTCGGCTTCATCACCCCGACCGCCGTGCGCCGCGTCGACCTCGCCGAAGCCCGACGCTTCGAACAACACCACGTCGAGGCCTACCTCCAGCACGGCTTCACCATCGAAAGGGTCCCGGCCGCCGATCCCGCCACCCGTGCCGCGCGCATCACGGACCTGACCGCGAAAGCCGCCCATGCCTGAGATCACCAGCGACCTCGTCGCCACCCTGGTCGCCGACCAGTTCCAGCACTGGGCCGACCTGCCCGTCACGCCCGTGCCGCGGCAAGGCTGGGACAACCGGACCTTCCGCCTCGGCACCGAGCTGTCGGTGCGCCTGCCCAGCGGTCCCGGCTACGT
This sequence comes from Glycomyces rhizosphaerae, assembly GCF_042647865.1. Classification (NCBI taxonomy): domain Bacteria; kingdom Bacillati; phylum Actinomycetota; class Actinomycetes; order Glycomycetales; family Glycomycetaceae; genus Glycomyces; species Glycomyces rhizosphaerae. Next base: position 214,711 of record NZ_JBHRWO010000020.1, read on the forward strand.
CGCCGCGGTCGCGAAGGAACACCGCTGCCTGCCGGTCCTCGCCGCCCACCTGCCGCTTCCGGTCCCCGAACCGGTCGCGACCGGCCGGCCCACCGCCGACTACCCGCACCCGTGGTCGGTCCGGCGCTGGCTCGCAGGCGACACTCTCCTGGACGCGCCCGACGTCGACCGGATGCGCCTGGCCCGCGACCTCGGCGATGTGCTCACGGTGCTGCGCGGTGTGCCTACCGGGGACGGCCCGGCCGCCGGGTGGCACTCGTTCCACCGCGGCTGCCACCCCAGTGCCTACGGCGACCAGGTCCAGGAGTCCCTGCGCCGCCTCGGCGACACCGTCGACGCCGAAACCTGCAAAAGCGTGTGGGACAAGGCGATGGCCACCGTCTGGACACCGGCACCGGTGTGGTTCCACGGCGACATCGCCCCCGGCAACCTCCTGGTCGAGGACGGGCGGCTGTCGGCGCTCATCGACTTCGGCACCTGCGGGGTCGGCGATCCGGCAGCGGACCTGCAGATCGCCTGGACCTACTTCCACGGCGACGCACGCCAGGCCTTCCGCGCAGCGGCCGGTCTCGACGACCACACCTGGGCCCGCGCCCGGGCCTGGACGCTGTGGAAGGCCCTGATCATGATGTCCGGCGTCTCCGGCACCGACCCCGACGGCGTCCAGGCCCGCAACCTCGAAGCGGTCCTCGCCGACCCGCTCACCCACTGACCCCCGCCGAGTCGGCGACCGCACCGGCTGGTCAGCGTCGCCGGCGATGCCTGACGGTCACTCGAGCCTTGGGCGTCGGGCGGGCCACCTCCTCGAATCCGGCGGCCAAGAACAGCGGCAGTGTCCCGGTGTACGAGCCGCCCGGGCTGCGATCCACCACAGCCGGATCGATCGGCACGCCCTCCACCACGGTCGCCCCGTTCCGGTACGCGAAGTCCACGGCCGCGGCCAGCAAGGTCCGAGACACACCGCGCCCACGCCACGGCTCGGGCACGAAGAAGCAGGACACCACCCACACGCGGTCCAGATCGTCGGCGTCGGCCAGCGGCCGGGTGTCCCGGGCGGTGTTGAGCCGCGGATACACCGAACGCGGCGCCACGGCACACCAGCCGACCGGCGTGTCCCCGTCATAGGCGATCAGGCCCGGCGGACCCTGGTCGACCACCTGACGGGCCGCGGCCGCCCGCGGCCGCCGCAACCGCTCGCCGCGCTCCTCACGCCACCACATGCAGTAGCAGCTCCGATTGCCGCCCATCTGCCGGGCGAGCGTCAGGAAATCCGGCCACCGGTCCGGATCGAGCTCGGCAACGGTCAATCGCGAATCCACCCCACGAACCTATCGCCCGCCGCGATCCGGCACCGCGACACGCCCGGAAAACCGTCCTCCCGGCCGACCGCGCCAGACGGGTCAGCGGATCGGGTCGCGCCCGACCAGGCCGCGCGCGTAGTTCACCGTCGACCGCTGATACCGCGGCAGGTGCGGGGCCAAAGCGATGAGCGCGACCGACAGGCCCTCCCGGTCGCGGCCGAGCTTCGCGAGCGTCAACGCCTCGCACATCGCCAGCGCATCGCCGTAGGCCGCGGCCTCCTTGTCATCCCGGCCGCGTTCGCGTTCCTCGGCGATCATCGCCAGCGCGCGTTCGGGGTGGCCGGTCTCGCGCAGTGACGACGCCATCTGGATCGCCACGCGACGGCGCCGCACCCCCGAGAGACCGGCCGCGATCGCCCGCTCGTAGTAGCCGACCGCCGCCTCGGTGCGCCCGGTCGAGTCGTGGGCGCCGCCGACCTCGAACAGCGCCACCGGGTCCTCGGGGTCGCACTCGGCGGCGAGGTCCATCATCGCCTGCACGAACGCGTCGTCGTCCATGTCGTCCAGCCGTTCCCACAGTGCCGCGGCGCGCGCTTCCCAAGTCTCAGTAGCCATAAGCGCGAACCCTACCGTCGGCGATCCTGAGTCGGCTACGGCGCCAGCAGGCCGTCGTTCAGCGCCCCCAGGGAGGCCAGCAGGACCAGTCGCTCATCGGCGTCCAACACGTCGTACAGCGGCTCGTCGCGCCGGTTGGTCTCCGCCTCGATCGCCTCCCGCTCGGGCCCGGGCTCCAGGGCCTGGATCTCGTCCACGGTCAGACCCGCCGCGCCCCACGCGGCCCGGTGCGCGTCCGCCCGGTGGTGCCGCAGCGCCTCCAGCCGCGCGACGAGCCGCGCCGAGGCCGTGGCGCCGTCGGGCTCCCATACCGGCGTGTACGCCCGGAACACCGGGCCCCCGGTCGCCTGCCCGGCCTCCAGCGCTCGCCCCACCAGCGGCAACGCGGCCTCGACCGCGGCCAGGCCCGGCAGCGACGGGCTCGGCCGGTACGACCACAGGCGCTCCGCCGTCCGCCCGAGGATGCGGGCCGCCTCCACGGCCACCTCACGGCCCTGCCCGGTCAACTGCCACGCGCCGTCGGCGAGCTCGACCAGACCCTGCGTCGCCACCGCTTCCGGATCGAACCCGACGTACACCATCCGCGCCGCCAGCGCGGCATCCGGGATCGGGTGGTCCAGCAGCGCATAGAACGCGTCGATCTCCACCCCCGGCACCAACCCGCGCGGGGTGTACAGGCCCCGGACCTCCGGACGTGCGGCATGGCGCAGCGAGACATGGATCCGGTCGATCACCGGGCGGATCACAGCGGCATAGGACATGAGCGACTCCCTCGAACACTAGGATCGGACTCCATGATGGCACCCGCACCGCAGCCCGCACTGGCCGCGCTGGCCGCCGAGTCCGTGCGACTGTCCTTGGCGCTCAAGGCGATCACTGCATGGGACGCGCCGACCCGCTGCGCCCCGTGGGACGCGGCCGCCTTGACCGCCCACATCACCATGACGCTCGCGCGCCTGGCCCCGATGCTCGATGCCCCCGCACCTGCGGCGGCCGCAGTGGACGCGGCCGGGTACTACCGGCCTGACGAGCGGTTCTCGCCCGAGGTCAACGACATTCGCATCGATTCGGCCGCCGAGGCCGCGAGATCCGGCGGCCCGGCGGTCGCCGCCGAGTTCGAGGCGGTCTGGAGCGCCGCGGTCGACCGGTGCGCGGCCGAACCGGTCGGGCGGCTCGTCACGACCCGACACGGCGACCCCATGACCCTCGCCGACTTCCTCACCACCCGAGTCGTGGAAGTCGCCGTCCACGGCATCGACCTGGCCGACGCCCTCGGGCGGCCCCGCTGGACCACGCCCGAAGCCGCCGCGCACGTCACCGCGCTTCTCCTCGGCCCCGGTCACGGCAACGCACTGGAGGCTCTGGGCCTGGACCCGGTGGGGTTCATCGCGAAAGCCACCGGCCGCGAGGACTTCACCGATGCCGAACGCGCCCAAGTAGAGGCGCGCGGCATCACCTGGCTCGCACTCGGTTAACAACTACTGGAGGTGTAGTCCAGGAGCGCGGCCTTCTCCGCTTCGTCGACGCTGAGGTGCCATTCGGTCTTGACCTCGACCCACGCCCAGATGTAGGCGCACCAGACGGCCTCGACGGTGGGCATCCAGTCGGCAGGGTCCTGGTCGGACTTGGAGCGGTTGGAGGAGGCGGTGACGGCGATGAGGTGCCAGTTGTTCTCCTGCCAGTTCGCGTACGCCTGGCGGTCCTCGGTCGTCCAGTCGACGGCCCCGGACCCCCAGGCCTCTTTGAGCGGCACGAAGTGGTCGATGTCGATATCCCCGGAGTCGGTCACGGTCTCGCCGTCGTACATCGAGATCCATTCGCCGGTCATGGCGGCGTCGCAGTCGTCCACGGTGAGGTTCCCGGTGCGGTCCTGCTTGACGAGGACGTCGTCGCGGGCGTCGCAGCCGTTGCCGTCGTCGTCCTTCCAGTGGGGGAACAGGGACCGGTCGTAGCCGTCGTCGCGTTCCTCGGCGACCTCGAGCGCCTCGATGCTCGCGGTCAAAGCGGCGGGGTCGACGGTGACGGTGAACGGCGCGGTGTCGCTGAACTCGTTCGTGACTTCGGAGCCGGTGCCGGCCGGGGCGCTCGAGGTGGCGTCTTCGGCGAGGTCGGCCAGTTCCGAGCAGCCGGAGGCGAGTACGAGCGGGAGCACCAGAAGCAGGCGGGAGGCGCGCATGGGCAACGTCCTAACGGGACAAATGAGCGGGCACGGCGGCGCTACGGTGCGCCCGGGTGTTCGCAACGTAACACAAAGGGGGCTCCGCGAACAGGGCCGCTCCTGCTAGATTCCCCCGAATGATCGTATGGCTCAACGGCAACTTCGGCGCCGGCAAGACCACCACCGCACGCCTGCTCAAAGACGCCCTCCCCGCCCGCATCTTCGACTCCGAGCACATCGGATACCTCCTGCGGCCCATCCTCGACGACGTCCCTCACCGGGACTTCAAAGAATTCCCGCCCTGGCGCGGCCTCACCATCGAAACCGCCCGGCAGGTCCTCGCCTTCGTCGGCGGCACCCTCGTCATCCCGCAATCAGTCCTGCAACACCAGTACTGGACCGAACTCACCGAAGGCTTCGCGAAAGCCGACATCCCCGTGCGCGCCTTCACCCTCCACACCGACCGCGAGACCTTCCGGCAACGGGTCGAGAACGACACCGAGGAACCCACCGCGAAACAATGGCGCCTCGACCACCGCCCCGCCTACGAGACCGCCCTCGACACCTGGATGCGCGACGCCACCGACGTCATCGACACCACCCACCGCACCCCCGAAGCGGTCGCGGCACATATCAAGACACTCCTGGCCAGGTGAAACCCGAAACGGCCTGAAAACGTCACACCCGGGCGCGACGATGGGGACGAGTAGCCACCACGACACGGCAAAGGAGCCCGCAATGGCCTACCTCGTCCTCATCGGCACCCGCAAAGGCCTGTTCACCGCCCACAGCGCCGACCGCACCACCTGGGACATCAAAGGACCCCACCAACTCGACGACGACGGCTTCACCGCCGTCGCCGAAATCTACGCCGCCGCCTGCGACCCCGCCACCGGACGCATCCTCGTCGGCGCCTCCACCTTCTTCGGCCCCAGCATCTGGCGCTCAAGCGACTACGCCACGACCTGGCAAGAACCCGAGAACGCCCCGATGGCCTTCCCCCAAGACCTGCCCTACCGGCCCCTGGACTTCTCCGACACCGCCGGCATCGACCGCCCCGACGCCGAAGAGACCAACACCGTCAAACGCATCTGGCAGCTCACCTTCGGCCCCGGCCAGAGGGTCTGGGCCGGCGTCGAACCCACCAGCCTCTGGACCTCCGACGACGGCGGCCAGACCTTCGCGTTCAACCAGTCCCTCTGGGACCACCCCGAACACACCACCTGGGCCTCCGGCGCCGGCGGACCCGCCGTCCACACCATCGTCCCCGACCCCGACAAACCCGAACACCTCACCGTCGCCATCTCCTCAGGCGGGATCTACCAGACCCACGACGACGGCAAAACCTGGACCGGCATCTCCAAAGGCATCACCGTCGACTACGGGCCCGACACCGAACCCGACTCCGGCCAATGCATCCACAAAGTCACCCGCGACGCCGACGGCACCCTCTACGCCCAATCCCACGGCCCCGCCTACCGCGCCACCCGCCCCGACGGCGGCTGGACCGACATCTCCGCCACCCTCCCCTCCAACTTCGGGTTCGCCATGGTCGCCCACCCCCAGCAAGCCGGCACCGTCATGGCCTGGCCCGTCGGCGAATCCATGGACCGCACCCCACCCGACCACCGCATCAGCGCCTGGCGCACCACCGACAGCGGCGACACCTGGAACGCCTGGGGCACCGGCCTCCCCGACGAGCCCTACTTCGGCACCGTCATGCGCGACGGCGCCTGCACCGACCACGCCGCCCAACCCGGCTGGTACTTCGGCACCCGCTGCGGCGACGTCTGGACCGCCGACGACACCGACGGCCAATGGCGACTCATCGCCACCCACCTGCCCGACGTCCTCTGCGTCCGCGCCATGGAGACCCCCTGATGGTCGACGTGAAACTCCCCGCCGCACTCGCCTCCGAATGCGGCGGGGCCCGCCACCTCCACATCGACGCCCCACCCGGGGCCACCCTCGCCGACATCCTCGACCAGATCGCAACCCAACACCCGCGCCTCGGCCGACGCCTCAGAGACGAAGCCGGGAAACTCCGCCGCTACGTCAACATCTACATCGGCGACGACGAAAGCCGCCGCCTCCAAGGCCTCCAGACACCCATCACCGACCAGGACATCCACATCCTCCCCTCCATCGCCGGAGGCACATGACCACACACGAAAAGGGGCGCCGCGCACCAGCGCGACGCCCCGAAAAACCCTCGGCGACTAAGACTTGCCGTTGATCGACACCACGTCGACCACGAACACCAGCGTCTCGTTCGGACCGATCACGCCACCGGCGCCCTGCGCCCCGTAACCGAGCTCCGGCGGAATCACGATGAGCCGACGATCGCCGACCTGCGCACCGACCAGACCGTCGTTCCAGCCCTGGATCACCGGCGCCGACCCCAACGGGGACACCGAGAACGGCTGCGCGCCCCGGTTCCACGACGCATCGAACTCCTTACCGTTCGACCAGTTGAAGCCCGCATACTGCACCGCGACCGAATCCCCGGCCTTCGCCTCCGCACCCGAACCCTCCACCACATCGAAGGTGAACAGCTCCTTCGGCGGCTCCTGGGCACTGGGCACCGTCACGACCGGCTTCGCATCCGTCTCAGCCGAAACCGACACCTCGACGCCGTCACTGATCTGCACCACGACAGCTTCCCCTTCCACTGCTTCTTCCTCAGCGGCGCCGTCCGCGCCGCAACCAGCCAGCAACCCCACGCTCACACACGCAGCGGCCACCGGCTTCCAAAACCGACTCAACAGGCTAGATGCCACCGAGGGAACCTACCACCCGACAACCCTCCCACCTATCCTTGAGCCCGAACCCAGCGAGCAGCCGCACACGCACCCCCGCCGACTACCCTTCAACACGACAACCCGCACCCCGCCGCAAGGAAGCCGATGACCAACCCCACCACACCCACCCCCATGCACCCCCTCCGCCGCGCCCTCACCCTCTGGGGCGCCCTCATCGCCCTCATGTGGCTCATCCTCATCACCGACTGGATCCTCCCCGCCCACCTCACCGCCCACGGCATCACCCCGCGCTCACTCGAAGGCCTCACCGGCATCGCCACCGCACCCTTCCTCCACGCCGACGCCGGACACCTCGTGTCCAACATGGTCCCCCTCATCGTCATGGGCACCATCGCCGCACTGCGCGACTGGCGCGGCATGTGGACCGCGCTGGCCGTCTCGCTCCTGGTCTCGGGCCTGGGGGTGTGGCTGTTCTCGCCCACCTACTCGGTGACCGTCGGCGCCTCGGGAGTCGTGTTCGGGCTGTTCGGATACCTGCTCGCACGCGGGATCGTCATGCGCCGCATCGGCGACCTGCTCATCGCGTTGCTGCTGGTCGCCGTGTACGGCTCGATGGTGTGGGGGATCTTCCCGTCCCAGCCGCACATCTCCTGGCAGGCCCACCTGTTCGGCTTCGCCGGGGGCGTCGCGGCGGCGTTCATGGCCCGCACCGCGGCCAAGGCCACGAGCCCGGCCGCGTGAGCGCGCCCTCGGGCTTCAGCTACACGCGGCGCAGCGACGGCACCGTCCTCATCGTCCACCGCGGGCGGGCCGCCGCGACCCTCCGCGGTGCCCGCGCGGCCAAGTTCCTCGACGAGATCGCCGCCGGCGACGAGCAGCTCGTGATGGCCCGCTGGACCGGCTCGTACAAGTTCGGCAACGAGCGCCAGGCCCGCCGCCACCCCCGCAACCAGGGACGATAGCCCCGCGCAGGGGAGCAGCCGACCCCCAGGATTGACCAGCGCACCCTCATAGCCCTATAGTGCTAACATCCTAGTGAAATAGAGAAACTTCGTGATCGACTTCCACCTCGAACCACGCTCCGGCGTGGCCCCGTACATGCAACTCGTCCACCAAGTCCAACAAGCCCTGCGCCTGGGCATGCTCGACGTGGGGGACCAGCTGCCCACGGTCAAACAGGTCGTCGCCAAGATCGCCATCAACCCCAACACCGTCCTCAAGGCCTACCGCGAACTCGAACGCCAAGGCCTCGTCGCCCCCAAACCAGGACGCGGCACCTTCGTCACCGCCACCCTCGCCGACACCAACCTCGACGCGCACGGCGAACTCAAAACCGCCCTGCAGCAATGGATCACACGAGCCCGCACCGCCGGACTCGACGATGACGCCATCCAGGCCCTCTTCGACACCACCATCAGAAAGGCATGACAGGTGACCCCATGAACACCCCAGTACTCACCACCAACGCACTCACCAAGCGCTACGGCAAACACACCGCGCTCACCGAAGCCACACTCGACATCCCCGCCGGACGCATCGTCGGCCTCGTCGGCCCCAACGGCGCCGGCAAGTCCACACTCCTGGCGCTGGCCGCCGGACTCATCCGGCCCTCCAGCGGCCACATCGAAGTCCTCGGCCGCACACCCGCCGCCGACGCGAAGCAGCTCGCCCGCGTCGGGTTCGTCGCCCAGGACACGCCCGTCTACGCGAACCTCTCGGTCGCCGACCACCTCAAACTGGGGGAGAAGCTCAACCCCACCTGGGACAAGGCCTTCGCCGCCGAGCGCATCACACGCATCGGCCTCGGCCTCGACAAGAAGGCGGGGCGCCTCTCCGGCGGCCAGAAGGCGCAACTCGCGCTCACCATCGCGGCCGCCAAGCGCCCGGAACTGCTCATCTTCGACGAACCCGTGGCCGCGCTCGACCCGCTCGCGCGCCGGGCCCTCCTGCAGAACCTCATGGAGCTCGTCGCCGACATCGAGGTATCGGTGATCCTCTCCTCCCACCTCATCTCCGACGTCGAACGCGTCTGCGACCACCTCGTCATCCTCGCCGAATCCCGCGTCCAAGTCGCGGGGGAGATCGACGACCTCACCGCCGACCACCACCGCCTCGTCGGCCCCCGCGGCAGCTTCACCGAACTGCCCAACGGCGTCGAACTCATCAGTGCCGACCACACCGACCGGCAGAGCACCCTCATCGTCCACAACACCAACCCCGGCCCCCTCGACCTGCCCGGAGCCGAACCCATCGGCCTCGAGGACATGGTCCTGACCTACCTGCACCGCGCCGAAGGCATCGCCGTCCCCACCCTCCAGGAGGCACACGCATGATCTGGCTGACCTGGCGCCAAATGCGCGCCCAAACCCTCTGGACCGCCGGTCTCGTCGCCGTCCTCGCCGCCTATCTCCTCTACCTCGCCAGCGCCGTCCGCGAGGCCTACCGCATCAACGTCACCGACTGCACCAGCGCCTGCGAGGAAGCAGCCCACCTGCTTGCCGACCAGTTCGGCACCGGCATGCTCATGATCGGCCTGGTCCTGCTCGCCGGTCCCGCCCTCATCGGCGCGTTCTGGGGCGCGCCGCTCATCACCCGTGAGCTCGAGACCGGCACGCACCGGCTCGTGTGGAACCAGTCGGCCACCCGCAAGCGTTGGCTCGCAGTGAAACTCGCGCTCGTCGGGGGAGTGAGCGTGCTGTTCACCGGCACGCTCAGTCTGCTGCTGACCTGGGTCGCCGAGCCTTACGACAAGCTCGTCGACAGCCGTTTCGAGCCGCTGACCTTTGCCGCCAGGGACCTCGCCCCGTTCGGATACGCGCTGCTGGCGTTGACCCTCGGTCTCCTCGTCGGCGTCCTCGCCCGCAAGACCCTGCTGGCCATGGCCGTGACGCTCGTGGTCTTCGTGGTCTTCCAGCTGCTCATGGCGAACCTGCTCCGGCCGCTGTTCGCCGAACCGGTGACCGAGTCCATCCTCTTCGCCGACGCGAACCAGGTCGGGACGATCGACTCGTTCGGCATCGGCCCCAACGGAGTTCGCATCCAGGACTACACGATCCCCGGTGCCTGGGTGCTCAACGACGAGATCATCGTCTACGACGGCACCGGCGCCGAAGTGACCGCCGAGCAGGTCGAGGCATGCCGGGTCACCGCGGCCGGACCCGAAGAGTGCATGGGCGCCCTCGACGCCACCTTCGAGGTCACCTACCACCCCGCAGATCGGTACTGGGGCTTCCAGTGGATCGAGCTCGGTGTCGCCGTGGGGTTGTCGGCCCTGCTGGCCGGGGTCGCGTTCTGGCGGATCCCGCGCGGCCTCAACTAAGCCTTGTAGGTTCCCGCAAGTAATAAGACGTGAAACGGGTGCCGGACCCTAGGACCGGCACCCGTGCGGTGCACTTAGGTGCCGCTGATGTTCACCATCCAGGCGATGCCGAACTTGTCGGTCAGCATGCCGAATTCGTCGCCCCACATCTGCTTCTCCATGGGCATCACCACGTTGCCGCCGGCGCTCAGGCCTTGGAAGTAGCCGCGCAGCCGGTCCGCTTCGTCGCCGCTGAGGCTGATCGAGATGTTCTGGCCGGGCTGGTAGGGCATTCCCGGGGGCGTGTCCGAAGCCATGATCGTGTAGCCCGCGTCGGTAGCGAGCAGGGCGTGCATGATCTGGTCCGGCGGGGCGTCGGGCACCCCGGACTCGCCGAACGTGTTGAGTTCCAGTTTGCCGCCGAGCACGCTCTGGTAGAACTCCATGGCCTCCCGTGCGTATCCGTTGAATGAGATGTACGGGTTGAGGATCGTCGAACCCATCGCAAGCTCCCTTCGTCGCCGCTGCGATACCCCGCCATCGTCGCAGGAGGTGCGCGCGCCGGTCGCGGATTCGCCGATCCCGGGGACGGCACCGGTCAGGAGCCGGGGCTGATGTCGACCATCCAGGACACGCCGAACCGGTCTATCAGCGATCCGTACTCGTCTCCCCAGAACTGCTTCTCGAGGGGCATGGTGATCGTCGCGTCCTCGGCCAGGCGCTGCCAGTGGCCGCGCAGGCGTTCGGCGTCGTCGCCGCCGAGGCACAGTGCGATGTTCAAGCCCGGCCGGTACTCCTGGCCGGGGCCCGCATCCGAGGCCATGATCGTGTAGCCGGCCTCGCTGGTGAGGGTCGCGTGCATGACCTGTTCGGCCTCGGGGCCCGTGGAGCCCCGCTCGCCGTAGGTCATCACGTTCAAGTCGCCGCCGAACACGTCGCGGTAGAACTCCATGGCCTGCCGCGCGTTCCCGTCGAAGAACAGATACGGGTACAGGTTCGCCTCCATGACGGGCTCCCTTCGTCGTCGCGATACCTCCATCGTCGCAACGACCACCGACGCTCGAAGCCGAATCCGCAAAGCGGCCGGCCGTGGGAGTCACGCAACCGGATCCGCGCCCGCTACCGCAGCGATTCGTGCCAGCACAGGCAGAACGGGTGCCCGGCGGGGTCGGCGTAGACCTGGAAGCCCTCGGCCGACGCGTAGTCGCCTCCGGTTTCGAGCAGCTTGGCGCCCAATGCCATCACCTCGTCATGAGCCGCCGCGATGTCGGCGACCCACAGGTCGAGATGGATCTGCTGCGGTGTGCCGTCCGGCCACTGGGGCGGGACGTGGTTCGGCGCGAGCTGGATGCCGACGCGCGGGGCGCCGTCGACCGACACCATGTGCCAGTCGTCCTCCTCGTCGACCGTGCCGCCGAGCACGCCGGCCCAGAAGCGGCTCTCCGGCGCCAGTTCGGCCGCGTCGAACACGGTCACGGTGTGTGCGATCTTCATCGCCCGATCATCCCAAACCGCCCGCCCCCGAGGGAAGGTCATCGGCCGAGGAACTCGGCCGCGTCAATCGAGACGGGCCATCGCAGCGAAGCGACCGTAGGGTCGGGTCAGCTCACGGCCCGCTTAACCAACTCAGCCAGCGCCGCCGCACCGTCTTCGTTCAACTCGGTCATGGCGTACGAGGTCGGCCAGAGCCCGCCGTCCGCGTCGAGCTTCGCCTCAGCGGTGAACCCGAACGTGGAGTACCGCTCCTTGTCGTCGTGGCCGCTGCGGAAGAAGCACACGACCTTGCCGTTCCTGGCGTAGGAGGGCTGGCCGTACCAGAGCTTCGGCACGAGCTCCGGTGCGGCCGTGGCGATGAGGCGGTGCAAGCGCTCGGCCAGTGCGCGGTCCGGTGCGGCCATCTCGGCGATCTTCGCGAGCACCGCGGCCTCGGCCTTCCCGGGAGGCCGGCCGACGCTCGCCTCGGCATGCAGTTCCTCGGCACGCACCTTCATGGCGGCGCGCCCTTCTTTAGAGGGTCCGTTCGCCGGGGCGGCGGCGTCCCGCGCCCTCTTGGGTTTCGCGGCGCCACTCATGATGGTGGTCCTTTCCGTGCGCGAGTTTCTCTGCCTTCCACGCTATCGACCCCGGCGGGGCCACGCTTCTCGAATCCTGATTGTCCGATCCCATCTAATAGTCGCAAGTCGTCGCCCCTGACCTGCGGTGCGACAGATAGATGGACATCGAACTGCTGCCGGGATTCCCATTTGATCTGCCGCAACTCGGCAAGAAATCGGCCGCGTCCTAGCTGCGGAACATCACTGTTCAAGACCCGGTAGGACGCGAGAGTACGTAGACGCGATCGCTGAGCTTGCCGATGAGCCGGTAGATGTGCCAGAGGCAGTCACCGAGGGCAATCTGATAGTTGCCGTCGCCGAACCGCTGGATGTAGCGGTCTGGGTCGCTCAAGAGCCGGGCAGCGTGAAGCAGATTCCTGCTGCCTTTGCCCGAATGCTCCTCGCCGTATTGGCCCCATTCGGTTCCGAGAACGTGGCACTCATCGATCTGCAACCCGGCAGCGTGTATCGCGGCCTCTGCGTGGTCCGGCCGCATGTTCTGCTCGACGCATCCCATCGTCGGCAGCAGCCAAGCTGCCTCGCGCGGCTCGATCCTGTCGGTGCAGAACATCTGATAGACCAGCGCCCGGCCTCCAGGGACCAGTGCCCGGCGAAACTCTGCGAATGCTGTGGGAAGGGCGTCGACGTGGACCAACACATCGCGACACCAGATCAAGCTCATCGAGGCGTCGGCGACCGGAAGCGCCTCGGCTCTCCCGAGGTCGAAGGACACCGCGTCTAGTTCTGGTTGAGCCTGAACGCGGTCGGCAAGGTCCTTCCGGGCGATATCGATGTGACGTTGAACCGGGTCGATGCCACGAATCCGCCAGCCAAAGCGTTGAGCCAGTTCAAGAGTGTGTCGACCTTCGCCGCATCCCACATCGAGAGCATCCGCGCCGGGGTCGAGCCCAAGCCGCGCCGCAGTCTCATAGAGCATGCTGGGACCTCGGGGGCTGAGGCTCTGGTCCAGAAGCTCCTTGTATTCCTCCTCAACCTGCGCGAACGCGTCATAGCTGCGGGAGAGGAATGCCTCGTCGGCCATGGTTACTCCAGTCTGATGAGCCAGATTCAATTTCGCCCCAGCGACGACTCGTCCGGCGTGGGGTCGTGGTCGAGCTGAACGTAGTCGCGGGCCCAGTGGGTGCGGCCAGGCGGCCAGTACTTGAGTTCAGCGAGGACTCAGTGGGGGATCGGCGGCCTTCCGGGAGCGGTTTGCTGTTCGAGCCAACGGTGGATAGTCGTGGCCACCGCGGGCAGGCCGGTGCGGGTGATCCCGAGTCGGTGAAGCCGCTCGAAGAACATCTGCATCCGTCGTTCGAAGGTGTCCATTACAGATTGATCCAGCATGGCTTCACCTGCCCAACCTGGCAGGTGAAGGATTACTGCGAACGACCTTCGATCGATCTGTTCGGAGTAATCCTGCATTTCTGGACAGGCTTGGAGGCGTGGACTGCAGCCAGCGGCCAGTTCTTCGCCCTGTCGACGACCCAAAAATTCCTTGGCAGGCGAGGCGAGGATCTCGATCTCGGGCCACCCTCCATGAGCTAGTTGACCTCTGACATCTCTGCGTGTGCTTCGTTGCCTTCCCACTCGCGGAGGCTGCGGATCGAGATGAGGCAGAGAACTGCGGCGACTGCGAAGACCGCGCCAGCGATCGCGAACGGTATCCGGTAGCCGAGTATGGAGGCGAGCAGTCCGCCCGCGCCAGCGCCGAAGGCGAGGCCGATCAGGCCGACGAAGCCGTCCAACGACCCGATTCGGCCCATCATCGCGTTGGGAGTGGCCCGTTGTCGGACCGTCGTGGCCATGATTCCCCAGACGACCGCGTGTGCGATGTAGACGGCGAGTGCGATCGCCACGACGATGACATTGGTTGTCAGTGAGATCACGGCGAACGAGATAGCGCCAGTGCCGAGTGCGGCGACCATGGACCATCCGTAGCCGATCCGCTTGCGCAACCTGGTGGCGATGAAACTGCCCAGCAGTCCTCCCAGGGCGGAGAAGGCGAGCAGCAGGCCGTATCCGGTCCCGTCGAGGCCCAACTCCTCTTGCGCGTAGAGGACGAGGTAGGAGAACGGGATCATGTACGCGACACAGGTGATGCCGCTAAGGACGATGAGCAGCCGTACGACCCGGTGCCGCGTAGCCCAGACGGCGCCTTCGCGGATGTCGGCGCGGACGCTCGGTGCAGCCGTGCCCGTCGTGTCGCGAACGATGACGTAGGTGCCGCGAAGTCGCCAGAAAGCGAAGCCGGCGACCAGGAAGGCGAGGGCGTTGAGCGCCGTGGGGGCGAACGTGGCCATGGCGAACAAGAGCCCACCCAGGGGCGGACCGATGAACTCGTCGATCACCAGTTGGGTTCCGGCGATCTGCGAATTCGCCTTGTCGAGTCCCTCCGCAGGGACTGCCTGAGGCAGGACGGCGCGTGCTGCGCCGTCTGCGAGGGTCTCGATGACGCCCATCACGGCGTAGACGAGGTAGAGCGTGGCGATCGGTGCGGCGTCCAGGAGCACGAGGCCCGTCAGGACGGCGAACATCGCGGCGCGGGAGAAGTTCGCAAGGTACGCCAGTCTGCGCCGGTCAACACGATCGATGAGCACGCCGACGCCGAGTACCGAGAGGATGCGTGCCGACGAGTAAGCGACTGCCAGGCCGGCGATCGCGATCGGGCTTTCCGTGGCCGTCGTCGCCAGCAACGGCAGTGCGATGAACGTGACCCCATCCGCAAGGTTGGCTGACGCGTTGCCAAACCAAATCCGACGGTAGTCGGCTCCAAGATGCATCTGTGCCCCTCGTTCACGCCAGCCGCCCATCAATGGTCGGCCAGGCTTTGAGCGGACGCTAGCCAGGTTGCCGTTGGAACGCAACTGGTTTGATATGAGGCACCTTCAACGAAGGCCGACACCGAAACTGGACCGGATCGGCTGTGCGGACTCCTGGTTCAGCGGCTCGGTGGGAGGACTCCATGCCCATGTGAAGGCTCGCTTGAGGTGGCTGTGCCAGAGGATGGTGATTCCGGCCTGGCGTTTCTTCGCGAACCAGTGTGCGCTCTTGCTGTTGAACGACATCAGAATGACAGTGAGTTCCGACAGGAAATGCCAGTTCAGAATTCGGGCATCGCAGCGTGCCGCTCCAGGACTCGGTACACAGTGGCCCGGGAGACGCTGAACAGTTCGGCCAGTTCAGAGACGTTGTGGTCGCCAGCAGCGTGGAGGCCGACAAGGTGGGCTTGTTGTCGGGCGGTCAGCTTGGGCTGCTTGCCTTTGAGGCGGCCCTTGGCTTTGGCGACAGCCATACCCTCGCGGGTACGCATTCGCAGCAGGTCGACTTCGAACTCGGCGAAGGTAGCGAGGATGTTGAAGAACATCTTGCCCATCGGGTCGGTCGGGTCGTAGATCGACCCACCGAGCGACAGTTTCGCGCCTCTGGCGACCAGGTCGTCGCCGATGGCGCGGGCGTCGGGGACCGATCGGGCGAGGCGGTCGAGTTTGGGGACGACGAACGTGTCGCCAGCGCGGGTGGCAGCCAGGGCCTGATCGAGACCGGGGCGGTCGCGATTGGTGCCGGTCAGTCCCTCGTCGAGATAGATTCGGTCGACTTCGACGCCGAGTTCGGCGAGGCGGTCGCGTTGGGCGGTGAGGTCTTGCTTGTCGGTCGAGCAGCGGGCGTAGCCGATGAGGATGCCTGTCATGAGCCGGAGTGTACGGATAGCCCCCGACGACTGAGAATTTCAACGGACACCCTAAATGAGACACCCCGGGAGTCAGGTCAGCGGTGGTCGAGCAGTGCTCACACCGAGTGTTCGTTGAGCGATCCCCAAACGAACGACCCCGGTGCCGACCTCCGCGGCTCGATTCGAGTCAGCGGCAGTAGCTCTCTCGCCGGATGTGAACCAGAAGCTGTTTTTGTGGCGGGTGTGAATCTTGAGTCATGAGAAAACCACTGGTTTTAACTGAGGGGTCCTCCTATCTTCGGCACGTGCCTATTCTCCAAGCTCAGTCCCTCAGCAAGCGCTTCCGCCGTCCCGACAAGGATTCGGGGTTCAAAGGCGCCGTCAAGCACCTGATGCAGCGCAAGTACAAGAACTTCACCGCCGTCGACGCGATCGACCTGTCTATCGATCCGGGCGAGTCCGTGGCCTATGTGGGCCCCAACGGCGCCGGGAAGTCCACCACCGTCAAGCTCCTGACGGGCATCCTCAAGCCCTCCGACGGCACCGTTCGGGTGATGGGTCGCGACCCGCACGTCGAGCGGATCGCCAACGCCCACGACATCGGCGTCCTCTTCGGCCAGCGCACCCAGCTGTGGTGGGACCTGCCGGTCGAGGAGTCCCTGAAGCTCCTCAAGCACATGTACGGCGTCTCGGACGCCGACTACAAGGCCCGCATCGAGCGCTTCGACGAGCTCCTCGACCTCGGCGAGTTCATGCCGGCCCTGGCCCGCACGCTCTCGCTCGGCCAGCGGATGCGCGCCGACCTGGCCTGCGCGCTCATCCACAACCCGAAGATGGTCTATCTCGACGAGCCGACCATCGGCCTCGACATCTCCGTGAAGGACCGCCTGCGGGCGTTCCTGCGCAACCTGGTCAACGAGGAGGGAACGACGCTCCTGCTGACCAGCCACGACCTGGCCGACATTGAGGAGGTCTGTGACCGCATCGTCGTCATCGACGAGGGCAAGATCGCCTACGACGGGCCGATCGTGCAGCTCAAGGCCCACTACATCACCACCAAGGCCGTCAACCTCGTCCTCGAGGAGGCCGCCGACGTGAAGGCCCTGGCCGAGAAGTTCCCCACCTACGAATGGACCGCAGGCGAAGCCGCCAGCGAGGTCACCGCCACCTACGAGTCCGCCCGGTTCACCACCGCCGAAGTCCTCGGCGACCTCACCGGCCAGCTCGCCCCGCGTGACCTGTCGCTGTCCGAGCCGTCCATCGAGGACGTCATCCGCCGCCTCTATGCCGGGGAGCTCACGAAGTGACGCAGGCGTTCGCGGCTGAGCGCGCCCTCGCCGCCATCTCCCTCAAAGGCCAGCTCGCCCATAAGTTCAACTGGGTCATCGGCATCATCCTCGGCGGCGGATCGCTGCTGGTCGGCATGGCGCTCTGGCACCACCTGCTCCGTGACAATTCCATGGCCGGCTACGACTGGGAGGCGATGCGCGCCTATGTCGTCATCGGCTTCGTCACCATCACCCTCGCTTACGGCGGCGCGCACGGACAGGTCGCCGAACGCATTGTCGACGGGACGGTCGCGATCGACTTGACTCGGCCGGTCGATTTCCAGCGGGCCCGGGCAGCCGAGTACATCGGTTCGATGATCGCCAGCCTGCCGACCGCAGTAATCGGCAGCGTCGGCGCCTGGCTGCTGTTCACGCCACCCGCCCCGGCCTCGCCCCTGGCGGGGGCGCTGACCGCCTTCAGCATTCTGATGCTGTTCCCGCTGTCGTTCGAGATCGTCTACCTGTCGGCCTTGTTGTGCTTCTGGACGCGCCGTTACGGCACGATCATGTTCGCCCGCGAAACGCTTGTCGGGTTCTTCTCGGGCGCAATGATCCCCTTGGCGCTCATGCCCTCCTGGCTCCAGGTCCTGGCCTGGTGCCTACCGTTCCCGCACTTCACCACCACACCGAGCAGCATCTACCTCGGCCGCGTGGACACGGTCGGCGCGCTCGGTCTGATCGCGGCCGAAGCCGCGTGGGCGGTCGGTCTCTGGGTGCTCGCACGCGTGCTCTGGCGGCACGCGGTCCGGCAAGTCACGATCCACGGGGGATGAACATGCGTCACACCGCAGCCGTCTACGGGCGCTCCATGCTCGCCCACGTCCGCTCGGCCCTGGAGTACCCGGCCGACTTCTGGATCCTGATCACGACCGGGGCCCTCTCGCAGGTCCTCCAGTTCACCTTCATCACCGTCCTGTTCGCCAACACCCCCGCCGTCGCCGGATGGAGCTACCACGAGATGCTCATCCTGGCCGGTTTCTTGTCCTTGTCGACCGCGGCGGCCGGCCTGTTCTGGGACGGGATCTGGAGTCTGGGATCGATGGTCCTCGACGGCGGTCTCGACTACCTCATCGTCCGGCCTTCGCCGGTCATTAGCCAGGTCGCCTCCCGGCACCTGGACCTGCATTCGATCGGCGGGGTCACGCTCGGGATGGCGATGGTCGTCTACGGCTGGGTCGGCGCCGGAATCGGCCTCGCGCAAATACCGGTCGGGCTGGCCCTGCTGGCGTGCGCCTCCGTTATCCAATGTGCGCTGCTGACCGCGTTGTGCGCGGTCAACTTCTGGATCAAAGGACACATGCCGGTGTTCGCCTGGGTCGCACAAGATCTGCAAAACGACACCATGCGATTCCCGCTGACGATGTACCCGACCGCGGTTCGCCAAATCGCGACCTGGGCACTGCCGTTCGGCTTCGCCACCTTCATTCCGGTCCAGATTCTTACCGGACGGGATTCGCCGTGGTGGTTGATCGGCACGATCGCCGCGGTCGTGGTCACCCTGGTCATCGCCGTCCTCGTTTCCCGTGTCGGCTTGCGCTCATACGACTCGGCCGGAAGCTGATTCCTTCGGGCAGCGAACGGGCATTGCCGCCGTCAGGCCCGGTAGACAGCGTTTCGGCGCCATCTGCCGGGCTTTTCTCCCGCAGGTGACGGTTTTCTGACAGCGGCTGACGGGGGATCAGTCGTTGAATTGACAGTGGGCGTCGGGAACGGAGGCGGTCACATGGCACGGGTCGATCCGGAGGCGCGGCAGGCAACCGTCAACCGGCTGCTCGCGCTTCGCGCCGAGGGCGCGCTCACTACCGCCCATGTGCAGCAGGCCGCCGACGGGCTCGGTGTCAGCCAACGGACGGTGTGGCGGTGGATCGGCCCCTCCGAGCGTTCTTCGAGTCCGACCGCCTACCGTCCTACCGAGACGGATCTGGCCGCCTACGCCTACTTCCGCGGGAACGTCGCGGCGGTGACCCGGGCGCGAGACGCGGTCATCGCCGGGAAACCCGTCGCCGCCGGGGTTCCGATCCCGGAGTTCCTGCGGACCGGATGGTCAGATGCGAAGTCGGCAGGGGAGCGGACGCTGCAACGCGCCTTCGAGGCGGCGCTGACCCCGGCCGAGCGGGCCGCCTGGCGCGACGGCGATCGCGCCCGCCGCGCCGCTGAGGTGTATCTGCGACGCGCCGACGCCGGACGCAACCAGGTCTGGGAGCTCGACCACAAGCAGCTCCCGGTGCTCGTGATGCCGCCGCGCGGGGGAGCGGTGAAGCCGTGGCTGACCACGATCATCGACGACGGCTCCCGCGCCTTGGTCGGCTGGGTCATCTCCCTGACCCCGCACACCGGAACCGTCCTGACCGCGTTGCGCATGGCGTTGACCCATGACCCCGAACGCGGTCCGTTCGGAGCGGTACCGGCGATGGTGCGCATCGACCGCGGCCTGGACTTCGCGGCCGAAGCCGTGCGGGGCGCACTCGCCGCGCTGTGCGTTGTCTGCCACCGCCTCCCGGGCTACACCCCGCACCGCAAAGGCAAGGTCGAACGGATCCACCGCACCATCGAGCAGACATTCCTGATAGGACTCCCCGGTTTCACCGGTGGACCACGGGACGCCGCAGGTCGACTCTACGGACCCGTCTCCGACTCGACCGCCGACCGGGCCGCCGCCGAAGGCGCAACTGCGGCACCGCTACCCGTCGCGTTGCTGGCGACCCGATTCGCTGCCTGGGTCAGCTGGTACAACAGCGAACGGGAACACTCCGGGCTCGGCGACCGAACGCCGGTCCAAGCTTGGAACGACGACGACACCACCTTGCAGCGCATCGACGAAGTCGACCTCCGGCACTTGCTGCTGGCCGGGGCCGAGCGGACCATCGGCGCCGACGGTATCCGCTTCGGCGGCCACGCCTACCTAGCCCCCGAACTCCACGGGCGGCGAGGGCAGCGCGTCCAGGTGCGCTACATGCCCCACGACGACCGCTTCATCGAGGTGTACCTCGACGACAAGCACCTGTGCACCGCCCACCCCCAGGACCAGCTCACCCCAGAACAGGTTGCCGAGTTCCGCGCCGCTGCCAAGGAAGAGGCCAAACGGCTCGCGGCCGCCCGCCGCCGCGCCGCCCGGCGCGCCCGAACCGAACTCGTACCCCTCGACGGCACCGCCGCACCAGAAGAGTCCCGCCTCGTACCGCAGCGGCACGGCACCGAACAGGCCGGGCGGCAGACCGACACCGCCCTGCGCCGCCGCGCCCGCGCCGACCTCCTCGGACTGTCCCGCCCTGCTGCGTTGCGACCCGACCAGACGGAAGGCCCCTCCTGATGCCCCAGCACTTCCTCGGACTGGCCGACGCCAACATCCTGGCCACCACGCAATATCAGCTCGCCGACCGCATCATCCGCGATCTCATCGCCCATGCGGCGACCGGCGTCATCCACGGCCCGGCCGGCGCCGGGAAGACCTTCGCCATGCAGGCCGGCATCGAAACCCAGCGACGAATCGCGGGGGAGGACCGCATCAGCGCCCACACCTTGGCGTTCCCGTCGCGCCCGAGCATGCTCCGCGTCGCCGCCGACCTCATCGCCACGCTGACCGGTGCGGCCCCGCCGACCTCTCGCAACCGCTTCCAACTCATCAACCAGCTCATCGGACTGCTCAGTGGCACCATGAAGCTGATCGTCGTCGACGAGGCCCAGCGCCTCAACAGCGACTGCATCGAACTGCTCCGCCACCTCCACGACCACCCCGAGACCCGGTTCGCCCTGCTCTACGTCGGCGGCGACGGGTGCTGGGAGGTCCTCTCCCGCGAGCCCATGCTCCGCTCCCGCATCTTCCGCCGCCTCCCCTTCCGTCCCCTGCCACGCGAGGCCATACCCGACCTCATCCGGGCCTACCACCCGATCTACGACGGTGCCGACGACGCACTGCTGCTCGACATCGACGACACCTTCGCCCACGGCGTCATGCGCGACTGGGCCGTCCTCACCCACACCGCCGCCGACCTATGCCACGACGTCGGCCAAGACCGCATCAGTGAAGCGATCGTCGCCAACGCCTACACACTCCTTGGCGGTGGGCTCCATGACTGACCTGCCCACTCGCATCACCGTGGTCGACACCTACGGCGACCAGGTCAACACCGCCGACTTCTTGGCAGATATCGAAGACCCGCCCCGCCGCATCGTCGTCCGGCCGACACCCGGGGCACGCACCAGGAAGTCCCTCGCAGTCGACGTTCTCCAGGCCGAGGGGAAGATCATCGACCCCGAACGGGACCGCGGCCCGGCGATCGACTTGTGGCGATGCGCCACCGCATGGCTGCACACCTACGGCACCAGCGACCTCATCGTCGACCGAGCCCACCTGCTCCCCACATCGGCACTGAGTGACCTGGCCACCGCAGCCTCCCAGGCGGGAACCCACTTGTGGCTCATCGACGGCGACTCCAGCGGCCGACTACGACAAAGGTCTGCGGGCCGAGACGACTACGCCCGCAATGTCGACATCACCAGCATCAAGTGGGGGCAGATCTGGCAGGAGCTACCACTCCCGTCCGCACCAGAGCAGGTCCCCGCCGTAGAGACGCCTCCATGGCCCGCACTGCCATCAGCCGACTTCCCGACCTTCCTTGCCGCGTGCCACGACCACCTCGACGACACCGAGTTCGACCGCGTCCAGGAACTGTTCACCCCCGCTGCGAAGCGAACCCACGACTGGCTCGTCGAGAACGAAGACCTGTTCGCCGCACCAAGCGATCACCTCACCGACCGGATCGTCCGATGGCTGCGCGACGTCCACCTGGGACCCCTCACCGATCCTGTCGCAGCACTCATCACGCTCCGGGCGACACAGGTCGCGCTCTTCCGCGACAGCCTCTTTCTGAACTGGAACCCCCGCAGGCTCGGACGCGACCCGCACCAGCGCCTGGTCGGGAGCCTGACCGAAAACGCCGCGGCCAGCCTCAATTCCCTCGCCTCTACCGAACAGGCGGCTGCCGCGGCCATGTCGCTGCATCTCAACCGCACACCCGCGTACTTTGAGTGCTGGCGCGTGGGGGATTTGAGCGAAGACGGAACGGTCCTGCGAGAACCTGCCGAACACCACCACTTCGGCCAGACATCACTCCACAGTCACTTCGCCGGCCGCAACCTCGTGATCGACCACCGCGACCGGACCGCTGAAGTGCCTTGCCAGGGACCTGTACGCGTTCCTGAACATGCCCGAACGCTGCTGCGGGCTCATGCGACCTTCCGCCGGCTCCAGCACGCCCGAGAGAACGAAGCGTTCTTCGACCTCATCGCCTACAAAAACCAGCCGCACCCGCGCCTGCGCATCGCCGCCACCACGGCCGCCGGGCGCATCAACACCGACCTGCCCTGGCTCCACGGCGACAACTGCCGATACGGCACCGACCAAGGCCCCGAGCTCCGCCGCGACAGCTGGCTCGCCCAGCGCGGCCTTGAAATCACGCGGCTTCCCGTACCCCCACCCGAATGGGTCGGACTCCCGCGATCAATGCACTTCTACCCCCACGAAGACTATGCAGCCTAAGTTCTTCCAGCAGCGCCTGCGCGACGCCGCCTCCTCCACCAGGGAACTGGGGGATCTGCTCGGCATACACCCCCACCTGCTGTACCAGCTGGAGATCGGCGCCCTCCTCAACCAGCCCGTCCACATCGTCCTCGAACTCGCCCGCCACCTCGACATCAACCCCATCGAACTCCTGCGGGCCCTCAACAACGGCTTCGCCCGCGACTTCCCGACCCCGCCGCCCGCAGACACCTCAGAGGACGACGCCGAAACCGTCCTCGCCGCCATCGCCATCGCGCCTGCACCAATCGTCGCTGACGACCTCGCCGCGGCACTCGCCTGGACACTCGATCGGACCGAGAACGCCCTCAAACACGCCGAACGCACCCCCACCCTCGGCGGCCCGATGCGGCTGCGCCGCAATGACATGCACGCCTTCTTCCTTGAACCTCGACTGGACCGCCTCGACCCGGTCCGACAACAGGCCGTCCGCACCGCCTTCAGCATCCGCGCCCCACTTACCGTCGAGGAAGCGACCGTGCTCTACATGGCGACAAGGCCCGCAGGAACCGGCTACGGCGAATGGCGCCTCCAGCACCCCGAATACACCGACGCCGAGCGCTCACTGAAGATGCGCGCTCTGTTGTACGCCGACCAGAACCCGAACCGTCCGCAAGCCCACACGGACGTTCGATACACCATGGCGTATTCCTACATTGACCCACGGCGATCGCCGAACTGGGCAGACCGTGTGCCCGGCAGCCCTGACTCGAATTCGCTGACATCTGATGACGGCAAGCACTGACACCCGCTGTCGTTTCCACTGACAACCCGGTGTCGGTCAACAGGATCAACTTGTACTAGACATTCGTTGCAGGGTCGGCTTCGGGCCCCACAACTCATTACTTGCGGGAACGGCACTTCTCGTGAGTTATACATCTGGACGGGACACGCTTGTTTTTTCGTTATTTAAATATTAAAAACGGAAATAAATAATGGTAGGTTATGTGCATGACGAAAACAGGTACGACCACGACCGCCGATCTGATCCCGACCCGTGCGCCCGCCAAGGGCGTGACGCTGTGCAAGCGCTGCGGGACGCCGATCCCGCAGCAGCCCGGCCGCGGGCGCCCGCGCCTGTACTGCGCCGAGGGCGACTGCGCCGCACAGGCCAAACGCCAGCGCGAGCTGCGGCGGTCGACGCCGGGGCTCGAAGGCGCTCTGGCTCGCGCTGAGGAGCTGTACGAGCAGATCGAGCAGTCGATGGCTTCGGCGCTCGCGCCGCTCGCCGAGGCGTTGCGGGCCGAGACGGATCCGGCTGAGGTCGAGTCGCGTCTCGCCGAGGTCCGTTCTGATGCTGCTGCTTCGGTGGCGGCGGCGAGGGCGGAGCGGAACGAGGTCGCTGCGCGGGCGGAATCGCTGCGTGAGGAGTTGGCGGCGGCGCATGCCGAGGCTGAGCGGGTCGCGGGTGCGTTGGAGTCGGCGGAGGCGCGGGCGAAGGAGGCGGTGGCTGCTCGGGTTGCGGCGGTGCGTGCCGCTGAGGTCGCCCGGGAGGAGGCCGCGGGCGCAGTAGCGGAGGCGGCGGCTGCGGTGCGGGGTCGCGAGGAGGCTGAGGCGCAGGCACTGGCCGCTGGTGAGGCGGCGGCGTTGGCGGTGTCGGCGAAGGAGGCTGCGGTGGCGGCTCGTGAGGAGGCCGAGTTGGTGGCGGCGTCGGCGCGGGGTGAGGCCGAGGTGGCGCGGGCGCGGGCGGATCAGGTGTCGGTGGAGGCGGCGGAGGCGTTGCGGGCCGGTGAGGCGGCGTTGGAGCGGGCGGAGTCTCGGGCGTTGGGGTTCATCGGGGAGCGTGACGCGGAGCGGGCGCGGGTGGAGTCGCTTGTCGCCGAGGTGGCGGTGGCGCGGCGGGATGCCGAGCAGGCGGCGGCGCAGGCGGCCGAGGGGGCGTCGGTCTTGGAGCGGCTGCGGGGCGAGTTGGCCGGTGCGGTCGCGGATCAGCGGGTGCTGGTGTCGCGTGTGGAGGCGGCGGAGGCCGCTGGGGCGGCGGCGCGGGCGGCGGTGGAGTCGTGGCGGGAGCGTGCGCTGGCGGCTGAGGCGCGGTTGGTGGAGCGGGAGGGCCCGAAGGGGTAGGCGCTGCCGTTGGTCTGCTGCTACTCCCCCGCGCGGGTGTGCGCGTTTTGTCCTGTTCGGAGGGTTAGGCCCCGGTGCGGTGTGGGCGGTTTCTAGGGGTGGTCGCAACACCGCTGGTTATTCGCTGTTGGTGAGGAGTTTAGCGAGGTGCTCG
>NZ_JBHRWO010000021.1:0-100463 GCF_042647865.1 Glycomyces rhizosphaerae
CCCTTGCTCCATACCTACCGGGCGAGACCAGGCTTGACAACCCGACCACCCCACTAACTGAACGGCATTGGGACTAGAGGCCGCCGTGAGCCGTCTCCGGACCGCTTGGCGCGCCCGGGGTCTGGGCGTATGCTTCAAAACCACCCGTGACCTGCGCTTGATCGCCGAACCTGTGAGAGGCCTATGCCGCTTTCGACTAGCCAGCCGAACGCCGAGACCGAGGCCACCCTGCTCGTCGTCGAGGACGAAGAGAACATCTGCGAGCTGCTGGCCACGTCGCTGCGCTACGCCGGCTTCGCCGTCCACGCCGTCGGCACCGGTGACGAAGCGCTCCGCTCCATCGCCCGTCACCGCCCCGACCTGGTCGTGCTCGACGTGAACCTCCCCGACTTCGACGGTTTCGAGGTCGTGCGCCGGATGCGCTCGGGCTCCGACCACACCCCCGTGCTCTTCCTCACCGCCCGCGACGACACCGCCGACACCGTCACCGGCCTGTCGGTCGGCGGCGACGACTACATCACCAAGCCCTTCGCGCTCGAAGAGGTCGTCGCCCGCATTCGCGCGGTCCTGCGCCGCTCCTCCGGCGAACTGCCCCGGCCCTCGCGCCTGCAGTACGCCGACCTCGAACTCGACGAGGAGACCCACGAGGTCTGGCGCTCGGGCAAGGCCGTGCAGCTCTCGCCCACCGAGTTCAAGCTGCTGCGCTACTTCATGATCAACGCCGGGCGCGTGCTCTCCAAAGCCCAGATCCTCGACCACGTGTGGCGCTACGACTTCCGCGGCGACGACGGCATCGTCGAGTCCTATGTGTCCTACCTGCGCCGCAAGGTCGACACCGGTGAGCCCAAACTCATCCAGACCCTCCGGGGCATCGGCTACGTCCTGCGGGAGCAGCATCGTTGAGCGCACCGCGCGTACTCGCAGGCGTCCGGGACAAGTGGGACCGCACGCCCCTGAGGGTTCGGCTCACCGCGGCCGTGCTCGTCCTCGTGGCGGGCTCCCTCATCCTCATCAGCGTCTCCACGATCCTCGCACTGCACTCCTACTTCCTCGGCACCGTCGACGAGGAGCTGGAGACCCAGCTGACCAGCTGGAGCCCCGCGACGTTCGGCAACGAGATCTTCGAGGACAGCGATGACACTCCCGGGCTGCGGCCCGAGCAGTACATCTTCAGCCTCGTCTCCCCGACCGGGAACCGCCTCGACCGGCCGGGCGACCGCGACGACTACCCCGTCTTCGACTACGAGCGCCTGGCCGCGGCCGACGGCGAGGCGTTCACCGCGCTGAGCGCCGACGGCGTCACCCGCTGGCGGGTCCTCGGCCTGCCCGGCTCCGAGGTCGGCAGCAAGAACGCCGACTACGAGCCCGAGGAGCACGACCTCGACCCCGACTCCTACTACGTGCTGTCGTACAAACTCTCCCACTTCGACAAGACCGTCGCCGGGCTCGTCTGGGTCGACCTCCTCATCGGCGCCGGCGTCCTCGCCGGGCTCGCCGCGATCGGCGTCGGCCTGGTGCGCGCGAGCCTCTCGCCGCTGCGCCAGATCGAGAACACCGCGGCCATGATCGCCGCCGGGAACTACTCGCGGCGCGTGCCCGACCACGACCCGAACACCGAGGTCGGACGCGTCGGACGCGCCATCAACTCGATGCTCACCAAGGTGGAGGGCGCCATCCGCGCCCGCGAGTACTCCGAGGAACGCGCGCACGACTCCGAGGAGCGCATGCGCGAGTTCATCGCCGACGCCTCCCACGAACTGCGCACCCCGCTGACCAGCGTTCGCGGCTACGCCGAACTCGTGCGCACCAACCCGCAGATGCCCGAGGCCGACCGGCAGCAGTACATCGGGCAGATCGAGGAGGCCGCCAAGCGCATGGGCCTGCTCGTGGGCGACCTGCTGCACCTCGCCCGCCTCGGGCAGGAGCGGCCGGTCGAGACCGAACCGGTGGACCTCGCCGTCCTCGGCCACGAGGCCGTCGCGGCCCACGCCGTCATGTCAGAGGACTACGAGTTCCGCTTCACCTGCGTCCCAGGCGCTTCCACGGTGGTCGCCGCCGACCGGGCCCGCATGCGGCAGGTCCTCGACAACCTCCTGTCGAACGCGGTCCGGCACACCCCGGCCGGCACCCACATCACGGTCGAGGTCGCCGCCGAGGACGCCACCGTGCGCCTCACCGTCGCCGACGACGGGCCCGGCATGACCCACGAGACCGCCGAACGGGTCTTCGAGCGCTTCTACCGCTCCGCCTCGGTCGCCCACCCCGGCTCCGGGCTCGGCCTCGCGATCGTCGCGGCAATCGTCAAGGCCCACGGCGGAACCGTCCAAGTCGCCTCCGAACCCGGCGAGGGCACGACCTTCACCGTCATCCTCACCGCCGAGCCCGCCGAGCCCGCCGACGCCGAATAGCGAAGCTTTGAAAGCTTTAAAGCTCATCGATGCCTTCCGCGCCCCTGGCCGCATCTCCGAGCGCTCTGACCAGTGCGCCCGCGTCTCGGATCATTAAAGGGTTTTAAGGCGTTTTTGCAGCGGGCCGAGAGCTGAGCCCTGCATGCTGCCTTACATGAGCAGCACTGAGAGCACCAAGGGCCCCGAGGGGACCGCACCGCAGGGCACCGAAGGGCCTCGCACCCCTGACGCCGCCTCGGAACAGGCCGCCTCCGCAGACGACGCGTTCCTGCCCGAAGACGCCCAGCCGGCCGCGAGCCTGCCCCCGAGCGGCGCGCCCGCCGCGGGCGCCGTCATCGGCGGCCCGAACCCGAACCCGGCACCCGACGCCGCCCAGCCGTACCCGGCCGACGCGAACGTCCCCGGCGCCGCACCGGCAGCACCCCCGCCGAGCGACCACACCCGCGTCCTGCAGACCGCGGGGGCACCCGCAGGCGCCCCCGCCCCCGCTCCCGCCGGGGCCCCCTACATGGCCGCGCCCGGCGAGGCGCCCGCCTGGCAGCCCGGCGCACCGGTCCCGCCGATGTACCGGCAGCCCGGCGCACCCGTCGGCCCTCCGCGACGGCCCGGCGGCCGCGGCAAACTCGTGGCCGGGGCGCTCGCACTCGCCCTGATCGCGGGCGGCGCCGGCGGCATCGCGGGCTGGTTCCTCAACGACGGCGACGGCGGCACCACCACCGTCCAGTCCGTGTCGATGGACGCCGGATCCGGCATGACCTACACGGAGATCGTGAACAAGGTCAGCCCCTCCGTCGTCACCATCGTGACCGACGCGGCCGAAGGCTCGGGCGTCGTCTACTCCGAGGACGGCTACATCGTCACCAACAACCACGTCGTCGACGGCGCGCAGACCGTCGAGGTCCGCTTCTCGGACGGCACCACCGCCGACGCCTCCATCGTCGCCACCGACGCGACCCAGGACCTCGCGGTCATCCAGGTCTCCGGCGTCGACGACCTGACGCCGATCACCTTCGCCGACTCCGCGTCCGTGCAAGTCGGCGACGTCGCCGTCGCGATCGGCTCGCCGCTGGGCCTCGAAGGCACCGTGACCACCGGTATCGTCTCGGCCCTCGACCGCTCCATGACCGTCTCCGGCGAACAGTCCCCAGGCGGCCAGCAGTCCGGCTCGACCCTGAGCGGGCTCATCCAGACCGACGCGGCCATCAACTCCGGCAACTCCGGCGGCGCCCTCGTCAACGGCGACGGCGAACTCATCGGCATCAACACCGCGATCGCCACCACCGACTCCGGCTCGATCGGCCTGGGCTTCTCCATCCCGTCGACCACCGTGCAGAACACCGTCCAGCAGCTCATCGAGAACGGCTCGGTCGAGCAGGGCTACCTCGGCGTCTCGGTGGCCGACACCGACGGCAACGGGGCCATGATCCTCAGCGTCGAACCCGACTCCCCGGCCGCGCAGGCCGGACTCCAGGAGGGCGACGTGATCACCGCGATCGACGGGAACGCCGTCACCAGCGCGTCCGAAGTGGTCGCGGCGGTGCAGGGCACCTCCTCGGGCACCGAGGTCGTCATCACCTACACCCGCGACGGGCAGGAGGCCGAAGCCTCGGCCACCCTCGCCGGCGCTTAGACACACCGACGCGAAACGGCCCCGAGCCTCAGGCTCGGGGCCGCATTCGTGTTCAGGGACAACCGAACCGAGTGGCGTTCACTGCGACGCGCTCACCTGCGGGGCGGTGCTCTCGCTCGCCTGCAGCGCGGCGCGGACCGGGCGCAGCTGCGCCGGGGCCTCGCCGGTGTCGATCCACTCCGCGAGGCGGTCGCGGTCGACGATGAGGACGCCCAGCTGTGCGGCCACGGCCTCGTTGCGCGCGGCGTGGTGCATCCAATGCAGGTTCGCGTTCGTGATGAGGACGCCGGCGTCGCAGTCCCAGCGGGCCTTGATCTCGCCGCCGAGAATCTGGACGTGGCGGTTGCCGTTGCGCCGCCGCATCGTCTTGTCGTCCTTCTTGGCGCGCACGATGATGCGCTGGCCGTTGGTGAAGGTCACGACGAAGTTGCAGCCGAGGTCGTTCTTGCGGTGCCCGAACTTCTTGACGCGCTTGGCGTCCAGGCCGACCAGCAGCTGGCCCGCCATCGCGTCGAAGGCCGGGATGTTCATCTTGTCGACGCTGCGCATGAGCGCCTGGCGTTCGATGGACACCGCGCGGTCGCGGTGCTCGTGGCCGCGGCTGCGGAACAGGATCCACCCCGCGAGGGCCGTGCCGCCCAACAGGATCGCTACCGACGCGAACCATGCCCAGTGGTCCGCTATGAATCCGAGAACGAAGTAGCCGAGGATGAGAACGGCGATTCCCGCTCCCGCTCTGATGAACACGGACATGGCGGCCTCCACTGGGTTCAGAGGGCTCAGCAAAATTACGGCTCGCAAGCTCGCTGGGGGCGGGCCGGCGTATGTCGCATGTGATGTCAGCGTGCATGGCTCGCAAGCGTCGCCATGACTATGAGTATCCGTTACCCTTCGCTCACGCGTAAGGGCAATGTCCGGTACCCGACAGCATGGCCCGGCAGCTTGCATGTGCGGCCCGTCGCGACACACTCACCGAGCCGGGACCCCGCCGCAGGCAGTGGGGGATACTGGCCGGATGTCGACATCTTCAACGGGCGTTCTGGTGCTTCTCGGTGCGCCCCTGGGAAATCCAGAGGACGCCTCGTCTCGGCTCCGGACCGAGCTGGCCCGCGCCGACGTCATCGCCGCAGAGGATACCCGGCGGCTCCGCCGGCTCTTGAGTGAACTGGGTGTCGTTCCCACTGCGCAGATCACCTCGTATTTCGAGGCGAACGAGGCGGGGAAGACGGCTGGTCTTATCGAACAATTGTACGATGGAAAGCGGGTCGCCGTCATCACCGACGGCGGCATGCCTTCGGTTTCGGACCCGGGATTCCGCCTGGTCAAGGCCGCGATCGACGCCGGCATCGCGGTGACCTGCGCGCCGGGCGCGAGCGCGGTGACGACGGCGCTGGCACTCTCGGGGATGCCCTGCGACCGGTTCTGCTTCGAGGGTTTCGCGCCGCGCAAGGACGGTGAGCGGCGGCGCCTGTTCGCCGAGCTCGCCGAGGAGAAGCGCACCATGGTGTTCTTCGAGTCACCTCGGCGTGTCGAGGAGACCTTGCGCGCCATGGCATCGGCCTTCGGGGACGACCGGCCCGCGGCCCTCTGCCGCGAGTTGACGAAGACCCACGAAGAAGTCCGCCACGGCGGCCTCGGCGCGCTCGCCGAAGGCGCGCAAGCGGACCCGCCGCGCGGTGAGATCACCCTGGTCATCTCCGGCTGGACCGGCCCGGACGCCAGCGAGGCCACCCCCGAGGCGATGGCCGCCGCGGTGGCCGCTCTGGAAGCGGCGGGCACCGACCGCAAACTCGCGATGAAAGAAGTCGCTCTCCGCTACGGCGTGAGCCGAAGAGACGTCTACGACGCGGTTCTCAAAGCGGACTGAGCGGCATCATGTGCTAGCCAAGAAGCCAAATATCCGCAAATAAGCGGATATATACCCCCTAAGGGACCCCTGACGCAAAAGTACTCCTGGGGGCCGACAATTCCGGTTCGAACACGAGGTGAGCAATGCTCAGAGTTCGTCGAACTTGAAGGTCTTCCACGAGATGAGGGCGATGATCGCCGCGAAGGCCGCGAGGAAGCCGATCTGGGGGAGGACCGCGCTCGGCGGTTCGCCGTAGACCACGACCGATTGCAGTGCCTCGTTCAAGTACCGCATCGGCGAGAGGTACGAGATCGCCTGCACCCACTCGGGCGAGAGCGCGAGCGGGTAGAACGCGCCCGACACGAACGCCATCGGCATCGTCACCAGGTTGCTCAGCCCCGCCGCGGCCGGGCTCGTCTGGGCGATGCCGCCGATGACCACGCCGATCGCGAGGAACGCGAGCGTTCCGAGCAGCACCAGCGGCACCGCGAACCACGTCCACGCCGACAGCTGCAGCCCGAAGGCCAGGGCCGCCACCGCGAGGAACACCGCGGTCTGCCCGACCGCGACCACGAGGTTCACCGAGACCTTCGCGCCCAGGAACGTCCGCACCGAAGCGGGCGTCAGCCGCAGGCGCCGCAGCAGCTTGTCGCGCTTCCAGTCCACGATCGTCCCGGCCGCGCCGAACACGCCCGCGATCGCGACGCCCCACGCCAGGATGCCCGGCGCGAGGTACTGGATCGGCTTGAGCGCCCCGCCGTCGGCCTCTTCCACCTCGGTCGTCAGCACCGGCTCGCCCGGCGCCGCCGCCGAGAGGACCTCGACGTTCACGTCGTCGATCATCGCCGAGAGGTTCCCCGCGGCGATCGCGCCCGAGGTCGAGTTCGTCGCCGACGGATAGATCCGCACGGTCGTGCCGTCCTGGGCCACCGCCGCATCCGCGTCGCCGTCGCGCAGCATCGCCAGCGCCGCGTCCAGGTCGGCGGCCTCGGTGACGGCGAAGTCGTCCGGGTCCGCGCCTTCGAGCACCGGCACGTCGCCGACCGCCACCACCCGCGAGGCCGCGGTGTCGCCGGAACCGAACACGCTCGCCAGCAGCACCATGAACATCAGCGGCAGCAGGATCGTGAAGAAGATCTGGCTGCGGTCGCGCAGCCACCCGCGCCCCAGCGCCTTGAACAGGCTCAGGTACGCCTTGCCGCCCGTTCCCTGCCGCCGCTCGGCGCGCACTTCGGCCGTATCGAGGCTCATCCCCGCCACTCCCGTCCGGTCACGTGCAAGAACACGTCTTCGAGGTTCGCCGTGCGCACCGACAGGCCCTCCAGGGCCCCGTCGGACGCCAGAGCGGTCAAGAGCTTCCGCGGGTCGCGGGTCTCGAACACGACCGTGGTCTCGCCCGTGGTCACGGTCTCGCCGGCCGCGAGCTCCTTGACGCGTTCGTCGCTGAGCTGCCCGGCCGCGACGGTCACCTTGGTGGGGGCGTCGAGGGCGCGCACGAACCCGGCGGGGGAGTCGACGGCCTTGATCTTCCCGGAGTCCATGATGGCGACCCGGTCGCAGAGCGCCTCGGCCTCCTCCATGTAATGCGTGGTCAGGACGACGGTGCGGCCGTCGGCGTTGATCGCGCGCATGAGGTCCCAGAGGTTGCGCCGCGCCTGCGGGTCCAGGGCCGCGGTCGGCTCGTCGAGGAACACCAGCTCGGGGTCGCCCACGAGCGCGCACGCGATCGAGAGCCGCTGCTGCTGGCCGCCCGAGAGCTTCTCGCAGCGCACGTTCGCGTGCTCGGCGAGGCCCACCAGCTCGAGCATCTCGGCGCCGCGGGCCTTCGTGGCCCCGTACAGCTCGGCGAACGTCTCGATCTGCTCCCTCGCGGTCAGGAACTCGAAGAACGCCGACCCCTGGAGCTGCACGCCGAGGCGGCCGGTCAGCTCGGGGGAGTGCGGCCACGGCGAGCGGCCGAGCAGGCGCACGGTCCCGGAGTCGGGCTTGCGCAGGCCCTCGACGATCTCGAGGGTCGTGGTCTTCCCGGCCCCGTTGGGTCCGAGGATCCCGAAGAACTCACCGCGCTCGACGCGGAAGCTCACACCGTCGACCGCGCGGATCTCACCGGTCCTGCGGCCGCGGTAGGTCTTGCGGAGGTCGGCGACCTCAATGGCGGCGTCCATAGGCGCTAACGCTATGCCATGGGCTGTTGTGACGGGGTTCTCGCCTTACGGGTGTAGACGTCCCCCGCGCGTACGCCCGTGGGCGCATCTCCCGCGCCTTTCACACCCTCCGTAACAGAACCGTGAGGCGAACTTCATCGCTGAGGAACAGTCGCCGCACGTCCAGGCAATGACGCTCCGTGAATGTAGGGCGCATGACAACGACTCTGACGCAAACGACGGCTGAGAAGCCGACCGGTGCCCGCAAGGGCTGGATCAGCGACTGGCGTCCTGACGACGAGGCCTTCTGGCAGTCGACGGGGCGCAAGGTCGCCAGGCGCAACCTGATCTGGTCCGTCCTCGCCGAGCACCTGGGCTTCTCGGTCTGGGTGATGTTCAGCATCATCACCCCGTATCTGGCGGCCGCGGGCTACGACTTCACCGTGAGCCAGCTGTTCTGGCTCACCGCCGTGCCGAACCTCGTCGGCTCCTTCCTGCGCATCCCCTACACCGCCGCCGTGGCGGTCTTCGGCGGACGCAACTGGACCATCATCTCCGCGGCCCTGCTGATCATCCCGACCGCGCTGCTGGCCTACTGCCTGATGACGCCGGGTACTCCGTACTGGCTGTTCATCGCCGCGGGCATCACCGCCGGGTTCGGCGGCGGCAACTTCGCCTCCTCGATGGCGAACATCTCCTACTTCTACCCGGAGCGCCACCGCGGCTCGGCCCTCGGCATCAACGCCGCGGGCGGCAACATCGGCGTCCCGGCCGTCCAGTTCATCGGCCCGTTCGTGATCGCCCTCGGCGTCATCGGCGCCTCGCAGGGCGTCAACCCCGCCGGCAAGCAGATCTGGCTGCACAACGTGCCGCTGCTGTGGCTGGTCCTCGGCATCTTCGCCGCGGTCATGGCCTGGCGCTTCATGGACAACCTGTCGGTCTCCCGGACCCCGATCAAGGAGCAGCTGCCCGCGCTGACCCGCAGGCACACCTGGATCATGAGCGTCCTCTACATCGGCACGTTCGGTTCCTTCATCGGCTA
Source organism: Glycomyces rhizosphaerae (assembly GCF_042647865.1). NCBI lineage: Bacteria > Bacillati > Actinomycetota > Actinomycetes > Glycomycetales > Glycomycetaceae > Glycomyces > Glycomyces rhizosphaerae. The sequence goes on from NZ_JBHRWO010000021.1 coordinate 9,074, forward strand.
CTCGTTCGCGTTCCCGCTGGTCATCAAGATCGAGTTCCCCGAGTTCCAGTCGCTGTGGATCGCCGCGCTCGGCCCGCTCGTCGGCTCGGTCGTCCGTCCGGTCGGCGGCTGGCTCGCCGACAAGGTGGGCGGCGCCCCCATCACCAGCGCCTCCTTCATCCTGATGGGCGCCGGGGCGATGGGCGCGATCTGGGGCATCAACACCGGATCGTTCGCACTGTTCTTCACCTCCTTCATGGTGCTGTTCCTCATGAGCGGCGTCGCCAACGGCTCGACCTACCGGTCCATCCCGGCGATCTTCCAGGCCGAGGCCGCCGCCGCGGCCGGAGGCGAGGCCAGCGAGACCGACGTGGTGAAGGCCAAGAAGCTCACCGCCGCCGCCCTCGGCTGGATCTCGGCCATCGGCGCCTTCGGCGGGTTCCTCATCAACCAGGGCTTCCGCATCGCCAACGAGCAGACCGGCTCGGTCGTCACCGCCATGTGGGTGTTCGTGGGCGGCTACGCCGTCTTCCTGGTCCTCAACTGGTGGTGCTACCAGCGCACCGTCCTCGTCGAGCGGGCCCCGAGCCTCGCTCACGCCAAGGTCTGACCCACCCGAACGCGGCAGAGTCGCCGTGTCAACACTGCGGCCCGCAATCGTCCCGAACGGACGATTGCGGGCCACTTAGCATTCCGGAAACATTGCTCACGTGACGCCGAAACGACTCCCGGTCACACTCGCCGCATGACCGTTCGCGCCGCCCTCCCCGTCCTCCGCACCGCCGACACCCACTGCCCGTACTGCGCGCTGCAGTGCGGCATGCGGTTGGAGGAGGACACGGAAGGCAAGGTCACGGCCTCGCCCCGCGGCGGCGGCATGTGCAAGAAGGGCTGGACCTCGCCCGAGCTCCTCGACCACCCCGAACGGCTCACCACCCCGCTCCTGCACGGCGAACCCGTCTCCTGGGAGACCGCCCTCGACCACGTCGCCGACCGGATCCGCGCGATCCAGGACGAGCACGGCAAGGACGCCGTCGGCGTCTTCGGCGGCGGCGGCCTCACCAACGAGAAGGTCTACCAGCTCGGCAAGTGGACCCGCCTCGCCTTGGGCAGCAAGCACATCGACTACAACGGCCGCTTCTGCATGTCCTCGGCGGCCGGGGCCCTCAACCGCTCCTTCGGCATCGACCGCGGCCTGCCCTTCCCGAAAGAGGACCTGCAGGACGCCGACGTGATCGTCCTCGTCGGCGCCAACCCCGCCGAGACGATGCCGCCGCTCATGCGGTTCCTCACCGACGCCGAGCTCATCGTCATCGACCCCCGCCGCACCGCCACCGCCGAGCAGGCCCAGCTCCACCTCCAGCCCGCCCCCGGCACCGACCTCGCGCTGGCGAACGGCCTGCTGCACATCGCGATCGAGCAGGGCTACCTCGACCACGACTACATCAAGGCGCACACGAACGGCTTCGACGAGGTCCGCCAGACCGCCGCCGGCTACTGGCCCGCGTTCGTCGAGCGCATCACCGGTGTGAGCGTGCCGGACCTGTACGCGGCGGCCCGCCTCATGGCCGGCAAGAAGACCGTGGTCCTCACCGCCCGCGGCTCCGAGCAGCACGCGAAGGGCGTCGACACCGTCACCGCCTGGATCAACCTGACCCTCGCCCTCGGCCTGCCCGGCAAGCCCAGCTCCGGCTACGGCTGCATCACCGGCCAGGGCAACGGCCAGGGCGGTCGCGAGCACGGCCAGAAGGCCGACCAGCTCCCCGGCTACCGGATGATCAACGACCCGGCCGCGCGCGAGCACGTCGCCGCGGTCTGGGGCGTCGACCCCGAGACCATTCCGGGCGCGGGCGTCTCCGCCGTCGAGCTGCTGCGCAAATGCGGCGACGACGTCAAGATGCTGTTCGTGCTCGGCTCCAACCCGGTCGTCTCGGCCCCGCGCGCCGCGCGCGTCGCCGACCGACTCAAGGCCCTCGACTGCCTCGTCTCGTTCGACTTCGTCATGTCCGAGACCGCCCGGCTCGCCGAGGTCGTCCTGCCCGTCACGCAGTGGGCGGAAGAGGACGGCACCATGACCAACCTCGAAGGCCGCATCATCAGGCGCAAGTCCCTCCGCGGCGCCCCCGACGGCGTCCACTCGGACCTGTGGATCATGAAGGAGCTCGCCGCCCGGCTCGACGCCCCCGGCGCCTACTCGACCGACCCGGAGGCGATCTTCGAGGAACTCGGCCGCGCCTCCGCCGGAGGCAAGGCCGACTACTCCGGCGTCTCCTATGAGCGCCTTGAGGAACGCACGTTCCAGTGGCCGGTGCCGAGCCCCGACCACGAGGGCACGCCGCGCATGTTCGCCGACTTCAAGTTCAACACCCCCGACGGCCGCGCCAAGTTCATCGCCGTCGACCACCGCCACCCGGCCGAGCGCCGCGACCGCTCCTACCCGCTGTACCTGACCACGGGCCGCGTCCTCACCCAGTACCAGTCGGGCGCGCAGACCCGCCTCATCGAGTCCCTCGGCGGCACCCCGGACAGCGAGCAGTTCCTCCAGATCCACCCCGATACCGCTGTGCGCCACGGCATCGGCGAAGGCGACTGGGTCCGCATCACCTCGCGGCGCGGCTCCTACACCGCACCCGCGCGCCTCTCGGTCGACATCAGGCCCGACACGGTCTTCAGCCCGTTCCACTTCCCCGGCGCGGCCAACGCCAACGCCGCGGTCTCGGACGTGCTCGACCCGATCAGCCGCATGCCCGAGTTCAAGGTCTGCGCCGTCAAGATCGCCCCCGCCGCGAGGCCCTGAGTACGCCTCGGCCCCAACATCATCGAACTGGTGCAAACCTGGAACCGGTGCTAGCGTTTCGAAGTGCCGACACTCTCCCCCCGGCTGCGGTCGCTCCTCCCGGATCCAGGGCCCGCGCGAGCGCTGACGCTCGCGATTTTCCCCTCGTCGATCGGCCGGGGCCTGTTCATCACGGCCTCGGTCGTGTTCTTCACCAAGTCGGTCGGCCTGTCCCCGTGGCAGGTCGGCACCGGCTTGACGATCGCCGCGTGCGTCGGCCTGCTCGCAGGCGTCCCGATGGGGCACCTGGCCGACCGGATCGGCCCGCGCACCATGACGATCGTCTTCGGCCTCGTCGGGGCCGGCGCCGTCAACCTGTACTTCCTCGCCTCCAGCTGGCCGGTCTTCGTGGCGGTCGCGAGCCTCGCCTCGGTCGGCCAGTCGGCGTTCCACGCCTCGCGCGGCGCCCTCATCGCCGGCAGCGTCCCGCCCGAGCAGCGCGTCCGCACCCGCGCCTACCTGCGGGTGGTCACCAACGTCGGCTGGATGGTCGGCTCCCCCCTCGCCGGAATCGCCCTGTTCTTCGACACCGACGCCGCCTACGCCTCTGTCATCGCGGCGACCGGCGCGGTCACCGCGCTCGGCGCCCTGCTCTACCTCCGGGTCCCGTCGGTGGCCGCCCAGCCCGCTTCGAAGCGCGAACGGATGGGCGCGGCCCTGCGCGACCGCCCTTATCTCGCCCTCACCGTGCTGAACGCGGTCCTGACGATCCACTTCGGCATCTCCAACGTCGCCATTCCGCTGTGGGTACTCGAACGCACCGAAGCCCCGGCCTGGGTGGTCTCCGCACTGTTCGTCGTCAACACCATCATGATCGTCACCCTCCAGGTGCGCACCAGCCGCGGCAGCGCCACCGTTCCCGGAGCCGCACGCGCCCAACGGCTCGGCGGGCTCCTCCTCGCCGGCGCCTGCGTGCTCTACGCCCTGAGCGCCGGCTGGCCCGCCTGGACGGCCGCCGCGATCCTCGTCGCCGGAGCCGCCGTCCACGCCTTCGGCGAGCTCTACATGGCCGCCGGCGGCTGGGGCCTCTCGTACGAACTCGCACCCGACCACGCGCAAGGCCAGTACCAAGGGCTGTACAACACCGGTTTCCAAGTGGCCGACATCGTCGCCCCCGCCGTCCTGTCCGTGGCCGTCATCGGCCTGGGCTGGCCCGGCTGGCTCATCATGGCCGCCTGCTTCGCCACGGCCGGAATCCTGGTCCCGGCGGCGGCCCGCTGGGCCGCCCGCACCCGGCCCGTCCCAGCCGAACCCGTCCCGGCACCCTGACTTTCGGCCGGAAGACCGCCCGCCGATATCGGTCCAAAGACCGAGATGGTTCGGACAAAAGACCCAGGCGGGTCGGGCACCCGCGCTTCTACGGTGGAATGGCGGCCCGGTCCCGCACGGCGACCGGGCCGACCACTCCCATCGAGACCAGGAGCTTGACTTGCAGCGACACCTCAAACGCGCCCTGCTCGGCACGACCGCCGCGGCACTGGCCGCCGGCGCCGGCGTCTTCGCGATGACCGAGGCGAACGCCGAGGCCGAAGACCCGCAGCCCGCGCAGCAAGCGCTGGCCATCCCCGCCCCCGGCGGCGAGTTCGCCACCGGCACCACGCAACTCCACCTGATCGACGAAGGCCGCCCCGATGTGTGGGTCCCCGAGGAAGACCGGGAGCTCATGGTGACCATGTGGTACCCGACAGACGAGACGGACGGCCCGAGCGCGCCGTACATGACCGCCGAGGAAGCCGAGCTGTTCGGCGCACAGCTGCAACTGCCGGGCGAGCTGCTCGCCTCGGTCGAGACGAACTCGGTCGTCGACGCCGAGCCGATCGACGATGACGATCCCCTGCCGCTCGTGGTGCTCTCGCCGGGCTTCTCCTTTCCGCGCGCCACGCTCACCGGCCTCGCCGAGGAGCTGGCGAGCCAGGGCTATGCAGTGGCCGCGGTCGGCCACAACCATGAAGCGCCGATCACCTTCCCCGACGGGCGCACCACTGAGTGCCTCACCTGCCGGCAGGAGGACCTCGACGTCCGCACTCTGGTGCCGAACCGGGCCGAAGACCTGTCGTTCGTGCTCGACGAGCTCACCGGCGAAGATGCCGGGGACGACTCGTCGGTCCTTGAAAGGCTCGACATCGATGCCGATCGCATTGCCGTGGGCGGCCACTCGATCGGCGGCGCGAGCAGCCACCGCGTGATGCTCGCCGACGAACGCTTCGACGCCGGGTTCAACCTCGATGGCACGTTCTTCGCACTCTCCCCCCGCACACTGGATCGGCCGTTCATGATGGTCGGCGGCGGCGACGACCACGGCAGCCCCGGTCAGGACGACAGCTGGGACTGCGCCTGGAAGAAGCTCGAAGGCTGGAAGCGCTGGATCTCGGTTTCCGGCACCACCCACAGCTCGATGACCGACTTCGGCCCGCTCGGCGAGCAGGCCGGCCTGAACCAGGACGAGCTCGACGGCTTCCGCAGCAACGAGATCTCCCGAGCCCTCGTCACGGGCTTCGTCGAGGCCCACCTGCGCGGTGAAGACGAGCCGGTCTTCGAAGGCCCGAGCGAGGACTGGCCCGAGCTGGTCTTCCACAACCCTTAGGCCGCAAGGAAACCGAAAGCCCGGCCGCGCTTTGCGCGGCCGGGCTCCAAGGCGGGAACGAGGTCAGGAACCGTTGCGGAGGTCCTGGAGGGTTGCTGAGGTGAACGCGATGCGGTCGAAGGCGACCTTGCAGCCCTCGCCTTCGGGAGCCTGGACGCCGAAGCCGGCCTTGACCGGGGCATCCACTCCGAAACCGAAGCAGCGCACGAACTCCCAGCGCTCACCGTCGGAGGAGGCATGGAAGGCGAAGCCCTCGCCGATGCGGCTGACGCGCATCCAGACCGAGTCGCCCTCCACGTTCCAGGCATTGGCGTCGTCGGAGACGCCGCGGGTGACGACCGAGACCACCATGCCCTGCTCGTCCGGCGAGTACTCGAAGCAGAGTTTCGACCAGTGGGTCTCGTCGGCGAGGAGGAAGAGGGTTCCCGCGTCGTACTTGCCGTTGAAGTCCACGGTGATGCGGGCGCTGAACTGCCAGTCGCCCTCCGGCGGCAGGCCGAGCAGGCGGGCGCCGTTGGCGGGGGCGTGGTTCGCGGGGTCGGGGGCGTGGACGTACCAGTCGGTCTTGGCCGCGGCGGTCGCTTCGAGGCCGGTGTCGGTGACCTGCCAGCTCGGGGGTTCGACGGCGTCTTCCCATTCGAGTTCGAATGGGAGCGAAGGAAGGTTCACGGTCATGCGGGCAGCGTATCGGGGCGAGCTGGCCCGGGGCCGCGCCATTCCGACGCTTAGGAACGATCGCGGTCGCGCAGGATCTCCTCGACGCGTTCGGAGGTGTCGGTGTGGCCGCTGTGCCCTGACGCGGAGGCACCGAGTAGGCGCGGGCCACCGCCTGAGGCCCTGAGGCGCTGGGGGAGTAGGAACTCCTGGGTTTCGCGGGTGACGGCCCGTTCGATGATCTCGATCGGGCCCAGCTCGGCCAGGGCCCGCACTACTTCGTCGACGAGTCGCGGTGGTGCCGAGGCTCCAGCCGTCACGGCAACGGTCCTCGCCTCACTCAGCCAGATCGGGTCGATCGCGTCGGCGTCCTCGATCAGGTGGGCGGTGACTCCCGCGTTCCTGGCGAGTTCCACCAGGCGGTTCGAGTTTGAGGAGTTCGCCGAGCCGACCACCAGGACGAGGTCCGCCTCGTCCACGACGGCGGCGACGGCCGCCTGGCGGTTGCTCGTGGCATAGCAGATGTCCTCGGCGCCTTGGCCTTTGATCGCAGGAAAGCGCCCTTTCAGGGTCTCGGCGATGGCCTCGACCTCGGCCACCGCGAGGGTCGTCTGACTGAGGTAGGTGAGTCTCGCCGGGTCGGGGACTTGCAGCGCCGCGACTTCGGTGGCGCTCTCGACCAGGAGGGTCCGTTCCGGGGCGACACCGATGGTGCCCACGACCTCCTCGTGACCTTCGTGTCCAATGAGGATCACCGTGTCGCCGTTGTCGGCCGCCCGCTTGGCCTCGGCGTGGACCTTCGCGACCAGCGGGCACGTCGCGTCGACCGCGTCGAGGCCGCGCGCGGCCGCCTCCCGCTCCACCGCCGGGGCCACGCCGTGGGCGCTGAAGACCACGAGCGCGTCGTCGGGGACCTCGTCGAGTTCGCCGACGAAGACCGCTCCGCGCGACTCCAGGTCCGCGACGACGTGCGCGTTGTGGACGATCTGGTTGCGCACGTAAACAGGACGGCCGTGCTCTTCGAGGAGGCGCTCGACGATCTCGATCGCCCGCTCCACCCCGGCGCAGAACGACCGCGGCGCCGGGAGGAGCACCCGGCGGCGGGCCGCCTCTCGGCGAACCTTGCTAGCCATTGGTTCGCCCCCTTGGCGAAGGTCGCGCGCCATCAATCGGCCCCCTTGGCGAAGCTTGCATGCCATGAATCTGCCCGCGTTGGCGAAGCCTGCGCGCCATAAATTAGCTCTGTCGACCGTGCTCGCGGCCAGCCTGGACAGTTCCTCCACGGCCTCGGCCCGGAGGCCGCCCGAGAGGAGGCTGCCGGTCGCCGATTCGGTGAGCGTCTCGGCCGAGTGGCGGCTGGCGTGCCGGCCGCCGCAGGCCTCCACGAGGTCGGCGGCCCTGGTGAGTTCAGCTTCGGTGAGTTGCCCTGCGGCGCTGTAGATCGCGGCGAGCTCGGGCGCGTCGGGGTGCCCGGAGCCGAGGGCGGCGGTCACCGGGAGGGACTTCTTGCGGTTGCGCAGGTCCGAGTAGACGGCCTTGCCGGTGACGGCCGGGTCGCCCCAGATCCCCAGGAGGTCGTCCACATGCTGGAAGGCGAGCCCGAGGCGGAAACCGAAGTCCCGCAAGGCGTCCACCTGCTGAGCCGTGCCGCCGCCGAAGAGGGCGCCGAGAGCGGTGGCGCAACCCATGAGGGAAGCGGTCTTGGCCTCGGACATCGCGATGCACTCGGCGAGTTCGACCCGGTCGCGGCCCTCGAAGCGGGTGTCCGCCAGCTGGCCCTCGATCAGGGCCCGCACGGTCTGCGCGAGGAGGCCCGTGCCCGCCGGGACGCGGTCGCCGCCGGTCTCGGCGAGGATCTCGAACGCGAGCGCGTGGAGGGCGTCGCCGACCAGGATCGCGTCGTTGACGCCGTAGACCTTCCATGCGGTCGGGCGGTGTCGCCGCAGGCTGTCGTGGTCGATGATGTCGTCGTGGATCAGGGAGAAGTTGTGGACCATCTCGACGGCCACGGCGGCGGGCACGGCCTGCCGCCAGCGCTCCCCGTCGCCGACCGCTTTGGCGGCCAACAGGGTCAGGAGCGGGCGCAGAGCCTTGCCGGAGTTGGCCTGGACTGGTGAGCCGGCGGTGTCGGTCCACCCGAAGTGGTAGGCCGCGATGCGGGCGGCCGGGGCGGGGAGCCGGTCGGCGGCGGCGCGGAGCCCGGCGTCGACGGCCTCGCGTTCGGCGGTGTACTGGTCGGTCAGGACGGTCATGCGGGGCCTCCCTGGGCGGCGGGGTCTGCTGGGAACGCGTTGGGGCTCATGGAGCAGGGGCCCGGGCGGTCGCCATGGTGCGCAGGCGGCCGCCCGGAGTTCTCAGCGTCCGATCTCGACGTGCTCGAGGATGCCGAGCGCGTCGGGGACCAGGACCGCGACGGAGTAGTAGGCGCTCACGAGGTAGGACATGACGGCCTTCTCGTCGATGCCCATGAACCGCACCGAGAGCCCGGGTTCGTATTCGTCAGGCAGCCCGATCTGGTGCAGGCCGACGACGCCCTGCTCGGCCTCGCCGGTCCGCATGCAGAGGATCGACGTGGTGCGCGCCCCGGTGACCGGGATCTTGTTGCACGGCAGCATCGGGATGCCGCGCCACGCCGGGATGTGGTGCCCGTGGTAGTCCACCGTGCTCGGGTAGATGCCGCGCTTGGTGCATTCGCGGCCGAACGCGGCGATCGCCTTCGGGTGCGCGAGCAGGACTTCGGGCTTGCGGCGGCGGCTGATGAGCTCGTCCAGGTCGTCCGGGGTCGGCGGACCGGAGCGGGTGGGGATGCGCTGGTTCAGCGCCGCGTTGTGCAGGAGCCCGAACTCCTTGTTGTTCACCATCTGGTCTTCCTGCAGCTCGCGAAGGGCCTCCACGGTGAGCCGCAACTGCTGCTCCATCTGGTTCATCGGCTGGTTGTACAGGTCCGCGACGCGGGTGTGAACGCGAAGCACCGTCTGCGCCACCGACAGCTCGTACTCGCGCGGCGCCAGCTCGTAGTCCACGAACGTGCGCGGGAGGTCCGGCTCGCCGGTGTGGCCCGCCGCGACGTGGATCGCCGCCTCGCCGTGCCTGTTGGCCTTCGCCGACCGGGTCGCCTTGAAGCGCTCCAGGTGCGCCGCGAGCTCGGGCATGCGCTCGACCAGCTCGGCCGCCGTGGCGGCCGGGAGCGTGAGCACCGTGACCGGGGTGGCGGCGACGACGTCGTGGTCCCAGACGGGCCCGTCCTCGACGAGGACCTCGTCGCCGAAGTGGTCGCCGTCGACCATGAGCCCGAGCGAGGACTGGTCCCCGAACGGCCCGGCGCCGAACTGCTCGACGCGGCCGTGGGCGATCAGGTGCAGGCCGTCGACCGGCCGGCCCTCCTGCGCCAGGTGCTCCCCGGCCTGGACCTCGCGCTGCTCGAAGCGGTCGGCCAGCGCTCCCAGCACTTCCTCGTCATCGATGCCGCGCAGCTGCGGAATCTCACCGAGCTCGGTGGGGATGACGCGGACGGCGTCCCCCTCGGTGGTGAATTCGACGCGGCCGTCGCCGACCGTGTGCGTCAGGCGCCGGTTGACCCGGTACGCGCCGCCCTGCGTCTGCACCCACGGCAGGACCTTGAGGAGCCACCTGGAGGTGATCTCCTGCATCTGCGGGGCGGACTTGGTGGTGGTGGCGAGATTCCGGGCTGCGGCGGTACTGAGACTGGTCTGCGGGTGCTGTCCGTTCGCGGACTGCTGGGGAATGGCGGGGGTGCTGTCGACGACAGAGTCGGTCATGCTCACACTTCCTCACGTTGAGGCGGTTAAGGCTCGTCTAGCAGTATATTAATCTTTAGGGTGAATACACCAATTAATCACTCAAAAGAGTGGATCTTGCGCATAATTCGCATCTATCTCATCGAACCGCTCGATCGCGGTCTCGTACGCCACCGGATCGGTCGCCCCGCTCCGGCTGAACGGGTATTCGAGCTGGTACGTCGCGAACAGCATCAGCGCGACCATGCCGGAGATGAGGCCGACCAGCATGAACTGGTATTTCCTGGTCGGCGTGCCGAGCGTCAGCATCACCGCGAACACCAGGATCGCCCCGGGCACCAGCACCGTCCACATTGCCGAGCTGAGGCCGCTCTGGGCCGCGAACAGGCGCTCGGTGCGGTGCTCGGAGATCGTCAGGATGCCGCTCTGCGTGGCGTCGAGCCGCGACTGCGTCACGTCGTCATCGGTCTGCGCGCCCGCGACCGGGGCCCGCATCGCGTCGAGCAGCATCAGGCCCTCCGAGGTGACCGGCTCCTGGTCGCGCATCGCGGGCCACTCGTTGTCGATGACCTCGTTCGTATAGGCCCGCACGGCTTCTCGCACCTGGTCGCGCTGTTCGGGGGTGAGCGCGGCCGCCGACCAGTACACGTCGACCAGCTCGTTCGCCTCCCGGTAGGTCACCTGCCCGGCCTCGTTCTTGTTCTCCCAAGCGGTGATGAGCACGAATGCCAGCACGATCGCGTACAGGACCGTGAGCAGTTCGAAGATCGTCGTGCCCAGCTCGTTGTTGTGGGCGCGGTCGGTCGGCGGCGCGAACCTCTGCAGCAGCGCGACGACCACGCAGGCCACCGCGACTATCGAAAGAGTGAAGAGCAGTCCTTGCAACCAGATGGGCATTGATCTCACCAGACTTCGTAAAGCAGAATATTGAGTATGAATCGTGATGAACAACGCAAAATTCCCTGGAGGGTTACGTGCGGCGCCTAGTGGCCTTGGTCATCGCGGCGGTGGGGCTGACCTTCTTCTCCGGCCTCGCGCTGGCCTCCGAACCGGAGCCGGAGGTCGGGCCCGAGAACCTGTCGGCGCACGCAGGCCTGCAACTCCAGATCTGCATCGAACTGCCGGTGGTCGACCTGCCGGAGCTGCCTCCCCTGCTGGAATGCCCGGACCCGGAGCCCTCCGCGCCCCCGACTTCGAGCCCGTCGTCGCCGCCTCCCAGCCCGTCACCGCCCGCCGAGCCCACCCCACCCGAACCCTCACTGCCGGAACCGGAACCGGAACCGGAACTGGAACCCACGCCCTCGCACGCCACTCCGCTCTCGCCGTCGCCTCCCGCCCCTTCGCCCGGGCCCTCCGCTGAGGAGACCCCAGCGGAGGAACCGTCTTCGAGCGAGACCGCCGCGCCGCCCGCGGATCCCGGGCCGATGCCCGAAGCCCTCGCGGTCGAAGAGGAGGAGGTCGCGCTCGCCGCGGACGCGGACGACGACTCGGCGACGCTTAAGAAGCGATTGATGGTCGCCATGTTCGCGTTCGCACTCGCGATCGGCGGCGGAGCGGCGGTCTCGGGCCGCGCCGGCAGGTAGTCGCGCCACGACGGCGGCCGCAGTCCGGCGGTCGCCGTCGCGGGCAGCCGGAACTCCTCGGGAGTCTCGGACGCCTGCTCGCGGTCCGCTTCGGCGAATGTTTGCGGCAGGGCCGTCTCGGAGCCGCCCGGCCGCTTCGGGAAGGCCCGGGGGCCTCCCGTCGTGCCCGGTCCCGCCAGCGACAGCGGCCGCAACTGGTCGTCGACGTAGCGGGAGGTCTCGCGATGCCAGTGGAGGATCGCCGCGTTCCAGTTCCGCAGATCCTCTACATACGAGTCAAGGGCCTGCTGCTCCGCCGCGTCGAGTTCGAGCTCCTCGGCGAGCGGCGGCAGTTCCGTCTCGGCGAGGAACCGGAACTGCTCGACGCGGGCGGTCATGAGCGCGTTGACGACGTCCATCGCTTCCGCGGGCCCGCAGCCGAGGTACTCCTCGACCACGGTCACGGCGTTGGCGATCTGGCCTTCGAACTCGGTCTCCTTGCGGTAGGAGAAGAGGTCGTTGAGGAGCGTCGACTGGTCCATCGCGGCGGTCTCCATGGCCCGGATCGGCCTGGACTCGAACACCGCGTCCGGCACTCGGCGTCCGGCTTTCAGCCTCGCGAGTGCCATGGTGAGGTCGGAGCCGAAGGTCCGGCGGCGCATCTCTACGTAGTCGACCGGGTCGGGCACCCGGTTCTGGTTCTCCGAGTGCAGCTCCCACAGCCACGACTCGATCATCACCGTGACGGCGTCCTTGAACTCGGCGCGGGCCCGCTCGTCGAACTGCGCGGCGGTGCGCCGCCACAGGTCGGCGAGGCCCTTCTCGACCGGGTTGACCGGGGCCGGGACCGGCCCGAGGTCCAGCGGCAGGAACTCCAGGAGCCGCTGGTGCTGTGCGAGCGCGGGGGCGAGGTTGCGGCCGCGGCCGAACACCGCCGGGTAGTAGTCGTCGCCGTAGGTGCCCCAGGCGAGCCAGTCCGATGCGGTGTCGAGTTCCCCTTGCGTCGCATCGGGGTCGATGCCGGAGGCGCACAGCGCGAAGTCGAATCCGAGGAACTGCTCGCGGTGCCACAGGCCCGAGCCCGGCAGCGCCGGGTCGGGGGCGAGGAACCCCATCGCCGTCGCCCAGTCCGCGCCGTGGCGGCGGGCCTGCTCGAGGCCCGGGTTGAGCCGCAGCTCGTACGGCAGGTGGATCTCCGGCAGCGTCATCGGCCCGACCTTGCGGAACGGCTCGCGAACGTGCTGCTTCAGGCCGGACGCGGCGATGCGGGCCCCTGACGTCCCGATCCCGTTGGGGCCGCCAAGGACCCGGCCCGCCGCGTCGTTCATGTAGCGGCTGGACCGCATGTGCCATTCGTGGCCGCCGGCCTGCCAGTCCTGGAGCCCCTTGGCGTACAGGGCGATGGCGAGCTGCTCGGGTGGCGTGATCCCTTCGGTCGCGCACAGCACCGGGATCTCGGTGAGCGCGGTGTTCTCGAACTGGTGCAGGCGCGACGTGAGGATGTCGTTGACGAGCTCGGCCGCCGGCTGCGTCTCCGTCCCCAGGAACCGCTCGAAGACGAGGACGGCGTTCGCGTTCTCGCCCTCGTCGCGGACTTCCCTCTCATAGGAGAACAGGTCGTTGCGCAGGTGCACCGCGTCGGAGAAGGTGTCGCGCAGGACCTCGAGCGGCCGCGAGGCCGCGACCTCGTCCGGCACCTCGGCCCCCACCGCGTACTCGACCAGGCCCGCCGACCAGGGGGCGCCGCCGACCTTGCGTCGCATCTCGATGTACTCGATCGGGTTCGCGACCCGGTCGGTGGTGATGTTCGTGAGCTCCCACAGGGACTCGAACAGGAGGTTGATCGTGCTCACGAGGAAGCGCCGCCGCCAGCCCATCGACATCGCGGGCGCGGTGCGCTGCCACAGATCCACGAGGCCGAGTTCGACCGGGTTCTCCGGTTCCGGCGTCTGGCCGAGGTCCAGCGGCATGAACAGCGGGATGCGATCGAGGTACGCCTTGGCGCCCTTGGAGTCCCGGGTGCGCTTGAACGCGTCGAGGAAGTGGTCGTCGAAGAAGAACACCCACACGTACCAGTCGGTGACCAGGTCCAGCGCGGGCGCGTCGCAGTCGGGGTGGGTGTAGGCGCACAGCAGGCCGTAGTCGTGCCGGTCGAGTTCGGCCTCGTCCCAGATGACGCCGCCGCCTTCGGCCGGGGCGTCGAGCATCCCCATCGCCTTGGCCCAGACCCGTGCGTGGGCGCGGGCGCCCTCGACGTTCGGATTCAGGCGGGCCGGATAGGGAAGGTAGAAGACGGGCAGCTCGAACGGGTGATTTTCGGCCATAGCTCTCCCTATCGGCGAAACCGGTGGAATGCATTGCGATCCACCGTAGGTCACGTCGCTGTCAAATCGCTACACCCAGTCGGGTGACGCGCACGAGCTGTCCAGGCTCAGCGGCGGGAGAGTGCGGACTACTTAGCACACGCGAAACATTCACCGCTCGCTCGCGTAACAGGTCCGGGCGAATCTAGACGCCAGTCGGGGACTGACAGCGTCGTCGCCACGACAACGAGCGGCGGGCGGTTTCGTCCGATAGCAGGACGCGATCCCGCCGCCGTCTACGCAGTCAGTCCAGTACCGGGAGGTCCAGCGCGTGAAGGTCGCCATCGTCGGGTACGGCATGGCCGGTGCCCGCATCGCCCGCGAACTCGGGCGGCGCGGCGTCGAGGTCACCGTTTTCGGAGACGAACCCCAGGCCGCTTACAACCGCATCCTGCTCTCCAGCATGATCGCGGGCAAGCAGACCGAGGCCGAGATCGCCCTGCCGGTCCCGCCCGAGCACGTCGAACTGCGCCTCGGCGAAGCCGTCGAGACCGTCGACCTCGAGAACAAGACGGTCAACGGCGTCGCCTTCGACAAGCTCGTCCTCGCCACCGGCGCGGACGCCTTCGTCCCGCCGATCCCCGGCCTCGACCCGCTGCCCACCGGCGCCTACGTGCTCCGCACGATCGAGGACGCCCGCGCGATCCTCGACGAGGCCGCCAACCGCGCCAGCGCCATCGTGCTCGGCGGCGGCCTGCTCGGCCTCGAGTCCGCGCGCGGCCTCGCCAAGCGCGGCATGGACGTCACCGTCGTGCACGCCGCCGGCCACCTCATGGACCGCCAGCTCGACTTCATGGGCGCCAAGGTCCTCGCCGACTCCTACGCCGAGGTCGGCGTCCAGTCGGTCGTCAGCGCCCAGACCACCCGGGTCATCCACGGCGACGACGGCCTCACGCTGGTGCTCGCCGACGGCCGCACCGTCACCGGCCAGCTCATGGTCGTCTCCTGCGGGATCCGCCCCAACGCCGACCTCGCCCGCGCGATCGGCATCGAATGCGGCCGGGCCGTGAAGATCGACGACCAGTGCCGCACCTCCCACCCTGACGTGTTCGCGGTCGGCGACTGCGCCGAGCACCGCGGCATCCCCTACGGCCTGGTCGGTCCCGCCTGGGAGCAGGCGGACGTGGTCGTGGACCTCCTCTCCGGAGTGAACCCCGACGCGGCCTACGAGGGCTCGCGCCTGGTGACCCGCCTCAAGGCCTCCGGCATCGAGCTGGCCGCCATGGGCGAGGTCGAGGGCGACGAGGTCGTCTCGTTCGCCGACCCGACGCGAGGCACTTACGCCCGCTTGGTGATCGACGCCGAAGGCCGCCTCGCGGGGGCGGTCATGCTCGGCGACAACCCCATGGTGGGCCAGGTGGTCCAGTTGTTCGACACCGGTGACCCGGTGCCGCACGACCGCCGCACCCTCCTGATGGGCCGCCCCGGCGAGTCCGTGTCGGTGGCCCCCGATACCCCGGCATCCATGTCCGACGAGGTCGTGGTCTGCCGTTGCAACAACGTCACGAAAGGGGAGCTCGGCTCCGCGTTCCTCAACGGAGCGCGCACGCCCGAGGCCCTCTCGGAGGCTACGCAGGCCTCGACCGGCTGCGGCACGTGTGCCGAGGACGTCGCGGGTCTGTGCAAGTGGCTGAACAGCACCGTCGCTGGAATCGGTCAGGCTGCCGAGCAATTGAATGAGGTGTCAGCATGAGCAAGTTGGTAGTCATCGGTGACGGCATGGTCGGCCGCCGGTTCCTGGAAGCGGTCACCCAGCGCGACCCGTCCTGGGAAGTCACGGTCCTCTGCGAGGAGCCCCGCCCTGCCTACGACAGGGTGCGCCTGTCGGCGTTCTTCGACGGTGTCAGCGCCGAGGAGCTCTCGCTCGCCTCGGACCTGCCGAACGTCGAGGTGAAGCTCGGTGAGCCGGCGGTCTCGATCGCCCGGACCAGCAAGGTCGTGTACACCGACTCCGGTGAGTACCCGTACGACAAGCTCGTGTTCGCCACCGGCTCTTACGCGTTCGTGCCCCCGATGGAGGGCGCCGACCTCGATGGCGTGTTCGTCTACCGGACCATCGACGACCTCGAGGCCATCAAGGCCCACTCCGAGGGCAAGCGCCACGGCGTCGTCATCGGCGGCGGCCTGCTCGGCCTCGAAGCCGCGAACGCGTTGACGCTCTTGGGCCTTGAGACCCAGATCGTCGAGTTCGCCCCTTGGCTCATGGCCCGCCAGCTCGACGAGGCCGGCGGCGGCATCCTCAAGCAGCACATCGAGAAGCTCGGCATCGGCGTCGACTGCGGCACGGGCGGCACCAAGATCGAGACGGTCGACGGCCGCCTGCGCATGGAGACCAACCGGGAAGGCGTCGCCTACGACACCGACCTGATCATCTTCGCGGCGGGCGTGCGCCCCCGCGACCAGCTCGCCCGCGAATGCGGCATCGAGGTGGGCGAGCGCGGCGGCATCATCACCGACCTCGGCTGCCAGACTTCGGATCCCGACGTGTACGCCATCGGCGAGGTCGCGGCGATGGAGGGCATGTGCTTCGGGCTCGTGGCCCCCGGCTACTCGATGGCCGAAGTGGTCGCGGACCGGCTCGCCGGCGGCGAGGCCACCTTCCCGGGCGCCGACATGTCGACGAAGCTCAAGCTCCTCGGTGTCGACGTCGCCCAGTTCGGCGCGATGGAGGGCCCGCTCTCCACCACCTACCTGGACCCGGCGCACGGCACCTACGCGAAGCTGATCCTCTCCGACGACGCCCAGACGCTGCTCGGCGGCATGCTCGTCGGCGACGCCGAGCCGTACCCGCTGCTGCGCGCCTCCG
This sequence comes from Glycomyces rhizosphaerae, assembly GCF_042647865.1. Taxonomy (NCBI): domain Bacteria; kingdom Bacillati; phylum Actinomycetota; class Actinomycetes; order Glycomycetales; family Glycomycetaceae; genus Glycomyces; species Glycomyces rhizosphaerae. Next base: position 25,616 of record NZ_JBHRWO010000021.1, read on the forward strand.
TCGGCGGCAAGGTCCCCGGCAAGCTGGCCGACCTCCTCGGCGGCGGCGAGATCGAGGGCACCCTGCCCGACGCCGCTCAGGTGTGCTCGTGCAACGCGGTCACCAAGGGCGACATCATGGGCGCCATCCACGAGCAGGGCTGCCAGGACGTCGGCGAGCTGAAGGCCTGCACGAAGGCCGGCACCTCCTGCGGCTCGTGCGTCCCGATGCTCAAGCAGCTCTTGAAGGAAGGCGGCGTCGAGGTCTCGAACGCGGTGTGCGAGCACTTCGGCCAGTCCCGGGCCGAGCTGTTCGACATCGTCAAGGTCACCGGCATCACCACGTTCTCCGAGCTCATCGCCCGCTACGGCACCGGCTCCGGCTGCGACCTGTGCAAGCCCACGGTGGCCTCGATCCTCGCGAGCCTCTCCAACGGGCACATCCTCGAAGGCGAGCAGGCGTCCCTCCAGGACACCAACGACCACTTCCTCGCGAACATGCAGCGCAACGGCACCTACTCGGTGGTCCCGCGCATCCCCGGCGGCGAGATCACCCCGGACAAGCTGATCGTCATCGGTGAGGTGGCGAAGGAGTTCGACCTCTACACGAAGATCACCGGCGGCCAGCGCATCGACATGTTCGGTGCGCGCGTCGAGGACCTGCCGAAGATCTGGCGCAAGCTGGTGGACGCCGGCTTCGAGTCGGGGCACGCCTACGGCAAGGCCCTGCGCACCGTGAAGTCCTGCGTCGGCACCGACTGGTGCCGCTACGGCGTCCAGGACTCGGTGAAGATGGCGATCGACCTGGAACTGCGCTACCGCGGTCTGCGCAGCCCGCACAAGCTCAAGTCCGCCGTCTCCGGCTGCGCGCGCGAATGCGCCGAGGCCCGCGGCAAGGACTTCGGGGTCATCGCCACCGAGCACGGCTGGAACCTGTACGTGGGCGGCAACGGCGGCTTCACGCCCCGCCACGCCGACCTGCTCCTGTCCGACGTGGACACCGAGACGCTGGTGCGGACCATCGACCGGTTCCTGATGTTCTACATCTCGACCGCCGACCGGCTCCAGCGCACCTCGAAGTGGGTCGAGGGCCTCGAAGGCGGCATCGACTACCTGCGCGAGGTCATCGTGGACGACAAGCTCGGCATCTGCGCCGAGCTCGACGCCCTCATGGAGAAGCACGTCGAGAACTACGCGGACGAGTGGAAGGGCGTCATCGACGACCCCGAGAAGCTGCAGCGGTTCGTGTCGTTCGTGAACGCCCCGGAGGCCCCGGACCCGAAGATCGAGTTCGAGACCGTCCGCGGCCAGAAGTTCCCGGCCGGGTCCACCGAGCGCTCGCATGCGACGCCGGTGCTGCTCGGCACGCCTTCCAGGCTCGGTACGGAAAGGAACTAACGCCATGCAAACCATCTGCGCATTCGACCGGATCATCCCCGGCCGCGGCGTCGCCGCCCTCCTGGAGGACGGGACCCAGGTCGCCGTCTTCCGGCTCCACGACGACAGCCTCTTCGCCGTGTCGAACCTCGACCCGTTCATGGACGCGAACGTCATGAGCCGGGGCCTGGTCGGCGACCGCGGCGGCGAGCCCATCGTCACCAGTCCCCTGCTCAAGCAGGCGTTCTCGCTCAAGACCGGCGTCTGTCTCGACGATGAGACGGTGGCGCTGGAGGTATTCGCGGTCGAGGTCCTCTCCGGCGAGGTCCGCGTCGGCGTCAACTCGGAAGTGAAAGCGAGCGCCTGATGGTCGCAGCCCAAGCCCCTTCCCGTGAAGCCGCAGCCGATGCGGCGCTCGCGCCGCTGACCGGCTACACCGTGGCCGTCACCGCGCAGCGGCGCGCCGACGAGCTGGCGACCCTCCTGGAGCGCCGCGGCGCCCGCACGGTGGTCGCCCCGACACTGCGCATCGTCCCGCTCCCCGACGACGAAGCGCTGCGCGCGGCCACAGTGGAGCTCATCCGCGAGGCGCCCGATCTCGTGGTGGCGACGACCGGGATCGGCTTCCGCGGCTGGCTCGAAGCCGCCGAGGGCTGGGGCATGGGCGACGACCTGCTCACCGTGATGGGCCGCGCGCGCATCCTGTGCCGCGGCCCCAAGGCCCTCGGCGCGGTGCGCGCCGCCGGCCTCACCGAGGAGTGGACCGCGCCGAGCGAGACCGGCGACGAGGTCGTCAAATACCTGCGCGAACACGGTGTCAACGGCCAGCGGGTCGCCATCCAGCTCCACGGCGACCCGGCCGAGGACTTCATCCAGACCGTCCGCGACGGCGGCGGCGCGGCCGTCGCCGTCCCGGTCTACCGCTGGACCCTGCCGACCGACATCACGCCCGTGCAGCGCCTGGTGGACGCGATCTGCGCCCGCCGGATCGACGCCGTGACGTTCACGTCGGCCCCCGCCGCGAACGCGCTCCTGCGCATCGCGGGCGACCAGGCCGCCGACATGCTGGAGGCGTTCCGCGCCTCCGCGGAGGACAACGGCGTCCTCTCGGTCTCGGTCGGCCCCATCACCGCCGCGCCCTTGACGCGGCTCGGCGTCGAATCGGTGCAGCCGCAGCGCGCCCGGCTCGGCGCGCTCGTGCGCACCGTCGCCTCGGCCCTGCCCAAGCGCTCCCGCAAGCTCCAGCTCGCCACGGGCCACAGCATCGAGCTGCGCGGCCACATGGTCCTGCTCGACGACCAGCCGTTCCAGCTCCCGCCCGCGCCGATGGCCGTTATAAGAGCGCTGGCCTCCGCCAACGGCAAGGTCCTCTCGCGCGCCGAGCTCCTCGGCCACCTGCCGCGCGGCGCGGACGGGCACGCCGTCGAGATGGCGGTGACGCGCCTGCGCGACGCCGTGCATCTGCGGTCCTGTGTGGAGACCGTCATCAAGCGCGGTTACCGCTTGAACCTCGAAGTCTGATATCGCTGCTCGCGCCGCCTCGCTGAACCCGGCGAGGCGGCGTCAGCGTTCCCCCGTGGCGTTCCCGCGCCGCTGACCGCCCATTGAGGATGGGTGGCGGTATCGACGGCGACTCCGTACGATGAGGGGCCTGAGACCGTTACGCCCGCCCAGAAGTCATTGATCGGAGGCCGCCATGGCATACCCGCCGGCGCCGCAGTATCCGCAAGCGCCCCCGCCCCCTCCTGGACCGGGGCCGAAGACCAAGCCCGGGTCGGTCACCGCCGTCGTGTGGACCCAGTTCCTCACGGCCGCACTGCTCCTCGTCACCGCCATCAGCATGTTCGCGGTGCAGGGCTCGGTCAAGGACGTCGTGACGGACGAGCTGCTCAACGACCCGGCCATGGCGGACGCGGGCTTGACCGCCGACGACGTCGGCACGCTGATGACCGTCACCTTCGCCGCCGTCGCGGGTGTCTACATCCTCTTCGCGGTCTTCTACCTGATCCTCGGCCTCCTGGTGAACAAGGGCAACCGGGCCGGGCGCATCCTGAGCTGGATCCTCTCCGGCATCGGGCTCGCGTGCTGCGGCATCGGCGGCCTCATCGGTCAGGTCGGCTCCATGACGACCACGGTGAACGGCCAGGAGTACGAAGACGAGATGACGCAGGCGATCGAGGACGCCACCCCCGGCTGGGTCGCGGCCCTCGACTGGATCACGCTCATCATGTTCATCGTCGGCTCGCTGCTGATCATCATCCTGCTCGCGGTCCCGGCCTCGAACGCGTTCTTCCGCAAGGAAGAAGCCCCCATGGGCCCGTACCAGGGCCAGCCGCCTTACGGTGGTCAGCCGCCGTACGGGCAGCAGCCTCCGCCGCCGGGCCAGCCGCCGTACGGGCAGCAGCCCCCGCCGCCGGGCCAGCCCCCGTACGGGCAGGGCCCGCCCGCCCCGTAGGACTCGAACGGCCCCATCGCGGTGTTGCAGAAGCACAGCGCGGTGGGGCCGTTTCGCTATCCGTCGTACGCCGGCGTCTCCGGCTTCGGGACCGCGAACGCGCGCTTCGCATCGAGCTCGGCGAGGTCGGCGTCCACCGGCTCGTCGTGCCAGGCGGCCAGCACCTCGCCCTCCTTCTTGCGGGAAAGGCCCGCTTTCAGCCGCGGCGCTCCGGCGTTCGCGTCCCACCAGCGCTTGACGGTGTCGCCGAGCGGTGAGGCCCGGAACCCGGCGGCCACCGCCTGGTCCGTCGGCCGGCTCTGGTGGCCGTCGTAGTCGGGCGTGGGCACCCACATGCCGAACGAGTCGGGTCCGGCCCACGGGTTGACGCCCTGCTCGAGCAGGAACTCCTGCGGCGTCCAGGTCAGGTTCGGGCGCTCGGTGAGGACGCCGTGCTCGATGAGCGCGTCGGCGATCCCGTCGAGGAACGCCCCGAACCCGAGCGGTGCGCCGATGGCGTCCATCGTCCCTGACACCTGGGCCTCGGCCGCATCCAGCAGCCAGGCGGCGTAGTCGTCGACGTCGATCCACTGGACCGGTCGCTCCTTCGGGCCGGGAACGAGCACCTCGCCTCCCTCGGCGAAGCGCAGCGGCCAGTAGCCGAGGCGGTCGTTGCGGTCTCCGGGGCCGACGATGAGCCCGGGCCGCGTGATCAACGCCTTGTCGCCCAGGCGTTCCCGCACGAGGTTCTCGCACGCGATCTTGCTGGCGCCGTAAACCTCGAGGGCCGGGTCGGTGGAGTCGGCGGCGGTCGGCTCGTGCAGTTCGTCGCTCACCACGTCGAAGTGCTTGTAGACCGAGATCGTTGAGACGAACGACCAGTGGCCGGCGTTGTCCGCCAACGCGTCGAGGACGGGGCCGATGAGCGCGGGCAGGCGCGCGACGTCGAAGACGGCGTCGAACTCCTTGCCCCGCAAGGCATCGAGACCTTCACCGGTGGATCGGTCGAGTCGCACGAACTCGACCCCTTCCGGCGGTTCGCCGCTGCTGCCGCGGGAGGCGACGGTGACGTGGTGGCCGCGTGCGACGGCGTGCTTGGCGATGGCCTGGGACAGGTACACGGTCCCGCCGAGGACGAGGGTCTTCCGCTGGGTGCTCATGCCCTGAGCATGGTCCCTGGCCGGGCGGCTGGCAAGGGCCGTTCGCCCTGAGCGGATCGGGCGGAGAGGATGCGGATCGCGCACGGGCGCAATATGGTGGGAACGACAGGGGCGAGACTGGGGGCGGCATGACCGACGACGGTGCGGACTTCGACGAGTCCTTCTTCGCGTCGCTCGAAGCCGGCCCTGACGACCCCGTCGAGCCCGACGCGGACGACCCGCTCGACTTCGACCTCGAAGGCGACGGCGGCGTGGACGAGTTCCTCTACGAAGCCGAAGGCGACGGCAGTTTCGAGACCGAGGCGGTCGAGACGGACGACGCCCCGGACGAGGGCGGCGAGAGCTCCTTCTACGAATTCGACGGCGACTGATCCCCGCCCGCGGCTTTCGTTAGGCTTTCGGCGTGAGCGACGATCATCCCCGTGCCGCCTATGCCCGCCTGCCCCGTGACGAAGCCGAGGCGGTCGCGATGCAGACCGAGCTGGCCGGATGCGTGGTCGAAGCCGACGACGACAGTCCGATAGAGACGATCGCCGGGCTCGACATCGCTTATGACAAGGACAGCGACAGCGCAGTGGCGACCGCGGTCGTCATGCGCCGGTCCGACCTCGCCGAGATCGACCGGTCCGTCGTGCACGGCGCCTCCGACTTCCCGTACGTCCCCGGCCTCCTCGCCTTCCGCGAGCTTCCCTTGCTGCTCCAGGCGATCGAGGCGCTAGCGGTGACCCCCGACCTGTACGTGTGCGACGGCTACGGGCTCACCCACCCGCGGCGCTTCGGCCTGGCCTGCCATCTCGGCGTGGTCCTCGACGCGCCCGCGATCGGCGTCGCCAAGAACCCGCCGCACCTCCCGGTCGAGGCCCCCGGCCCGAAACGCGGCGCGTGGACCCCGATCACCGCGAGCGGCGAGACCGTCGGCTGCGCGCTGCGCACCCAGGACGGCGTCAAGCCCGTGTACGTCTCGGTGGGGCACCGCAGCACCCTCGCCACCGCCCGCGGCCTCGTGCTCGAACTCGCCCCGAAGTACCGCCTCCCCGAACCGATCCGCGCCGCCGACCAGTTGGGCCGCAGGCGACTCGCCGCGACCGAATGACCACGTGGTAGGGCCGTCCTCACCCCTTGGAGGGGCGTTCACAGGATGGATTCCGCTCCCGCCCGGTCATAGCGTTGCGGGCATGGAACAACCGGAAACCGCCAAGAACGCCACCCTGCTGTGGATCACCGCGATCGCCGCCGGGATCCTCGAGACCGTGCTCGCCGTCAGCGAGATCGCGATGGAGTCCGGCATCGACGCCGGGGTCTGGATGAACATCGGCCTGCGATCGGTCGTCTACATCGGCGCGTTCGTCCTCGTGGGCTTCTTCGCCCGGGGCCGCCGCTGGGCCCGCCTGAGCCTCTTCGCGCTGCTCTCGGTCATCGGCCTCGCCGCGATGGTCGTCCCCTCCGCGATGCAGATCGCCGACGGCGAATCGCTCATCGGAGCCGTCGGCGGCGACGGCCGGTTCGCCTTGGCCTTCTTCGTGATCAGGCTCCTCCACATCGCCGCCGTCCTCCTCGCCACCGGCCTGATGTTCAGCCGCGGCGCCAACGCGTACTTCCGCAAGTCCGAACTCGCGACCGCCTGAAACGACAGCGCCGCAACGCTTCCAAACGACAGTGCCTCGAAACGACAGTGCCCCGGCCGCGAGGCCGGGGCACGTTGCGTTCTCGTCGGGTCAGCGGCTGCGCAGCCACTCCGCGTCGCCCGGCGCCAGATCGGGCACGGCCGCGACGGTCTCCACGAGATCCCGCTCGCCCATCGCCGCCCGGAAGAACATCGCCACCGTGACGCCGTGATCGGGCCGGTGCGCCACCTCGAGTTCGGCGCCCGCCTCGACGTGCCCCGGCTCCACCACCCGCAGGTACGGGCCCGGACGCGCCTCGCGCGTGAACGTCTTGAGCCAGCCGCGCTCGTCGATCCAGCCCCGGAACGTCCCGCACGGGACGCGCGCGCCGGTCACCTGCAGCACCAGCCCGCCGGGCCCGGCCCACCGCTCGCCGATGAGCGCCTCGTTCACGTCGTACCCGGTCGTCGTCAGGTTCTCCCCGAACGCGCCGGGCCCGAACTCGCGGCCGACCAGAGCGTTGAAAAGCCCGTAGTCCTCACTGCCGTAGACATAGACGGCCTGGTCGGTGCCGCCATGGTGCTCCACGTCCCCGACCCGGTCGCCCGCGAGCCCGACCGTCCCGTCGCCCTTGGGCCCGGGCGAGGTCACCCGCACCGGCCCCGCGACCGGCCGCTTGTCGATATAAGTGGCCGTGAGGCCCTTCCACGGGTTCTCCCGCGGCCGACCGACGTTCACCGAAAGAATCTTCACCGCCCGGAGCCTATCGGCGCCGCCGCCGGGCCTCAACCCCATTAGTGGTGTCGGACCCTCCGGTTACGCTTGTGGCGTGGGGGTTGGCACTCGGAAGCTGTTCCGCGATGACGCGGTGGTTCTGCGCACCTACAAACTCGGCGAAGCGGACACGATCGTCTCGTTCCTCGGCCGCCAAAAGGGTCGCTACCGCGCCGTGGCCAAGGGCCTGCGCCGCACCTCCTCCAAGTTCGGTGCGCGACTGGCCCCCTTCAGCCACGTCGACCTCCAGCTCATCGAGGGCCGCTCCGAGCTCCACACCGTCACCCAGGCAGTAGGCCTGCACCTCTCCGGCGGCTCGATCGCCTCCGACTGGCCCTCCTACACGGCCGCGTGCGTCATCGCCGAGGCCGCCGAGCGGCTCGTCCCCGAAGACCACCAGCCCGACCTCGACGTCTTCCAGCTCACGCTCGGCGCGTTCCGGGCGCTGGCCGAGACCGACCTCCCGGCGGTCCTCGTCATGGACTCGTACCTGTTGCGCGGCATGAAGTCCGCCGGTTGGGCCCCTTCGCTCAGCCAGTGCGCCAGCTGCGGCAAGGACGGCGAGCACCGCGCCTTCGCGGTCGCGGCCGGCGGCGCGGTGTGCGCCGACTGCCGCCCCGGCGGCGCGACGGTGCCGGCCCCGGCCTCGCTCGAACTCATGCGGGCGTTGGAAGCCGGGGACTGGGCGAACGCGAGGGCGGCGGACGCGCGCCAGCGCTCCGAAGCGGCCGGTCTCATCGCCGCGCACTTCCAGTGGCATTCCGAGCGGCCCTTGAAGACCCTGAAGTACGTGCCGCACCAGGCCTGACTGTGTTACGCGGTGCGTGAGAGGAACGCGGCGGTGACCTCGAACATGCTGTCGCGGTTCGCCAGCGATCCGAAGCCGTGATCCATGCCCTCGATCCAGTGCTGTTCGAGCCGATCGCCCCAGACCTCGCGGTAGGGGTCGATGAGCTCGGCCCGCATCAGCCCGTCCTCGGTGCCGCCCGCCAAGAGCACCGGTCCTTCGTGGCGGCGCGCGGCCGCGAACTGGTCGATGCCGTAGAGGTCGTCGATGAAGGCATCGCCGAACGCCACGCCGTTGTAGTCGGCGCGGCCGTGCTCGCGGATCTGGTCGCGGAACGGACCGCCCTCCCAGAACGGCAGGTTGAGCGGCCCGCCGGCGGGGGCCCAGAGCGCGAGGGACCGCAGCGGCCGGTCGCCGGAGGCGAGCACGGCGACCAGGGCGCCCATGCTGTAGCCGAGCACGGAGATCCGGTCGGGGGCGATGGCGCGGTTGCGTTCAAGCCCGGCGATTACGGCTTTGAGCTGGGAGACCTGATCGGAGACGCTGAAGTCGAGGGGATCGCCGTCGGATTCGCCGAATGCGGCGAAGTCGAAGCGGTAGCAGGCGAAGCCCTGGGCCGACAGCAGTCGTGAGAGGACGACGAAGTCGTTGCCGCCGCCGATGCGGTTGCCGCCGAGGCCGTGGCAGAGGATGACGGCGGGCGCCGGGGCGGGGTTGGGGTGGGGGAGGTGGAGGACACCGCGGAGGGTGCGGCCGGCGTGCTCGACGTTGAGAGGTTCCACGGCCCGAACGTAACAGAGGGCATGGGGATACGCCATCGGTCGAGCGGCGGCGGGCGAAGGTGAGCGGGGCGCGGGTTCGCGATCGCCCCCGTTTTCGATAGTGCCCGGCGGGTCCGACAGAACGGCGGGGCAGTTCCGCCGGAGTCGCGCAACGGGGTGCGGCGGTGGCACCAGCGGCGCCCGCGGTGCGCGGCGGTCGCACCACCCGCGTCCGCTGCACCCTTGCGCGCGGGCGTGCTCTGGGCCTCGCTCGTCCTCGGATTAAGATCGGGTCCCGCCGACGACTTGCCCGCCATGGAGGTCCTGTGAGCCGCACGTACGAGCCGCCGAAGCCGCACCCCTCGGGTGCGGTCCCGCCCGCGCTGCCGCGCGAGTTCGTTCCCCGGCACGTCGCGCTCGTCATGGACGGCAACGGCCGCTGGGCCAAGGAGCGCGGCCTCAAGCGCACCGAGGGCCACACCATGGGCGAGGCCTCGCTCTTCGACACCATCGAAGGCGCCATCGAGATGGGCATCTCCACCGTCTCGGCCTACGCGTTCTCCACCGAGAACTGGCGGCGCAGCCCCGACGAGGTCCGCTGGCTCATGGGCTTCAACCGCGACGTCATCCACCGCCGCCGTGACGAGCTGAACGCCATGGGCGTGCGCATCCGCTGGGCCGGGCGCCGCCCGAAGCTGTGGAAGAGCGTCATCAGCGAACTCGAAGTGGCCGAGGAGATGTCGAAGCACAACGACAAGATCACGCTGCAGTTCTGCGTGAACTACGGCGGCCGCGCCGAGATCGCCGACGCCGCCGCGGCCCTCGCCCGCGACGTGAAGGCCGGGAAGCTCAACCCCGACCGCATCACCGAGAAGACCTTCGCCCGCTACCTCTACAACCCGGACCTGCCCGACGTCGACCTGTTCCTGCGCCCGTCGGGGGAGCAGCGGACCTCGAACTTCCTGCCGTGGCAATCCGCGTACGCCGAGATGGTCTACCTCGACGTCCTCTGGCCCGACTTCGACCGCCGCCACCTCTGGCACGCCTGCGAGATCTACGCCAGCCGCGACCGCCGCTTCGGCGGAGCCGAGCCCAACCCGGTGGCGTCGTAAGTCGAGGTAGAAGGCGGTGCCACTGCGGCGGAGCCGAAGGGAAGCACAGCGGCGGAACCGAGCCCAACCCGGCCGCCGCGACCTAGCGGAACGGGGTGAAGCCCCGGCTCCGCTCCTGGTCCGCCGCGAGCTTGTCGACGGTGTTCTGCAGCCGGTCGATCCGCTCCAGCAGCAGCGCCGTGTCGGCGGAGACCAGGCCGTCCTCGTCGTCCATCTTCTGCGCCTCCTCCATCGAGGTCAGCACCACGCCGAGCAGGATGTTCACCAGCACGAACGCGCCGAACAGGATGAACACCACGTAGTACGGCAGCGTCCACGGGTTCTGGGCCATGCTGTCGCGCATGACGTTCCCCATGTCGTCGAACGCCACCAGCTGGAACAGGTTCAGCAGCGCATCGCCCACCGTGCCGAAATGCTCGGCGTCGGTGTCGCTGAACGCGATCCATCCGACCATCGCCCACAGGTACATCACCACACCGGTCAGCGCGAACACGCCGGCCGACTTCGGCAGCGCCTTCCCGGCCGCGACGAGGATGATCCGCAGGCTCGGCAGCGACCGGAAGATCCGCACGATCCGCGCCAGCCGCAGCATCCGCAGGATCGTCACGTTCTCGCGCAGGCCCGGCATGAACGAGGCGAACACGATCACGAAGTCGAAGAGGTTCCAGCCGTTCTTGAAATACCGCAACGGCTTGCGGCCGAACGAGAGGATCCCGGCCAGCACCTCGAGGGTGAAGAACCCCAGGCACACGTGGTCCACCCAGAGCAGGAACTCCTCCCCGGCCTCGCGCGCGTGCGGGAACGTCAGCGCCCCCAGCGCGGCCGCGTTCACCAGGATCACTGTCATCGACAGCATCTGGAATCGGGGGTTCGCCAAGAGCGCCCGGCAGGCGGCCGGGACGCGGCTGGGGTCGGTACCTAGTGAGGGAACACGCACCGCACCAGAGTAATCAAGCAGAACACTCAGGTACTGATGGGTAGCCTGAGGCACCCGTCCGTTCACTCGCGTCCATGCCGCACAATGGCAGCGTGAGCGCCGACCTCGCCGATACCGAGCCCCCCGCAGCCGAGACCTCTGCTGCGCCCGCGCCCCCGAGGCGCCGCAGGCTCACCTCCATCGAGGCCCTCGCCCTCCTGCTCATCTTCGGCCTCACCGCCCGGCCCGGCCTCACCGAGCTCTTCGCCGCCCCCGTCGCACAAGCCTGGTCCGCCCGGTTCGTAGCGGTCTGCGTGCAGGCGTTCCCGTTCCTCGTCCTCGGCGTGGTCCTCTCCGCCGCCATCAGCGCGTTCGTGCCAGCCGGGTTCTTCCACAAGGTCGTCCCCAAGCGCACCGCCCTCGCGGTCCCCGTCGCCGCCGTCGGCGGCGCGGTCCTGCCCGCCTGCGAATGCGCCTCCGTGCCCGTCGCCGGAGCCCTCGTACGCCGAGGCGTCGCCCCCGCCGCCGCCTTCACCTTCATGCTCGCCTCACCCGCGATCAACCCGATCGTCGTCGTATCGACCTTCGTGGCCTTCCCCGGCAACCCCGAGATGGTCGCCGCCCGCGTCGCCGCCTCGCTCGTCGCCGCGATCTCGATCGGCTGGCTCTGGGCGAAGCTCGGCAAGACCGAATGGCTCAACCTGCCCAAACACCACCACCACGACGACGGCAAGTGGGCCGCGTTCTGGTCCGCGATCCGCCACGACTTCCTCCACGCGGGCGGCTACCTCGTCATCGGCGCCGCCATCGCCGCGAGCCTCAACACCCTCGTGCCCGAGACCTGGCTCCAGCCGATCGCCGACAACCCCGTGCTCGGGGTCCTCGCGCTGGCGGTCCTGGCGGTCCTGGTCTCGATCTGCTCGGAATCGGACGCGTTCGTGGCCGCCTCGCTGACCCAGTTCTCGCCCACCGCGAAGCTGACGTTCATGGTGGTGGGGCCGTTCATCGACGTCAAACTCGCGGCCATGCAGGCCGGGACCTTCGGCCGCGGGTTCGCGGCCCGCTTCGCGCCCGCCGCGTTCTGCGCGGCCGTGGCCGCGAGTGTCCTGATGGGAGTGATCCTGCTTTGAGGCGCGACGCGCAGGCGGTCATCCTGCTCCTGGTCGGCGGCGGCATGCTCCGCCTCGCCGCCACGGGCGACTACCTCAACTACGTGAAGCCCTATGCGTTCTGGCTCATCGTCCCAGCCGGGATCATCCTCGTCGCGGTCGCCGCGATCACCGGTTGGAACGCTTGGCGCGCAAAGAAAGAAGTGGACGACGGGCACGGGCACGGCGAACCCAAAGTGGCATGGCTCCTGCTCGCGCCGGTGGTCGGGATGCTGCTGGTGGCCCCGGACGCGCTCGGGTCCTACGAGGCCGAGCGCACCGGCACCGTCGTCGGCGCCGAGGAGAACCGCTCGACCTATCCGGAGCTGCCCGACGACGTCGACCCCGTGCCGATCACGCTGCTCGACTACGCCTCGCGGGCGATCTTCGACGAGGGCGCGACGCTCGAGGGCCACCGGATCCAGCTGCGCGGCTTCATCCTCTACGACGGGGACGAGCCGCAGCTGGCGCGCATGGTCGTCGCCTGCTGCGCCGCCGATGCGAGGCCGGTGAAGATCGGCTTCGAAGGCGAGGTCCCGGCCAATCTGGAACCGGACCAATGGGTCGAGGTCGTCGGCGAGTACTCGACCCGCCAGGGCCGCGACGAGATCAACGGCGAGCTGGTGCCGTACATCGAGGTCGAGTCGATCACCTCGATCCCGACCCCGGACAACGAATACCAGTGATGCCCGTCATCCGGGCGCGTCGCCTCCCGGGCGGCAGACCTGGTGTTTACGCTGGTCGCGCGAGTTGCTCACCTTAAGCCCGCACATATTAGATGTTGACAATGATTGTCATGATTGGGCAGAGTTCAAGCATGCGCCGTTCCCGATTCATCCTCGTGCCCACCCTCGGACTCGCCGCGGCCGCCGCCCTCGCCGCCTGCGGATCCGGCAGCGACGACCCTGCCGCCGACGGCGAGATCAGCGTCGTCACCGCCTTCTACCCCCTCACCTTCGCCACCGAGCGCGTCGGCGGCGACCACGTCGCCGTCACCAACCTCACCCCGGCCGGCCAGGAACCCCACGACCTCGAGCTCGCCCCCTCCGACATCGCCGCCATCGAAGAGGCCGACTTCGTCGTCTACCTCAAGGGCTTCATCCCCGAGCTCGACGCCGCCGTCGAGGAGTACGCCGCCGACAAGTCCCTCGACGTGCTCACCGCCGTCGAGACCAGCGAGTACGACTACACCCAGGCCATCGAGGAAGAGGAAGAGGCGCACGCCGAAGAGGAGGCCACCGAAGAGGCCACCGCCACCGAGGATGAGCACGGCCACGAGGAAGAGCTCGAAGGCGTCGACCCCCACGTCTGGCTCGACCCGATCCGCTACGGCCAGATCGGCACCGCCATCGGCGAGGGCCTCGCCGGCCTCGACGAGGTCAACGCCGCCGACTACACCGCCGGCGCCGAAGCCCTCAACGCCGACCTGACCTCGCTCGACGCCGAGTTCACCGACGCCCTGGCCGCCCGCGCCAGCGACACCATCGTCACCTCCCACGCCGCCTTCGGCTACCTCGCCGACCGCTACGGCCTCACCCAGATCGCCATCTCCGGCCTCAGCCCCGACCAGGAGCCCGACTCCCAGCACATGGCCGAGGTCGCCGAATACGTCGAGACCAACGGCATCTCCACGATCTTCTTCGAGACCCTCGTCTCGCCCGACATCGCCGACACGCTCGCGGCCGAGACCGGCGCCCAGACCGCCGTCCTCAACCCGATCGAAGGCCTCACCCAGGAGCAGCTCGACGCCGACGCCGACTACTTCACTGTGATGCGCGAGAACCTCGCCACGTTGCAGACCGCTCTCGGCGCGGCGTAAGGCAGCATTAGCGGAATGCCCGTTCTCAACGTCAGCGGTGCGACCGTCTCCTACGGCGGTCGCGCCGTCGTCCGCGGCGTCGACCTCGCCGTCGAACCCGGAGAAGCCGTAGCCCTCATGGGCGCCAACGGCTCCGGGAAGTCCACCCTCATCAAGGCCGTCGCCGGGCTCGTCCCGCTCGCCGGCGGCGCCATCGAACTCTTCGGCACCCCGCAGAAGCGCTTCCGCGCCTGGAAGCGCATCGGCTACGTCCCCCAGCGCACCGGCGCCGCCTCCGGCGTCCCCTCCACCGCCGCCGAAGTCGTCTCCCAAGGCCGCCTCGCCCACCGCTTCATCGGCATGCCGCCCCGCCGCGCCGACCGCGAAGCCGTGACCCGCAGCCTCGCCGAAGTCGGCCTGGCCGACCACTCCCACTGCTCCGTCGACACCCTCTCAGGCGGCCAGCAGCAGCGCGTCCTCATCGCCCGCGCCCTCGCCACCGAGCCCGAACTGCTCATCATGGACGAGCCCACCGTCGGCGTCGACGCCGAAACCCAGGCCGCACTCGCGACCGTGATCGCCGACCGGATCGACGCCGGCTGCGCCGTCCTCCTCGTCACCCACGAACTCGGCCCGCTCACCGACCGCCTCGACCGTGCTGTCGTCCTCGCCGACGGCAAGGTCGTCCATGACGGCGCGCCCCCGCGCCCCGTCGGCGAACACGCCGACCCCCACCACGACCACGCCCACCCGCACGCCAACGGCGACAGCGCCGACGAACCCTTCTGGGGCGGCAAATGAACGTCGACACGATCCTCGGCTACTTCGAGTACGAGTTCATGCAGCGCGCCCTCATCAGCGCGCTCGTCGTCGGCCTCTGCGCCCCCGCCGTCGGCGTCTTCCTCGTCCAGAAGCGCCTGGCGCTCATCGGAGACGGCCTCGGCCACATCGCCCTCACCGGCGTCGCCATCGGCTTCCTCACCGGCACCGCCCCCATGTGGACCACCCTCGCCGTCACCGTCGCCGCCTCCATCGTCATGGAGATCCTCCGCAGCCACTCCAAGACCTCCGGCGACGTCGCCCTCGCCATGATGTTCTACGGCGGCATCGCCGGCGGCGTCTACCTCACCGGCATCGCCTCCGACAAAGGCGTCGCAAACCTCCAGCAGTACCTGTTCGGCTCGCTCCTCACCGCCGGCTGGGACGAGGTCTGGACCATCGCGATCGGCGGCGCCGTCGTCGCCGTCCTCATGCTCGTGCTCCGGCCCTGGCTCACCGCGATCTGCGCCGACGAACAGTACGCCCGCGTCTCCGGCCTGCCCGTCGCCGCGCTCAACCTGCTGCTCCTGATCACCACCGCCGTCACCGTCTCGGTCTCGATGCGCGCGGTCGGCCTCCTCCTCGTGAGCGCCCTCCTCGTGATCCCCGTCGTCACCGTCCAGCAGTTCACGCGCTCCTTCAAAGCCACCATGTTCAGCGCGATGGCCGCCGGGTTCCTCATCGCCGGCGCCGGCGTCCTCGCCTCCGCCGCCAAGGACGTCCCGCCCGGCTCCACGATCGTGCTCATCGGCGTCGCCGCGTTCGTCGTCACGGCCGTCCTGGCCGCCGTCGTCCACCGCCTCCGCCGCACCCGGCGAGCCCACCTCCCGCCCGAAGGCGAGCCGCTCGAAGTCGAACTGCCCGCCCCGAACACATGACCGGAGCGGGACCCGCGCCACCTGCGCCCCGTAACGGAGCCGGGACGCGATATTTTTGCAGTGTGCGGACCGAGACCGAGCTAGCCGAATCCACCCCAGCCGACTACGAGGCGGCCGGGGAGCTGCTGCGCGCGCTCGCCGCGCCCCTGCGGATCGCCATCGTGATGGAACTGGCCGACGGGCCCAAGTACGTGCACCAGATCGTCGAGACCCTCCGCGTCACCCAACCCCTCGTCTCGCAGCATTTGCGGGTCCTCCGGGGAGCGGGTATCGTGCGCGGCACCAGGTCGGGCCGCGAGATCTCCTATTCGCTCATCGACGACCACATCGCGCACATCGTCACCGACGCCGTCCACCACGCCCGAGAGGAACGCTAGTGGCCACGAAGCCTCCGGCCGAGAACATGGCCAGGTCCACCAAGCAACGGACCGCGATCCTCGAACTGCTCGAACACGACGACGCCTTCCGCTCCGCCCAGGACCTCCACGCGATCCTGCGCGAAGCCGGGTCCAAGATCGGCCTCACCACCGTCTACCGGACCCTCCAGGCCTTCGCCGAGGCCGACATCGTCGACGTCATGCGCCTGCCCGGCGGCGACCACCTCTACCGCCTCTGCTCCGCCGAAGAGCACCACCACCACCTCGTGTGCCGTTCCTGCGGCAAGACCGTCGAGGTCGCCGGGCCCACCGTCGAGCGCTGGGCCAACAAGGTCGCCGCCGACCACGGCTTCACCGACGTCGGACACACGCTCGAACTCCACGGCCTGTGCGCCGAATGCTCCAAGTAGGGTTGGCGCCGTGCTGGTCGTATATCGTTTCGCCGTAACCGAAGACGAGACGGAAAGCTTCGCTCGCGACGCCGAGGGCGCGCTCGCCGCGCTGGCCTCCTGCCAGGGATACCTGCGCGGCGGTCTCGGACGCGCGCTCGACTCCTTCGGCGACGGCGAGGACGCCACCTGGATGCTCTGGACCGAATGGAGCGACGTCGGCTCCTACCGCCGGGCGCTCTCGAACTTCCAGGTGAAGATGTCCACCCCGCTCCTGTCCCGCGCCCTTCCCGAGGCCTCCGGCTTCGAGGTGCTCGCCGAGTGCGCACCCGGCGGCGAGCCGCAGCGCACCGACTCCGACCGCACCGCCGACCCCGCCGGAGCCGTCGAGGACCGCGCCCGCCGGGAGACCGCCCGATGAGCGACCGGCCGAACCCCGAAGAGCCCGAACAGCACCGGGACGCCGCCCCGCCCGTCGAGCCCGTGCCGCAGGCGGTGCCGGTCGAACCGGTCCCGGCCGAACCGACCCCGCCGCTGCCGTCCGAAATCGCCGAGCCGGCCCCTGAACCGGAGTCCCGGAAACAGGACGAAGCGGTCGAGGCCGAGCCGCACACCTCGGTCGAAGCCGTGGCGGACCCGGCCGATCCGAAGTACGCCTCGCCTGCCTCGCCGAACCCGCCCGGCCCGTTCGCGAGCGGAGAATTCGCGCAGGTGAGCGCCCCCGAGCAGATCCCACCGGCACCCGGTGCGGCGCCGATCCCCATGGACCCCGAACCTTCAGGCGCCGAACCGGTCGCGCCCGACTCCGGTGCGCCGATCGCGCTCACTGCCGAGACCGAGACGACGCTCGCGCTCCCGCCCACGACGAAAGAGGTCGAGCCGGCCCCCGCGCCCTCGGCCCCGCCACCGCCGCCCACCGGCGTGCCGGTCCCGTTCGCGGCCCCGCCCACCGGGCACCCCCGAAACTTCGGCCTGAAGCTGGGCCTGGGCATCGGCGGCGGCGCCCTGGCCGTCATCGCCATCGTCGTGGCCATCGTGGTCGCGGTCGCCGTGTTCGCGAACTCGATCGGCGACAAGGTAGAAGGCACCGCCGAGGCGTTCATCGGCGCGGTCGCCGAGGACGACTGGGACACCGCCTACGCGATGCTCTGCGAGTCCTACCGGCAGCGCCCCGCCGAGGACTACATCAACGAATGGGACGCCTGGGACGCCGAAGGCGCCGAGATCGGGCAGATGAACCCCAGCACCGGGAACGTCACGGTCGAATTCGACGACGGCACCGCCATCGAACTGGTCATCGCCGTCGAGCAGACCGCCGAGACGCTCGACACGAGCGTCTGCGGCTGGCGCTCCACCACCGTTTAGCCGCGCCCGCCGGCGAACTGCTGCGGCACCGGGCACTGGCACTGATGGTGCCGGTGGACGGGGCAATGCCCCAGCGGATACCGCTGCGGCCCCGCGGGAGCGCGGTTCGGCGGTGGCGTCGCCGGCCCGACGGGCATCGGTGCCGGGGGAGCGGGCGCCTGGTTCGGCACCGGGTACTGCGGCCCGGCCTGCGGCAGCGGCTGCCCTGCCTGCTGAACCGGCTGCTGCGGTGCGTAGCCCGGGCCCGGCTGCATGTAGACCATCGTCATCTGGGCACCGGGCGCCCACGAGCGCACGCCCCGCAGGAACACCATGATGAACGCGATCAACGCCAGGACCGTGAAGACGATGCCGGCGACGAGCGCGGTCATGGCCACCGCGAACAACTCGTCCTTGTTCGGGTCGCCGTCGAGGTCCATCACCTGGATGTTCGCCGCGATCACCCACATCGCGCCGGCGACGGCGGCGAGACCCACCCAGATCGGGGTGTAGACCCGCGTCCAGAACCGGCCGCGCTGCAAGCTCACCGCGGAGATGACCGCCAGCGTCCCGATGACCGCGAACGCGACCACGCCGAGCACGCCGAGGAGCATGAGGTCGGTCTCCATGAACAGGTCGAACGCGCTCGACGCGGTCTCCCAGCTCTCGAGCCCGTCCGCGAAGTCGACCTGCGCCCAGCGCAGACCGACCCACACCCAGACCAGCGGCAGCAGCGCGAGCACCCACAGCGCGAGCTGCACGACGGTGACCGAGCCCGGTTTCGCCTGCAGCCGTTCGGGTGCGACCTGCCGCGCCATGAGGACCATGCCGGGGCCGGGCGTGCCCTGCACGGGGACCTCGCCGCGTTGGACGCGGTGCATGAGGATCCACGTGCGGGCGGACTTCGAGACCAGCAGGACCAGCAGGACCGTGTAGAGCAGTCCGATCGCGATGCCGACGATCACCGGCAGCGTCGTGTACTCGATGACGCTCATGCCGAACATGGTGGTGGTCAACGCGATCGCGATACCGAGGACGGCGCTCACGACCGCCCAGACCCATGCCCAGCGCTTGCCTCGGGTGATCTGGATCGGCGTGACGACCGCCTGGATCGTCGCGTAGATCGCGTAGATCAGGCTGATGACGCCCAGCGGATTGAGGCTCTCGGCCATGCTGAGGGCCGAGAACAGGTCCGCCCCGGCGGCCAGCACCGCGAAGAGCCACAGGATCGTCTGGATCCCGGTGACGCTGCGGGGCTTGGCCATCCCGAGGTCGAGCGGCAGCTGACCGGGGATCGGCTGGCCGACCGGCGTCGCTGCGGGGCCGTACGCGCCGCCCGGCCCGGCGAGCTGCGGTCCGCCGTACGGCCCGCCGACGCGGTCGGGCGGGGGCGGCGGGAGTTGGTTGTAAGACATTGCCTGCCTTGAGGATCAGTACTGGGGCGGGTACGGAGGCTGCTGCTGGTACCCCTGCTGTTGCTGCTGCGGATACCCGCCCTGCTGCTGCCCGTACGGGCCCTGCTGCTGCGGCTGTCCCATGGGGACCACCATGATCAGCGGGGCCGAGGGATTGGAGGGCGTCCAGGCTCGGACGCCGGGAGTCAGCAGGAGCACGAAGACGGCGACCGCCAGGACTGCCATCGACCCGTTCAGGATCAGGATCATCCGGTACGGATTGGGCATGCCCGGAGGGTAGAAGCTGGACTGCTCGTAGAAGTAGGACACCACGTATCCGATGGCGGCGGCGGCGATCGGGGACCAGATCAGCCCGAACACCCGGCCGCCGAGCTTGCCCTTGAGGACCAGCAGCGCGGTGAGGACGGCGCACAAGAGGAACGCCAGGTAAGCGACCATGATGTGCCCGAGCTGGGGGAACGCTCCGAAGAAGAGCCGCTCGTAGAGGCCGCTGCCGCCGTCGAAGCCGTTCGCCTCGGCCATGCGCATGCCTTCGAGCGTGTTGCTCACGATCTGGTACGACTCCCACGCCAGCAGGGCCGAGAGGAGGCCGAGCGCGACCGCGGCGACGGTCGCGGACATGGGCCGGTTCTCGGGACGCTCGGGCGCGGCGGCCGGGCCCTGTTGGGCCATGCCGGGCATCCCGCCCATGCCCATTCCGGGGACCTGCACCTCACCTCTCTGGATGCGGTGCATGAGGATCCACTGCCGGGCCGACTTGGAGCACAGGAGGCCCAGGAGTGTCCCGTAGAGGACGGTGAGGGCGAGGGTGACCGTGATGATCATGTCGCCGCCCGTGTCGAACATGATGACGCCGTAGATGAACCCGGTGAGACTCAGGGTGAGCCCCAAGATCGCGCTGATGAGCGACCAGATCCACGCCCAGCGCTTGCCGCGCGAGATGTGCACTCCGCTGGCGAGCGACTGGATGGTCGAGTAGACCCCGAACGCCAGACCGACCAAGGAGAACGGGTTGAAGAACTCGACCATGCTCATGATCGAGAACAGGTTCCCGATCGCGCTGACGGCCAAGAAGATCCACAAGATGACCTGGATGCCGGTGATCGTGCCGGGTTTGCTCATCGACATTTCGGGAGGTGGCATCTGCCCGGGCACCGGCTGCGCCGGCGACTGCCGCATCGGGCCGTACGCGCCGCCCGGCCCCATCTGCTGCGGTCCGGGCTGTGGCGGCGGGGCGGGCTGGTACTGCAGGTGCATGCGGTCCGGGGGCGGGGGCGGCATGGTCATGGGGTGGATTCCTCTTGCTCTGGGGCTTTGGTAGCGGTCACCTTACCGGATGTCGCTCATTGGGGTGGTGCTCGCCGAGTAGCGCGCTGTGCGCGCGTCCGAAGGGGGACAAGGGGTTCGCGTCCCTGTTCGTACTGGGGATCCTTTTCGCTGGTTCCCGGGATGCGGCGGTTTGCTAGTCTGACTGACGCCGAACGACCTCCGAGTGAAGCAGGACGCGCTGTGGCTGAGACGACGCCCACTTCCCATACCTTCCAAGTGGACCTGCGCGGCCTGGTGGACCTCTTGTCTCACCACCTGTACTCGTCGCCGAAGGTCTATGTGCGGGAACTGCTGCAGAACGCGGTGGACGCCATCACGGCCCGCGGCCACATCGACCCGGGTTTCCAGCCCGGCGCCCGCGAGGTCGCGATCGTCGCGGACGGCAAGCGCCTTCGCATCACCGATCACGGTGTGGGCCTGACGCTCGCAGAGGTGCACGAGCTCCTCGCGACGATCGGCGGCTCCTCCAAACGGGACGAGGAGATCGAGGGCGCGCGCCGCGACTTCCTGGGGCAGTTCGGGATCGGCCTGCTCGCGTGCTTCACCGTCGCCTCGGTCATCACCGTGACCTCGCGTTCGGCGAAGGACCCGTCCGCCCCGGTGGTCCGCTGGGCCGCCCGCGACGACGGCTCGTACACGGTCACGGAGGTCCCCCTTTCGGAGCACCCGGAGCCGGGCACCACGGTCGAGCTCGTCGCCCGCAAGGGCGAGGACTGGTTGCAGCCCAAGCGGGTCGCCGACCTCGCCCGCGAGTACGGCTCACTGCTGCCGGTGGACATCACGGTCTCGGACGGCGGCACGCCCGTCGACATCACCGCGACGCCGCTGTGGGAGCGGCAGCACCCCACGCCCACGGCCCGCCGCGTCGCGCTGAACGAGTACTGCGAGAGCGCGTTGGGCTTCCCGCCGCTCGACGTCATCGACCTGGACGTGCCGCTCGCGGGCATCAAGGGCTTCGCGTTCGTCCTCCCGCACGCGACCTCGCCCTCGGCCCGCCCGGCGCACCGCGTGCACCTCAAGCGGATGCTGCTGACCGACACCGCGGACAACCTGGTCCCCGAGTGGGCCTTCTTCGTGCGCTGCGTGATCGACACCGATGCCCTGCGCCCCACCGCCTCCCGCGAGTCCCTCTACGACGACGAGGCCCTCGCGGTCGCCCGCGACGCGATCGGCGCGCAGATCCGCGAGTGGATCTCCCGCCTCGCCGCCGAGGACCCGACCCGCCTGGAGGCCTTCCTCGCCGTGCACGAGCTCGGCGTCAAGGCCCTCGCGCGCCACGACGCCGACCTGCTCGCGGCGATGCTGCCGTGGCTGCGGTTCGAGACCACCGCGGGCCACACGAGCCTCCCCGACTTCGCCCGCGCGTACCAGCCGATCTACCTGGCCTCCAGCGTGGACGAGTACCGGCAGGTCGCCCAGATCGCCGCCGCCCAGGGCATCGGCGTCGTCAACGGCGGCTACACGTACGACGCCGAGCTCATCCAGGCCCTGCCGCGCCTGGACCCGCAGATCAAGGTCGAGAACCTCCAGCCCGGGGTCATCTCGGCGAGCCTGGACCCGGTCGACGCCGGCGCCGAACTCGCACTGCGGTCCTTCCTGAACGCCGCCCGCGCCCGGTTGGATACTGTGGACGTGGACGTCGTGGTCCGCGAGTTCAACCCCGTCTCGGTGCCCGCGCTCCTCCTCGACGACCGCGAGTCCCGCCGCGAACGCCAGCGGGCCGAAGCGGAAGCCGAGGCCGACGACCTGTGGGGCGGGATCCTCGCCTCCATCAAGCAGAACGCGCCCCGTGCGCAACTCGTCCTCAACCACCGCAACCCCACCGTTCGCCGCATCGCGGCGATCGGCGATCCCGAACTCGCGGGCACCGCCGTCGAATCCCTCTACGGCCAGGCGCTCCTGATGAGCCACCGGCCGCTGCGCAGCGCCGACACCGCGCTCCTCAACCGTTCCTTCATGAACCTGCTGGAACACATCACGCAGGAGTGAGCCGCTCCCCGACTCCATCGCAAGCCCCGGCTCACTCCTCAAATAGGACAGTTAAGGACTGGTATGGCCACTCCCGACCCCGACGAGATCTGGCGACTGCTCAACGAGGCCCGCTTCGAAGAGGCCAGTGAGGCGAAGGTCGCGGCCCTCGAACGAGCGGTCGAGGCCGCCGACGCCGTCGGCGACCCCGAGCTGACCAACTACGCGCTCAACGGCCTCGTCGACGCCTACGAGTTCTCCCGCGACTCGACCCGCCTCCTCGTCCCCTTCGCGAGGCTCCTGCGCAACTTCGACTCCCAGCCCGACCACTTCGACGCCTACCTGACCCGGTCCCTGTACTGGACGTTCAAGTGGATCGTCGACACGATGATCGAGCAGCCCGACGTCCCGCTCGAATCCATCGAGCACTGGCTCGAGGAGATGCGCCGCCGCTACAGCGAGGCCGGCTACTCCATGCACGCCCCGGCCGCCTACGAGATGCAGCTGGCCTACCACGTGGGCGACTACGACCGCGTCGCCGCCGCGATCGAGGCCCTCGGCGAAGCCGAGGAGGACGAGATGTCCGACTGCACCGCCTGCCAGTACACCTCCTTGGCCACCATCGTGTTCTACGCCGAGGAGGACTCCGCGGACGCGGCCATGGAGATGCTCGAACCGGTCCTCTCCGGCGAGCAGACCTGCGCCCACGAACCCCACTACGGGCTCGCGCTCTCCCTCCTGCCGCTGGTCGAACTCGGCCGCATCGACGAGGCGCGCGCCAACCACCTGCGCGGCTACCAGATGTGCAAGGGCAAAGAGGACATGGTCCCCATGGTGGCCCTCCACGCCGAGTTCTGCGCCCTCACCGGCAACGAGCACCGCGCCGTCGAGATCCTCGCCGACCACGCCCGCTTCTACGACCTCGACCTCGGGGTGCGCGACCGCCAGCGCCTCATGGAGGTCACCGTCCTCACCTGCCGCCGCCTCAAGGAGCTCGGCTTCGCGGACACCGCGATGCCCGGGCCGACCGGCACCGAGTGGACCGCGACCACGCTCCACGACTGGGCCGAGGCCGAGCGGGTCGCGATCTGCGCCCGCTTCGACGCCCGCAACTTCAACGACCACCACTCGACGATGTCCTCGTGCGTCATCGACTCCACTCCTTACGACAAGCCGGTCCACTTGGGCCTCAAGGAACTCAGGCCCAAGCAGCCGGTCGCGCCTCCGGCCCCGGAGGCGGTCGAGGGCCCCGACCTGGACGCCGCGATCGACGCCGCCTACGCCGCGTACGACGCCTGCTCGCCCGACACCTGGAAGGCCTGGCTGCAGGTCGGCGCGATCGCCGACGCGCTCGGCATCGAGCTCATCCCCGAGCACCGGGCCGAGATCGCCCACGCCGAATCGGCCCAGTCCGACGACCCCGAGCGGGTCGCCGACGGGCTGCGGCGCGCCATCGAACTGTTCGGGCTCGCCGAGCAGCCCGGCCGGGCCCTCGTCGCCCAGTCGTTCCTCCTCATCCACTTGGCGGAGGCCGAACCCGAGGCGACCCGCGAGGGCGCCGACCGCGTCGCCGCCACCGCCCGCACGCTCCGCGCCGAGCAGCGCATCGACGACCGCAGCTTCCACACCAGCCAGGTCCTCGCCATGCGCGCCGAGTACCTCGCCGCCACCGCCACCGGGGATCTCGCGGCCGGCCGCCCCATCGAAGCCGACACCAGTGAGACCATCCGCCTCGGCGACCCCGGCGCGTTCACCGCCGACCTCGACGAGCGTGCCCGCGCGCTCGAAGCCGAGCTCGCGGCCTTCCCCGACCGCCGGTACGCGCTCATCCGCCGCTGCGACCTGCTCGACCTGCGCGCCCGTCTCGAAACCGACGCGGCCGCGAAGACCGCCCTGCTCGCCGCCGGGCTCGACGTCGCACGCGCCGCCGACGCCGGATGGGCCGTGGCCCGCTCCAGCGCCGACCTCGCCGACCAGGTGGGGCTCACCGGCGACTTCGACCGGGCGCTGGCCATCTGCCGCGAAGGCCTCATCGCGCTCGGGGACGAACCCGCGCACACGATCGCCGCGAAGCTCCACCTGCAGGCCGCGGAGTTCACGATGCGCGCCGCGGACCACCCCGCGACGTACGAGCACGCGCTGGCCGCTTCGATCCACTGCGACGCGGCGGGCATGACCGTCCCGGCAGCGGTCGCCCGCCACCTGATGGGCGTGGCCCTGGTGGAGCAGGACCGCCGCGCCGAGGCCGTGCCGCTGCTGGAAGCGGCGCTCGAGGACCTGCCGGCCCAGGAGCTGTGGCGGGTGTGCAACGTGCGCTTCAACCTCGCGGAGTCCTACGACCGCCAGGGCGACACCCGCCAGGGCGTCGAGCACGGGCTCGCGGCTTTGGCGCTCATGGAGACCTCTGAGGAGGACTACCTGGTCAACCTGTACGCCGAGACGCTGTTCCTCACCGGGGAGCTGCTGGAGAAGCTCGGCGAGCACGACCACGCCCTGGAGGTCTACACCCGCGCGATCGAGGCCGCCGACGCCGTCGGCGACCTCGCCTCCTGGACCCGCGTCAGCCGCGCCCGCGCTTGGCTGCTGCGCACGATCTTGGGCGACACCGCGTTCGGTGAGGGCCTGCAGACGATGGCGCAGATCGCCGCGCGGCTGCACGCGGTGCGCGCCGACGCCGAGGCGTCCGAGGCGGTCCGGGAGGCCGCCCGTTTCGAACTCGGCGAGACCTACCGCCAGCACGCCCAGTTGACGTTCCAGTTCTTGGAGAGCCAGGCCGGTGAGCAGGGCCTGCACCGCGACGAGGCCGAGCCGGTGCTCGACCTGCAGCGCCGCGCGGTGGCCGTGTTCCGCGACGGCCCGCTGCTGCTGGAACGCGCGAGTCTGACCGCGCACCAGACTATGTGGCTGCTGTCCGAGCTGGGGGACACGCCGGGGGCGATCGAGGTGGGGGAGGACGCCCTGACCTGGCTGACCGCCCCTGAGACGGCCGAGGCCCGGGAGGGTTTCGAGCAGCACCTCGCCGACCTGCGCCAGGGCGACGGTGCCAATTTACGGCTCGCAAGCGTCGCCGAGGGGGCCAATTTACGGCTCGCAAGCGTCGCCGAGGGGGCCAATTTACGGCTCGCAAGCGTCGCCGAGGGGGCTGATTTACGGCTCGCAAGCTCGCCGAGGGTGGAAGCCTGAGTGACGCGACTCGCGGAGAAGGGTGCGGACAGCGGCGGCACCGCTGCGAGGTACGCTTGCTCACTGGCGGAATGCATACTTCCCGTGTGCGCCGTGTCGGCCTTCAGGTGTGAAACTGAGTCGACAACGGGCCGCCGCTCGAACAATCTGTTCTGAGAAACCATCCGCAGTCTCACCGACCGCCAGCCGGATCGAGAGGAATCATCGTGTCCCAAGATCGCACCGAAGCGCTCATCAGCCTGTCCAAGCGCCGCGGCTTCGTCTTCCCCAGTTCGGAGATCTACGGAGGCACCCGCTCCGCCTGGGACTACGGCCCGCTCGGTGTGGAGCTGAAGGAGAACATCCGCCGCGAGTGGTGGAACGCGATGGTGCGCGAGCGGGACGACGTGGTCGGCCTCGACTCGGCCGTGGTCCTCAACCCCCAGGTGTGGGTCGCCAGCGGCCACCTCGAGGAGTTCACCGACCCGCTCACCGAGTGCCAGTCCTGCCACAAGCGCTTCCGCGCCGACCACCTCGTCGAGGCGTACCAGGAGAAGCACGACGGCCGTGAGCCCGAGGGCGGCCTCGCCGACCTCACCTGCCCGCACTGCGGCGCCCGCGGCTCCTTCACCGAGCCGCGCATGTTCAACGGCATGATGAAGACCTTCCTCGGCGCCACCGAGGACACCGAGAACACGCACTACCTGCGTCCGGAGACCGCCCAGGGCATCTTCGTGAACTTCACGAACGTCATGACCGCGTCGCGCCGCAAGCCCCCGTTCGGCATCGCGCAGACCGGCAAGTCGTTCCGCAACGAGATCACGCCGGGCAACTTCATCTTCCGCACCCGCGAGTTCGAGCAGATGGAGATGGAGTTCTTCGTCGAGCCGGGCACCGACGAGGAGTGGCACGAGTACTGGCTCCAGACCCGCTGGGACTGGTACGTCGACCTGGGCCTCTCGGAGGCGAACCTGCGCCGCTACGAGCACCCGAAGGACAAGCTCTCCCACTACTCGAAGCGCACCGTCGACATCGAGTACCGCTTCCAGTTCGCCGGCAGCGAGTTCGGCGAGCTCGAGGGCATCGCCAACCGCACCGACTTCGACCTGTCGACCCACTCGAAGCACTCGGGCGCCGACCTGTCGTACTTCGACCAGGCCAAGGGCGAGCGCTGGACGCCGTACGTCATCGAGCCCGCGGCGGGCCTGACCCGCTCGGTCCTCGCGTTCCTCCTCGAGGCCTACGACGTCGACGAGGCCCCGAACACCAAGGGCGGCGTCGACAAGCGCACCGTGCTCCGGTTCGACCCGCGCCTGGCCCCGGTCAAGGCCGCGGTGCTGCCGCTGAGCCGCAACGAGGACCTCTCGCCGAAGGCGAAGGACCTGGCCGCGGCCCTGCGCAAGCGCTGGAACGTCGACTTCGACGACGCGGGTGCGATCGGCCGCCGCTACCGCCGCGCCGACGAGATCGGCACGCCCTACTGCATCACCGTCGACTTCGACACCCTCGAGGACCAGGCCGTGACCATTCGCGACCGCGACTCGATGAAGCAGGAGCGCGTCGCCATCGACCAGGTCGAACAGTTCCTCTTGCAGAGGCTCTGACAGCTCGAGCGCCTGTAGGACTCAGTACCGACTGGGGCCGATCTCGATTCGATCGAGGTCGGCCCTTTCGGGTATCCACTTCGCGAGCACGTCGACGTACTGCATGGACTCGCCCGCCGGCATGGTCCGGTACGCGCCCGCGACGACGTCGGTGCCGACGTCGCCGTTGGCGGGCAGACCCCCGATCAGCCGCCCTTCGCCGTCGCGGAACAGGACCGAGATCTGCGCTTCGGTGACCGCCTCGGTCTCGGCCCGGAAATGCACCCGGTACCCGTCGGGGCTGGCCAGCGGCTCGGTCTCGACGAGCTCGAAGTGCGGCAGCGGGTCGGGGATCGTCAGGGACTCCACGTCGACCTCCCACGCGTCCTCGGGATAGAGCATCGCCGGCTCGGTCGGCTCCAGGACCAGTTCCTCCGCCTCGACCTCGTCCAAGTTGAGGTCCATCACGTAGCCGATCGCCGCGGTCGAGCGCGGCGGGATCGAACCGAGGTACATGGTGTCCAGGTTGACCAGGTAGCCCCGCTCGGTCTCGGCCTGGATCGACAGCCCGCCGGGCAGCAGCTCCCCGTCGTGCGGGTTGCGGACCACGACCGCGGCGAGGATCCACTCCTCGCCTTCGGCATCGGTGATCTTGCTGAAGCCGTGCTCGACGATGTCGAGCTCGACCACCTCCTCGAAGAACGCCGCGTCATCGGAGTACGTGGGCGGCCCGGAGGGCAGTTCCTCGACGGTGGCGACCTGCTCGTCGGTCCCCGGCGGATGCTCGATCGCGACGACCAGCGCCACCGCCGAGACGACGACCGCGATGACGAAGGGGAGTCGCGGCAGCGGCTCCGCCCGCAGGTGGGCACGGGTGGTCAAATCCCGCAGCACACGTGCGGATCGCCTGATCAACCGGTTCGAGGGCATGGGGGTCCTAGTTGGGAACGCTACACTTTGCCTTTCAACGGTAGCAGTCGAGCGAGGGGAGCGAGGGTGTCCGATTCCGCCTCTCCGCAGCGGTGGGGCGAGGAGCACGAGATCGACCTCGGCGCCGTCGGCGAAGCCCGGCAGGCCCCGGAGCCCGCCCCCTCGCCGTCGCGCCCGTTCTCGCGGATTCCCAACGTGGCCTTGGCTTATGCCGCCATCGCGATCGCGCTGGCCGCCGCCGTGGTCACGGTCGTCAAGTGGTCGCCGCTGCACCGGCCCCTCGCCGAGTCCACTGTCAAAGCATTCCTCGAGGCGGTGCACGAGGGCGATGTGGACGGCGCGCTCGCCTACACCGACCAGGAGGGCACCGAAGGCGAGTTCCTGGTCCCCGAGGCCCTCGACTCGCGCTGGGCGATCGCCGAGGTCGCCCAGGTCGACTACGACGAGACCGGGAACGGCCGCGCCGTGGCTGAGGTCTACACGGAGATCGAGGCCGAGGACGGCTCCCGCGTCGGCCACCGCTACCACGTGGAGATCGACCGCGGCGACGCGTCGATCAAGGGCGCCATGGTCGCGACCGACGGCTGGGGCGCCTTCGAATACCTCGACCTGAACGGGGTCCGGCTCGACATCGACCTGGAGGTCGGGCTCGCGCACGTCCTGCTGCTGCCTGGCTACTACGAGTTCTACCCCGACCTGCCGTCCACGATGGACCTCGACGGCGGCGAGGCGATGCTGGTCCTCGGCGACCGGTACCTGACGCTCGGCACGGGCGTCGTCGACCAGTGGCTGCCCACGCCTTGGATCCTGGTGAACCAGGAGGGCGAGGACGCCATGAACGCGGCGCTGCGCGAGTACTACGACGCGTGCGCGGTGGACCCTTCAGGGGAGGGGTGCCCGTTCGCGTTCCCCGACGACCCGGACCGCGAACTCGCGCTGGCGAGCGGCGCGGCCTGGGAGGTCGTCGCTTATCCGGAGGTGCAGGCCGAGCGGCTCTGGTACGAGCACGGCACCGGCTTCGAGCTGCGGTCGGCCCTGCCGGGCGAGGCCCGGGCGCAGGTGGTCATCACCGAGGACGGCGAGACGCGCACGGCGCTGGTGAGCTGCCCGATCTGGGTGGACGGGCTCTACGCGGAGCTCGACCCCGACGGCGGCGCTTCGATCAACGCCGGCTTCAGCCTGGGTTCGGAGCGCTGCCGGTCGGTGATCGAGGTCGAGTAGCGTCCGGCGTCAGGGCGGCGAAAACGCTATTCGCTGTGAATGACGCAGCCGCAGTCGATCCAGTCGTGCTCCGACTGGTCGGTGTGCGTGATGGAGTAGTTTGCCCGGCTTTCCGATGCCCACAGGGATGCGGGGCTGACGGGGACATCGGCAGCGGTCGCGAGGGGTTCGGTCTCGCTCGGCTCGGCTTGGTGCGCCGGGGCGGTCTCCACTTGCTGGACCATGGCTGTTTTCGCTCCTTCGTTCATCGAGTCAAACGCAGGAGGAGCTCACATGGTTCCGGGCTTGAGAGCAGTCTCACAGCGCACTCGCAACGCCCACACTAGCGCCCCCTTGCGACAGTCGTATAACGCTTTCATTCCATGGGGTCGCAAGAGGGCGCCGACCAGGTGCGGCATTTGACCGATGTGCGGGGAATTACTACCAGGACGCTTTTCGCAGACCGGGCAATTCGCCTCGGTGCGCCATCTCCCTGAGTCGGACACGCGACAGTCCGAACTTGCGGTTGAACCCGCGCGGGCGCCCGTCGACGGCGTCGCGGTTGCGCAACCGGGTGGCCGAGGAGTCCCGCGGCAGCCGCTGCAGCTTCACCACGGCCTCGGCCCGGACCGCCGCATCCGTGTCCGGGTGGGCGACGAGCCGCTTGAGCTCGGCCCGCCGCTCCCGGTAGCGGTCCACCAGGACCTCGCGCCGCTGCTGCTTCGCGATCATGCTCTTCTTCGCCATTACCGGTCCTCCCTGCTGTGCTTCATGTTCCGGGTCGTCACTAGCGTTCCTCCCTGAACTCCACATGCCGGCGCACGACCGGGTCGTACTTCTTGAGGACCATCCGGTCCGGATCGTTGCGGCGGTTCTTGCGGGTCACGTAGGTGTAGCCGGTGCCCGCGGTCGACCGCATCTTGATCACGGGCCGGATGTCGGTGCTCTTGCTCGCCATCTAGACCTTCTTCCCTTCTGCTCGCAGCCGCGCCACGACCGCTTCGACGCCGTCCCGGTCGATCACCTTGATCCCCTTGGCGGACACCCGGAGCCGCACGTGGCGCCCCTCGCTGTGCAGGTAGTACCGCTTGCTCTGCAGGTTCACATTCCACCGCCGCCGGGTCTTCTTCTTCGACCACGGCACGTTGTTGCCGAAGCCGGGACCGGCGCCGGTCACCTCGCATGTTCTGGACACTGTCGTCCTCCTCTCGCGAACTCCAGTATAATGACAATCGTTTTCAAATAGATCGGAGGCCTCATGACCCAGCTCGCCCAGCCCGGCTCTTCCGTGTCACCCGCCGACCTTCGGCCGGCCCTGACACTCCTGACCGGCTTCGCGCCCAAGGCGACACGCGAGGCCGCCGACCTCCTCACCCGCGCCGACCCCGGCCTCATCACCGTCACCCACGACCTCACCGAACTCCTCGCCACCGGCACCGTCCGCCGCATCGTGCGCGACGGGAGAGGCCTCATCGAAGACGAGCGCATCACCCTCGAACACGGCTGCATCAACTGCACCGTGCGCGAAGACCTCCTCCCCGCACTCGTCCGCCTCGCCCGCTCCAGGCCCGCCAACGACATCGTCCTCGTCCTCCCGCCCTCCATGGAGCCCGAGACCGTCGCCTCCGCCTGCAGCTGGTGCCACGTCGACGGCGCACCCGTCACCGACGCGCTCCGCATCGACTCCGTCGTCGCCGTCTGCGACCCCGCCACCCTCCTCGACACCCTCGACTCCGACCAGGACCTCGCCGACCGGCGCCTCCAAGCCGCCGCCGACGACACCCGCTCCGTCGCCGACGTCGCGGCGCGCCAGATCGAATACGCCGACACCGTGCTCCTCTGGGCCCCCGGCTCCGAACCCGACTACGAGCACACCCGCCTCGCCGTCCTCCTCCAACGCCTCAACCCCTGGGCCCGCCACCTCGTCGTCGACATGGCAGAACCCAGCTGGCTGTCCTCACGCATCCGCCGCAGCGGCCGCTTCGACCCCGAAGCGCCCGAACCCTACGGCCGCGGCCTCGAGGGCTACACCGTCGGCTGCCACGAGCCCGAACCCGACTGCGGCGTCGTCGCCACCCTCTACCGGAACCGCCGCCCCTTCCACCCCGAACGCTTCCACCGGGCCCTGCCCACCCTCGCCGGCCGCACCCTCCGCGGTCGCGGCCACCTCTGGCTCGCCGGACAGCCCGACCACATCGTGGCCTGGGAATCCAGCGGCGGCGGCGTCTCCATGGGCGACATGGGGCGCTGGCTCGCCGCCACCCCCGACGACGAATGGGACGAATCCAGCCCCGAACGCCGCGTCAACGCCGACCTGCACTGGGACGCCGACTTCGGCGACCGCGAGATCCAACTCGCCTTCGTCGGCCTCCACTTCGCCGCCGACGAGGTCGCGGCCGTACTCGACGCCTGCCTCCTCACCGACGCCGAACTCGCCGAAGGCGAAGCCGCCTGGCGGGAATACCCCGACCCCTTCCAAGGTTGTTTCGAAAGCAAGGAGAGGAATCAGGAATGAAGCAAGGTATTCACCCGAAATACGACTACGTCGTCTTCCGCGACCGCGCAGCGGACTTCGCCTTCCTCACCCGGTCCACGGTCAGCTCGGCCGAGACCGTCGAGTGGGAGGACGGCAAGACCTATCCGGTCATCGACGTCCAGATCTCCTCGGCCTCACACCCGTTCTGGACCGGCAAGAGCCGCGTCCTCGACGACCAGGGCCGAGTCGCCAAGTTCAACAAGAAGTACGGCAGGAAGCCCGCCGAGTAACAGGGCACAAGTACGAAGGGGGACCTCCCGGCACCGGAGGTCCCCCTTTTCCGTCGGGTCGACTTGCCTCGTCCCGTGTTCATTTGGTTTCATGGTTCTTGCTCCGGGGGGAACCGGTTTCGACCGTGTTCGGCATACAGTGCCCTACTGCAACCCGATCGTGAAGGTTCCAGCCGATGGACGACACCGCCTCGCCATTCCCCGCTCACGACAGGCTCGCGCGACTCCTGCCCGGCTACGTCTTCGACCCCGAGCCCCTCAACACCAGCAACATGAGCCAGGTCCACCTCGCCACCGACACCCGGCTCCACCACCGCAAGGTCGCGGTCAAGATCATCGCCGACTACCTCGCGGTGCACCCGGTCTACCGCAAGCGGTTCCTGCGCGAAATCCAGCTCATGGCGAGCCTCGAACACCCCAACATCATGTACGTCATCACGGCCTCCACCGAGAACGACTACATGCTCTACCTGGTCATGCCCCGAGCCGAACACGACCTCAAGACCCTCCTCGCCGCCGGCCGCCTCGACCTCACCGCCACCGCCGACCTCATCGCCCAGACCGCCCGAGCGCTCGACTACGCCCACGATCGCGGCGTCGTCCACCGCGACGTCAAACCCGGCAACATCCTCTTCGGACCCGGACAGCACGTCTACCTCACCGACTTCGGCGTCGCCAAAGAGCACTACGGCGAAGACCTCACCGCCACCGGCGAGACCATCGGCACCCGCCGCTACACCGCCCCCGAAGTCTTCGACGCCCGCACCGGCGACGCCGCGACCACCGAACCGCCCGCCCCCGCCCGCATGCTCCCCTGCACCCCGCGCGAACGCTCCGGCGACGTCTACTCCCTCGGCGCCGTCCTCTACCACTGCCTCACCGGCCGCAGGCCCTTCGACCACGACGACGACAGCGTCGCCGACGGCTTGCAGCGCAACGGCGAACTCGTCCCCGTCAGCGCCCTCCGCGACGCCACCCCCGCCGCCGTCGACGCGGTCATCGCCAAAGCCATGCACCTCGACCCCGACCAGCGCTACCGCACCTGCGGCGACCTCGCCGCCGCGCTCACCCAGGCCCTCGGCGTCACCGGCGACGGCACCGCCCTGCCGATCCTGCGGGACATCCAGGACCGCCTCCGCACCGGAACCCCCGACCCCGACCACACCACCGCCTACGCCGGCGCCCCGGCCGCGCCGCCCGCCGCCCCCGGGCAGACCCGCCTCATGCTGCTCAGCACCCTGGCCGCGGTGCTCGCCGTCGCGCTCGCAGGCGGCCTCCTGCTCTACCAGCTCTTCGGCGCCGAAGAAAGCACGGGCAACGCCGCAGGAGCGGACCCGGGCGACGCCTCCGAGACCACCTCCGAATCGCCCACGGTCAACCTCCCCCCGCCCTCGCCCACGGTCGAACCCGTGACCGGGACCGACCGGGCCGAGCGCTACCCGGTCGTGGGGGAGTGCATGGACGACGCGGACGACTGGTTCGTGGTCGCCTGCGACTCCGAGCTCGCGATCGAGGTGGTCACCAAGATCGTGTACCAGCCCGAGGACCCGAGCCCCAGCCAGGCCGAGCACGAGGACGCGGCCTGGGTCGCCTGCGGCGGCAACGGCCTCGAATGGGACTACTACTGGTCCGACTCGGCCACCAGGGCCGATCCGGACCGCGACTGGAACCCCGAGACCGACCGGATCCACTGGATCATGTGCGTTCAGGACCTCTGAGCGCCCGCTACCCGGCGGCATTCCGTTCCGCGCGGGCTTGTTCAGCCCTGTCGAACGGCTCGATGTCGCCGGGGGCGAGCGTGGTGCTCTGCAGCAGCGCCCGGATCAGGTTGTCGTTGAGCGCGTTGCCCAGCGGCTCGCCGAACACCTCGCTGCGGCGCAGGCCGTAGACGCGGTGCCGGTAGCCCGGGGCCGACAGGCGCTCGCGGACGGCGGCGACGACGCGGGCCACGGTCCGTTCGTTCCAGTCCCGGTCCCGCGGGCCGGGCAGCCGCTCCATGTCCTCGGCGACCCGCTTCCAGGACACGGGTTGCGGGTGTGCGACGCCGCGCAGGTACCGCTGCGCGAGCGAGGCGATCACGAGCCGTTCGATCGCGCTCAGGTTGTGCACCACCGGCACTGCCGTCTCGTCCTCCGGTGTGGCCTCCCCGTCGGGGCGCCTGCCGCCGATCAAGCGCACCTCCAGGAAGTGCACCTCTTCGCGGGGGTTGCCTATGTAGACGGGCGTGTAGGCGTCCTCGACGAGCCGTTCCTGGCCCTGGAGCAGCATGGTGTCGCCGGGGAAGAGCATCGGCAGGCGGCCCTCGTTGCGCATCGTCCATTCGCTGCCGTGGCAGATGAGCCGCCCGTGGCAGCGGCTGATCCGCTGGTCCTTCACGCCGAGTGGGATGTTGACGTTCTCCTCGTCGCGCCCGAAGAGCAGTTCGAACCGGCGCGGCGGCACCGCCCAGCCCAGGTGCGCCGACAGCGCGAAGACCGTTCCCAGCGGCGGCGTCGGCAGCGGGTCCTCTTCAGGCGGTGCGGCGGGGACGCCGGCGGCGAGGCTGCGGACCCACGGCGGGAGCACTTGCGGGAAGAACGCCTGGTCGGTCACTGGAAACCGTCCTCTCGGGGCAGATGGGGCTCGGTTCCCATTGTGCCGCCACGAGGTGCGGGACCCCTCCCGCGAGGCTAGGGGGTGTCAGCCGCCGGAGGAGTCGAGCTCGGCGCCTTCGGGAACGGTGCAGTCGTCGCGGTCGTCCAGCCAGCCGTCGGGGAGCGTGACCTTGCCGGGGCTGTTGGTGCGGCCGCGCGGCTTGCCGATGGTCGACTCGGGGAACGGCGCGTCGGCCTCGAGCTTGCCGAGGAGGTCTTCGAGCTCGTTCAGGGTCGAGACCATCGACAGGGCCCGGCGCAGTTCGCCGCCGACCGGGAAGCCCTTGAGGTACCAGGCGACGTGCTTGCGGAACTCCTTGCAGCCGTGCTCTTCCGCGGAGATGTTGCGGCGCGCTTCGTAGGATTCGGCTCCGGCGAGCCACTCGACGAGCAGCGTCGCGTGCCGGAGCATGACCTTCGCGACCTCGCCGAGCTGCGGCATGCGGCGCTCAGTCCTGCCGTTGAACCCGGCTTCCAGGTCCCCGAAGAGCCAGGGCCTGCCGAGGCACCCGCGCCCGACCACGACGCCGTCGCAGCCGGTCTGCTCGACCATGCGCAGCGCGTCGTCGGCCTCCCAGATGTCGCCGTTGCCGAGCACCGGGACGTCCAGGTGCTCTTTCAAGGTCGCGATCGCGTCCCAGTCGGCGGTGCCCGAGTACCGCTCGGCCGCGGTGCGCCCGTGCAGCGCCACCCACGCGACGCCCGCGTCCTGGGCGATCTTGCCCGCTTCGAGATAGGTCAGGTGGTCGTCGTCGATGCCCTTGCGCATCTTCACGGTGACCGGGATGCTCCCGGCCGCGCCGACCGCCGCGGTCACGATCTCGCGGAACAGCCGCCGCTTCCACGGGAGCGCCGAGCCGCCGCCGCGCCGAGTGACCTTGGGCACGGGGCAGCCGAAGTTGAGGTCGATGTGGTCGGCGAGGTCCTCGTCCGCGACCATCTGCACGGCCTTGCGCATCCCGGCCGGGTCGACCCCGTAGAGCTGCAGGCTGCGGGTCTTCTCCTCGGGATCGAACTCGATCAGCCGCATGGTCTTCGGGTTGCGCTCGGTGAGCGCCACCGTCGTGATCATCTCGCACACGTAGATCCCGGCGCCCTGCTCTCTGCAGAGCTTGCGGAACGGGAGGTTCGTGATCCCGGCCATGGGAGCCAGCACCACCGGCGGGTCGACCGGGGCGCCTGCGAGCGCGAGCTGCTGTGTCACCCGTCCATTATTCCAGCGGACGCGGGCCACCGCCCTGCCCGGTGACGCGGTGCACCCGCACTCACGTTTCGGTCCGGCGCGGCAGCCGCCTGATCCGCACCGTCGTGATCGCGTGCTGCTCGACCTCGGCGACCTCGAACTCCCAGCCCGAGAGGCGCACCGTGTCGCCGGGGGCCTCGGGCAGCCGCCCGAGCCGGGCCAGCAGCAGGCCCGCGACGGTGGTGAAGGTCCCTTCGGGCGAATCGACCAGTTCGATGCCGAGGTCCTCGAGGTCGTGGATCGGGAACGTGCCCGGCACGGTCATCTGGCCGTCGGCGCGGTGCTGCACGCCCATGACGTCCCGGTCGGTCTCGTCGTAGATCTCGCCGACGATCTCCTCCAGGAGGTCCTCGATGGTGACGATGCCGTCGATCCCGCCGTGCTCGTCCACGACCACCGCGAACTGCTCGTGGTCGGCCTTGAAACGGCGCAACCCCTCTGAGACGCGCAGCGATTCGGGGAACACGACGGCGGGGCGCATCGCCTCGGTCAGGGTCGTGTCGTCGTCGAGGAGGTCGCGCAGGTGCACTACGCCGAGCACGTCGTCCAGGCCCGTCTCGCCGGTCACCGGCGCGCGCGAATGGCCTGATGCCGCCAGCTGTGCCCGCGCCTCCGGAACCTCCATGTCGGACTTGAGGAGGAACACCGCGCGGCGCGGCACCAGCACCTCGCGCAGGCGCCGCGCGTGGATCTCCAGCGCGCCGACGATGATCTCCCGCTGCTCGGGGTTCAGCGCCCGCTGCCCGGCCACGAGCTCGCGCAGTTCCGAAGCGCTCATCTGCTCCGAATCGGTCTCCGTCGTCCCGCCGAAGACCCGCACGACGAGGTTCGTCGACTTGCTCAGCGCCCACACGGCCGGGCGCGCGGCGGTCGACAGGAAGTCGAGCGGCTTGGCCGCCATGAGCGCCCACCGCAGCGAGTACTGCATGGCGAGGCGCTTGGGGGCGAGCTCACCGAGCACCAAGGTGAGGAAGGAGAGGACCACCGTGACCAGCCCGACCGCCACCGCGTCCGCCGCGCCGCCCAGGAAGCTCAGCAGCGGCACGATCGGCTCGGCCAGCGACACCGCCGCCGTGGCCGAGGCCAGGAACCCGGCGAGGGTGATGCCGATCTGGATGGTCGCGAGGAACCGGTTCGGGTCGCGTGCGAGCCGCACGAGCGTGCGCCCGCCCTTGCCCGGCGCGCGCTCCAGCTCCCGCAGCTGGCCCTCGCGCAGCGACACCAGCGCCATCTCGCTGCCCGCGAAGAGCGCGTTCAGCAGCACGAGCACCCCGACGAGCGCGAGGTTCAATCCGTAACCGTCCATGGTTCCCTTCATCAGAAGCGGGTCCGCACAAGGTAACCCGTACGCGCGGCCCAAATGAGCCGAGGGCCGCCCGGCGATCGCCGGGCGGCCCTCGGACCAGTGGTCTGCTATTGGATGTCGACGGTCACCGAGGTGCTCCACGGGTTGCCCGAGACCTCGTAGGCACCGCCGTAGGAGAAGCCGTCGCCGCCGACCGTGGCGCCGCCGGGGACCGAGGCCTGGCCGTCGAGGTACGAGTGGAGCATCTTGCCCTCGTAGTCCGAGACCAGTACGACCGAAGCGGTGCCCTCGTAGCCCTTCGCGTTCAGCGCCGGAGTCTCCGAGGCGCACAGCGGGTCGGTCATGCGCGAGTCGGCGAGTTCCTTCTCGACCTTGCCGCCCGAGACCCAGCTGATCTTGGCCTCGCCGCGGCTCGTCGCGATGAACGCGCCGCTCTGGGCGCCCACGACCAGGCAGGTCGGGTTCGCGCCGACCTCGGTCGCGGCCGTCTCCTTCAGCGAGCCGTCCAGTTCGTGCACCGTGCCGTCGACCGTGGCGACGGCTGAGGCGCCCTCGGTCGCGGCCACGTCGGCGATCCCGCCTTCGAAGCCGACCGCTTCACCGGCGGTCGCGTCGAACGCGAACTCGGTGCCGTCGTAGTACTTCGCGGCCAGTCCTTCGAACGTCGAGGCGAGGTCCACGACCGCGACCTGGCTCGCGCTCAGGTCGCCGACGATCGCGTAACCGGCGGACGCGACCTGGTCGCGTCCCGCCCCGTCCTCGACGGTGGTGCGCTCGACCGAGAGCGATCCACTGGAGTTCGACCAGGCGTCGACCGAGGTCGGCGCCGTGAACGGCAGTTCGATGGCGCCGAGGATCTCGGCGGCTCCGAAATGCCCGGTGTTAGGCAGCCCGGGGTAGGACTCCGACCAGCTCGACTGGTATTCGCCCTTCTTGTCGCCCATGGCGATCACCACGAGCGAACCGGTCTGCGACTCGGGCGTCCATGTGGTCACGAGCGCGAGCTCGTTCCCGTCGGTGAGCGCCACATCGGTCGGGACTTGCCCGGCCGGCAGCTGGAGGCAGGTGCCGCCCTGCGCGCCGCTGATGCCCGCGGTGGCGATGATCCCCGAGGAGAACGCGATCACCGAGTGCGCGTTGACCTCTTCGCTCTGCTCGGGCCGCGCCAGCGCCACGGGATTGCCGAGGTCCGTGCCGAGTCCGGCGATGCAGTCGGCGGTCGGGCCCTCTTGGAGTTCGAGTTCGGGCTTGCCCTCTTCGGTGAACCTTCCGCCCGCGCGGGGCGTGATGCCGATCAGGTCATCGGTGGTCTCGACGGCGGTCACGTGGTCGATCCCGCTCAAACCGGATTCGTCGGTGACGTAGCCGAGCTGGCCCTGAATGCTCTGGTCGGCGCTGCCGTCGAGCATCGGGTCGGTGGCGAGCGCGTCGCCGCTCACGGCCGCGAGCTCTTCGGCGCCGTTCTCGCCGGCTTCGCCGTAGCGCCAGGAGAACCATTCGGCGGTGCCCGCGTTCGCGGCGAGTTCGCCGTAGCGCTCGGGCGTGAGCGCCTCGTCGGCGCCGCTGCTCTCGCTTCCGCCGCCTTCGTCGCCACCACCGGGCTCGGTCGGCTCGCGCGGGGGTTCGGCGCCGAGCATGAGGACGATGCCGATGATCAGGCCGAGCGTGATGAGGCCGCCGATGCCGTAGATGGCGTAGCGGACGCCGCGGTGGGTCGGCGGCGAGACGCGGACCGTGCTCGCCGCGGGCTCTGTCGGAGCCGGGGTCTCCTCGCCCATGCGCTGCGCGGGGACGGCCTCGGGCGCCTCAGGTGCGCTCTGCTCCTGGAAGCCCTGGTTCTGGAAGCTCTGGTCGGCGAAGGCGGACTCGGGGAACGCCTGGTCACCGTAGGCGGACGGCGGGGCGGCGTACGGGTCCGGCTGTTCGTTCCCGTTGGAGCCGAAGGCGTCCGGTCCCGGACCGTATGGAGGGCCGGCGGGCTCCCCGTAGCCGCCCTGCTGCGGCACGGGCGGGAACGGTTCGGGCTGCTGCTGCGCCTGGTACTGCTCGCGGGCCTGCTGGGCCTCGGCTTGGAGGCGATCGGCCTGATACGGGTCGGACTGGTAGAGGTCCTGGCCGCCGGCGTCGCCGCGGTACTGGGGGTGGCCGTAGACGTCTGCCTCGTACGGGTCGGAGCGCAGCTCGGGGAATTCGAGGCCGCCCTGCTGCTCGGCGGCGGGCTGGCGCGGTGCGTCGTAGGTCGGCGGGTCGAAGCCGGGCGCGGGTGCCGGTGCGCCGTGAGGCGAAGCATCGGGGCGCTGCGACGGGTCGGGCACGTCCTGCGCGGGTTCGGACTCTGGTCCGGCCCACGCGGCACTGCCGCTGCTCAGGCCCCAGCCGGTCTGCGACTGCTGGTGCATCCAGTCCTGGCTCGATTTCGGCGGCCAGTCGGGGGCGTCGCCCTGGTTCTGGGCGCCTTGGTCTTGGAAGGCGCCTGCGTTCTGGGAGGTCCAGTCGCCTTGCGGCGCGGGTGCCTGGGCTGCGCCCGGGTTCACCCCGTACGGCACCTCGCCGTACTGCGGTCCCGCCTGCTGCGGCACGTCCGGGGTCGCATCGTCGAAGGCGCCCCATTCGCTGCGGCGGGTCTCGGGGTCGAGGTCCTCGAACGGCCCCCCTTGCTGGGGCGGCTCGCCGTAGAGGCCTCCGCCTTGCGGCGGTCGCATGAAACGGTCAGCGGCCGACGGCTCTTCGTCCGGCGTTTTGGAAGGCAGGTGGCCCACTCCGCGCGCGGTGATTCGGGGCGGATTGGTGGGTGTGGCCGCCGGTTCACTGGTGGGAGGCCAGGAGGGCGGCTGCTCGGGCGATGGGTCCGGCATGATAGGCGACTCTAGCGGATCGGACCGCGCATCCGTGAGGCGTGGTCGGGAAAGGTGCTGCCGGGAACCATGGTACAGCGGTACGTCTGCACTGAACCTGATCTGCGCCAACGGTTGTCGCTAACGAGATTCGAGAGGTGACGTCCACGACCCGTCCAACGTGGCCGAACGATCACCCGACGTGCCCGACCGGTGCCGTGCTCCTCCATCTGGGCCGCGCCCGGCCTTCCCCTCCGCTGCCGCTCTTTTACTCAAGGGCTCACACCGGGCGGCGTCTGCGAGCGGGTTGTCGTACGGACCGGGCAGAATGGTGGTGCAGCGAGAAGAGGTGAACAGTGGCGGGGCGAATCCGGGACGCGGATATCCAGCTGGTGCGCGAGCGCGTGGATATCGCCGATGTCATCGGCGAGCGCGTCACCCTGCGCAACGCCGGTGGCGGCAATCTCAAGGGCCTCTGCCCTTTTCACGACGAGCGCTCGCCGAGCTTCAACGTCACCCCTGCTCGCGGGGTCTACCACTGCTTCGGATGCGGCGTCGGCGGCGACGCCATCACCTTCCTCACCGAGCTCGACGGCCTCACCTTCGTCGAAGCGGTCGAGCGCCTGGCCGCCAAGGCCGGGCTCAAGCTCACGTACGAGGACGTCGACGGCCGCGTCCAGCGCGGCCCCTCCGGAGCGCCCGGTCTCAAGCAGCGCCTCCTCGACGCCCACACCGCCGCCGCCGAGTTCTACACCGCCAAGCTCCTCTCCCCTGAAGCGCTGACCGCCCGCCAGTTCCTCACCGCCCGCGGCTTCGACCGCGACGCGGCGGCCACGTTCGGCTGCGGCTACGCCCCCGACTCCTGGGACGCCCTCGCGAAGCATTTGCGCGCCAAGGGCTTCACCGCGGAAGAACTCAACACGGCCGGGCTCACCAAGCCCTCCCGCACCGGCAACCTCATCGACCGCTTCCGCCGCCGCCTGGTCTGGCCGATCCGGGACTCGTCCGGTTCGGTGATCGGCTTCGGCGCGCGCAAGCTCTTCGACGACGACCAGGGCCCCAAGTACCTCAACACCCCGGAGACCCCGCTCTACAAGAAGTCGCAGGTCCTATACGGGATCGACCTGGCCCGCAAGGAGATCGCCAAGACCGGCCGGGTCGTCATCGTCGAGGGCTACACCGACGTCATGGCCTGCCACCTCGCCGGCGTCCCCATGGCCGTCGCCACCTGCGGCACCGCCTTCGGGCCCGAGCACATCCGTATCCTGCGGCGCTTCCTCTTCGACTCCGAGTCCGCCGACGGCCGCATCATCTTCACCTTCGACGGCGACGAGGCCGGCCAGCGCGCCGCCCTCAAAGCCTTCGATGAAGAGCAGCGCT
The DNA here is from genome assembly GCF_042647865.1 of Glycomyces rhizosphaerae. Classification (NCBI taxonomy): domain Bacteria; kingdom Bacillati; phylum Actinomycetota; class Actinomycetes; order Glycomycetales; family Glycomycetaceae; genus Glycomyces; species Glycomyces rhizosphaerae. The sequence goes on from NZ_JBHRWO010000021.1 coordinate 67,021, forward strand.
TCGTCTCCCAGACCTACATCGCCGTCACGCCCGGCGGCCAGGACCCCTGCGAGCTGCGCCAAAGCGCGGGCGACGTCGCGGTGCGCGAGCTCATCGAACGCCACACGCCCCTGGTGCAGTTCGCGCTCGAACGCGCGATCGCCAAGCACGACTTGGACACCGCCGAGGGCCGCCTGCACGCCACGCGCGCCATCGCGCCCCTCCTCGCCCGCGTCAAGGACCGCGGCCTCGTCGAGGAGTACCTCAGCGTCTACGCCGGGCGCCTCGGCAAGGACAAGGCCGAGCTCCGCCGCGCGGTCCAGGGCGCGGCCGCCGGCCAGCAGCCCGAGGCCCCCACCGGGCCCAAGCGCGAGGTCCGCACCGACTCGACCCAGCTCCGGGCCCAGCGCGAGGTCCTCAAGGTCGCCTTGCAGCAGCCGCAGATCGCCGGTCCCTACTTCGACGCGGTCGACGCGACGCCGTACACCGACCCGAACTACCGGGCGGTCCGCGAGGCCATCGCGACGGCCGGGGGAGCGGCCAGGGCCGCCGCGGGCCCGAACTGGATCGCCGCGGTCCAGAACGCCTGCACCGAGATCGCGGCCGGTGCGATGGTGAGCGAACTCGCGGTCGAGGAGCTCCGCCTCGCGGGCGAACCCGATCAGGTCTACGTCCGCACCATCCTGGCCCGCATCCAGCGCCCGGTGGTCGAAGCCGAAGTGGCGGACTTGAAGCGCCGCCTCCAGCGCATCAACCCGAGCACCGACAAAGACGAGTACATGAAGCTCTTCGGCCAACTCATGGGTCTGGAGCAGCACGTGCGCTCCCTGCGGGACCAAGCCGCCAACGCCTTCGAATAGCGTCCCGCAACGCCGCCGACCCGGACCGACGCAAGGTCGGCCCGGGTGCGGCTCGGCTCCGTTCGACTCCCGATCAGGCGGCGTCGAGGGCCTCGCTGACCTTGCGGCCCATCGCGGCCATGGTCGGGCTCGGCGCGCCTTTGTGGGCGCGGGTGGCGGCTTCGACCGCGATCAGGACCGTGGCCTTGAAGTTCTCGGCCTCGGCCGCGTCCTGCGCCGCCAGCGTCTTGACCGATGCGGTGAGCGCGGGCAGGACCTGGTCGGCAAGGGCCGCACCGGACTTCGCTTCGAGCTTGAAGTCCTTCTCCTTCTCTGCCAGGACATGCCCGACCGTGCCGGTCGCCGAGGCGAGCGCGAGGGTCCCGTCGGTGGCGACCTTGTGGGCCGATCCGGCGATGCCCGCAAAGGACATGAGGGTGACGGCGCCGTAGGCGGCGGTGCGGAGGGTGGACTTGTCCTGGGCGGTGAGGTTGACGTTCATCGTGTTCTCCAGTGTCGGTTCGGTGTTGCGTTCCTTGTTGATGAAGCAACTATCGGCCGCCCGACTTGCAGCGCCCTGACACCGGCCTGACACGCCCGCTGACACGGGGCGGGGAGTGCGCCGAGGTCACTCGCCGGACTGGCGCGGTCGGTACAGGCCGACCATGACCCCATGCCGCGACCCGCTCTCGTCCTCCGACAGGTCGTGGACCATCTCCTCCAACGTCCGTCGCAATCGCTCGGCCTGCGGCCGGGTCAGCCGGATGTTGCGCACCAGCAGCAGCGGGTCGGATTCGTCGGTGACGATCTCGTCGGCCACGGCCGCAAGCGCGGACTTGGTGGCCTCGCCGGTGTCGAACTTCAGCCGCTTCGCGGTCCGCTTGAAGTACTGCTCGGTCCCGCCTCTGACCTGCCGGGTGTGGTCGAGGTGCACCAGGCCCGCCTCCCGCAGGATCTTCAGGTGGTGGGCGGCGCTGCCTTTGCTGATCCGCAGGTCCGCGGCGAGCCGGCTCAACGTCGCGGCCTCCTGCCCGAGGGCGAACAGCAGCCGGTGCCGCACGGGATGTCCCAGCGCGCGGTACTGCTGCGGCGTGGCGATCGTCGTTTCGTCGTCGGGTGAGGTCATGGATTAAGTGTCCAAAAAACTGGACACTTTGTCAATTCGGTGCTTCACTGTCTGTGCACAGTCCCCCCTTCCCCCATGGAGGATCCGATGCCGCCGACCGCGACCACCGTCATTCCCCACGTCACCCGGCTGCTCCACGAGCACTACGTGTTCCCCGACGTCGCCGCCCAACTCGACACCGTCCTGACCGCGGGCCTGGCCGAAGGCCGGTACGCGAACGCCGACCAGGCCGGTCTGGCCGAGCTGGTCACGGCCGACCTGCAATCGGTCAACTCCGACCTGCACCTGCGGCTGAAATTCAGCGAGATCGAACTCAGCGACACCCACGACGACGAAGCGACCCAGATCCGCCAGATGGCCGAATGGAGCGACCTGACCTGCGGCGGTGTAGCCCACGCGCAACGTCTGCCCGGCAACATCGGACTCCTCAAGATCGCCCCGCTGCTCTTCCCTCCGGTGGTCGCCGGGGACAAGATCAGCGCCGCGATGAACCTCCTCGCCGCCACCGACGCCCTCATCATCGACCTCCGCGAATGCCTCGGCGGCGACCCGCTGATGGTCGCCCTGGCCTACAGCTATCTCACCGGCCATGAGCCCGTGCAGCTCACCGGCATGGCGCACCGCGACCCCGCCGACTTCAAGCAGCTGTGGACCTCGCACGTGCCCGGCGCCAAGTTCGGCCCCGACAAGCCCGTCTGGGTGCTCACCAGCAAGACGACGTTCTCCGGCGGCGAGGCACTCAGCTTCGACCTCCAGGAGAACGGCCGCGCGGTCGTCATGGGCGAACGCACCCGGGGCGGCGCGCATCCGCGCGAAGGCTTCCGCGTGGCTTCCCACCTGGAGGTCACCATCCCCACCGCCCGCTCGGTCAGCCCGATCTCCGGCGGCAACTGGGAAGGCACCGGCGTCACCCCCGACGTCCCGACCACAGCCGCCGAAGCACTCCCCGAGGCCAACCGCCGAGCACTCGAAGCCGTCCTCGCCCTCGGCACCGAAGGCCTCCGCCGCCAATTCGCCGACGAAGCCGCCCAAGCCCTCCGCGACCTCACCGCCTGACCCCGTTGCGGCGTGCTCATCGCTCAGATCGAAGTCAGGCCAAGTCGCCGAGGTACACGGCACCGTCAGCCGTCGATCCCGGGTCCAGCGCGATGAGCGACGACGCCAGCCCGAGCGGCAGCAGGACCAGATCGCCGATTGCGGCCAGGGGATGCCAGACCACCGCTGTCTGCGTCCGGTCCGGCGCCGGCGGCGGGGACGCTCCGTCGGAGGTCGGCTTCGCGCTGAAGTACAGCTGGAGCTGCTGCATCCGGGTTCGGTGGTAGGGATGCCCGGGGTGCCGCTCCGGCAGATACTCGCGGACCCAGAGCAGGTCCCCGATCTCAACCCGCAGGCCGGTCTCTTCATGCACCTCACGGCAGGCCGCCTCGGCAGCCGTCTCCCCGGGTTCGACGCGCCCGCCCGGCAGCACATGGAACGCTCGGCCGTTGTCGCTGTGCCGGACGAGGAGTACCCGTCCCTCCTCATCCACGACCACGGCACGAGCACTGACCCGCGGCTCGGCGGCGCGTTCCTGTATCTCGACACTGGACAGTGAACGCAGCTGATCATCCATTCGACAAGCCTATGGGGCAGAAGCGGTTTGCGGCTCTCGCCCTTTGACCGGGCGCTGCGCAACCTTGCCCGGCAGTGTCGGAGGTCGCTGTTACGGTGCCTGTGCAATGGGGGATGACCAGAGGAGAGATAACTGTGGCGGCTGTGGCACTGCGATCGCTTGACGATGCCGATCTCGACGTCCTGTTCGATCTGATGCGCGACCCGGTGTCGGTGCGGATGGCCGCCTTCACCGCAAAGGATCCGAACGACCGGGAGGCATTCGACGCCCACATGGCGAAGGTGCGGTCCACTCCGGACGTCACCATGCGCGCGATCACCCGCGACGACCGACTCGTCGGCAGCATCGCCAGCTTCATCATCGACGGCGAAACCGAGCTCACCTACTGGATCGACCGTTCTGTCTGGGGGCAAGGAGTGGCAAGCCGAGCGCTCGCGCAATTCCTCCAGACCCTTGAGATCCGGCCCATCTGCGCCCGTGCGGCCAGCGACAACATCGGATCGCTCAAAGTCCTGCAGAAGGCGGGTTTTGAAGCGATCGGCACGGAAGTGTCCTATGCCTCCGGCCGGGACGCCGAGATCGAAGAGACCATCCTCCGTCTCGTCTAAAGCCTGTCCCGCAATCGGCTCCGGGCATGCTGCGGGCCGGGATCGGCCGCTGGGAATCAAGTTGCACGAGTGGGGCGTGCGTGGCGAGACTTGCTGGTGATGATGCCATTGATTGAGATCGATCGTTTGAAGCGAACCGTGACGCCTGCGTGGGAGAGCCCCGTCGCTGACCAGGTCGCCGCCGCATGGGGATACCCAGCCGGAACCGCGAAGTGGTGGCGCTCCAGCGCTTCACACGTGTTCGTCCTGCGCGACCCGGAGGGGAAGCGCTACCTGCGGTTCGTGCCCGACGCCAACCGGAGTGCCGGCCCGGTCGCGGCGGTGTGCTCGCTGATGGACCGGCTCGTTGCGGGCGGCGCGGCGGTGGTGCGCCCGGTCCCGACACTGGCCGGGACCCTGACGGCGACGGTGCCGACAGCGCTTGGGCTGATGCACGCCATGGTGGTCGAGGCCGCACCCGGCGAGGAGCTCGACGTCGAGGAATTGGACGAGGACCGCGCCCGGTCCTGGGGCGCCGCCCTCGCGGCCGTCCACGAGAGCATGGCCGGGATCGATGCCGACCTGCCCGAGGCGTTCCCCGAACTGTCCGAGATCACCGACCTCTACCCCCACGATCCGGCTCTCGTGAAAGCCGCCTTGCGCCTGGCCGACCGGATCGCCGGTCTGCCTCGCGACGGTTCCCGATTCGGGATCGTCCACGGCGATTTCGAACTCGACAACCTGGCCTGGGACGAGGGAAGAGCGACCGCGTTCGACTTCGACGAGGTCGCCTTCTCCTGGTACGCCGCCGACATCGCCTATGCCCTGCGCGACCTGACCGGACCGGATGGGCTCCCCGCAGTAGAACACCGGCAGCGGTCCGAGGAGTTCATCGCCGGATACCGCAGTGTCCGACCCCTCGGCGAAGCCGATCTGGCGAACCTGCGGTTGTTCGCCGGCGCGCACGCGGTCTGCTCGCTCGTTCGCATCGACAGCGCCCTCGACACCCCTGGCGAAGACGAACCCCAGTGGATGGCGGACCTGCGGGCGAGGCTGACGGCCATGGCGCGGTCCCACCGTGAACTCGCGATCGGCGTTGCTGAGGCGCTCTAGCGGTCGGTGGCGGTCTGGGTCACCGGCCGTAGGCGAGGTTGTGGAATCGCACGATGCCGCGCATCGCATTCGCGACTCCGTCCCCGCGCAGGCGGCAGTCCCGCAGGATCTTCCACGCTTTCATCCGCGCGAACGCATGCTCGACGCGGACGCGGATTGGACGGTGGGAAGCGTTGTGGACGGCCATCCAGAGCTCCAGCACCTTCGCGTTGAGCCTCGCGGACGAGATTGGCCAAGGTCCTCGGTCGCAGCTCCGCGAACGGCTCGATCCAGCGCCCCTCCGAAGCCGTCACATCCTAAGGCCCTGCACCCCAACCAATTGCGAGACAGACTTCAGGTACTCGGGCGGTGCGCCTGCGCGTGTTCTTCCCTTCGGCGGGTCGAGGTCGAGGAACCAGTTGACATCGCCGTTCATCGTGCCGACGACTGCCCTGCCCGCGAGGCTCGAAGTGGGTCGCACCGGCCCTTTCACGTGGATCATGCCCTCATCGATGAGGCACGCCATGGCGCTGGGATCGTCGAACTCCTGGTCCTCTTCAGCGTGCCAAGCCCGCGTCATCTCATGAATGTCGCCCGTGTTGAACAGGTAATCGAGCGGCACCGTGCTCGGATCGCCGCACTCCGTTCCGTTGTGGATGCGCAGACTAGTCCGGAAGTCCGGCGGCAGCGAGATCCCCAACGCCGCCTCGACCGCATCGATCTCCCGAATTGCTCCGGCGTACCCAAGCTCGATGCCGACTTCATGATGAACTCGACGCCGCCTTCTTCGAACTCGCCTTGGCTTACAAGGCGGCGAACGACAGCATTCAATGCCCACTCGATACCGAGGAGGTAGCGACCTTCCGGGCCCGAACTTCGACCTGCGGAGCGATTGGGTTCTGGTTCAAGCAATCAGCGACAACGGGGTGGCCTCTACCCTGGCGAGTTCTTCGGCCCCGGGTGGGGCTGGGCCTGGGTTCAAGATGGCAGCGACAACGGGGTGGTTGCGTCCCGGGCCTGGTCTTCGGCTTCGATCTCTCGGGGCTTGCGGTCAAGGCAGTCAGCGACGACGAGGTGGTGTCAACCCGGGCGAGTTCTTCGGCCTGCGGGGCCGGATTGGGTTCTGGTTCAGGCGGGCAGCGACAAAGGGCTGAGTGGCGGGCTGGGCTCGCTCTTCGGCTATAGGCGGTGCCTGTTCCGGGTCTTGCCAGGGCTGCTTTCTTCCCTGGGCATGCTGAGGGGCCCGAACCCTTCCGGGTGTCGGGCTGCGCTGCTGGTGTTGCGGCGCTTCCCCTCAGCAGTCGCCCGCTGAGGGCAGAGTAAGAACGGTGGATCCCCGTAGTCAACCTCCCGGGCCGGACCAGCCATCACCTTCGGGGTCCTGGGTGCTCCGATCGGTTCGGAAGGCTTGGGGGCCTTGACGATCGGCGGCGTGATCGGTGGTGTCGGTGTCGGTGTCGGTGTCGGTGTCGGTGTCGGTGCCGGTGTCGTTTGGTTCGGTGTCGTGAACTTCGCTCGGCATTTCGCTCTCGCTGCCTTCATGGCTTTGAGGGCCCGGTCCCGGTCGATGGCCTCGGCCAGGGCATCGAGGTCGGGTTTCATGGCCTCGGACCATTCAGAGCGGTACAGCCCGGTCGGGAACACGTCCCAGTCGGTGCCGTGGTGCTCAATGTCCATGTCCTGGTCCGTGCGCCAGTCGGAGCAGCCGCACCCGGTGTTCCCACCGGGGGCGCTCGTCGTGTGGTGGCCGTCGTGGTGGGTGATGATGGCTTGTCCGGGCCCGGTCTTCGTCACGGTCCAGCCGGTGGTGTGGATGCGGCCGTGGTGGAACCGGCACAGCAGGATCAGGTTCTCCGCGATCGTGGGGCCGCCGTCGGCCCAGTGCTGGATGTGGTGGGCTTCGGTCCAGGCGACCGGGCGCCCACACCCGGACCAGGCGCAACCTCCTGGCTGCTCAAGCTCCAGCTTCCTGCGCAGGGCCGTGTTCGGCAGGCGCAGTGCCCGGCCGAGTTCGACCGCTTCGCCTGTGGCGTAGTTGAACACCGAGGGGATCACCACGCCCTCGCAAGCCAGGAGGCGCGCCCTGGGAACCGAGATCGGGTCGCCCTCCAGCAGCGGGAGGCGGCCGGTGTCCTTGCCCTGCAACGTCTCGATATCGACCGTGAGATCGAGGGTGGCGGTGTGCCCGTGGCGGGTCGCTGCCTGCGGGGAAGACCCGTAGCCCGCGAGGAGCTGGTGGAGGGCTTCAGCGTGCCGGTGCTCCTGCGGGGGCAGGAGACCGTCGCTGTCTTGGTCTTCTTGCCGGGGTGGCGGGCAGGCGGTCTGCAGGTACTTGTCCAACAGGCGGCCCGTGGTGTCGGAGAGTTCCGCGGAGAGGCTCCACATGCCGTTGTCTTGCGGCATCAGTTCGAGGCGCTGCAGGGACTGCGCACCCAACTCGTCCAGCAGTTCGGCTTCCTCGGCGATGGAGGCCCAGAGCTCGTCGAGGTGGCGTTGCAGGTCTTTGAACGAAGCATGGGCGCAGTACTCGGCCACCATGGCTTCCGGTGTCGCGCACTGGACTGAAGCGTCGAAGGGGGAGGGGACCGGTGTCGTGAAGGGGGTGCGGGCGAACAGGCGCATCGCGGGGGTCTTGTCCAACTGGCGGACCGCGAAGGCGACCTGGTCGATCCGGGCCGTCCCTGTCGTCGCCGCCTCTGCCAGGAGACGGAACTTCCCGGAGAGTCTGGCGATGGCGGCGATGGATCCTGCGGTGTTGAACGTGAAGTCGAACTGCGACAGGAGCAGGTCCCGGAGGGCGGAGAACCCGAACTCCGAGCGATGCAGCCCAGCGGTCTTCATCTCGATCACCGCGGCCAGCACCTGGGCGTGGTGGGAGTTGATCGCCTCGGCGGCATGGTCGAGGGTGGAGCGGATGGCTTGGGCCTGGGAGCGGCGGTCCGATGCGACCGAGGCGGTGATCGGGGTGGTGGTGCAGTGGCTCATCGGGGTCTCGCCTCCCTTCCGCTGTTCTCGAATGATCTGGCTGTTTTCGCTTGTTTGTGCTGTATCAAGCATAGATCGGGCAAGGGTGTCCTGTCATCGCCCAATCGGGTGAATCATCGATGTTTGGGCAGGTCAACGGCACTGTCCCCCGGGGTCGGGCGTGTCGGCCAGCGCCCACAACCGACCCGACGCCCAGCGCCCCAACCCCCGCGCTGCCTGGCGGCCGCACAACCCACCCCACCCTCCCAATCACCCCTTTGTCGCCGCCCGCCCGAACCCCGACCACAACCAACCTCGAAACCGAACAACAACCAAGAGAGCCCCCTTCCCCTTTGTCGCCGCCGCCTGAACCCCGCCCGCAACGAACCTCGAACTTCGAACCCCAACGCTTCGAACCCCAACGTGGATTCATTCGCTATCTGAGACATGTTCTGATTCTCGTGTTGTGATGCGGGTGACAGGCGATTCTTGCCTACTGAATCACTTGGGGGAGTCATGTCCCAGCCGCCTGCTTCGCCATCGCCTCCTATGCCGCCGGAACAGCCGCGCTATTCCGTGCCGATACCGCCGGCACCGCCGGAGCCGTCCAAGACCATCTCCATTCTCGCGCTGGTGTTCGGTGGGGCGGCGCTGCTGTTCAGCCTGATTCCGGTTGCGGGGATCTTCCTGGGCGGGCTGTTCGGGATCGCGGCGATCGTGCTCGGCATCATCGGGATCTTCATCTCGCACCGGCTGTTCGCGATCATCGGTATCGCCCTGGCCGTCTTGGGCCTGATCGTCGCGATCATCATCACCGTTGCGGTCGGCAGGTCCGCCGAGGAGATCATTGAGGACTGGCCGTCCAAGTTGGAGGAGAGCGAAGACGAGCCGAAGGACGAGGTCGTCGACGGGACCGATCCGACCGCTCCGCTGCCGGCCGGAACCGAGATCACCACGGGCAACTGGACCGTGGCCATCAGCGATGTCGTTCTCGACGCCACTGCGGAGGTCATGGCCGCGGACGAGTTCAACGTGGCCCCGTCCGAGGGGTTCCAGTTCTTCATGTTCCATGTCGATGCGACGTACCAGGGCGAAGCCTCCAGCACCGCCTGGGCCGACCTGTTGTTCGGGGTCTACATCGAGAACACCGTGTACACCGAGGGCTGCGGGTTCATCCCCGATCACCTGTCGGTCGCTCCCGAGGTGTTCGCGGGCGGGACGGCGGCCGGGGACTTCTGCCTCGCCGTGCCGACCGCGGGCGTGGAGAACGCCGCGATCTCGGTCGAGGACTACTGGACCGGGGGCGAGCGCTTCTTCGTCTCGGCAAGCTGAACGCGAACAGCCGCCCGCGGGATCCGCGGGCGGCTGCTTCGTGCTTGTGGTCCCTAGACCTTTGCGGGTACCGGATTCCGGAGGGGTTCGCCGTGGGCGTGGAGTTCGGTGAGGGCTTCCCGCCAGGACTGGATCAGGCCGGTCGCGTGGTAGGGGATGTCCTTTTCCCTGCAGAACTCTTCGACGATGGGCTGCGCCTTGGCCAGGTTGACCGAGGGCATGGCCGGGAAGAGGTGGTGCTCGATCTGGTAGTTGAGGCCGCCGAGGGCGAAGTTGGTGAACCAGCCGCCCTTGACGTTGCGCGAGGTGAGCACCTGCTTGCGGAGGAAGTCGAGTTCGGTCTCGCCGACGAAGGTGGGCATGCCCTTGTGGTTGGGCGCGAAGACGGAGCCCATGTAGAGGCCCCAGACGGCCTTGTGCACGAGGAGGAACACGATGGCCTGGCCGGGGGTGAGCACGATGAAGAGGGCGCTGATGTAGGCCACCCAGTGGACGGCCAGGAAGGTTGCCTCCCAGCCGCGGTTCTTCAGGCCGGGCTTCAGGACGGACTTGATGCCCGACCAGTTGAGGTTGAGGCCTTCGAGGAGAAGGATCGGGAAGAACAGTTCCGCCTGGTACTTGCCGAACCAGGTGGTGATGCCCTGCGCGAAGCCCGCCTGGCGCTTCGACCAGACGAACAGGCCCGGCGAGACGTCGGGGTCGAGTTCCTCGTGGTTGGGGTTGGCGTGGTGGCGGTTGTGCTTGTCGTTCCACCAGCCGTAGCCCATGCCGTTGGCGAGGTTGCCGGTGAACCAGCCGAGGCGCTCGGAGGTGGAGCGGCTGCGGATGACCTGGCGGTGCGCGAGGTCGTGGCCGAGGAACGCGACCTGGGTGCTGACCAGGGCCATGAACACTGCCGTGAACATCTGGAGCCAGGATTCGCCGATGAAGGCGAAGGCGGTCCAGCCGCCGACGAAGACGATCGCCATGAGCGCGAAGCGGATCACGTAGTACGCGGGGCGGCGGTTCATGAGCCCCGCCTGGTTGATCCGTCGGCCGAGTTCGGCGAAGTCGCTGCCGACTCTTGGCCGCGCTTCAGCGGGCGATGCCTTTTCGGCGATGAGCGTCATGGAGAGCGTCCGATCTGTCGGGAAGTGTTCGACTACTCAAGCCTCCCGTGTCAAGCGTGATTTGTAACTACTGCTGACCCGTCTCTTGGGGTAGTGCTTGCCCTACCTATTTATGAAGGAATTCCTTCGAAAAGAGGTGGACTCATGTCGGAGCCCCGGCTTAGGGTTGCGACATGCCTGATGACAACGAGATCCTGGTGCGCGCCGGGGACCTGCGGAAAAGCTACGGCGAGCACGAGGCGGTGCGGGGCGTCGACTTCGAGATCCGCCGTGGCGAGGCGTTCGGCTTCCTCGGTGCGAACGGGGCGGGAAAGTCCACCACCATGAGGATGATCGGCTGCGTCTCGCAGCCCACCGGCGGCACCCTCGAGGTCTTCGGCCGCGACCCGCTCACCCAGGGGGCCGAGATCCGGGCGCGCCTGGGCGTCGTCCCCCAGGACAACACCCTGGACGGGATGCTCACCGTCTTCGAGAACCTCGTGGTCTACGCCGGCTACTTCGGCATCAAGAAGAAGGTCGCGAAGGCGAAGGCCGCCGAGCTCCTCGAGTTCGTGCAGCTCTCGTCCCGCGCGAAGGACCAGGTCAACGAGCTGTCCGGCGGCATGCAGCGCCGCCTCGCCATCGCCCGCTCGCTCATCAACGAGCCCGAGCTGGTGATCCTCGACGAGCCCACCACGGGCCTCGACCCGCAGGCGAGGCACCTGGTGTGGGAGCGGCTGTTCCAGCTCAAGCACCGCGGCGTCTCGATCCTGCTCACCACCCACTACATGGACGAGGCCGAGCAGCTGTGCGACCGCCTCGTCGTGATGGACGAGGGCCGCATCATCGCCTCCGGTTCCCCGCGCGAGCTCATCGACACGCACGTCACCAAGGAGGTCGTGGAGCTGCGCTTCGGCACCGCCCACACCAGCGAGCTGGCCGAACTCGCCTTGACCCTGAACGGGATCGGCGCGCAGATCGAGGCCCTGCCCGACAAGATCCTCGTCTACACCGACGACGCGGACGACACGAACGCCGCGCTCGAGGCCCGCGAGATCCACCCGACCTCGACCCTGGCCCGCCGGGCCAGCCTCGAAGACGTCTTCCTGCGCCTCACCGGCCGCGCCCTCGTGGAGGACGAAGCGTGACCGCAGTACTCGTCGACCGCTCCGCGCCGACCCCGGCCAAAGCGGCCTGGAGGGCTTTCAACCTCCAGCTCGCCCTCTTCCGGCACGTCTGGCACGGCACCGTCTTCACCTCCGTGCTCCTGCCGATCCTCTACATGGTCTCGATCGGCATCGGCGTCGGCGCCTATATCGACCCTGCCTCCCTCGGCGGCCTCGACTACGCCGAGTTCATCGCCCCCGGCCTCATCTGCTCGGTCGCGGTCATGATGCTCGGCAACGACATGGTCTTCCCCGTGTTCGGCGGCTACCAGGACTGGGGCGGCCACTACCTCGCCCAGCGCGCCACCCCGCTGCGCCCGGTCGACATCCTCAACGGCCACCTCGGCTACGCGGTGGTCTTCCGGCCCTTCACGAACTGCACGGTCGTGGCGATCGTCCTCGGGTTCTTCGGGGTCTACGCCTCCTGGTGGGCGGCGTTCGCGGTGATCGCCGCCGCGCTCACCTCGGCCGCGCTCGCGCCCTGGCTGCACTTCTGGGCCTCCAGCATCAAGAACGACGCGAACCTCAACATGATCTTCCGGTTCGCGGTCATGCCGATCTCGCTGTTCTCCGGGGTGTTCTTCCCTGCGAGCGAGATGCCCGGGTTCCTGCAGCCGCTCATCTGGGTCTCGCCGCTGTGGCACGGCACCGAGCTCGCCCGGGCCGCGACCGCGAACGTGGCGCCCGCGCTGCCGCCGGCCGCCCACATCGCCTACCTCGCGGTGCTGGCCGTCGCGGGCTGGTTCGCCGCCCGCCACGCCGTCCAGCGCCGCCTGAACTTCTAGGAGCCCAGCATGTCGGTCATCGCCTACGGCGCCGCCCGCGCCTCCCTGAAGTCCTCGGGCGCCCTGCTCAACCGCAACTGGGTGGCCATGCGCCGCGCCTGGATCCTCGTGATCTCCGGCGCCGTCGAGTCGCTGCTCTTCCTGTTCGCCTTCGGGTTCGGGGTGGGTGCGCTCGTCGGCGACATCACGCTCCCTGACGGCACCACGGTCTCCTACACCGCCTATGTCGCCCCCGCGATCCTCGCGAACGCCGCGATGATGGGCGTGCTCGCGGAGACCTCCATCAACGTGTTCGCGAAGTTCAAGTGGATGAAGGTCTACGACGGCATCCTCGCGACCCCCTTGCGTCCCTGGGACGTCGCGCTCGGCGAGGTGTGGTGGGCGCTCATCCGCGGCGGCACGTACATCGGCGCGTTCGTGGTCGTCATGGGGCTCTTCGGCCTCCTCGACTCGTGGTGGTCGCTCCTGGCGATCCCCGCGTGCGTGTTCATCGCGCTGGCCTTCGCCGGGATCGGCCTGACCCTGGCGACGATGTTCCGCGACTGGCCCGACTTCGACTGGATGAACGCGGTCGTGTTCGCCATGTTCCTGTTCGGCGGCACCTTCACGCCCGTGGAGGCCTACCCGGCGTTCGCGCAGCCGATCGTCTACGTCATGCCGCTCTACCACGGCATCGAGCTGGTGCGCGGCCTCAGCCTCGGGCAGCCGGGCCCGATGATGTTCGTCCACGTCGCCTATCTCATGGCGCTGTGCGTGACGGGGATGTGGATCGCGCAGAAGCGGTTGGCGAAGGCCTTGTACAAATAGAACTAGGTCAAGCAGCAGGCCGCGCTTCCATCGCCGGAAGCGCGGCCGACCTCGTTCTGTAAGAAAAAATTCTTCAAGTGTGACCTTCACAACGAAGATTTTCTTCGATACCGTTCTGTTATGAGACAGCGCTTTTACCCCCAAAGCCCCCACCCGCGATCGCGGCACCGGCGCATCGCCCTCCTCATCACCGCGCTCTTCGCCGCGGCCGCCGCGGCCTTCGCCCCGGCCCTCATGTCGAACGCCGACGAGGTCAGCATCCAGGCGGTCAGCCACAAGAGCCCGTTCAACTGCAACAAGACCTTCTACGCCAACAACTGGACCGGCGGCCACAACCCGTCGAACACCATCGACTGGCAGGACTACGGCGGCGACGACATCAACGGCGAGAACGTGCGCGCCACCGCCGGCGGCACCGCCTACTTCTACAGCGAAGGCAGCACCAGCTACGGCAAGTGGGTCCAGATCATCCACTCCGACGGCACCCGCACCCGCTACGCGCACCTCGCGACCATGATCGGCGCCGTCGGCACCTCCAAGTCCGTCTCCCAGGGCACCATCATCGGCACCGTCGGCTCCACCGGCGGCTCCAACGCGCCGCACCTCCACTACGAACAGCGCAACTCCTCCGGCTCCGTCGTCACCCCCGTCGTCGAGGGCATCCAGGTCCCCTTGGGCACCAAGAAGGCCATCACCTCCTCCAACGGCTGCGGCGGCGGGAACCCGTACACGCCCGGCGAGGTCTGCGGCTCCGGCTACAGCCAGATCGACACCCACGCGCTCGGCACCGTCGGCCGGATCTACCTCATGTACAACAACTCCAACGGCTACAACTGCGTGGTCACCCTGAAGTACACGAGCGTCGGCACCCCCAGCGCCGTCTCCGCGACCCTCCAGGCCGAAGGCGGCACCGTCGGCACGGACTCGGGCAGCTTCGCCTACTACGCGGGGCCCGTGAAGAAGTCCGCGCCGAACACCTGCGTCAAGTGGGGCGGGTCGGTCGGGTCGACGACCTGGACGAGCGGCTGGAGCCATTGCGGCTGACCGAGAACGCTAGGCTGGGCGCGTGAGAACCCTGCTGCGACTGTGCACGATCGTCGCGCTGGCCTGCGCGCCCGCCTTCGGCCCTTCGGCGGCCTTCGCCGCCGGAGGGCCGCAGGTCCTGGTCATCACGACCGGGAACGCGGCGCAGGACGTGGCCGACTACGCGGTGGAACGCCTCGAGATGGAGGCGCGACGCTGGAACTTCACGCTCATCGAGGGCACGGCCGAGGACCTGGCCGACCTCGAGGAGATCGACGTGGTCATGTTCCTCAACACCGGTGAAGAGCTGCTCGACGAGCCGCAGCAGGCCGCGGTCCAGGAGTTCGTGGAGGGCGGCGGCGGCCTCATCGCCACCAACTCCGCGGTGACCACCGAACCGGACTGGGCCTGGTACCGGGACGTGCTCGGAACGACCGCCGTCGGGCCGCCGTCCGATCCGGCGACCGAAGAGGCGATCAGCTTCAACTCCGGCTCGCGGATCACCGAGGGCCTGGACGAGGAACTCAAGGTCACCGAGCGCTGGTACACCTTCGATCCCGAACCGGCGCAACCGAAGGCGACGGTCCTGGCGCAGCTCGGCACGGGCGCGCCGGTGGTCTGGAACCACGCTTCGCTCCGCGTCTTCTACGCCGCTCCGGGCGGCGACGGGAACACCTGGGGCGACCGGGACTTCCTGCAGCTGATCCGCCAGGCCGTCTGGTGGGGCGCGGGCGAAGAGGGCGCGCTGGTCCAGAACTCGGACGACGCCGCCCCGGCCTGGCCGTACACCCTGACGTTCGTGCTGTTCGTGGTCGCGGTCGCCGGCGGCGGCTCGATCGCCGTGTGGCGCTTGGACAAAGCCGAGTCCGCGAAAGAGCACGCCGTCGCGTGAACGTCGACCGGGCGGGCCGTCTCGAACTGCGGCCCGCCCGGTCCTCAAGCGATCCGCGCGGTGCACCTCCCGCGCCAGACGGCGCCGGACCGACATCGAAGAGGGAAGTTCCCACGACCCACACTCCGAGCGGTCATTTCGCTTGAAGGTCGATCCCGGTCCGGCACCGCGCGGATCGCAGTCTAAAGGCGTCTCGCCACCATTTACAACCGCCCCGCCACGACCGTGGTCACCTCGGCGACGCCGTTGTCGTACGGCAGGTCCTCGTCCTCGGGCTCTTCGACGGGCGGGCCCGAACGCTGTTTGATGGAGACCTCTTCGAGCGGGATCGCCAGGAGCGCGGACATCGCGTTCTCCTTGTCGCTGGCCGCCCGCGAGCGGTCCGAGCGGCCTTCGGCCATCCGGTTGATGAGGGCCTTGAACACCGACCAGCGCTCGTCCGCGTCGGTGATGAGCCGCGCGTTCGCGTGCACGACGACGCTGCGGTAGTTCATCGAGTGGTGGAACCAGGACTTGGAGTACACCAGGCCGTCGACGATCGTCGCGGTGACGCTCACCGGGAACTCCTCGCGCCCACCCAGGCCCATGCTCGACCCGGTCGAGCCGTGGAGGAACAGCGTGTCGCCAACGCGCACATGGAAGGTGGGGAGCACGCGCGGTGCGCCGTCGGGACCGACGAAGGCGACGTCGCAGAACAGCGCCTCGTCGAGCACCCCGTACGCGGCCTCGCGTTCGTAGGTGACCCGCTCGCGGGAGCGCTTGGGGGTGGTGCGCTCGGTCTGGGTGAACTGGCCGCTGTAGGGGCATTCGAGGGCGGACATCGGGGGCGGCTCCGATCGCTATTTTTGTACTGATACAATACTTTCGTTATGTCGGTACAGTATCAGATCACCGGATCGGCGGCAACCGAGATCGCCGCCAGCGTCGAGTCCGGCGTGCGCTCAGGGCAGCTCGCGCCCGGCCGCACCCTGCCTCCCGTCCGCAAACTCGCCGCCGACCTCGGCGTCGCCCCAGGCACCGTCGCCTCCGCCTACCGGCGCCTGCGCGAAAGGGGCGTCGTCGAGACCGGCGGCCGCGCGGGCACCGTCATCCGCCAGCGCTCCGCCTTCACCCCCACTGGAACCCTCACGGTCCCTTCGGGAGTGCACGACCTCGTCTCGGGTGAACCCGACCCCGACCTCCTGCCCGACCTCGCCGCGCTCAAACCGCGCGTCACGATCTCCCACGGCAACTACCGGGACGGCGGGCCCTGCCCGGACCTGCTCGACCTCGCGCGGGACCGCTTCGCCGCAGACGGCGTCCACGGCGAACTCACCGTCACCTCCGGCGCTCTCGACGCGTTCGAGCGCGGCCTCGCGGCCCGGCTCGAACCCGGCGACACCGTCGCGGTCGAGGAGCCCACCTGGTCCAACGGCCGCGACCTGCTCCTCTCGGCCGGCTACCAGGTCACTCCCGTCATCATCGACGGCGAGGGCCCGCTGCCCGATGAGCTGGAGGCCGCCCTCGCCGGCGGCGCCAAAGCCTTCATCCTCACTTCTCGCGGCCAGAACCCCACGGGCGCAGCCGTTTCGGCCGAACGCGCCGCCGCGCTCCGCGAGGTCATCGCCCGCCACCCCGGCGTGTTCGTGATCGAGGACGACCACTGGGCCGAGCTCTCGCAGATCCCGCTGCACTTCGTGGCGGACGCGGCCGAACGCTGGATGTTCGTGCGCTCGGCCTCCAAGCCCTACGGTCCCGACCTGCGCTGCGCGCTCGTCGCCGCCGACCCCGATACGAAGGCCCGCGTCCAGGGCCGCATGGCCATCGCTCACGGCTGGGTCTCGGGCATCCTGCAGCACTTCGTGATCGCCGCCTGGACCGACGAGGTCGTGGCCGAACGCGTGGCGCTGGCCGGGCGTACCTACGCCGAACGCCAAGGGGCCCTTCGCGAGGCGCTCGCCGAACGCGGGATCGACGTGTGGGGCCGCTCCGGGCTCAACCTGTGGGTGCCGGTGGCCGACGAGACCGCCGCGGTCGTCGCGCTCCGCGACGCCGGGTTCGCGGTCGCTCCTGGCCGTTCGTACTCCTTCCACGGCCACCAGGGCATCCGCGTCAGCACGGCCCGGCTCGACCCCAAGCTCGCCCCGGCGGTGGCCGACGCCATCGTCCGGGCTTCAGGTCCGGCGTCGCCGCCGATCTGACCTGACACGCCGCCCCCGCGGCTCATAACTCCAGAAGGGACCCCCTGTGATAGCCACCCTCCCCGACACCGCAGTACTCCAGAAACGCGTCCTGCGCACGCTGTTCCTCACCCAGATCCTGGGCGGCCTCGCCGTCGGCATCGGGATCGCCGTGGGCGCCTTGCTCATCGAGGGGATGACGGGCTCCTCGACGTTCACCGGGCTCGCCCAGAGCCTCTTCGTGGGCGGCTCCGCGCTCGTGGTCGTGCCCGCGGTGCGCATCACCGAGCGGTTCGGCCGCCGCGGCGGCCTCGCCTTCGGCTACGCGTGCGCGGTCGTCGGCACCGTCGTCGTCGTGACCGCGATCCACCTCGAGACCGCGGTCCTCGCGGTCATCGGCTACTTCCTGCTCGGTGCGGCCTCGTTCGCCGGGCTCCAGTCCCGGTACGCCGCCGCCGACCTCGCTCCCGCGGCCCGCCGCGGCTCGCACCTGGCGATCATCGTGTGGGCCACCACGATCGGCTCCGTCGCGGGACCTTCGCTCGCCGGGCTCGCCGAGCGGGCGTGGACCGGATGGTTCGGCGGTCCCGACTACGTCGGTTCGATGGTGGCCATCGGGGTGCTGTGCCTGATCACGGCCGCGATCATCCTGGCGCTGCTGCGGCCCGACCCGCTCCTGACCGCCCGCGAGATCAGCGGTGAGACCGACGCGCCGAAGCGCTCGATCGCGGACGGCTACCGCACGGCCAGGACGAACCCTGCCGTGCGCACCGGCGTCATCGCCGCCGCCTTGGGCCACTTCGTGATGGTCGGCGTCATGGCGATGACCGCGCTGCACATCAAGCACGGCATGGCCGACCCCGACGAGGCGCTCACGGTCGTCGGCGTCATCCTCGGCCTCCACATCGGCGGGATGTACGCGTTCGCGCCGATCATCGGCCGCCTCGTCGACAAGTACGGTTCGCGTCCGGTCCTGGTGGCGGGCACCGCGATCCTCGTCGCGGCGTGCACGGTCGCGGGTTCCTCGCCCGCATCCGACCACGTGCGCATCTCGATCGGCCTGGTCCTGCTCGGCATAGGCTGGTCGGCGATGACCGTCGGTTCGGCCGCGCTCGTCACCGGCGCGGTCTCCCCGGCCGAACGCCCGTCCACGCAGGGCTTCTCGGACCTGGTGATGGGCCTGGCCGCCATGGCGGCCGGTCTCGCGTCGGGCCCGATCGTCGAGTACGCCAGCTACGGCATCCTGTGCGTCTTCTGCGCCGTGGTCGCGCTGCTGGTGTTCCCGTTCCTGTTGGGCAGACTCACGGGCCCCACGCCCGCTGAAGAGGCCGCTTAATACCCGTAGGCGCTCGGGGCGTTCTGGCCGCCGTCGACCGGGATCACCGCGCCGTTGATCGCCTTCGCCTTGTCCGACAAGAGGAAGGCGATCACTTCGGCGACGTCGCGCGGGTCGAGCAGTTCGCGGTTCGGGAACTCCTCCAGGAACGCCTCGTAACGCCCCGGGTCGGCCAGGCGCAGGCGGTCCCAGTTGCGGTCGGGGATGAGCATGGAGCCGGGCGCGACCGCGTTGACGCGGACGCCGCTCGGGCCGAGCTCGCGGCCGAGGATCGTGGCGGCGTGGTTGAGCGCGGCCTTGGTCGAGCCGTAGGCGAGTCCGGGGGAGGGCTTCGCGCCGGATATCGAGGAGACCAGGACGGCCGAGCCGCCGGTGCGCCGCAGCTGCGACAGGGCCGCTTTGAGGGCGGTCATCGCGCTGGTGACGTTGACGCTCAGGGAGTACGCCCAGTCGTTCGGCTCGGTGTCGATGAGGCTGCGGCCGCGGGCGCCGCCGACGTTCGCGACCAAGCCTTTCAGGTCGCCGAGGCGCCGTTGGGCCTCGTGCACGAACTCGACCATCAGCTCGGTGTCGTTGACGTCGAGCGCCCTGGTGGCGACAGGGATGTCATGTGCGGCGCGCAGCTTCTCGGCGAACTCGTTCAGCGGGGCGGCGTTCCTCGCGCACAGCGCCAACGGCACGCCTTCGGCGGCGAGCACCGTGGCCGTTGCCATACCCAGACCGTGGCTCGCTCCGGTGATGAGGACAGGGCTATTGAGATGCATGCCGTACATCATGACTTGTGTCGGCTCGTCCCTTCAATCCGCCGGGTGACGGGGCCGGCCCTCGCCGACCGGCCCCGGGCCTTTAACGCCAGGGCGCCAACGGGTTGTCGAGACGACCCACGTAGATGAGGCTCTCCTCTTGGTTCTCGATGTTGACCATCTGCTGGTTGTTCTTGAGCTGCAGGCGGTTCAGGCACGAGAGAGTGAAGCTGTCCTCGAAGAGCGGGAAGCGCGCGAACGCCTCGGCGAGGTCCGGATGCGCGGCCTGGTAGTCCTTCAGGGCTTCGGCGGCCACGCGCCAGAATTCGTCCTCGCTGAGCACGCCGTCGAGGTGCAGGTGGCCGGCGAGGAAGCGAAGGAAGCAGTCCAGGACGTCGGTGAGGATCGACAGGGTCCGCACGTCGTCGGGCACTTCGGCGCGGATGCGCGCGATCTCCTCGGGCACCTCCGTCGAAGGCTCGATGACCGCGCACTCCTCGCCGATGTCCTTGAAGAACACGCGCTCGACCGCGCCGTCCTTGAGGACGAGGATCACGTTCTCGCCGTGGGGCATGAACACCAGGCCGTACTTGTACAGGCAGTGCGCGACGGGCACGAGGTACGCGTCGAGGTACCCGCGGAGCCAGTCGGCGGGGCGCAGTCCCGAGCGGCGGATGAGCGCGGAGGCGAGCGGCTTGCCGTCGGTGTCCACGTGCAGCAGCGAGGCCATGGTGGCGACCCGTTCGCCCTTGGCGAGCTTCGGGACCGGGCTCTCGCGCCACAGCGCGGCGAGCATCTTCCGGTAGGGCGAGCCCTTCGGGGCGCCGGCGGTGTAGGCCGGGTGGCGGTAGCCGACGGCGGCCCGCTCGCGCAGGATCGTGACGCCGTGCCGCTTCAAGGTGGGGTCGCCGTGCACGAGGTCGGCCACGTAGTCGCTGATAGCGGGCGTGACCTCCATGTACTCGGTGGAGAGCCCCCGCATGAAGCCCATGTTGAGCACCGAGAGCGCGGTCTTCACGTAGTCGGTCTCGGGCCGGGTGCGGTTGAAGAAGGTCCGGATCGACTGCTGCGCTTGGAATTCGTCGTGGCCTTCGCCGAGCGGCACCAGCCGTCCGGCGGCGATCTCGGGCGCGAAGGTCACCGAGATCTTGTTGCGCCACTGCCACGGGTGCACCGGGATCAGGTAGACGTCCTCATAGGACAGGCCTTGGTCGGTGAGCATGGACCCGAAGTACTCGCGCGAGTCCGCGTCGAGCTGCGTGTCCAGGAGCCATCCGAAGTCCAGTTCCGGGGAGGCCGCGAACATCGCGTGCTCGCGCCGGGCCGCCAGCCACATGAGGCGCACGCCCGCGCCGGTCTCGGGCGCGTAGGCCCGGTAGTCCTCCGAGCTGAAGCCGAGCCGGCCCGAGCCGGCGACGAAGCACGGGTGCCCGCCGGTCATGGCCGCCTCGATCGCCTGGAACCCGGCGTCGACGAGGGCCGCCGCGCTCGGCTGGCCCTCGCCGAGCTGGTACGCGCCGCGGTTCACGGTCGCGGCGACCTCTTCGAGGTACACCGGCAGCACCGTGTCGCTCAAGCCCAGTTCGCCCTTGAACGCCAGGAAGAACGCGGCCGCGTCCAGCTCCAGGCCGTCGCCGGTGGCGTCGGTGCGCTCGATCGAGGCGGGGTCGACCACCCAGTGGTCGAGCTTGAAGCGGTGCGCGGCGAACCGGTACTGCTCCGCGCCTGCGGCCAGCGTGAAGCTCTCGCCGTCCTTGACGGGCACCAGCAGCCGCTCGTGCGCGAACTCGCCGATCGCCTTGGCGAGGAGGTTCCTCGTGGCGGCCTGCCACAGTTCCGAGGTGAGGTGGTCGATGGCGCTCACGCGTTCACTCCTCTCGCGGCGGACCGCTCGAAATCGATTCGGGTGCAGAAGCTCAGCAGCCCCTGCTTGTCCTTCAAGTCCACGGCCCGCTCGGGTTTGAAACCGACGAACTCGTTGAGGCGGTGGATGGCCTCGTTGCCGGTGTCCGGTTCGACCACGACGCGTTTCGCGCCGAACCCGTCGAACAGCAGGTGCATCACGGTCTCCATGACGCCTTTGGTGAATCCGGGGATCGGCTGCTCGGTCGGGGCGGTGAGCACGTGCATGCCGATATCGCCCTCGGCGGGGTCGTAGACGCCCGCGAGCTCCGACTGCGCCGGGTCGTAGACCTCGACGAGGAACCGGGCCCGGTAGTGGTAGAGCCCCATGTAGGCGAAGTGCCCCGGGTTGACCTCGATGGCCTCGTGCTCGGCGAGCACGTCGGCCACGGAGGCGTCCTGCATCATCCAGTACTTCGCCTTCGGGTGCGTCACCCACTCGTGCAGCAGCGGCGAGTCGGTGGGCGGGTCTACCGCGCGCAGGCCGAAGTCGCCCAGCCGCGGGTGCAGGTGGTAGAAGGTGCTTGGGGCCTTCATGCGGGTGCTCCGAATTCCTGGAAGCCGATGCGGCGTTCGATGGGATAGACCTCCCGGCCGGTCAGGGACCGGATGATCCAGGAGTTGCGGTAGGCCGCCATGCCGAGGTCGGGCGACACGAAGCCGTGGGTGGCGAGTTCGGCGTTCTGAACGAAGACCTCCCCGTTGCCTTCGGCGTCGACGCTGTAGTCGCGGCGGGCCTCCAGGCGCCCGGTCGCGTCGAAGCGCAGCCGGTCGCGGACCTCGTTCATGAATTCGGGGACGCGGTAACTGTAGCCGGTCGCCAGGACCAGGCCCTCGGTCTGGAGTTCGAAGGACCGGTCCTGCTCGTGCTGGCGCACCGAGAGCCGGACGCTGCCGCAACCCGTGGCCTTCTCGACCGTGCAGTTGGTGAACAGCCTGGTCGGCACGGTGCCGCGCTCGAACCGCTTCTGGTACAGGAGGTCGAAGATCTCGTTGATGAGGTCGGCGTTGATGCCCTTGTACAGGTTCTTGTGCGCCGCGTTGAGCTCGTCGCGCTTGGCGGAGGGCAGCTCGTGGAAGTAGTCGACGTACTCCGGGCTGGTCATCTCCAGCGTGAGTTTCGTGTACTCGAGCGGGAAGAATCGGGGCGAGCGGGTGACCCAGTTCAGCTCGTAGCCGCCGCCCTCGATGTCGACCAGCAGGTCCCGGTAGATCTCGGCGGCGCTCTGGCCGCTGCCGACCACGGTGATGGAACCGCACTCCCGCAACCGGTCCCGGTGCTCCAGATAGGACGAGGCATGGCAGACGGTGGGGCTCTCCAGCTCCCGGCACGAGGGCGGAATCCAAGGGGGCGTGCCGGTGCCGAGCACCAGGCGCCGGGCGTAGTCCGTAGTGGCACCGCCGGGGCCCTCGGAACGGACCGCGTAGACGCCGTCCTCCCAGGTCACGGCGGTGACGGTGCGCTCGAACCGCAGGTTGTCGAGTTTCTCGGCGGCCCAGCGCAGGTAGTCCTGGAACTCGGTGCGCAGCTGGAAGAACGACTCGCGGATGTAGAACGGGTAGATCCGCCCGCTCTCCTTGAGGTAGTTGAGGAACGAGTACTCGGAGGTCGGGTCGGCGAGCGTCACGAGGTCGGCCATGAACGGCACCTGCATGGTGGTGCCCTCGATGAGCATCCCCGGGTGCCAGTCCACGTTCGGCTTGCGCTCCAGGAAGATCCCGTCGAGGTCCGCGATCGGCGCGGTCAGCGCCGCGAGACCGAGGTTGAACGGCCCGAGGCCGATCCCGATGAAGTCGTAGGTCTTCACGCGGACTCCTGCGCCTTCTTGCCGTGGCGCGCCAGCGCTTCGAGCACGGGGACGATGTCGGACAGGCCCGTTTCGGGGTTCAGCAGCGTCAGCTTGAGCGCGATCCGGCCCTCGACCCTGGTGGCCGCGACCATGCCCTCGCCCGAGGCCGCGAGCGACTCCCGGGCCATGCGGTGCACGTCGTCGTCCGCTCCGGCGAGCCGGAACAGCACCGTCGACAGCTGCGAGGGCGGCGCGGCGACCTCGAAGCGCGGGTCGGAGGCGATCCAGTCCCAGGTCTGGTCGGCGAGGGCGCAGACGCGGTCGAACATGGCGCCCACGGCGTCGGGTCCCAAGGTGCGCAAGGTCATCCACAGCTTCAACGCGTCGAAGCGCCGCGTGGTCTGGAGGCTCTTGTCGACCTGGTTGGGGAACACGGCCTCGGCCGGGTTCAGATAGTCGGCGTGGTGCGTGACGTGCCGCAGCGAGGCGCGGTCGCGCACGATGAGCGCCGAGGAGCTGACCGGTTGGAAGAACGACTTGTGGTAGTCCACGGTGACCGAGTCGGCGTGCTCGATGCCGCCGAGGAGCCCGCGGTGCTTCGTCGAGACGAGGACGCCGCAGCCGTAGGCGGCGTCGACGTGGAACCAGACCCGGTGCGCCGCAGTGATCTCCGCGATCGGCCCGAGCGGGTCGACGGACCCGAAGTCGGTGGTCCCGGCGGTGGCGACGACCGCGGTGGGGATGAGGCCCTGCTCGCGGCAGGTCTCGATGGCCGCGTCCAGCGCCGCCGGGTTCATCCGGAACCAGTCGTCGGCGGGCACGGTGATGACCGCTTCCTCGCCCAGACCCAGGAGCCGCGCGGCCTTGACGACGGAGAAGTGGGAGTGGGGCGAGGCGAACAGCCGCAACCGGGGGAGCACCTCCACCCCGCGCAGGGGCGTCCCGACCTCGATGCGGTGCTTGAGGAGCGCGGCCTCGACGGCCTCGTCCCGGGCGAGCAGCAGCGCCTGCAGGTTCGACTGCGTCCCGCCGGAGGTGAAGACCCCGTCGGCGTCGGGGCCGAGGCCGATCCGCTGGGCGGTCCAGTCGATGAGGCGCTGCTCGATGAAGGTGCCGCCCGCGCTCTGGTCCCAGGTGTCGACCGAGGTGTTGACCGCGGCGAGCACGGTCTCGGCGGCGACCGCCGGGAGCGCGACGGGGCAGTTGAGGTGCGCGAGGTAGCGCGGGTGGTGGAACCAGACCGCGTCCTTCAGGTAGAGCTCGCCGATCTCCTCGAACGCGTCCTCGAAGGACTCCAGGGGCCGGTCGAGGTCGACCGCGGCGATGGCCGGGCCGAGGTCCGCGGGGGCGGCGCCGGTCCACGGCCGTTCGACGTCGGTGAACCGATCCGCAAGGCGGCCGGCGACATCGGCGATGAGGCCGCGGTAGGCGGCGGCCGAATCGCGGCCCAGGAGGGCCGGCGGGCCGGCACTGGGGAGCGATGCGGGGGCCGGACGGAGGTCGGCGCTTGTCAGCACGGAGGGTCACCTTTCGAAGCGGGACAGCATGGAGGGACGGGCTCGGGATGCCGGGGAACGTGTAGGTTAGGCTAACCTAAATCATGAGCGCGCAGAAGGGCCCATCCCGAATGGTGACGTTCTCCACGAATTCTTGCGATACGGGCCTGACTAAGGCATTTACCCGAGATGCCGCCAATGCGGCTCGATGTCCCCTGAGGACGTTCGACCTCGACTGCGCCGCAAGCGGAAGGCGCATCGTGCGAGGTCGGAAAGACTGAGTTGCGGCGGCGCCCGGGGGGAGCCACCGCCGCGCTCATAGCGTGCCGGAACGGGCGGGTACTGTCTGTCGCCAATCTGACACCAAGGCGTCAGCCTCGGAGGCCGGTCCCACTGGGGCCCGTGTTCTCCTTGCGACGCAAAGCAATCGGCGTCGGGCCGAAAGCCCCGCCGCCGAGAATTCACATAGGACGCCTACTTCGCCCCGGCGATCCAGTCCTCCACGACCTCGGTCATCGTCGCCAGCGGGATCGACCCGCTGGAGAGGATCCGGTCGTGGAAGTGCCGCAGATCGAACGCCTCCCCCATCTCGCTCCGGGCCCGCTCCCGCAGGGCGCCGATGTGCCTGCGACCGATCATGTACGCCAGCGCCTGGCCGGGCCAGGCGATGTAGCGGTCGACCTCGTTGGCGATGTTCACCTCCGAGAGCGCGGTGTTGTCCCTCATGTACCCGATCGCGCGCTCGCGGGACCACCCGAAGACGTGCATGCCCGTGTCGACCACGAGCCGGCAGGCCCGCCAGGCGTCGAAGGACACCATGCCGAGCCGCTGCAGATCGCCGCTGTAGAGCCCGATCTCGTCGCAGAGCCGCTCGGTGTACAGGCCCCAGCCCTCGCCGAACGCGGTGACGTACGCGAACCGCCGGAACTGCGGCAGCCCGTCCAGGGTCTGCCCGAGCGCGAACTGCAGGTGGTGCCCGGGCACCGACTCGTGGAACGCGAGGGCCTCGTACTCGAACCGGGCCCGCGACGCGGGCTCGTACGTGTTCACCCAGTGCGTGCCCGGCCGGGACCCGTCCGAGGCGGGGACGGTGTAGTAGGCGAGGGTCGAACCCTTCGCCGCGGCAGGGGGAATGACCTCCACGGAGCAGGGGGCGATGTCGTAGTCCAGGAACGCTGAGGACAGCGCGTCCTCGGCCCGTCGAAGCGCGAGCGTGACATCGGAGAGGATCTGGTCCTCTGACTCGTACCGCAGCGAAAGGTCGTTGCGAAGCCGGTCCACGACCTCGGCGACATCGGCGGTCCCGAGGACCCGGGCCCCGATCTCGGCGAACTCGTCCCGCAGCCGCGCGACCTCGTCGAGCCCGATCTGGTGCACCGCTTCGGGACTCAGATCGGTCGTGGTGAACTGCCGCGAAGCCGCGGCATAGCCCTCGAGCCCGCCGGGAACGTGGCAGACCCCGACCTGCTCATCAGTGCGGGCGACCGGCAGGAACTCGGATTCGAGCGCCTCCCGCCACCTCCGGAGCGAGGGCCGGACCCGCGCGGCCACCAGTTCGGCGGCCTCCGCCTTCCAACCCTCCGCTTCAACCCCGGTAGGGGAGGGCCCGACGAGCGGATCCCGCTCCACCGCAGTGTCGAGATAGTCGTCGATCTGCTCGATGACGGCGAGGACCCCCTGCCGGGTCTGGTGCCGCCCTTCGGCGGCGGCCTGCCGGTACCGGTCCAGGACGGCGTCGAAGTAGTCGCCGAGCGAGCCGAGCCGCACGAGGTAGTCCCGGCTGCGCTGCTCGGAGTCGAGGCTCATGCGCGGCAGCGAGGACAGCATCGTGGAGACGGGCCCGGTGATGGTGTTGGAAAGCGCGACCTCGCCGAGGGCCGCGTTGATGCTCGCGGTCTGGTCGGCCACCAGGCGCGCGAGCATCGAGTACGTGATCCGGTCCTGCCCGCCGAGCGAGCCCGCGTCAATCGATTTGAGCCCGGCGCGCACCACCGCGTGGTGCGCGAGCCGGGTCTGATCGCCCTCCCGGCTCGGGTCCGGCAGCTTGTCGTCGTAACCGGGAATGCCGTAGAAACTGGCCGATGTGGGGTTGTCGGCCAGGTGAAAGTCGAAGTACTGCTGCGCCAAGGCAGCCAGCTGCGGATCGCCCATGAACACCCTTCCAGTTTCGGTGCCCCGACCCTACTAGCCGTCCGGCAAGGCAAAGGACGGCGGCGACTCCGCCATGGGCGGATCGCGGCCTGTGGCAAGGTGAGGGGATGTCTGAGGTTCTCGCGCTGCCGCGCAACGTCGCCGAGGCGGTCGCGTCCGAGTCGGCCGGCCAGTCCTTCGAGTACGTGCACTTCTGGGGCCACTCGCCCGAAGCGGACGGCAGCGCCGGCCGCGGCTGCCTGAGCCAATGGTGGCCAGCGCCGTTCACCGAGGACGGACGCCGGTTCGCCTCCGCCGAGCACTACATGATGGCGCACAAGGCATGGCTCTTCGACGACGCCGACGCGGCCAAGAAGATCCTCGCCGCCGGGCACCCGGGCGAGGCCCAAGCGCTCGGCCGGAAGGTCCGCGGCTTCGACCAGACCGTCTGGGAGGCCGAACGGTTCGGCATCGTCGTGCGCGGCAACGTGGCCAAGTTCGGGCAGCACCAGGACCTGTCGGCCTACCTCCGGGGGACCGAGCGCCGGGTCCTGGTCGAAGCCAGCCCCCGCGACCGCATCTGGGGCATCGGCCTCGGCGCGACCGACCCCCTCGCGGCCTCCCCGAGCACCTGGAAGGGCCTGAACCTGCTCGGCTTCGCCCTCATGGAAGCCCGGCGCCGGCTCACCTCGAACTGATCGGAGCGCCTGGTGCGCATCGGCATCACCGGACACATGAACCTCACGGACGCCACGGTCGACCTGGTCCGGGCGGCCCTGCTGCGGGAACTCGGCCGATTCGACCCGGCGACCCTCACCGGAGTGTCGTGCCTCGCCGAGGGCGCGGACTCGATCTTCGCGCAGGCCGTCCTCGACACCGGCGGCCGCGTCGAGGCGATCCTCCCCGCCCCCGACTACCGCGGCACCCGCGTCAGTGCCGATCACCTGCCGGCGTTCGACGCGCTGGCGGACCGCGCCGAGCACGTCCGGTACATCGCCGAAGCCTCCTCGACGCAGGCCTATGCGGAGGCGAACGCCGCGATGCTCGACGCGATCGACCTCCTGCTGGCCGTCTGGGACGGCGTCCCGTCCGCGAAGACCGGAGGCACGGCCGACGCCGTGGCCGAAGCCCGCGCCCGAGGACTGCAGGTCGCGGTCATCTGGCCCGAAGGCGCACAACGCAAATAGCAGAAGAGCCCTTCCTCGCAACACAGTCGTCTCGTCCCAAATATTGAAGTTCTTGACTGTCTCGATGTGTTATCGATATCATCTCACGAACCCGCGCTTCGGCGGACGCACTCGCAAGGAGAAGTCCATAATGCGACGAGCCCTCTCACTCGCCCTGGCGGCGGCACTGGCCGCCGTCCTGCTTCTGACCGGTGCCGCTCCGGCCTCGGCCGCCCACCATCTGACCGAGGGCACCTCGGTCAATCTCATTGCGCAGCACTCGCAGAAATGCGCCGACGTGATCTCAGGCTCCAGCGCCGACGGCGCCCAGGTCGGCCAGTACGACTGCAATTCCGGGCTCAACCAGCTGTGGCAGATCGACGACCTCGGCAACGGCTACGTCCGGCTCGCCGCCCGCAACTCGGGCAAGTGCCTGGACGTCTCGGGCGCCTCGACCGCCGACGGCGCGGCGGTCATCCAATGGTCGTGCTCCTCGGGGACCAACCAGCAGTGGAAGATCGAGAACACCGCAGGGAACACGCGGCTCATCGCACGGCACTCCGGCAAATGCCTGGAGGTCCCGGGCGCCTCGACCGCGAACGGCACCCGGCTCCGGCAGCAGGCATGCGGCACCGGGACCAACCAGCGGTGGGAGCTGAACCTGGTCTCCAACCCCGCGATCCCGGGGTTGTTCGCCGACCCCAACATCGTGCGGTTCGGCGACACGTACTACCTCTATGCGACCACCGACGGCTTCGCCGGCTGGTCGGGCACCCAGTTCCGGGTGTTCTCCTCCAAGGACCTGGTCAACTGGACCGACCACGGCGTGATCCTGGACGTCGCCGCCGACATCGCATGGGCGGACAACTCGGCCTGGGCCCCGGGCATCGCCGAGAAGAACGGCAAGTACTACTTCTACTTCTCGGCCGGTCTCGCCAGCGGCGACACCCGCAAGCACCTCGGTGTCGCCGTCGCGGACTCGCCGACCGGCCCGTTCCGTGACGCCCTAGGCAAACCGCTCGTCTCCGCCGGCGCCTACACCGGCCAGGCCATCGACCCGATGGTCTTCACCGACACCGGCGGCCAGTCGTACCTGTACTGGGGCCAGGGCGCCTCGCACCAGGTGCCGCTGAACGCCGACATGGTCTCGTTCAACTCCTCGCAGGTGCGCACCTACAACCCCACGAACTACAACGAAGGCAGCTTCGTCGTCAAGCGCGGCAGCACCTACTACTTCATGTGGTCGGAGAACGACACCCGTTCAGAGGACTACCGGGTCGCCTACGCCACCGGCACCTCGCCGACCGGCCCCTGGGGGCCGCGCATGGGGCTGATCCTCCAGAAGGACCTCGCCCAGGGCATCAAGGGCACCGGCCACCACTCGGTCGTCCAGGTCCCCGGCACCGACCAGTGGTACATCGCCTACCACCGCTTCGCCATCCCGAACGGCGACGGCACCCACCGCGAAACCATGATCGACCGCCTCTACTTCAACACCGACGGCACCATCCGTCCCGTCGTGCCGACCCTGGAAGGCATCGAACCCCTCTAACCCGAGCACACAAAACCGGAGAAACAAATTAGCCCGGGCGGCTTTCGCCGTCCGGGCTGCTCCCACTGTCTCGTGGTGGCAGGTGAAGCGCAAACTGCTTGCAGAGGCAGCACGAAGGGGAGAAACAGCATGGCTGACAATGAAACCGACGTCGAACGGATCCGGCGGCGACTACTGGACCTCGAGGTGCGGGTCCACACCCTCGAGTCGATCGCGATCCGCTCGCTGACCTTCGTTGCGGCGTGTCTCTTGATGCTCGGCAGTGCGCTGCCGACCTTCACCGACGCACGGGCGTTCGACCCGATGACGGTACGGCTGCTGACCGCTCCATTCGAGGTCTTCGGGTCGCTCGGCGAGAACGGGGACGAGGAAGGCTTCGGGGCCGCGATGGGGTTGGCCTTCCTGGGGCTCTTGGCCTGCATTCTCACCGCGGTCGGGCTCTGCTTCGCCACGTGGCGCCGCTGGGCTGGTCCCGGCTTGGTCCGGACCGCCCAGATCGTCGCCGTTCTGCTGCTGATCGGCACGCTCGCGCCCGTCCTGCTCACGTTCGCAGCGGCGAAACCCGAAACGGATGACACTCCCGGTCCCGCGGTGTGGTACTTCGTGCCAGGAGCGATCCTCTTCGCGGCCATAGCCTTCAACGAACAGCTGCGCCAGCTCTGGTGCCGCGAGGACTGACCGGCGCAGCTGGGTATCCGAGCAGTACCGGCTCGAACTACGCTCAGTTGCCGAGGGGCTTTGTGGCCTCGGATTCCGCTAGCGAAGGGGCAGTCATGACCGATCTCGCAGGTGCCGCCGGATATCTGCTCGAAGCCGGGATGCTGAAGCGCGCTCGCCGCTCCGGCTGGTGGATCGCCGGCGTTCGTGACCCCGAGAGCATTGCCGAACACAGCTGGCGGGCGGCTCTGACCGGCATGGTCATCGCAAGCCTCGAAGGCGCCGATCCGGCCCGGACCGCCATGCTCTGCGTTCTCCATGACACCCCGGAGACTCGTATCGGTGACATCCCCAAGATCGGCCGCGACTACCTCACCGCCGCGGATCCAAGAGAGGTCGTCGCCGACCAGACTGCGGATTGCCCCGACCGAATGACCGAGACCGTTCGCGACGCCATCGCCGAGTTCGAAGCGGGGGAGACGCCAGAGGCCGTCTGCGCGAAGGACGCCGACAAGCTGGAATGCCTGATCCAGGCTGTCGAGTACCGCCATCAGGGAGTCGCCACCGTCGGCCGGTGGATCGACAGCAGCCTTGCGGCCTTGAAGACCGATACGGCTCAGCGGCTCGCCCGCGAGGTTCTTGAAGCCGAGCCCTTGGCCTGGGAGCAGACCCGGCACCAGCGGTGAGACGGGGACTTTGCAACGGGAAACGAAAAAGCCCGGGCGGCTTTCGCCGTCCGGGCCGATCACACTGTCTCAAGGTGGCTCCCCTCCTCAAGGCCTATTCCCGCAGGTAGTAGCCATGCGCAACCGTCTCACGGCTCTCATGGACCCCGAACCTGCTCACTTAGATCCGTGCTAACTTAGGGAGCATCTAAGTTAGATCCGAGCTCGTCGGGGGCGGCATGCGCAAGGCTCCATTCGTAGGGCGCAAACGAGAAATGGCAGATCTGCGGTGGAGGCAGGAACTGGTCGAACGTGATGGCGAGGGTGCCGCGGTCGCCATCCGGGGCCGTCGGCAGGCGGGCAAGTCGAGACTGGTCGAGCAGTATTGCGTCGAGGCGGCACTGCCGAGGTTGTACTTCCAAGCAAGCAGGGGGGTTGGAACCGCCGAATCGCTTGAGCTGTTCATGGCCGCGCTTCGGGCCTCAGACCTCCCGGGGGCCGCTGCTCTGCCGAACGCGGGGCCCCGAACGTGGCTGGAGGCGTTCGAGCTGCTCGCGCTCGCTCTGCCCGAGGACCGGGTTTCGGTCGTGGTCATAGACGAGATCCCATGGTTGTTCCAGCAGGATTCGCGCCTCGAAGGCTATCTGCAGACAGCATGGGATCGGCTGCTCAAAGGCAAGCCAGTGCTACTGCTACTGGTGGGCAGCGATATCCACATGATGGAGGCGTTCATCGGCTATGACCGTCCGTTCTACGGGCGAGCGGATCCGATGGTGGTCAAGCCGTTGAACCCCGCGGACACTGCGGAGCTCACCGGCTTGAGCGGAGTCGACGCGCTCGACGCCTACCTGATCACCGGCGGATTCCCTGCGCTCTGCAGAACGTGGGGCGACGGTTCGAACGCCCTGGACTTCTTCGCCGAGCAGTGCCGCAGAGCGACGAGTCCCCTGTTCACCATCGGTGAGCAGATGTTGGACTCGGAGTTCCCGCAACCGGATCAGACCCGCAAGGTGTTCTCGGCGATCGGGAGCGGTGAGCGGACCTTCGGCAATATCGCAGCCCATGCGGGGCGGGGCCCGGACGAACCGATCAAGTCAGGCTCGCTCGGTCCCATCCTCAACCGGCTCCACGACAAGTACGCGATCGCCTTCGATCAGCCTCTCGCCACCCGACCCGGCAATGGCGGCAAGCTGTACCGCGTCGCCGATTCGTATCTGCGGTTGTACCTGGCGATGCTCGCCGGCGCCCATGAGGAAGTGAAGCGCGATCGCCATGAGCAGGCACTGCGGACGATCAAGCGGCGATGGGAGAGCTGGCGCGGCCGGGCGATCGAGCCGGTGGTTCGCGAAGCGCTCGCTCGCGCGTCCGCCTCGGACGAGTTTCCGTGGCCGGAGGCGGTCGAGGTCGGTGGCTGGTGGCCGCGAAGCTTCGACCCCGAGGTGGACCTCGTCGGAGCAGACCGTGGACCCGTGGCGAGGAAGGTCTTCTATACGGGCTCGATCAAATGGCTCGGCACGCCCTTCGACCGCCATGATCTGAACAGTCTCAGGAAGACCGCGGGGGCGGTCCCCGGGGCTTCGGAAGATGAGAGCGGCATGGTGGTGGTCAGCCGGTCCGGTGTGGCCGACGGCGTGGCCGCCGACCTCGTGTGGGGGCCGGAAGACGTCTTGGCCGCATGGAATTGAAGTCAGCCACGCGGCATCGGACGCATCGCCGGACTCCTCGGCGACGCTCGTCGGATCAGAGGGCGAGACATGTCCAGAAAAGAAGAGGCCCGGACCGGCTTTCGCCGTCCGGGCCGTTCCCACTGTCTCAAGGTGGCTCCCCAACTTGGACTCGAACCAAGAACCTGCCGATTAACAGTCGGCTGCTCTGCCAATTGAGCTATTGGGGAAGGGGTTCGAGTTCGGCGTTTCGCCGTGCGAACCGGATATGACAGTACAGGACCGACGGGGGCGGGTGCCACCGGGGTGGGTGTGGCGTAGGTCAGATCGGGGGCGGTTCGGCGGGGAATGGGAGGACTGGTTCGGCTGGTGCCGGGGCGTCCGGTGGGGAGTCGACACGGGCGACGCGTTTCCGTCATGGCCCGCGTGGGCACCCATGTATGGGGCAGAATGGCCGCTATATGCGGCAACGCACAGTGAACTTCAGAGCACAGTGAAACCAGAGCAGCGTTCGGCCCGCGGGTCGGCCGGGGAGGCAAATATGCGGAAGTGGTATCTCGTAGCCGGGTTCGCGGTCGGCTACATCCTGGGGGCGAAGGCCGGGCGGGAACGCTACGACGAGATCGTCGAGTACACCAGGCGCGTGACCGGGAACGACAAGGTCCAGCAGGCCGCCTCGTCGGTGCGGACGCAGGCGAACAAGGTCGCGAACGCGGCCCAGGACAAGATCAAGGGCACCAAGTTCGGCGACATCGTCGAGAACTTCACGACGAACGCCGACGAACTCCCAAAAGCTGAGCCCTGGGACTCCGCCGGCGTGACGACGCCGGCCCGCAGCGACAGGGCCCTTCGCGAGGACGCTCCCGGATTCTGAATTCCTTAGCGGGAACA